>NZ_JAKUZW010000003.1:0-489943 GCF_030128605.1 Klebsiella sp. K5-45 | reverse complement strand
TATGGCCCTGGTACGAGCGCTGAACAAAATGACGAAAGCAGGTATGCCTGAAAGCGTGCGTATTGCCTGAAAACACAACCCGCTACGGGGGAGACTTACCCGAAATCTGATTTATTCAACAAAGCCATCGAAACAGGCAAATCCAATGGACAAAATAGCCATAACCACTCCTGATTATTTGTCAGCGGCGGGAAGCGTGACCTTCCCGCAGGGAAAAATGATCTCGCTTATTCATTTTTCTGCTTGGCAGTAAGCTCCTCATAGCTGAGCGTGTTGCCCACTACCCGTACCTGACGGAAGCAGAAAGGCACCAGCAGCGCGACGAGCAGCGCCAGACAAATCAGGTAGATAGTGACCTGGCCAAACTGGGTGAACGCGTTACCAATAATGATGCCCCATACTGCGAAGTCGAAATCGGCGAAGGTGCTGTTTTCAAACCCGAGGTTGCCGAGCGCCGGCAGCAGCATCGCCGGCAGGAAGGCGAGGAAGATCCCGCCGATAAACGCGGCGATGATACACCCGCGCTTACCGCCCAGCTTGTCGGCAAAGACCCCGGAGGTGCCGCCGCAGAAGAAGTGCGGCACCATGCCGGGAATAATCAGCGCCATGCCCAGTCCGCCGAGCATGAGCATCCCGACCAGACCGCCCACAAAGGAGCTGATGAATCCCACCACCACCGCGGTGGGGCTAAAGGTGAAGAACACCGCGCAGTCAACGGCCGGGATGGAGTCCGGGATCAGTTTCTGGCTGATGCCCTGGAATGCCGGCACCAGATCGCCGAGGATCAACCGCACGCCGTTGTAGACAATGGCTACGCCAACGGCGAACTGCAGACCGGTCAGCACGGAGAAGATCAGCATATTCTGGTCGGTGATGGTGCTCAGGTACGCCGACCCGGCGACAGCGCTGCAGATGAAGTAGATAACAAACATCACGATACCGGTGGTGACGGTGGTATCGCGCAGAAATCCCCATTTCTCTGAGATTTCGGTATCGGCGAAGGAGTTTGCCGGATTGCCGGTCCGGCTGGCGATCCACGCCGAGAGGTAGTAGCCCAGGGAGCCGAAATGGCCCATGGCGATCCCGCCGTCTTCGGTTACCTGCCTGGTGTAACGCTGGCCAATGGCCGGGGAAATGGCCGACCATGAGCCCAACAGGAATCCGCCGATCAGGATCAACATCCAGCCCTGGAACTCCGCCGCCTGCAGGACGGCGGAGAACAGGCAGGCGAGAAAGAACGAATGATGGCCGGTGAGAAAGATATATTTATATTTGGTGCAGCGGGCTATGATCAGGTTGAAAATAAAGCCCAACAGCAAAATACTCATGGTTTCCACGCCCAGCATTTTCTGGGCGACGGAGACAATGGCTTCATTGTTAGGAATAACGCCGCGGATATTAAATCCAGCTTCGATAATACCGCCCAGCGGGTTGAGATTGGCAACGATAACGCCTGCGCCAGCGCTCAGCATCAAATAGCCTAAAATCGGCTTTAATGTGCCGGTAAGGAGTTTGTTGCCGGGGGAGCGCAGCGCCACTAAGCCAACGAAGGCGATAAGCCCCATCAAAAAAGCGGGTTGACTGAATATTTCCGTTAAGAAACTAAGAATAGCCTGCATGGTCGTTCCCTCTATGCTGATTAAGAGTGAGTCGCAGCAATTTTCATCAGCGCGTCGGTAATATCCTCGGCGATTTTTGCTTTATGGACGTAGCTGCGAATAATGGCGACATGACAGTGGGCCGGAAATTGATTTGCCAGTTCTTTGATCGTGACGTAAAGGTCGGCTTTTTCCCCGACGGCGTTAGCAAAATCGACCGAAGCGACGTCCGCTTTGATACCTAATTCTTCACAGATCTTCTTCACATTATTCGCAGCCATCAATGAACTGCCAATACCGTTACCACAAACCGTTCTGATAACTAACATAATGACTACTCCATTTGTTTTTGGATGAAATGTAAGACTGAATTCACGTCATTTTCCTGCTGAAGAAAAGTCACGATATCTGACTCGATCAGCGAGGCAATCAGTTGGATCATTTTGATATGACTGTCAGCATCGGCGCCGGCGATCGCGATGACGACGGTAACCGGATCGAACTCATCGTGGCCGAAGGTCACTGGTGTGGCGGTGGTGACAAGCGAAAATCCGGTCTGCAATGCCCCTTTTTCCGGGCGGGCGTGCGGCATGGCAATCCCGTCATCTATCACGATGGCGGCGCCAAAATCCTCGTATACTGTCAGCATCTCGTTGACATATTCGGCGCTGCAAATCTGGCGCCTGGCGAGTAATGAACCCGCCAGTTCGATGGCCTCCTCCGCATGGGAAATATTCTGCTTCAGGGCGATTAACGTCGGGTCAAAAATAATATCCATTCTCTTCTCCTGAACGTATTCCTGTTCCTGAGTAAAATCATGACCAAATACATTGATAAAAATGATGGATGAGATCACATCCGCGGTTTTAAATATTGATGGCGATCACATCGACGGCAAAGTGCTGGCTGAAAATCATATAATTAATTTATTTGTTTTTCAGACTGTTATGAAGTGGTTGAGATTTAACGCTGAAATTTGACAGAGAAAAAATGAGAGGCAGAGCGAAATTTTTCAGCAGAAGTGTATTGCTGGTCACAAATATCAGCGGGTCATTTTCTTAAATTTTGACGCCGCTAACAAAAAAGGCCCGCTTGAGCGAGCCTTTTATAAAAACGTGTGCCGATTACAGGCTGGAGACGTTTTCGGTCAGGTATTTTGCCACGCCTTCCGGAGAGGCAGCCATACCTTCTTTTCCTTTTTCCCACTGCGCCGGGCAGACTTCGCCGTGCTCTTCGTGGAACTGCAGCGCGTCAACCATGCGCAGCATTTCGTCGATGTTACGGCCCAGCGGCAGGTCGTTAACCACCTGGTGGCGAACCACGCCGTTGGCGTCGATCAGGAAGGAGCCGCGCAGCGCTACGCCTTCGTCCGGATGCTCGATACCGTAAGCTTTCTGGATTTCACGTTTGATGTCGGCAACCATCGCGTATTTAACCGGGCCGATACCGCCCTGGTCTACCGGGGTATTACGCCATGCGTTGTGCACGAACTCGGAGTCGAAGGAAACGCCAACCACTTCCACGCCGCGTTTCTGGAATTCTTCGTAACGTTTGTCGAACGCGATCAGCTCAGACGGGCAAACGAAGGTGAAGTCCATCGGCCAGAAGAACAGAACGGTAGGTTTACCGTTGGTGTGCTGTTTGAAATTGAATTTCTCAACGATCTCACCATTACCCAGCACAGCGGCTGCAGTAAAATCCGGCGCTTGACGAGTGACCAGAACCATTTGATTCTCCTGTAATTACTAAGGTTATTTGGAACGCAACGCGGGCAAGTATAGAGCCTGTCCGCCAATAACACAAAGAGGCGCTGACAATCGTTCAGCCAGCTTTTACCTATCAATGTCGCAGCGATTACAGCTGTTTGTTTTTCGCCTGACGCATCATCTGCGGATAAAAGCGCCAGAACTGCCCCTCCAGCCGGTCGTAGTGAGTATCCAGATCCTGCCAGGAGTCGCGCAGCGCCTCGAGACGCGGGCGGCGGCTGGCCATGCCATTGAGCACGCGCTGAATAAAATCCATCTCCTGATAGCGCTCCAGCCAGCGCTCCGACCACAGGTATTGATTGAGATTGACGAAGCGGGGCGGCGAGTCGGGCAGGATCGGCACGATCTGCCGCTCGGCGTAGCGCACGAACTCGTCCAGCGGCAGGTCAGGGGAGAGTTGCGCCCAGTGCTGCGACAGGAAATGATCCCACATGACGTCGAGGGTGATGGGGGCGACGCGGCGGGTCTGCGGGCGAAACCACTCCCGCGCCTCTTTGACTTCCGCCAGGTTGTCAGTCAGCACGTCAATTCGCCGATGCATATAGATGCCATCGACGATCGCCGCCGGATAGTCGCCCTGCGGGTTGCCGCGCACAAAGTCGGCCATCAGATTGCCGGGCAGCGAACTGTCGGCGAGATGGGCCAGGTGCAGGTGGGCGAGAAAATTCATAGCGACGACATCCTTTAAATACTTTATGGCGAGCAGAGTGAGCGGTGTAGCGCTGCGCGTCGCCCTGAACGGCAGCCCCGGTGCCCGAATGGCGTGCTGTCTGGCCGCGCGCGGCCCTCTGCCACCGGTGATGCATTCGGCTGCCGCATGGCGGCATTCGGAATGATTTGGAATATAGATTATGTCATTCGTCCGGAGGGGTAAAGGTTGCAGGCAGAACGCCCCGGCACTAGACTACCCGCCTCTTTATTCAGTCTGAGTTACCGTCATGCGCGTTACCGATTTTGCTTTTGAACTACCCGAATCTCTGATCGCCCACTATCCGATGCCTGAGCGCAGCAGCTGCCGCTTACTTTCCCTGGACGGGCCGACGGGCGCGCTGACGCATGGCACCTTCACCGACATCCTCGATAAGCTCAATCCTGGCGATCTGCTGGTGTTTAACAACACCCGGGTGATCCCGGCGCGTTTGTTCGGTCGTAAGGCCAGCGGCGGCAAGATCGAAGTGCTGGTGGAGCGGATGCTGGATGATAAGCGCATCCTCGCCCATATTCGCGCCTCGAAAGCGCCGAAGCCGGGCGCCGAGCTGCTGCTGGGCGACGACGAGAGCATTCAGGCCACCATGCTGGCGCGTCACGGCGCGCTGTTTGAAGTGGAATTTAACGACGAGCGCCCGGTGCTGGAGATCCTTAACGGGATTGGCCATATGCCGCTGCCGCCCTACATTGACCGCCCGGATGAAGACGCTGACCGCGAGCTCTATCAAACCGTCTACGGCACCAGGCCGGGCGCGGTAGCCGCCCCGACCGCTGGTCTGCACTTCGACGAACCGCTGCTGGATAAACTGCGCGCCAAAGGCGTTGAGATGGCGTTTGTCACCCTGCACGTGGGCGCGGGTACCTTCCAGCCGGTGCGCGTCGACAGCATTGAAGAGCACACCATGCACTCTGAATATGCGGAAGTGCCGCAGGAGGTAGTCGATGCGGTGCTGGCGGCGAAGGCGCGCGGCAATCGCGTGATCGCGGTGGGCACCACCTCGGTACGCTCGCTGGAGAGCGCGGCGCAGGCGGCGAAAGACGCCCTGATTGCGCCGTTCTTCGACGATACGCAGATTTTCATCTACCCGGGTTATCAGTACCAGGTGATCGATGCGCTGGTAACCAACTTCCATCTCCCTGAATCCACATTGATTATGCTGGTGTCGGCGTTTGCGGGTTATCAGCACACCATGAACGCCTATAAGGTAGCGGTGGAGCAGAAATATCGCTTTTTTAGCTACGGGGATGCGATGTTTATCACGTACAATCCGCAGGCTATTTCTGAGCGTCCCTGAAGAGGCCGGCCCGCCGGCTTTTTGGACGCCATGACGCATTTTTTTAGCCACGGAATCATTCCGTGGCGAGTATGAAAACGTCGGACTGTTTTTCTGACGCAGGAGCAAGCATGAAATTTGAACTGGATACCACCGACGGTCGCGCCCGCCGCGGTCGCCTGGTGTTTGAGCGCGGCGTGGTGGAAACACCGGCCTTTATGCCCGTTGGCACCTACGGCACCGTCAAAGGGATGACGCCGGAAGAGGTGGAAGCCACCGGCGCGCAGATTATTCTCGGCAACACCTTCCACCTGTGGCTGCGCCCGGGTCAGGAGATCATGAAGCTGCACGGCGATCTGCACGATTTTATGCAGTGGAAAGGACCGATCCTGACCGACTCCGGCGGCTTCCAGGTGTTCAGCCTTGGCGATATCCGTAAGATCACCGAGCAGGGCGTGCATTTCCGCAACCCGATCAACGGCGATCCGATTTTCCTCGATCCGGAAAAATCCATGGAGATTCAGTACGATCTCGGCTCTGATATCGTGATGATCTTCGACGAATGTACGCCGTATCCGGCGGACTGGGATTACGCCAAGCGCTCAATGGAGATGTCTCTGCGCTGGGCGAAGCGCAGCCGTGACCGTTTCGATAGCCTTGGCAATAAAAATGCGCTGTTCGGCATCATTCAGGGCAGCGTTTACGAAGATTTACGTGATATCTCGGTGAAAGGTCTGGTAGAGATTGGCTTTGATGGCTACGCTGTCGGCGGTTTGGCGGTCGGCGAGCCGAAGGAAGACATGCACCGTATTCTGGAGCACGTCTGCCCGCAGATCCCGGCCGATAAACCACGATACCTGATGGGCGTCGGGAAGCCGGAAGATCTGGTGGAAGGGGTACGTCGCGGTATCGATATGTTCGACTGCGTCATGCCGACGCGCAACGCGCGTAACGGCCACCTGTTCGTCACCGACGGCGTGGTGAAAATCCGCAACGCGAAGCACAAAAGCGATACCGCGCCGCTGGACGCCGAGTGTGATTGCTATACATGTCGCAATTATTCACGCGCTTACTTGCATCACCTTGACCGTTGCAACGAAATATTGGGCGCGCGTCTCAATACCATTCATAACCTGCGCTACTATCAGCGTTTAATGGCTGGTTTACGCAAGGCTATCGAAGAGGGTAAATTAGAGAGCTTCGTGACCGATTTTTACCAACGTCAGGGGCGCACCGTGCCTCCTTTGAACGTTGATTAATTTTAATAATGAGGGAATTTCAATGAGCTTTTTTATTTCTGATGCGGTAGCGGCAACGGGTGCACCGGCGCAGGGCAGCCCGATGTCTCTGATTCTGATGCTGGTGGTGTTCGGTCTGATTTTTTACTTCATGATCCTGCGTCCACAGCAGAAGCGCACCAAGGAACATAAGAACCTGATGAACTCCATCGCCAAAGGTGATGAAGTGCTGACCAACGGCGGTCTGGTCGGTCGCGTGACCAAAGTAGCGGAAACTGGCTACATTGCTATCGCGCTGAACGATACCACTGAAGTGGTTATCAAACGTGACTTCGTTGCTGCCGTTCTGCCGAAAGGCACCATGAAGGCGCTGTAATCTAACTTTTCCCAAAGGGAACTGCCGTGTTAAACCGTTATCCTTTGTGGAAGTATGTCATGCTGGTCGTCGTCATTGTCGTCGGCCTGATCTATGCGCTTCCCAACCTGTATGGTGAGGATCCGGCTGTTCAAATCACTGGCGCGCGCGGCGTCGCCGCCAGTGAGCAAACGCTGATCCAGGTCCAGAAAACTTTACAAGAAGAAAAAATTACCGCGAAGTCTGTGGCACTGGAAGAGGGCGCTATTCTTGCGCGCTTCGACACCACTGATACCCAGCTGCGCGCGCGTGAAGCGCTGCTTACCGTGCTGGGTGACAAATACGTCGTGGCGCTAAACCTTGCTCCGGCAACCCCACGCTGGCTGGCGGCACTCTATGCCGAACCGATGAAGCTGGGTCTTGATCTGCGCGGCGGCGTGCACTTCCTGATGGAAGTCGACATGGACACCGCGTTAGGCAAACTGCAGGAACAGAACATCGATAGCCTGCGCAGCGAGCTGCGCGACAAAGGCATTCCTTACGCGACCGTGCGCAAGGAAGACAACTACGGTCTGAGCATCGTCTTCCGCGACAGCGCGGCGCGCGACCAGGCTATCTCTTATCTCAGCCCTCGCCATCGCGATCTGGTGATCTCCTCTCAGGGTGACAACAGCCTGAAAGCGGTGATGACCGATGAGCGCCTGAAAGAAGCCCGTGAGTACGCGGTTCAGCAGAACATTAACATTCTGCGTAACCGTGTGAACCAGCTAGGCGTCGCCGAACCGCTGGTTCAGCGTCAGGGCGCTGACCGCATCGTCGTTGAGCTGCCGGGTATCCAGGATACCGCGCGGGCGAAGGAGATCCTTGGCGCGACCGCGACCCTCGAGTTCCGTCTGGTCAATACCAACGTTGACCAGTCCGCCGCCGCCTCTGGCCGCGTACCGGGCGACTCGGAAGTGAAGCAGACGCGTGAAGGCCAGCCGGTGGTGCTGTACAAGCGGGTGATCCTGACCGGTGACCATATCACCGACTCGACCTCCAGCATGGATGAGTACAACCAGCCGCAGGTCAACATCTCGCTGGACAGCGCGGGCGGTAACATCATGTCCAACTTCACCAAGGACAATATCGGCAAGCCGATGGCGACCCTGTTCGTGGAGTATAAAGACAGCGGTAAGAAAGACGCCAACGGTCGGGCTATCCTGGCGAAAGAGGAAGAGGTGATTAACATCGCCAACATCCAGTCGCGTCTGGGTAACAGCTTCCGTATTACCGGTATCAGCAACCCGAACGAAGCGCGCCAGCTGTCGCTGCTGCTGCGTGCCGGCGCGTTGATTGCGCCGATTCAGATCGTCGAAGAGCGGACTATCGGCCCAACCCTTGGTATGCAGAACATCAAGCAGGGTCTGGAAGCCTGTCTGGCCGGCCTGGTGGTCTCCATCCTGTTCATGATCCTCTTCTATAAGAAGTTCGGTCTGATTGCGACCTCGGCGCTGATTGCCAACCTGGTGCTGATTGTCGGCATTATGTCCCTCATCCCGGGGGCGACGCTGACCATGCCGGGCATCGCGGGTATCGTGTTAACCCTTGCGGTGGCGGTCGATGCTAACGTTCTGATCAACGAGCGCATCAAAGAAGAGTTGAGCAACGGGCGTACCGTTCAGCAGGCGATTGACGAAGGTTATCGCGGCGCGTTCAGCTCGATCTTCGACGCCAACGTGACGACGCTTATCAAAGTGATCATCCTGTACGCGGTCGGTACCGGTGCCATTAAAGGGTTTGCGATTACTACCGGTATCGGTATCGCGACCTCAATGTTTACCGCTATCGTCGGCACCCGTGCCATCGTGAACCTGCTGTACGGCGGCAAGCGCGTTAAAAAGCTGTCTATCTGAGGAGTGCGTTGTGGCACAGGAATATACTGTTGAACAATTGAACCACGGCCGTAAAGTCTGGGACTTTATGCGCTGGGACTACTGGGCCTTCGGCATTTCAGGTTTTCTGCTGATTGTGTCGATCGCCATCATCGGCGTCCGCGGCTTTAACTGGGGTCTCGATTTCACCGGCGGTACGGTGATCGAAATTACCCTTGAGAAGCCGGTCGATCTCGACCAGATGCGCGATTCCCTGCAAAAAGCGGGCTTTGAAGAGCCGCAGGTGCAGAACTTTGGCAGCAGCCGCGACATCATGGTACGTATGCCGCCGGTGCATGACGCCAACGGCAGCCAGGAGCTGGGCAGTAAGGTCGTGACGGTGATTAACGAATCGACCAGCCAGAACGCGGCGGTGAAGCGCATTGAGTTTGTCGGCCCGAGCGTCGGTGCGGACCTTGCGCAAACCGGCGCCCTGGCGCTGATTGCCGCGCTGGTCTGTATCCTGATCTACGTCGGCTTCCGCTTCGAATGGCGTCTGGCGGCGGGGGTGGTTATCGCCCTGGCGCACGACGTGGTGATCACCATGGGCGTGCTGTCGCTGTTCCATATCGAAATCGACCTGACCATTGTGGCCTCGTTGATGTCGGTTATCGGCTACTCGCTGAACGACAGTATCGTGGTATCGGACCGTATCCGTGAAAACTTCCGTAAGATCCGCCGCGGTACGCCGTACGAGATCTTCAACGTGTCGTTGACCCAGACGCTGCACCGTACCTTGATCACCTCCGGGACCACCCTGATGGTGATCCTGATGCTGTTCCTGTTCGGCGGCCCGATTCTGGAAGGCTTCTCGCTGACCATGCTGATCGGTGTTTCCATCGGTACGGCTTCTTCTATCTACGTCGCCTCCGCGCTGGCGTTGAAGCTGGGCATGAAGCGCGAGCATCTGCTGCAGCAGAAGGTGGAAAAAGAAGGGGCGGACCAGCCGTCAATTCTGCCGTAATACGGTTCAGTTGAAATAAAGCAATCCCGGCCCAGGCGGCCGGGATTTTTTTTGCCCGCGACAAAACCTGCTGACAGTATGCTGTCAGGAGCCCTCCCATACACTCCTTTTGAACTCAATAACGAGCAGGAGGAAGTATGAATAACGTGATTAACTGGTTTGAAATTCCGGTCGCCGATATGGATCGCGCCGTCGCGTTTTATGAGCCGGTGATGCAGGTGACGCTGCGTCGCGAAACCATGGACTGCGCCGAGCTGGCGGTGTTCCCGCATCAGGACCCGGCCCCCGGCGGCGCGCTGGCCAAATTTGAGGGTATCGCGCCTTCAGCGCAGGGCGCTATTATTTACCTGCATACAGACCATCTTGCCGCCACACTCGACCGCGTCGCCTCGGCGGGTGGGGCGTGTGTTTTCGGGCCGCTGACGCTGCCGAATAATATTGGCACCATCGCGCTGTTTACTGACAGCGAGGGCAACCGCGTCGGCCTGCATCAACCGGCTTAACCTGAACTTTTTGTGAAGTGAAACATGACCCGACGCGCCGACCGTTTATTTCAGATTGTGCAGATCCTGCGCGGCAGGCGGCTCACCACCGCCTCGCTGCTGGCGGAGCGGCTGGGCGTGTCGGAGCGCACCGTGTATCGCGATATTCGCGATCTCTCCCTCTCCGGCGTGCCGGTGGAGGGGGAGGCGGGTAGCGGCTACCGGCTGCTGGCGGGCTACGATCTGCCGCCGCTAATGCTGACCACCAAAGAATCCGAAGCGCTGATCGCCGCGATCCGGCTGCTGAAAACCTGGGGCGGCGAGGCGCTGTCGCAATCGCTGGAATCCGCACAGGAGAAGATGCTGGCGATCCTGCCGGAGGCGCGCCGACGCCAGGCGGAGCAGACCCGCCTGTTTGCCCCCGATCTCGGCGCCCATCGCTATGCCAAAACCTTCTTTGACATCATTCATCAGGCGGTCTCCGGCCAGCAGGTGCTGGCGTTGCGCTATCAGGATGAGTCCGGTCGGGTGACCGAGCGCGACGTGCTGCCGCTGGGGCTGTTTTTCTGGGGGGAGCGCTGGCTGCTGGTAGCCTGGTGTGAGCTGCGCAATGATTATCGCAACTTTCGCCTCGACCGCTGTCTGGCGGTCAGGGCGACCGAGCGTCGATTCAGCGAGTGCGCCGACCGCTCGTTAAATGATTTTCTGCGCAAGGTTCGGTGCGACGTGTGGGAGAAATAAAAACGCCCGGATGGCCCGGGCGTTGTCTTGCCGTTTCAGCAATTAGAAGTTGTAACCAACCACGAAGTAACCACCCCAGCCGGTTGAGCGGACGCTGAAATCGCCATCGCCGAAGTTCAGCTTGGCATCGTCAGCCCACTGGCCGCCGTTATGGAAGTAACGGGCCACTACCGAGTAGTGCCAGTGCGCGTAGTTCAGCGCCAGGATGTGGCTGGAGGCGATGGAGTTGCTGGTGCGCGCGTGCTTCCCGTTCAGATCGTAGAAGTTGTCATCGCCGAGGTCAGAACCCCAGTCGAAGTTGGTGAAGCCGATGTAGCTCAGCGAACCGCCCCACAGGTCGGTCAGCGGCACAAAGTATTTCACTTTGAAGCGGTAGCCGTCCCACTCGTTCTCATTGGACGCGCCGTAGTTCTGCCACTGGTATTTGGCGTAGACGTTCAACGACAGGCTCATCGGCAGGCCGGTGTCGATATCGGTACCCAGACCCATATACCAGGTGCTCTGCTCCTGGGAATCATTGCGGCCCATATCGTAGATATAGTTGTTCGCGAAATACCACTCTTTGAACGGCCCGAAGCTCAGATCGGTGTTGGTCAGCTTGTCGATAGAGAAGCGCGGTTCGATCTCCATAAACAGCGGAGAACCGTTGTTCCAGATACCTTTTGCCGTGCTATTGCCGCCGAAGAACACCGGAGCATCGATATAGCCGTAAAAATCAAACCAGTCTTTTTTGGCGAACGCTTCGTATTCCAGATAGGTATCGTTACGGATCTGCGGTCCGAAACGGGTGTGGTAGCTCCCTACCACGTTAACACTCTGGTGCCACCAGTCAGACAGATACTGCGGTTTGTCGTTTTCTGCCGCGCCCGCGGTAAAAGAAGTGGAGAGCGCCACAACCGCACCCGCTGCCAGTAATGTTTTTTTCATAGTAATGCCACTGTTTAAATTGAGCCTGAAGGCGTTAAAAGAAGTGCCGAAGCGTTTCTAAATATTTCGTCTTTCTGTGGAGGTCTATTATAGGAATCATTGCTCACAAAAATACGTGTTGTTTCACATAACCAGAACATGCGTAATCGATTGCGTTCACGATTCTATGCATTTCTTGACAAAATGCTACTGAAAATCGCGATGCAGAACGATTTCTAATGAACTCTTGTGAAAAGTTGTAAGTGGAGAAGAATGACGGGGCAGGATGTCGCCGGGCAGGGGAAAGCCCGGCGCAAAGGCTTACTGTGCGGCGGCGGGCTGGATATCGTGGACGCGAATAAAACCGACTTTGTCCGGCGTTACGTTCAGGCGCAGCGGGATGTTGACATCGCTGGGGGCGAGGATGCTGGCCGGGGCGCTGATCAACTGATCCTGAACATTCACTTCCTGGTAGCTGTGGGTAGTGCCGGTGATCTGTCCGGAGGCGACGGTGGCGGTAAAGGCCGGCAGCGGATCGTTGGATTCGCCCTGAATACGTAACGTCAGGCGTGACCCGTCGCCATCCGGCGTAATGCTCGCCACCGACATGCGCAGGGTGCCGATCTGGCTCTCCAGCCGCGCCGGGGTTTTCGCCTCCGGCAGCAAATAGACGCCGCGGGTAGATTTCGCGTTCAGCGCGTTTTGCTGGGTAATTTTGATCGTTTGCTGATTGAGCTGGGTCATCTCCTGGCTCAGGGTGCTCACGCTCTGGTGCATCTGGCGGATTTCGCTTTGCTGGGCGCAGGCGGTAAGGGTAAACAGGCTGCCCGCGATGGCGAGTTTCAGGTAACGTCTTGTCATGGTCAGGATTCCGTTTGCAGAGGATGCTTAATGGTAGCCAAACCGCCTGTCTCTCCCATAGATCCTTTGTCTCAAAAGCTCTTTCTTTGTAGTCAGGTCACTTCGCGGTAAACTACCCTTCAGTTTAACTACCTGTCAGGACGCGCTATGCATTGCCCTTTCTGTTTCGCCGTGGATACCAAAGTGATTGACTCTCGTCTGGTGGGGGAAGGCTCTTCCGTGCGTCGCCGTCGGCAGTGTCTGGTCTGTAATGAGCGCTTTACCACCTTCGAAGTGGCGGAGCTGGTGATGCCCCGGGTGGTGAAGAGTAACGATGTGCGTGAACCCTTCAACGAAGACAAGCTGCGCAGTGGGATGCTGAAAGCGCTGGAGAAACGTCCGGTCAGCGCCGATGACGTCGAAATGGCGGTCAACCATATCAAAACCCATCTGCGCGGAACCGGCGAGCGCGAAGTGGCCAGCAAAATGATCGGCAATCTGGTGATGGAACAGCTGAAAAAACTGGATAAAGTCGCCTATATTCGCTTCGCGTCGGTCTATCGCAGCTTCGAAGATATCAAAGAATTCGGCGAAGAGATCGCCCGCTTACAGGACTAAGCCATGCAGGACGAAATGTACATGGCGCGTGCGCTTAAGCTCGCCGCCCGCGGTCGCTTTACCACCCATCCTAACCCTAACGTTGGCTGTGTCATTGTAAAAGACGGCGAGATCGTCGGCGAAGGGTTCCACTATCGCGCCGGCGAGCCGCACGCCGAAGTGCACGCCCTGCGGATGGCGGGGGAACAGGCGCGAGGCGCCACCGCCTATGTCACCCTTGAGCCCTGCAGCCACCACGGCCGTACGCCGCCGTGCTGCGATGCGCTGATTGCCGCCGGCATCAGCCGCGTGGTCGCCGCGATGCAGGATCCGAACCCGCAGGTGGCGGGGCGCGGCCTGTACCGTCTGCAGCAGGCCGGTATTGAAGTCAGCCACGGGCTGATGATGAACGAGGCGGAAGCGCTGAACAAGGGCTTCCTGAAGCGGATGCGCACCGGTTTTCCCTGGGTGCAGCTCAAGCTGGGTGCTTCGCTGGACGGCCGCACGGCGATGGCCAGCGGCGAAAGCCAGTGGATCACCTCCCCGCAGGCGCGACGCGACGTGCAGCGTCTGCGCGCACAGAGCCATGCCATCCTGACCAGCAGCGCCACCGTGCTGGCGGACGATCCGGCGCTGACCGTGCGCTGGCAGGAGCTGAGCGCCGATACCCAGGCGCTGTATCCCCAAGAGAATTTGCGCCAGCCGCTGCGCGTCGTCATCGACAGTCAGAACCGCGTCACGCCTGAGCATCGTATTGTGCAGCAGGCGGGGGAAACGCTGTTTGCCCGCCTGGGCGCCGATGAGCGCCAGTGGCCGGACAGCGTGCGCACGCTGCTGGTTCCGGAACATAACGGCCATCTCGATCTGGTGCTGCTGATGATGCTGCTTGGCAAACAGCAGATCAACAGCGTCTGGGTGGAGGCGGGGGCCACGCTTGCCGGGGCGCTGCTGCAGGCGGGGCTGGTCGACGAGCTTATCGTCTATATTGCGCCTAAACTGTTAGGCAATGCGGCGCGTGGATTATGCGCGCTGCCGGGGCTTGAAGAACTGAGCCAGGCGCCCCATTTTAAATTCAATGAGATACGTCAGGTTGGCCCGGATGTCTGCCTGCATTTAACCACTGCGTGAGGCTTTCCTGATTATTAGGAAGCAGCGCTCAGAATAATATGATAAAATCCGCCCCCCTTGCGGGGCACATGAACCCGAAGGAAGAGTATGAACATTATTGAAGCTAACGTTGCTACCCCGGACGCTCGCGTCGCCATCACCATTGCGCGTTTCAACAACTTTATCAATGACAGCCTGCTGGAAGGTGCGATTGACGCCCTGAAACGCATTGGTCAGGTAAAAGATGAAAACATCACCGTTGTTTGGGTTCCAGGCGCGTATGAGCTGCCGCTGGCGGCTGGCGCACTGGCGAAAACCGGTAAATATGACGCGGTGATCGCGCTGGGTACGGTGATTCGCGGCGGTACCGCCCACTTTGAATATGTGGCAGGCGGTGCCAGCAATGGCCTGGCGCACGTCGCTCAGGACAGCGAAATCCCGGTAGCCTTTGGTGTTCTGACCACTGAAAGTATTGAACAAGCCATTGAGCGCGCTGGCACCAAAGCCGGTAACAAAGGCGCAGAAGCTGCGCTGACCGCGCTGGAAATGATTAACGTATTGAAAGCCATCAAGGCCTGATTTTTGTAAGGGGAATTCCGTGAAACCTGCTGCTCGTCGCCGCGCCCGTGAGTGTGCCGTTCAGGCGCTCTACTCCTGGCAGTTGTCCCAGAACGACATCGCTGATGTCGAATACCAGTTCCTGGCGGAACAGGACGTAAAAGATGTTGATGTTCTGTATTTCCGCGAACTGCTGTCCGGAGTGGCGACTAACAGCGCGTACCTCGACGGCCTGATGAAGCCCTACCTGTCCCGTCAGCTGGAAGAGCTGGGTCAGGTGGAAAAAGCGGTGCTGCGTATCGCGCTGTTTGAGCTGTCCAAACGCGATGACGTACCGTATAAAGTGGCCATCAATGAAGCTATCGAACTGGCGAAAACCTTCGGCGCTGAAGATAGCCACAAGTTCGTCAACGGTGTGCTGGACAAAGCGGCTCCGGTAATTCGTCCCCACAAGAAGTAAACTGCAGGCCGGGTTTTGCGAGGGTCGTCTCGCAACCCGGCCTTATTTATTATTTTGCTGAGGCATAACGTATGGCATGTGGCGAATTCTCCCTGATTGCCCGTTATTTTGATCGCGTTAAAAGCGCTCGTCTTGATGTCGAGACCGGTATCGGCGACGACTGCGCTCTCCTGAATATTCCCGAGAAAAAAACGCTGGCAATCAGCACCGACACTCTGGTGGCGGGCAATCACTTCTTACCCGATATCGACCCGGCCGACCTCGCCTATAAAGCCCTGGCGGTGAACCTGAGCGACCTCGCAGCGATGGGCGCGGAGCCGGCGTGGCTCACCCTGGCGCTGACCTTGCCGGAGGTGGATGAAGCCTGGCTGGAAGCCTTCAGCGACAGCCTGTTTGTCCAGCTTGACTACTACGATATGCAGCTGATTGGCGGCGACACCACCCGTGGCCCGCTCGCCATGACTCTGGGTATCCACGGCTTTGTGCCGCCTGGGCGCGCTATGAAACGTTCAGGTGCGAAGCCGGGAGACTGGATCTATGTCACCGGTACCCCGGGGGACAGCGCCGCCGGCCTGGCGCTGTTGCAGAACCGGCTGACGGTGGATACGCCGACTGACGCCGACTATTTGCTGGCCCGTCACCTGCGTCCGATGCCCCGCGTGCTGCAGGGCCAGGCGCTGCGCGACCTGGCGACGTCGGCGATCGATCTCTCCGACGGCCTGATCTCCGATCTGGGTCATATTCTCAAAGCCAGCGGCTGTGGCGCGCGCATCGATCTTGATGCCATGCCGTACTCTGACGCGATGCTACGCCAGGTTGATTCTGAGCAGGCGCTGCGCTGGGCGCTCGCCGGTGGCGAAGACTACGAGCTGTGCTTTACCGTACCGGAACTGAACCGTGGGGCGCTGGACGTGGCCCTTGGCCATCTTGGCGCGCGTTTTACCTGTATCGGACAGATTGCGCCGGAGAGCGAAGGTCTGCAGTTTATCCGCGACGGTAAGCCGGTCACGCTTGATTTAAAGGGATACGATCACTTTGCGTAGTCGAGACGAGGCGCTTAGCCGCCTGAGTATGCGTAATCCATGGCATCTGCTGGCGACCGGTTTTGGCAGCGGCTTAAGCCCGGTGGTGCCGGGCACGATGGGGTCGCTGGCGGCGATCCCGTTCTGGTATCTGATGACTTTTCTCCCCTGGCAGCTCTACTCGCTGGTGGTGATGATGAGCATCTGTATCGGGGTCTATCTGTGCCATCGCACGGCCAAAGATATGGGCACCCATGACCACGGCAGCATCGTCTGGGACGAGTTCGTCGGGATGTGGATCACCCTGATGGCGCTGCCGACCCTGGACTGGCAGTGGGTGGCCGCCGGCTTCGTCATTTTCCGTATCTTCGATATGTGGAAACCGTGGCCGATTCGCTGGTTTGACCGTAATATTCACGGCGGAATGGGGATCATGGTGGACGATATCGTCGCCGGCGTGATCTCCGCCGGCGTGCTGTATGTTATTGGCCATCACTGGCCCATCGGTCTGCTTTGACCGCTTCTCCCCGGCAGCGCCATGCTGTCGGGGAAACCACGCCCGTCACTTAAATCCCACCACCGGATGCGGCTGATAGGGCGCCTCCAGTTTGTCGATCTGTTCCGGAGATAGCGTCAAATCCACCGCCTGCAACAGGTCATCGAGCTGTTCCTGACGCGACGGACCGATAATTGGCGCGGCGACGCCGGGCTTGCTTAACAGCCAGGCGAGGGCGACCTGCGCGCGACTGGCGTCGAGCTCTTCCGCCACGTCCGCGAGATTCCCGGCGATCTGCGCGTCGTTCTCTTCGCTGGTGCTGTAAAGCGATTTGCCGAACTCATCCGAGACCAGCCGGGCGGTGGTCTCACCCCATGGGCGGGTCAGCCTGCCGCGCGCCAGCGGGCTCCACGGGATCACCGCCACGCCGTTACGCTGGCACAGGGGCAGCATCTCATTCTCTTCTTCCCGGTAAATCAGGTTGTAGTGATCCTGCATGGTGACGAAGCGCGCCCAGCCGTTCTGCTGCTGAAGCGCCAGCGCCTGGGCAAACTGCCGGGCATGCATGGACGAGGCGCCGATATAGCGCGCTTTGCCGGCTTTCACCACCTCGTCCAGCGCTTCGAGCGTCTCTTCAATCGGGGTGCTGTAGTCCCAGCGGTGGATCTGCAACAGGTCGACATAGTCCATACCGAGACGGCGCAGGCTGTCGTCGATAGAGCGCAGGATCTGCTCCCGGGAAAGCCCTTCCGCCAGATCGCCGACCTGGTGATAGACCTTGGTGGCGACAACCACCTCGTCGCGGCGGGCAAAGTCGCGCAGAGCGCGGCCGACGATCTCTTCGCTACTGCCGTCGGAGTAGCTGTTTGCGGTATCGAAGAAGTTGATGCCGCCTTCAATGGCGTGCTGGATGAGCGGGCGACTGCTCTCTTCCGGAAGCGTCCAGGCGTGTCTGCCGCGGTCCGGCTCGCCGAAGGTCATGCAGCCGAGGCAGAGTCGGGAAACACGTAAGGCAGTATCGCCGAGGGGGATATAGTGCATGGTGCGCTCCTGCTATTCATCAAGGGTATCCCTTAAGCATAGCAGGAGCGGGAGGGGCGATTATGCCAGCCAGTCGAGGATTTTGGCTTCAATACCGGCGGCATCGAGGCCGAGGTCGGCGCGGATCTCTTCCTGAGTGCCCTGCGGAATAAAGACGTCCGGCAGGCCAATATTGAGCACCGGTACCGCCCGGCGATGGGCCATCAGCACTTCATTCACGCCGCTGCCGGCGCCGCCCATAATGGCGTTCTCTTCCAGCGTCACCAGAACGTCGTGCTCGCCTGCCAGCTGCAGGATCAGCGCGGTATCCAGCGGCTTCACAAAGCGCATGTCCACCAGGGTGGCGTTGAGTTTGTCCGCCACCGCTGCGGCCTCCGGCAGCAGGGTGCCGAAGTTGAGGATCGCTACCTTCTCGCCCTGGCGTTTCACTACCCCTTTGCCGATCGGCAGCGATGCCAGCGGCTCCAGCGTCGCGCCGGTGCCGCTGCCGCGCGGATAGCGCACCGCGCAGGGGCCGTCGCTGTAGTGGTAGCCGGTGTACAGCATCTGGCGGCATTCATTTTCATCGCTCGGCGTCATCACCACCATATCCGGAATACAGCGCAGGAAGGAGAGATCGAACGCCCCCTGATGCGTCTGGCCGTCTGCGCCGACAATCCCGGCGCGGTCGATGGCAAACAGCACCGGCAGCTTCTGAATAGCCACATCGTGGATCACCTGATCGTAGGCTCGCTGCAGGAAGGTGGAGTAGATGGCCACCACTGGTTTGTAGTCGCCAATCGCCAGTCCGGCGGCGAAGGTGACTGCATGCTGCTCGGCGATGGCGACATCAAAGTACTGATCGGGGAATTTCTTCGAAAATTCCACCATCCCTGAACCTTCGCGCATCGCCGGGGTGATGGCCATTAGCTTGCTGTCTTTGGCCGCCGTTTCGCACAGCCAGTCGCCGAAGATTTTCGAATAGGAAGGGAGACCGCCGCTGCTTTTGGGCAGTACGCCGCTGGTATGGTCGAACTTTGGCACCGCGTGGAAAGTGATCGGGTCTTTCTCGGCGGGCTCATAGCCGCGGCCTTTTTTGGTCATAATATGCAGGAACTGCGGGCCCTTCAGGTCGCGCATGTTCTTCAGGGTGCTGACCAGACCGAGCACATCGTGGCCATCCACCGGGCCGATGTAGTTAAAGCCCAGCTCTTCAAACAGCGTCCCAGGCACCACCATGCCTTTGATATGCTCTTCGGTCCGCTTAAGCAGTTCTTTAATCGGCGGTACGCCGGAAAAGACCTTTTTGCCGCCTTCGCGCAGGGTGGAGTAGAGCTTACCGGAGAGCAGCTGCGCCAGATGATTATTCAGCGCCCCGACGTTCTCGGAGATCGACATTTCATTGTCATTCAGCACCACCAGCAGGTCGGGTTTGATATCCCCGGCGTGGTTCATCGCTTCAAACGCCATCCCGGCGGTGATCGCCCCGTCGCCAATCACGCACACCGCGCGCCGCTGTTTATCCTCTTTCGCGGCGGCGATAGCCACCCCGATGCCAGCGGAAATGGAGGTGGAGGAGTGACCGACGCTCAGCACGTCGTACTCGCTTTCACCGCGCCACGGGAAGGGGTGCAGGCCGCCTTTCTGGCGAATGGTGCCGATTTTGTCGCGGCGGCCGGTCAGAATTTTATGCGGGTAGGCCTGGTGACCGACGTCCCAGATCAGGCGATCGAAGGGCGTGTTATAGACGTAGTGCAGCGCCACGGTCAGTTCCACCGTGCCGAGGCCAGAGGCAAAGTGACCGCTGGAGCGGCTGACGCTGTCCAACAGGTAGCGCCGCAGCTCATCACACAGCTTCGGCAGGCTCTCTTTTGGCAACAGGCGCAACTCCTGGGTGGAATCTACCAGCGCCAGGGTCGGGTATTTGGCAATATCAAAACTCATCAGAGACTCATTTATTGTTTATTTATCGCGCTGAATAATGTAATTCGCGAGCGCTTCCAGTGCCGAAGTATCCAGAGATTGTGCGGCCAGTTCATCTAACGAACGGCGGGCATCAGCGATCAGGTCGTGCGCTTTCTTCCGGGCTTGCTCAAGACCCAGGAGGGCGGGATAGGTGCTTTTACCCAATTGCTGGTCGGCACCCTGACGTTTGCCAAGAGTCGCAGTATCCCCTACCACGTCGAGAATGTCATCCTGGACCTGGAAGGCCAGGCCGATATTTTCCGCATAGCGATCCAGCGCGGGCAGGGCGGCACGCCCGCGCTCGCCGGCGCTCAGCGCCCCCATGCGGACGGCGGCGCGGATTAGCGCGCCCGTTTTGTGGCGGTGGATACGTTCCAGCGCCTGCAGATTCACCTGCTGTCCTTCCGCCTGTAGATCCAGCGCCTGGCCGCCGCACATGCCCGCCACGCCGCTGGCCTGCGCCAGTTCGGAAACCATCGCCAGACGATCCCGGTCAGGGACGTCCGTCATCGGCGCATCACTGAGTATAGAGAACGCCAGCGTTTGCAGGGCATCTCCCGCAAGAATTGCGTTGGCTTCGCCAAATTTAATATGGCAGGTCGGCAGTCCGCGACGCAGATCGTCATCATCCATCGCCGGCAAATCATCATGCATCAGAGAATAAGCATGAATGCATTCGACCGCGGCGGCAGGGGCATCCAGCGTGGTGCGGCTCACGCCGAACATCTCGCCGGTAGCGTAGACAAGGAAGGGACGCAGGCGTTTACCGCCTAAGAGTGCGCCATAATGCATCGCTTCCACCAGCGGAGTGTTCTGAAAGGGCTGCGGCGCGATAAAACGGCGCAGCGCCTCGTTAGCCTGTTCCACACAGGCCTGCAATTGTTGCGGGAAATCCATTTATTCAGCGTCCGGCGTAAAAGGCGTGGTCGGGGAATCTTCACTATCCGCCAGCAGGATCTGCACGCGCTGTTCGGCCTGCTGCAGCTGGCTTTGCCCCTGGCGGGCCAGCTGGACCCCGCGCTCAAATTCGCTGAGCGCTTCTTCTAACGGCAAATCGCCGCTTTCCAGACGGTTTACGATCTGCTCCAGTTCGCCCAGTGCAGTTTCAAAGCTGGCCGGGGCCTCATTTTTCTTTGGCATAGTGAATATAGACTCTTGTTATTTCGCGACGGCAATACCGGGTATGGTAACGAAGTCACGCGTGTAAGCAAATAACGCGCAATGGTGATATAATCCGCGCCCAGGATGCAGGCACCGGTGTGCGCTGCTTTACAACTTTTGCTTAAAGCCCCGTCGGGCTTGCCAACGAACTATTGTCGCCATGAAGTTTATCATTAAATTGTTCCCGGAAATCACCATCAAAAGCCAATCTGTGCGGTTGCGCTTCATTAAAATCTTAACCGGGAACATTCGTAACGTTCTCAAAAACTATGACGAGACGCTGGCCGTCGTTCGCCATTGGGATCATATCGAAGTTCGCGCGAAAGATGAAAATCAGCGCCCGGCTATTCGCGATGCGCTGACCCGTATTCCCGGCATCCACCATATTCTGGAAGTCGAAGACGTACCGTTCACCTCGCTGCACGATATTTTTGAGCAGACGCTGCCGCTGTGGCGCGAGGCGCTGGAAGGCAAAACCTTCTGCGTGCGGGTGAAGCGTCGCGGCAAACATGAATTCACCTCAATTGAGGTGGAGCGCTACGTCGGCGGCGGCCTGAATCAGCATATTGAAACGGCGCGCGTGAAGCTGACCGACCCGGACGTTACCGTCAATCTTGAGATTGAAAACGATCGCCTGCTGCTGGTGAAAGGCCGCTATGAAGGTATCGGCGGTTTCCCGATCGGCACGCAGGAAGATGTGCTGTCGCTGATTTCCGGCGGCTTTGACTCCGGCGTCTCCAGCTACATGCTGATGCGCCGCGGCTGCCGCGTGCACTACTGCTTCTTTAACCTTGGCGGCGCCGCCCATGAGATTGGCGTCCGCCAGGTCGCGCATTACCTGTGGAACCGCTTCGGCAGCTCTCACCGCGTTCGCTTTGTGGCGATTAACTTTGAGCCGGTGGTCGGCGAAATCCTTGAAAAAGTGGATGACGGCCAGATGGGCGTGGTGCTCAAGCGCATGATGGTCCGCGCCGCGTCAAAAGTCGCGGAACGCTACGGCGTGCAGGCGCTGGTCACCGGCGAAGCGCTGGGCCAGGTCTCCAGTCAGACTCTCACCAACCTGCGCCTGATCGACAACGTTTCCGATACCCTGATCCTGCGTCCGCTGATTTCGCATGATAAAGAGCACATCATCGACCTGGCCCGCGAGATCGGTACGGAAGATTTCGCCCGCACGATGCCGGAGTACTGCGGCGTGATCTCCAAGAGCCCGACCGTGAAGGCGGTGAAGGCGAAGATTGAAGCGGAAGAAGAACACTTCGATTTCAGCATCCTCGATAAAGTGGTGGAAGAGGCGAGCAATATCGATATCCGCGAAATCGCCCAGCAGACGGAAGAGACGGTGGTGGAAGTGGAAACCGTGAACGGCTTTGGTGCCAACGACGCGATCCTCGACATTCGCTCCATCGACGAGCAGGAAGACAAGCCGCTTAAGGTCGAGGGGGTTGAAGTTGTTTCTCTGCCGTTCTACAAGCTGAGCACCAAGTTTGGCGATCTCGATCAGAGTAAAACCTGGCTGCTGTGGTGCGAACGCGGAGTGATGAGCCGTCTGCAGGCGCTTTATTTGCGCGAGCAGGGCTTCAGCAACGTGAAAGTTTATCGCCCGTAACAGGTTGTTATGATGCAAAAGGCCTTCCCTGATGGAAGGCCTTTTTACTATTGGCAGGGGAGTGTATTAGCGCAGGGTCAGCGCCAGGTCATTGAGTTGATCGATGACAATATTCCAGCCCTCGAAAAATCCCATCTGCTCATGCTGCTCGCGGGTTTCATCATCGGCATGCAGCACCGTAGCCGTATAGCGACACCCGCCCTGTTCATCGGCAAAAGTGATGATGGCCGTCATCGCGAAGGGGGAAACGGCGGGGCGATAATCCGCCGTCAGCATCGAGGTCATGACGATTTTTTGTTGCGGGATAACCTCAAGAAAACAGCCGGGGTTATCGCTGCGTTCACCGTCAGGGCCGTGCATCACGGTGTGAAAGGCCCCGCCGGCGCGAAAATCAAAGGTCAGAACCTCGGTTTGCCAGGGCTTCGGGCACCACCAGGTTCGGAGTAATGCCGGGTCGGCCCACGCGCGCCACAGGGCTGCGGCGGGCGCGCTGAGCAGGCGGCTGATAACAAGATCGCGAGAATCGGTTGCGCTACGGGACATGCTACGACTCCTCAGGAAAAGGGGGAGCCAGTCCGCGGCGCGGACCGGCTATCAGGCTTCGTAGTAATTATAGATGCCGGCGGCCATCACCAACTGTGAGGCGACCTCATACGCTTTCTCGCGCCCCACCAGCAGATCGATCATTTTCAGGGCGAAATCAATCGATGTCCCTGGACCCTGGCTGGTTAACAGATTCACCCGCGGATCCCAGACCACCCGCTTATCCTGCCACTGATCGGCGGGGATCTGCGCCTTCAGCGCTGGAAAACCGGTCATGTTGCCGATCGGGAACAGATGATGAGGTACCAGCACGGTCGCCGGAGCGGCGCAGATAGCGGCCACAATGCGCCCAGAGAGATGAAACTGGCGGACGGTTTCCACCAACAGCGGGCTGTCGCGAAAGCACTCCGCTCCCTTGAGGCCGCCCGGGAGGACGATAATATCGAAATCGCCATCGGCCACCTCGACCAGAGGAGCATCCGCCAGCAGCTTGACGCCGCGCGAGCAGACGATGGTCAGGCCGCCGTCGCTGGCGACGCTGGCGGTGGTCACCTTCACCCCGCCGCGGACCAGCAGGTCGATAGTGGTGACCGCTTCGGTCTCTTCGCTACCAGGGGCGAGGCAAATCAGTGCCGACGCGCTCATATTCATTCTCCTTACGCTTGACCAGTTCAAATAAGCGGGCGTTTTCCGGTACGGCAACGCCGTGGGCGCGGGCGCGGTTGAGCAGAAAACCGGTGATATAGTCGATCTCCGTGTGCCGCTGGGCGCGAACGTCCTGCAGCATGGATGAGATATTTTCTGCCGTACTTTCAATCACCTGTTCGACATAAAATAGCAGGTTTTCCGCCGAGGTATGAATACCTTCGCGCTCCATCACTGCCGCCACCTCGCGACAAATGGCCGCAACTTCCTGCGGATAGTCGCGCAGATCGCCATTTTTACACCCTTTTATCGCGGTCAGGGGGTTAATCACGCAGTTAACCGCGAGTTTGCGCCAGGTGGCCGAGAAAATATTGTTGTGCCAGGCGACATCCGGCAGCACGTTCTGCAGCACTTCAGCGAGGTAGCTGTAGTCCTGTTCGTAGCTTTTCGCCGGCCCGATATGCGTGGTGCCCTGGGCGACGTGGATGATGACATTCCCGTCCCGGCGAGCCGCCTGGGTGGTGGAGGCCAGCAGCAACGGCTGTTTCACGCTGCGCAGCTCCTCGACGGTTCCCATGCCGTTATGCACCAGCACAATCGGCGTGGTGTCCGGCAGGATCGCGGCCAGGTGCTTCACCGCGTTTGAAACCTGCCAGGCTTTTAAAGTGACAATCAGCAGCTCGCTGCTGGCAAGAAAATCGGGATCGTTGGCCGTCAGCGACTCGTTGAACACCGAGCCGTCGGTTTCAATGACGTTGACGCTACAGAATGGCTGCGGCACGCGCAGCCAGCCCTGGACTTCATGTCCCTGTTTGCACAACGCGGTCAGCCATAGTTGCCCCAGTGCACCGCATCCCAGTACGGTTACTTTCATTGTTCCTCCTCATCTGCCGCTACCCCAGGCGCTGATGACTAAAGTCTATCTCGTCGCTTTTCGCATCGTCGCACGGAAAGGGAGTTTCGGCGTCGTCGGGCAGCATGGGGAAAATAGCGCGAGCGTTGCGTAATCAGCTAAGCTTCCGGGATAACAAGTTGAGTTATGCCGCGTTGCAGGTATTATGCAACGCAAAAGAAACGGAAGGAGAGGAAAAGATGCCATCTTTCGATATTGTCTCTGAAGTTGATCTTCAGGAAGCCCGTAACGCGGTAGACAACGCGAGCCGCGAAGTTGAGTCGCGTTTTGATTTTCGTGGCGTTGAAGCCACGTTTGAATTAAACGACGCCAACAAGACCATTAAAGTACTGAGCGAGTCTGACTTCCAGGTGAACCAGCTGCTGGATATCCTGCGCGCCAAGCTGCTCAAGCGCGGCATTGAAGGCACCTCCCTCGACGTGCCGGAAGATATCGTACACAGCGGTAAAACCTGGTTTGTTGAAGCGAAGCTGAAGCAGGGCATTGAAAGCGCGGTGCAGAAGAAGATCGTTAAACTGATCAAAGACAGCAAGCTGAAAGTGCAGGCCCAGATTCAGGGCGAAGAGATCCGCGTGACCGGTAAGTCCCGCGACGATCTGCAGTCGGTGATGGCGCTGGTGCGCGGTGGCGATCTGGGACAACCGTTCCAGTTCAAAAACTTCCGCGACTAAGGCGGCCGACAGACAGCAAAAAGCGGGGAATTCCCCGCTTTTTTTATACCCCTTTGATGAGCTGCTCTATCTCGAAGCGGTTGGTGACTTTGCTGTCGATTTTGATATACACCGAACGCTCCTCGGGCACCACCAGCGCCTGATGAACCCCGCTGGCATTCAGCAGACGCGCCTGCAGCGCGCTGTCGACCACCACGCCGTCCGGTACCTCTACCCGCAGGCTGCTGACGTAGGGCGGCTCGCTCATGGTGCTGGCCACCAGCAGCCACAGCATCGCCAGCAGGGCGCCCAGCAGAAACACAGTCTGCGAATCAAAGAAACCATCGACCCAACCGCCAAGGGCGCCGCCAATCGCCACCCCGAGGAACTGGCTGGTGGAGTAAACGCCCATCGCGGTGCCTTTGTAGCCCGCCGGCGACTCTTTGCTAATCAACGACGGCAGCAGCGCTTCCAGCAGGTTAAACGCCAGGAAGAAGAGCTGAACGCCCGCCACCAGCTCCCAGAAGTAGCCTCCGGCGCCCCAGAGGACAATCTCCGCAATCAGCAGGATGGCGACGCAGAGCAAAAAGACGCGCTTCATCTTACGCTTCACTTCGGCGTAGATGATAAACGGCACCACCGAGATGAAGGAGATAACCATGGTGACCAGGTAAATCTTCCAGTGCTCGGCGGCCGGGAAGCCGGCGGCCTCCAGCTGTCCGGGCAGCGCGACAAAAGTGGACATCAGCATGATGTGCAGGCACATGATGCCAAAGTTGAGCTTCAACAGGCGCGGCTCCGCCAGCACCTTGCTAAAGCAGCCCTTCACCATCCCGGATTCGCGGTTAAGCACGTGGTTCTGGCTGTTGGGAACCACCCACAGGGTGAGCAGAATGCCGACGGTCGCCAGGATGGCGATCATCCAGAACAGGGCGTGCAGACCCAGCTGATGGGTAATAATCGGCCCCAGCACCATGGCGATAGCGAAAGTGACGCCGAAGCTGACGCCAATAAACGCCATCGCTTTAGTGCGGTTCTGTTCGCGGGTGAGATCGGAGAGCAGGGCCATGACCGCGGCGGCGATGGCGCCGGAGCCCTGAAGGGCGCGGCCAAGAATGATGCCCCAGATGGAGTCGGTGAGCGCGGCGATGACGCTGCCGAGCACGAAAATAAGCAGGCCGCCGACGATCAACGGCTTACGGCCAATACGGTCAGATAACAGTCCAAAGGGGATCTGGAACACCGCCTGCGCCAGACCGTAGATGCCGATCGCCAGGCCAATCAGCGCTTCACTGGCGCCCTGCAATGCCATGCCATACGTGGTCAGAACCGGCAGGACCATAAACATGCCAAGCATGCGCAGGGAGAATACCGTCCCCAAACCCCAGGTCGCGCGCAGTTCCCCTGGCGTCATTTTGTTATCGTTCATTACCACCTCAATATAAAAACTGCGCCTAGTGTAGCGGCGGGGGTAAGAAGCGTAAATAAATGTTTGTTTAACAGATATTACGGGGCTGTTGCGCGATGCGACAAGTTGGTAAAAATCAATAAACCAGTGGAGGAGGACTCCACTGGCGAGGGGGAAAATTAAGGTAAAGTAAAGTCAACCCACTGGCTGCCGGCATCAGCCGATTTGACGCATTGCTCGACCCAATAGACGCCGTGCAGACCGGCTTCGACGTCCGGATACCAGAAGTCTTGCAGGAAGGCGCGATCGTCACGGTCCGTAGCGTCAATCGCCTGCGCATAGCGGCGATAGAGGTTGGCCCAGGCTTCAAACAGCCCTTCCGGATGACCGCCGCCGATGCGATCGTCCGCCAGCGCGTTTGCGCTCAGGTAGGGCATCCCGCGTTCCAGAATGCGCGCCGGCTCGCCCTGCACCTCATAGCTGAGCTGGTTAGGATGCTCATCCCACCATTCGATACTCGCTTTTTCGCCGACGATGCGTACTTTTTGCGAGTGCATGGCGCCGCTGTTCACCGCGCTGGTCCACATCGAGCCAACCGCGCCGTTGTCATATTCCATCAGGACAAAGGCGTTATCTT
This sequence comes from Klebsiella sp. K5-45, assembly GCF_030128605.1. Taxonomy (NCBI): domain Bacteria; kingdom Pseudomonadati; phylum Pseudomonadota; class Gammaproteobacteria; order Enterobacterales; family Enterobacteriaceae; genus Klebsiella; species Klebsiella sp. K5-45. The sequence goes on along the minus strand of NZ_JAKUZW010000003.1, from coordinate 462,367 downwards.
CCAGCGGCGCGCGAGAGGGAACAAAGCTCTGGCGGGAGCACATCAGCCGTTTGATATTGAGCTGTGGCGCCATGGTTTCGGCGACAAACAGCGGATGGGTGGCCAAATCTCCCAGCACATAGCTGGGCCCGGCGAACTTCGGCGTCACGCGCCAGCGGGTGGATTCTGCCTGCAGCTCCACGGCCTGGTTATGAAAGCCGTGGGCGAACTGCATATTGACGATGCGGATCTCGCCGAGCAGCCCATCGGCAATCATCTGCCGCGCCTGCTGGATCATCTGATAGCCGGCATAGCCGTAGGTGACGCCGACGATTTTGTTCTGTTTTTTACTCAGGTCCACCAGTTCGCGTGCCTCTTCGGCGGTAAAACAGAGGGGCTTTTCACAGATGACATGGAGGCCCGCTTCCAGCGCCGCTTTGGTGATGGCGAAATGGGTATTATTCGGGGTGGTGACCGAGACGACCTCGATCCCGTCAGGACGCTGAGCCTCTTCACGAAACAGGGTCTGGTAGTCGGCGTAGCAGCGCTCCGGCGCGATGCCAAGCTGCTCACCGAACGCGCGCCCGCGCTCGGCATCGACGTCAAGCGCGCCGGCCAGTAGGGTGTAAACATTGTCACGCAGCGCCGCACAGCGGTGGCTGTAGCCGATCTGGCTGGTTCCCCCGCCGCCGACCATGCCCCAACGCAGGGAACGGGATAAGGGTTTCAGACCGTTTAACATGGTGCTCTCCTTTTTGAAATCATTCGCACTCTGAGGCGCTCAATGCCGACGCCTGCGGCAACGCGCATCCGGATAGACTGACCTAAACTTAAGGAAATATTTGTTCTGTTTCAATTGCATTGTGGAATTTATTTTTCATATATGCGAAGGGGATCGAATAAGCAGAAGTTTATTTTCCGCTGGGTTGGAAAGGAGAGGGGAATCAACGGCGACGGGTACAGGCCGGAATGTGGCGGAATGCTTTTCGTTACAGAGCAAGATGAAATAAATTTTCTTTTTAACCTCAACGTGCGGTGCAATCCGCAGATTGCACCGGAGGAAGACGACGACATTACGCTCCGCGCACAGATGCGGGGGCTGGCGAAGCGGCGGGAGGATTACCGGCCGCAAAGATACCCTTCGCCGCCAGGCCTGCGACGGTGAGGGCTGCCGGGATGCCGAGGATCAAAAAGACGCTTTCGAAGGGCAGGTTGAGCGCCATCATCTCAGCGCCAGCAAAGGCGCTGAGGATCGCGCCGATCCGCCCGACGCCGTGCATCCAGCTGGATCCCGTCGCTCGCGCCTGCGTGGGGTAGTAACGGGCGGAGAGGGCGTTCATGCCGGTATTGGCGCCGTTCAGGCAGGCGCCGCTGATAAACGCCAGCATACAGAGCAGGGCAAAGCTGCCCGCCGCGTAGCCCATCGCCATGGTAAACAGGCCGCCGACGGCGTAGATCATCCCCAGCGCGCGATGGGGATTGATGCGGTCCATCAGCCAGCCGGCAAACAGCGAGCCGAGGGTACCTCCCGCCTGGTAGATGGCCGTCATGACGGCCGCCTGGCTGACGGTAAGCCCGACCTCCTTAACCAGCGTTGGCAGCCAGCTGCCGAGAATATAGACGAGGAACAGCCCCATAAAGTAGACCAGCCATAGCATCAGCGAGCCAAAGCCATACTGGCGGGAGAGCACAATGCGCATCGCATTCCCGGCCGCCGGCTGCGCCGGCAGGATAAACGTCACGTTGTCGCTGATTTGTCCGGGATAAAGACGATTGAGGATGGCGCGAATGCGCGCCGCAGGCGCTTGTTTTATCACCAGAAAACGAACCGATTCCGGCAGCCGCCAGATAAGCAGGGGGGCAAACAGCAGCGGCAGAATGCCGCCGAGCGCCATCAGCGAGTGCCAGCCAAACTGCGGGATCAGCCATGACGCGGTAAATCCTCCGGCCGCCGCGCCGAAGGTGAAGCCGCAGAAGATGACGGTAATAATAAATGAGCGCTGGCGTTCCGGAGCGTATTCCGACACCAGCGTCCCGATGTTCGGCATCGCGGCGCCCAGTCCGAGGCCGGTCATAAAGCGGAAGAACATCATCTGCTCAATGTTGTGCGAGAAGGCGGTGGCGATGGTCCAGAAGCCGAAGAAGAAGACGCTGTTGATGATGATCTTCTTGCGTCCCAGCCAGTCGGCGAGCGGGCCAGAGAAAATCGCGCCCAGCGCGAGGCCGATCAGCGCGGCGCTAATCACCAGGCCCAACTGGTGGTTGCTTACCCCCCACTCCAGCTTCAGCGTCGGGGCGATAAAGCCCATGATCGCGATATCAAACCCATCAAGAGCGATAACGCAAAAGCCGAGAAAAATAATCTGCTTTTGAAAGCGGCTCAGAGGATTACGGTTAATTAACTCTCTGACATCCAGGCGTTGAGTCTGTGTCATAGCGTATTCCTTATGCGCAGGAGCGCAGGTAGGGCTGCGCGGCATTGAACAGTAATTGCGCCCGCTGGAGGGGCGGCAGGGCGCCCTGCTCACTGTCCAGCGGCACTTCGAGGGAGACCGGTAGCGTTGCCGGCAGTGCCGCCATCAGACCGTGCAGATCCAGACCGCCTTCCCCCGGCACGTTGCGCGCTGAGCGGGCCTGGCGGATGAGCTCCTGCTCGCTTTCCGGCCGCTGCGCCGCGCCATCGCAGAGTTGCATATAGTTCAGATGATGCGCGGGCAGGCTGGAGAGGGCGGCGAGCGATTCCCCCGCGCGCCAGAAATGAAGGGCGTCCACCAGGATGCCGATATCTTCCCGCCCGCTGGCGGCGATCAGCGCCTGCGCATCGGCGATCGTGCGCAGCTGGGTCCAGGGCATCGGCTCAAGGTTCATGGTCAGGCCAAATGAGCGACCGGCTGCGGCGAGAGTGGCCAGGTTGTCGGCGCTGCGCTGCAGGTTGTCGTCATTCCCGGCGACTAACACCTGTCCGGCGCCAAGCCGCGCGGCGGTCTCCATAAAGCGCTGCAGCCGATCGTCGAGGGTAAACCCCGGGCTGAGGCGGACGATCTCCACGTCCGAGACGCGGATGCCGGTTTCCATCAGCGCGGCCAGGGTCGCGCGGACGGCGGGGGTATCGCCCAGCATGTTGTAGTCCGGGTCGGCGGGTGTGGCGGGCAGCAGCCGCAGTCCCACGTGGGTAAAACCGGTTCTGGCCGCTATCCGCACCTGTTCGGGGGGAGGGACATCGAGCAGGCTCAGCGCGGCGAGCGATAGGGTACGCATGTTCATAAAGGGCTCCGGTACAGTTGCAGGTGAAGTTAGCCAGGGGTGTTGCCGTCCCTGGTTTTTATTGCTTTGTTTTTATTGTGTTTGCCGCCAGATTTTTGCCCACCAGGTAGCCGAAGGTCATAGCCGGCCCGAGGGTGATCCCTCCGCTGGGGTAATAGCCGCGCATCACGCTCGACATGTCGTTGCCGATGGCGAACAGACCCGGTATCGGCTGCTGCTGCCCATCCAACACCCGAGCGTGCTCGTCGGTTTGTAACCCGCTAAAGGTGCCCAGCGAGCCGGGCAGAATGCGCACCGCGTAGAACGGCCCTTCGCGCAGCGGTCCGAGCGTCACCTGATGGTCACCCTGCGCGCGGTTATAGGCCGATGCGCCGCGGTGAAAATCGATGTCTTCACCGGTGCTGGCAAAATGGTTAAAGCGTGCAACGGTTTCCGCCAGCGCATCGGTATCGATGGCGCACCGCTTCGCCAGCTCGGCAAGGGTGTTTCCTCGCCGCAGATAGCCGGTACGCAGCCAGGCGGTAGGGGAGAACGGAAAGGGCCTGGCGTGGCCCAGGCCATAGCGGCGCAGCGCGCGCCGATCGGCCAGCAGCCAGGCCTGCGGCGTGTCGCCCGCGGGCGTCGCCGCCAGCAGGGCGGCGATAAAGTCGTGATAGGAGTCGGCCTCGTTAACAAAGCGTTTGCCGTTAGGCAGGACGGCGATCACCCCGGGCTTGGCGCGTTCCACCAGATGGGGAAACATCAGCTGCTGGCCGCTGGCGAGGGTGACGCGGGACACCGGCGCCCAGGCCAGCGGGTGGCGCAGGCGGGTATCGAACTGGCCGCCGGCGGATTCGCCAAGGCGGATCCCCTCGCCCTGATTGTCAGGCGGCGCGGCGGAGAAATGGCCGTAACCCTCCGCGGCATGAGGCACCACCTGCGCCAGGCGCTGCCGATCGTGGGGAAAACCGCCGCAGGCCAGCACCACGGCGCCCGCTTCGACGAGTATCTCCCCGCCGTCGCTGCGCAGCACTGCACCGGACACTCCCTGCGGACCCTGCAGCAGTCTGACCGCCGGGGCGTTGAGCTGAAAACGCACCCCGGCGTCGAGGGCGGATCGCAGCAGACGGGCGACCAGCGCATTGCCATTGACCAGATGCAGCCCTCGTCCGGCGCGCAGCCGCTGCCAGCCGTGGCGCAGCAGGCGGCGGGCGGCATACAGCGCAGAGTGCGGCGAGCGGGTCGCGTTGAAAAAATGCGCCATGTCCGCGCCGCCGGCGATGCCCATCCCGGCCAGGCTGATGGTCTCCAGCGGCGGGCGCAGTCGGTGGAGCCAGTCGCCGAGCAGGCGGCCATCGTAGGGCTGAGCGGTGACCGACCGCCCACCGTTCGCCGCGCCCGGCGACGCGTGAAAGTCCGGCATGGCGCTGCCCGACAGAAACTTCACCGCCGTCCGTTGATGAAAAAAATCCACCATTTCCGGCCCGTAATGCAGGAAGGTCTGCAGGCGAACGTCGGCGGCTTCTCCCCCCATCTCATGCTGCAGATAGGTCAGCGGGGCATCGGCCGCTTCGTCGATGCCCTCCGCTCGCGCCAGCGGGTTGCGGGGGATCCACAGCCAGCCGCCGGACCAGGCGCTGGTCCCGCCGAGCACTGACGCTTTCTCCGCCACCATGACGCTGGCGCCGTGCACTGCCGCGGTGACCGCGGCAGAGAGTCCCGCCGCGCCGGATCCGACCACCAGCACATCCACCTTCACAGGCCCGCTCATGATGGACTCCTTATTGCAATGGTGAAAAAGCGGTGGGGCGCATCAGCACCGATTCGAGGCGCTCCACGGCGGCCAGTTCGCGGTTTTTCCGCGAGAAGGTCTGCCAGCGCTCGTCCTGGGCCATCCGTGCGCGGCGTACCAGGCGATCGTCCAGGCTTTCGTAAGCCCAGATGTGCACTACCTGATTGACCACGCCGATCTCGGTAAAAAAGAAGCCGATCAGTTTGCCAAGATGGTCAGTTTGCACCGCCAGGGCATCGCTTTGGTACAGCGCCAGCCAGTCGGCCATTTTCAGCGGATTGATGGTGTAGGTGCGTTTTTCGTAGATCATGATGTTTTCCTGATTAGTGGGTGGCGGGTTGCACCAGATGGCAGGCGGCGAGGTAGCCAAACGTCAGCCCCGGGCCAAGGGTGATGCCGGGACCCGGGTAGGTGCCGGCCATCAGCGAATCCATGTCGTTTCCCACCGCGTACAGACCCGCAATGGGGTTGCCTTCAGCGTTGACGACCTGGGCATCGGCGGTGGTGACCAGACCTCGAGAAGTCCCCAGATCGCCGGTATAGAGTTTGATGGCATAGAACGGCGCGCTGAGTAGGGGAGCGTTGCAGGCGTCAGGATGACGGCCCGGATCGCCCATCGCCCGGTTATAGCTGTTGCCGCCTTTGGCAAACTCACGGTCCACACCCTGCGCGGCGTCACGATTGTAGCGGGCGACCGTCTCGCTCAGGGCGTGGGCATCCAGCCCAAGCTGCTGCGCCAGCGCGGCCAGGGTATCGGCTTTATGCAGATAGCCAGCGGCGATCAGGGCGTCATTGTTCACCGGCGCCGGGCGCGCCAGCCCGAGGCCGTAACGCTTCATCGCCTGCGCGTCGCACAGTAAAAAGCAGGGGGCATTCTCCGCTGCACGCTGCATCGCGCTGGCAAAATGGTGATAGGAGCTGGACTCGTTAACGAAGCGTACCGCTTGCTGATTGACGGCAATCACGCCCGGCTTGGCCCGGTCGGTCACCAGGTGGGGGAAGCGCTCCTCGCTACCGTCGGCCCGGGTCAGCACCGATACCGGCGCCCAGAAAAAGTTGGACGCGCGATCGGCTCCCTCGCGAGCGTTAAGTGCCGCCGCAAGACGCAGCGCAGCGCCATCATTGGCTGGCGGCGACATGGTGAAGTGCTCTCGGGTGTGAGGCCGATAGCGCGCCGCCAGCGCGCCAGCGGCAAAGCCGCCTGCGGCTAGCACCACCCCACGGCGGGCGTGTAGCGTCTCTTTTTGCCCCTGATAGTCAATCTCTACCCCGGTGACCGCGCCTTGCGATTCGCACAGCGCCAGCACATTGACATTCAGCCGAAGGCTCATGCCTTTACGCAGCGCCGTGGTCGCCATGCGGGCAATCAGCGCATTGCCCATCGCCAGGCGGGTGCCGCGAGGATATTTCACCCGGTCGCGGGCGTAGCGCAGCAGCAGCCGGGTGCAATGGGCCAGGGAGCGCAGCGAGCGACGCATATCGAGAAAATGTTGAATGTCGACGCGGTTGACCATCATCCCGCCAAACAGCAGCATCCCCGGCGGAGGCGAGCGCAGGTCGCGAAACGCGTCCCCCAGTTCACGGCCGTCATACTCGACCACCTCCAGCGCCCGACCGACGTCGACGGCGCCGGGCTCATCCGGATAGTAATCGGGTGAGAGCGGGCGCAGGCTATATTTCACCGCCCCCTCGCGCTCCAGAAAGGAGAGGGCCTCTCGCCCGGCGCGGACAAACGCCTCGGCGATATCTTCGCGGTAGTGGGCCTCGCCGATAATGGTTCGTAGATAGGTTTTGATCGCTTCGGCGCTACCGCTTTTGCCCTCGGCGCGCGCCTGGTCGGTATCGTGCAGCCACACGGCGCCGCCGGAGATGGCCGAGGTGCCGCCGAACTGACCGGCTTTCTCCAGCATCAGCACCGACAGCCCTTTGCAGCTGGCGGTGACCGCGGCGGCAAAGCCAGCGGCGCCACTGCCGATGACGATCACATCCCAGCTTTTCATGCCGCCGCTCCCTGCGCCGACGGGATGGCGCCGATAAACTGGCCCATCAGCGTCATCTGCGCCAGCGCCATTTCCGGCCCAGTCTGTACCCGGCAGCCGCGGGCGGCGGCGAAGGTGAGCAACGGCGTCATCACCGGAGCGGTGACAACGTCGGCCACGTGGGTGGCGCTGTCGAGCGTCTCCAGCAGCGCCTGGGGTAGGGGCAGTGCATCAAACCCGGCCATGCCGGCCGGCGAGCCGTTGATCAGCAGATCGACACCGTGCAGGCTGTCCGGCAGCGTGCTCAGTTGCACCGCCGGAAAGGCCTCAGTCAGAAGATCGTGCAGGCGTTGCCGGGTGGCCGGGTTTTGATCGTGCAGCGCCAGTTGGCGGATCCCCGCCTCGCACAATCCCCAGGCGATGGCGCTGCCGACGCCGCCGCAACCGGAGAGCAGCGCCTGCTTATCTGCCGGCTGAAAACCCTGTGCCTCGGCGGCAAGCTGAAATCCGACGCCGTCCAGCATATCGCCCTGTAACCGGCCATCCGCCAGCTTGCGGATCACATTGATGGCGTTGAGTCGGCGAGCGCGCGGCGTAAGTTCGTCGACCAGCGCGGCGGCGCGTTGTTTATGCGGTACCGTCACCAGCACGCCGCTCATGTTCTGCCAGCCGCGCAGGGCGTTGAGGTAGGCGGCCACCGCGTCCGGGACGATATCCACCGGGATCATGACGCTGTCCATGTGCTGTTCGGCAAAGTAGCGGTTGAAGTTATCCGGTGATTTCACCTGGGCGATCGGATGACCAATCACGGCGACAACCTGGGTAGTTCCACTGACCATTTCAAACCTCATTTGTTAAATGAATGTTGTGAAAGTATTTCAGCGGAAGCTGGGAGCGACAACGCAGAATTCGGACATGTTGGTTGTTAATCGCACCATCGCTGCGATAATCGCAGGAAATCGATAATGATGTTGCAAAAATGTGAGCGAATATGCAAAACACCATTCATCCACGCGATCTGATCGTCGGTTTACAAAAAGGGTTGGCGTTGATCCAGCTTTTTTCCAAAAACTGCCCAAAGCTCACTGTTGCCCAAGCGGCGAAAATGAGCGGTCTGACGCAAAGCGCGGCACGACGTTTTTTGTTGACGCTGCTGCATGATCGTTATTTGCAAACCGATGGGCGCTATTACTGGCTTACCCCGAAGACCCTGCGGCTTGGCCAGGCCTATGTTGATTCGGCGCAGTTTCCACGCATGGTGCGACCGATTGTCGAATACATCGCCAGCCGGACCGAAGAGCACGCCTCGGTGGGGGTGGTGGATGAAGATGAGCTGGTCTATATCGCCCGCAGCCGGCATACGCCGTTTAACTCCACGTCGGTTCGGCTAGGGGAGCGGGTGCCCATCTTCTGTACCGCCGGGGGGCGATTATGGCTGGCTTCGCTGCCGGAAGCAGAGTGTGAAGCGGTTCTGCAGCGCATTACCCGGGAACAACGCACGCCCTATACGGTGACCGACGTCGCGCCGCTGATGGAGAAAATCGCTCAGGTGCGGCGTCAGGGATACGCCACTATTGAACAGGAGTTTGAGATTGGCATGCTGGTGCTGGCGGTACCGTTAACCGACAGGGAAGGAACCTGGTGGGGAGCGCTAAGTCTGACCAGCCATCAATCGCGGACCTCGCTGGAAGCGTTATGCCGTGATCATCTCGATCTGCTCTACAGCGCGCAGGCGATGCTGGTGGGGTAAACAGGGCAGCCGATGCGCTGCCCTCGGCAAGATGTCGCTTAGGCTGATGCTTTGTTCAGGAAACTGCTCCAGTCGCTGGCGGCGTTATCGACAAAGGTGTTCCAGCTGTTGCCGGCGGTATTGACGAAGCTTCCCCAGTTATCCTTACCAGCGGTCACAAAAGTTTCCCAATTTGACTGACCGGTCAGGAAGGAACCAAACGCCATTGTGCTGTCGCAGACGAACGAGGCGAATGCGTTGCCAGAGGTGAGGACAAATGAGGTGAAACCGATGCCCGAGTTGGCGACGAAGCTGGCGAAGCCGCTGGCCGCGCCGAACAGGTTAAAGCCGCCGGAGATGTAGTCCATTTCGTTCAGTGTTAACTCTTTCATTGCAATTCCTTGTATTGAATATTTCCAAAACGGGCGTAAGCCCGAGGCGAAAGGTAGCACCGTAGAGCTGAACGGGGCGAGCGACGTCCGGTTGGTATAAGCTCATTTTTTCCTCATTTATTAGCGGGTAGCTACGAAAACGGTGTGGGGGAGGGGAGGGAAGTATGAATTGAGAAAGGAAAAAGACGTGAAACAGAAAAGAATAAGCCCCGTAAAAACGGGGCTTTATATCATACTGGAGCCGGTGATTATCTCACATAAGCCAGCAGACTATGTGAATCCGGCACCATAAAGTCAACGGACATCATCACGGACAGCGCAGTGATGGCGACGATGGAAAAGACGAAGAGCTTACGCGCCCAGACTTTATCATCTGCCACTTTGTAGCCGCGCAGCGCCATGCCCAGCCACCAGACGCTGACCGCTGCCGCTACGACCAGGTATTTGTACCCGGCATAGCCGCCCAGCGAGAGCATCAGGGTCGCAACGGCAAAGGCGACGATGTACAGCGTAATATGGTTTTTGGCGACCGATATACCTTTCACTACCGGCAGCACCGGAATATTCGCCGCCTGATAATCCTTGAAGCGGAAAATCGCGATGGCGTAGGAGTGAGGCATCTGCCACAGGCTAAAGATAGCCAGCAGGATAGCCGCACCGCTGTCGAAATCACCGGTCACTGCGCAGTAGCCAATCACCGGCGGCGCTGCGCCGGAGAGTGAGCCAATCAGCGTGCCATAGACGGAGTGGCGTTTCATGTACAGGCTGTAGACGCCGACATAAACCACGAACCCCATCACCCCCAGCCAGCAGGCCAGCGGATTTGCGCCGAACCACAGCAGCATAAAGCCAGCAATACCCAGCAAGGTGGCGTACACCAGCGAAGCTTCTGGCGAGATCAGCCCTTTGACCAGCACCCGGTTTTTCGTCCGTTCCATCTTACGATCGATGTCCCGGTCGATGTAGTTGTTGAATACACAACCCGAGGCGACCACCAGGGATACTCCAAGGAGCGTCCAGACGAACAGCGGATAGTCGATGTGGCCTTTGGAGGCCAGCAGGAAACCGCCGATCACGGAGATCAGGTTGCCAAAAATAATGCCTGGTTTCGTAACTTGCAGGTATTGCTTAAACATACTCGCCGCTCTTAGTGCATCATCATGTTGTAGTTCAGGTTCCACATAATCCAGATGGAGCCGACAACCACGATCGCAATGATGATTACGGTGAAGATAAATGCGGTCAGGTTCCAGCCTTCATCGGACTTGCTGTTCATATGCAGGAAGTACACGAGATGTACCACGATCTGCACCACAGCGGTCACCAGAATGGTGCCAAGGATAACCGCATGCGAGGCGGAGCCACTCATCACCATGGCGAACGGAATGACCGTCAGGATGATGGACAGGATAAATCCTGTCATGTAGCTCTTCACGCTGCCGTGAGAAGCGCCGCTATGATCGGTAGAATGACTCATTACATCGCCCCCATCAGATAGACAACCGAGAACACGCAGATCCACACCACGTCCAGGAAGTGCCAGAACAGGCTCAGGCACAGGATACGGGTGCGGTTAGTGCTGGTCAGGCCACGGCGTGAAACCTGGAACATCAGCACCGCCATCCAGATAAGACCGGAGGTCACGTGCAGACCGTGGGTGCCGACCAGCGCGAAGAACGCGGACAGGAAGCCACTACGATCCGGACCAAAGCCTTCCATGATCAGGTGATGGAATTCATAGATTTCCATCCCGATAAATCCGGCGCCAAACAACCAGGTCAACGCCAGCCAGGAAACCACCTGGCTCTTGTTGTTTTTGTACATGGCGATAGCCGCCATGCCGTAGGTGATGGAGCTGAACAGCAGCAGTGCGGTTTCAACCAGAACGAACGGCAGTTCGAAAATATCTTTGCCAGTTGGTCCGCCGGCCGTGCCGTTCACCAGAACGGCATAGGTAGCAAACAGCGTAGCGAAGATAATGCAGTCGCTCATCAGGTAGATCCAGAAACCGAATACCTTCATCGGTCCTGTATCATGGTGCCCGTGTTCATGCGCGTGGGCAGTATGCGCAAGAGTATCAGTTGCCATTTTTCAGCCCTGCTTTGTTAATCTCATCGAAATGCTGTTTTTCCAGTTTTTCGACTTCTGCAACCGGTACGTAGTAATCCACGTCCTCGTCAAAGCTCTTAATAATCCATGTCGCTACGATGCCGATGAAGCTGGCGATCGCCATCCACCAGATATGCCAGATCATGGCGAAACCAAATACCGTAGCGAAGGCGGCAATGACGATGCCGGCGCCGCTGTTCTTCGGCATATGAATTTCTTCATAGTGAGCAGGCTGTTTGTACGCTTCACCTTTCTCTTTCATTTCCCAGAAGGCGTCACGCTCGTGAACCTGAGGAACGATAGCGAAGTTGTAGAACGGCGGTGGAGAAGAGGTTGCCCACTCCAGCGTACGGCCACCCCATGGGTCACCGGTCAGGTCACGGTTCTGATCGCGGTCGCGAATAGAGACGTAGAACTGAATCAGCTGGCACAGGATACCGCAGGCGATCAGCGCCGCACCGCAAGCTGCAACAACCAGCATCGGGTGGAACTGCGGATCGATCTGCTGGCTCAGACGACGGGTCATCCCCATGAAGCCCAGCACGTACAGCGGCATAAACGCCACGAAGAAGCCGATGATCCAGAACCAGAAAGCGCGTTTGCCCCAGGTTTCGTTCAGGGTGAAGCCAAAGGCTTTCGGCCACCAGTAGGTCAGACCGGCGAAGCAACCGAACACCACACCGCCGATGATAACGTTATGGAAGTGCGCGATCAGGAACAGGCTGTTGTGCAGAACGAAGTCTGCGCCCGGTACCGCCAGCAGCACACCGGTCATCCCACCGACGGAGAAGGTGACGATAAAGCCGATAGTCCACATCATCGCCGAGTTGAAGACGATGCGGCCCTGATACATGGTGAACAGCCAGTTGAAGATCTTAACCCCGGTCGGGATCGCGATAATCATGGTGGTAATACCGAAGAAGGCGTTTACGTTCGCGCCAGCACCCATGGTGAAGAAGTGGTGCAGCCAAACGATGAACGACAGAACGGTAATACAGACGGTTGCCCACACCAGAGAGGTGTAACCGAACAGACGCTTACGCGAGAAGGTCGCGGCGATTTCGGAGAAGACCCCGAACACCGGCAGAACCAGGATGTACACTTCCGGGTGACCCCAGGCCCAAATCAGGTTGATGTACATCATCATGTTGCCACCCATATCGTTGGTAAAGAAATGGGTGCCCAGGTAACGATCCAGGGTCAGCAGCGCGATGGTGACGGTCAGAATTGGGAAAGAGGCGATAATCAGGATGTTAGCGCACAGAGATGCCCAGGAGAATACCGGCATCTTGAACATGGTCATGCCCGGGGCGCGCATCTTGATAATGGTCACGAAGAAGTTAATACCGGTCAGGGTAGTACCGATACCGGAGAGCTGCAGCGCCCAAATCCAGTAGTCGACCCCTACGCCAGGACTGTATTCAATTCCCGACAGCGGCGGATAAGCCAGCCAACCGGTCTGCGCGAACTCACCGACGCCCAGAGACAGGTTAACCAGAATCACGCCCACAACGGTGAACCAGAAGCTCAGGTTGTTGAGGAACGGGAAGGCTACGTCGCGTGCGCCGAGCTGAAGCGGAACCACCAGGTTCATCAGACCGATAACGAACGGCATCGCCACGAAGAAGATCATGATAACGCCGTGGGCGGTAAAGATCTGATCGTAGTGATGAGGCGGCAGGAAGCCTGCTTCCCCGGCCGAGGCCAGCACCTGCTGGCTACGCATCATGATGGCGTCAGCAAAGCCACGCAGCAGCATGACGATTGCCACGATAACGTACATGATACCGAGACGTTTGTGGTCGACAGAAGTCAGCCACTCGTTCCATAGGTAGGACCACTTACCGAAGTAAGTGATGGCTGCCAGAAGCGCCAGTCCCCCAATGATAATCGCAGCCACCGTTACCACGATAATAGGTTCGTGGTAGGGCACTGCATCCAGTGTAAGTTTTCCGAACATCGTTTTCTTCCTCGGCCCCTTAGTGAGCGGTTTCCGCGTGGCTCATGTCCATGCCTTCCATCCCGTCGTGAGCGGCATGCTCGCCTTCAGGTTTGGACATGTTCATGCTCTCGTGAGACATGAATTTGTTCACAACATCTTTGAACAGATCCGGTTTCACGTTAGAGAAGTATTCCACTTTGTTGTATTCGCTAGGCACAGCCACTTTCTCGAACGCGGCCATAGAGTCCATGGCGTTCGGAGACTGTTTCGCTTTTTCAACCCACTGATCGAAAGTTGCACGATCCGGGGTAGCAATCGCTTTGAACTTCATACCAGAGAAGCCCGGGCCACTGTAGCTAGCGGAGATACCGTCATAAGTACCAGCTTCGTCAGCAATGAGGTGCAGCTGAGTCTGCATCCCGGCCATTGCGTAGATCTGGCTGCCTAAGCGCGGAATAAAGAACGAGTTCATCACCGAGTTAGAGGTCACTTTGAAGTGTACCGGTACGTTCGCCGGGAAGGCGATTTCGTTAACGGTAGCAATACCCTGTTCCGGATAGATAAAGAACCATTTCCAGTCCATCGATACGACTTCGATGGTGATTGGTTTCTCGTCATGGACAAGCGGTTTGCTTGGCTCCAGTGCGTGAGTGGTTTTCCAGGTCAGAACGGCCAGGAACAGGATGATCAGAATAGGTACCGTCCAGACCACAGCTTCCACTTTATTGGAGTGTGACCAGTTCGGGCTATACTTCGCATCTTTATTGCTCGCGCGATACTTCCAGGCAAATCCTACTGCCATCAAGACGGCGGGAATAACGACAATCATCATCAGGCCGAAGGCCGTCAGAATCAAAGAGCGTTGCTCCAGTCCAATCTGTCCTTTTGGGTCAAGGAGTGCAGAATCACAACCACTGAGTAATACAGTACCTGCGATTAATGACATCCATCCCAAACTTTTATTGTATTTCCTGAGTCTCATTGAACGACCTCAATTCCACGGGATCTGGTGGCGTTTAAAGTGTATGGGCATTTTACGGTAAGGTTGCATTACTGTAAACATGATTGGATCTCTGTCAGTTCTGTGTTAGCGGCTTCTGCTTGGTTTGTCACATATGTTACGTAGTGTTACGTAATCGCTTGCAAAGCCTGATTTTCGTGGGATCGATAACGAAAGGGATAAGAAAAGGTGTACTTAGCGGCGAATGGGCATAACCACCCAAAAATTAGAACAATTGTTTAACATTTAATTATCAAATAAAAGACATTGTGGAAACGTGAAATAAAAACGGCGTAGCTGAATCGGTTAAATTATTTAAAGAATCGAATGAAAACTGTCAATAATTTCCAGAAAACAAAAACGCACAAAACAACAAATAGCGCGGCGGGCAATATAAAAGCGTTAATAAGCCGTTATAATTACGTTTCGTAATTACAACGGCTAATAATGATGCAGCGTCCTTAAATCAGGTGGGTTTTACGCAGCGCCAGGTAGTCGAGCAGGCCGCCGAACAAAATACCGCCAACGGCGGTCAGCGCGGCAACCTCCAGCAGGCCGGACAGGAAGCTGAACGACGTATAATCCAGCGCGTTGAGGATCAGCAGACCCAGCCATACCGCCAGCAGCAGGCAGCCCAGCGTCAGGATCCCCAGCGCCAGCGCATAGGCCTGCGGATATTCGCTACGCGGTATAAAGCTTGCCGTGCGTTGGGTATGCTCGAGCGTTTGTCGGCACAGCAGCAGCAGCGCGATCCCCGGCACCGCCGCGACCACGGAGAAGAGATAGAAGGCGGACCAGCCGTGGGCCTCGACAAACCAGCCGGCAATCGGCCCGACGTACACGCGGCCAACCGCGGACAGCGCCGAGAGCAGCGCGAACTGGGTGGCGGAGAACGACTTGTTGCACAGCGTCATCAGCAACGCCACAAACGCCGCCGTCCCCATTCCCCCGCACAGATTTTCAAAGAATACCGCGGTCGCCATGGAATAGAGGTGCTTATCGGTAATCGACAGCAGCCAGTAGCCGGCGTTGGAAACCCCCTGCAGCAGACCGAAGATCAGCAGCGCCCGGAACAGCGTCAATCGCTGCATCAGGACGCCGCCGTACAGGGCGCCAAGAATGGTGGCGAACAGGCCTAAGGTTTTGTTCACCATTCCCACCTCGCCGGCGTCAAAACCGACGCCGCGGATGAGAAAGGTGGTGGTCAGACTCATGGCAAACGCATCGCCAAGCTTATAAAGAACGATGAGCAGCAGAATCAGCCAGGCGTTGTTACGGCCGAAAAAATCGCGCAGTGGTTCAGCTACCGCCTGCTCCAGCGACCGGGGAACCGGGATAACATCGCTTGGCTCGGGCGCCAGCAGCGTGGCGATGATGCAGGGCACCAGCAGCGCCGCCATCAGCCAGTACATGCCCTGCCAGCCGAGATAGCGGTCGGCGATCCACAGGGCCAGACCACCGGAGACCAGCATCCCGAGGCGATAGCCCAGCACGCTGATCGCGGCGCCAGCGCCGCGCTCTTCCGCTGGCAGAACGTCGGTTTTCCAGGCGTCAAAGACAATATCCTGCGACGCCGAACAGAAGGCGATCACTACCGCCAGCGCCGCCATCCAGCGCAGCTGGGAGGCAGGTTCGAGAAAACCCATCGCCGCGATGGCCAGCAGAAGCAGGACCTGGGTGGTCACCAACCAGCCGCGACGGCGCCCGAGAAACGGCGGCGTGTAGCGGTCCATCAGCGGGGACCAGAGGAATTTAAAGACATAGGCCTGGCCGACAAGCGATAAAAAACCGATCGTTTTCAGATCGATGTTTTCCACCGTCATCCAGGCCTGCAGGGTACCGGAGGTGAGGGCCAGCGGCAGACCGGAGGCGAAGCCGAGGATCAGCAAAATCGCTGATTTAGGCTGCTGAAAAATGCGTAAGTAGTGACTGGACATAGCATAAAGCACGAACCCGGCGGAGGCCGGGTTCGTGGTGGCATTAACGCGCGTTTTGCTTGATGAAATCGTGGATGCTGGTGTCCTGCGCCATATCGGCGATGGTATCAGTCAGGACGCTGTTGACGGCATCAGCGATGTTTTTGTTCGAGGCCTGGAAGGCACCTTCAACCGAGTAGCTGGCGCGGTAGTTTTTGGTCATCTTCGTGCCGTTTGCCGCGGTGGCGATGATGGCGATATCGGCTTTGGTGGCGATGTTGTAGCGCACGTTGCCCTGGGAGACGTCAGCGTAGAGTTTGTTGACGATGATCTGCAGATCGACTGCGCCGTTCGGGCCAATCATGTAGCCGCGCGCGGTCATTTGTTTCTCCAGCACTTCCTGCAGCAGGAAGCGCAGATCGCGGGAGGCGGTAAGGGTGACCTGTTGGTTGTCGCGCGTCACTTTCGCCAGCGCCTGGTCCGGACGCTGGTCGGCGCCGTTGATGCTGACGGTCACGCCCATAAGGCTAGGATCCTGCTGCGGCAGCGTGATTTTCGGCGATACTTCAATGGTGGTCGGCGGCGTGGCGCATCCTGCCAGCATAAACATGGCGACCAACGGGAAAAGGATCTTCTTAAGCATGTTCAGGTCTCAACGCATGGTGTTGTTATAAGGAAAATTACCGCCATCATAGCATTGCCAACGGCAAGGGGAAGTGGCAACGCGTGTAAATCCATCGCCCTGGCGGTTTTCTGAGCGTCCCGCCACGGTTAATCGCTCTTTCCCCGGCGGATCTGGCGACCAGAGCCAGTAAACGTGATACTTTTGAATGAAAATATCAGAACAATGCTAATTTTTTGTTGTTTTCTCCTAATGGAAGCGGTAAAAGCGGCTAACATTTAAATGGAGTGGCGGCATCTCAGCGTTGTCGGAGGAGAAAATTCATGATGATACGTGAACAGATCGAAGCAAAACTTAGAGCAGCGTTCGACCCGATGTATCTCGAAGTCGTGGATGAAAGTTATCGTCACAACGTCCCAGCGGGCTCTGAAAGTCATTTTAAAGTGGTGTTAGTGAGCGATCGCTTCACTGGCGAGCGTTTCCTAAATCGCCACCGTATGATCTACGGCACGCTAACCGAGGAGCTGTCGAATACGGTGCACGCCCTGGCGCTGCACACCTACACGATTAAAGAATGGGAAGCGCTACAGGATACGGTTTTCGCCTCGCCGCCGTGCCGCGGCGCGGGGAGCATCGCCTAGAAATCCCATTTGCAACCGCTGGCGCTTTTCCAGTATGTTGCTTGCAGATTTAGCAAAAACGGCCTACGGGCCGTTTTGTTTTGCCTGGAAAATGCGCAAACTCAGCGCTTTTGCGGACAAAATTGAGCGGGAAATGTGAAAAATGCCGCAGCACCAGGCGACAACCGTTCTCGACTCACAAAAGTGATGCCGCTATAATGCCGCGTCTTATATATGAATGTCTTCGGGATGATTCTGACGACAGGGAATGTGTTTCTGATTTGAAGAGGGCATCCCGGTTCTGCGAAGCCACCTACACGTGCTTCCAGAGTTGACCGAGCACTGTGATTTTTTTGAGGTAACAAGATGCAAGTTTCAGTTGAAACCACTCAGGGCCTTGGGCGCCGTGTAACGATTACTATCGCCGCTGACAGCATCGAGAATGCTGTCAAAAGCGAGCTGGTCAACGTAGCGAAAAAAGTTCGCATTGACGGCTTCCGTAAAGGCAAAGTGCCGATGAATGTTGTTGCTCAGCGCTATGGCGCTTCCGTTCGTCAGGACGTGCTGGGCGACCTGATGAGCCGTCATTTCGTTGACGCGATCATCAAAGAAAAAATCAATCCGGCCGGCGCGCCGAACTACGTTCCGGGCGAATACAAACTGGGTGAAGACTTCACCTACGCGGTAGAGTTCGAAGTGTATCCGGAAGTTGAACTGCAGGGTCTGGAAGCGATCGAAGTAGAAAAACCGGTTGTTGAAGTGACCGACGCTGACGTTGACACCATGCTGGAAACCCTGCGCAAGCAGCAGGCAACCTGGAAAGAAAAAGAAGGCGCGGTTGACGCTGAAGATCGCGTAACCATCGACTTCACCGGTTCCGTAGATGGTGAAGAGTTCGAAGGCGGCAAAGCTTCTGACTTCGTACTGGCGATGGGCCAGGGTCGCATGATCCCGGGCTTCGAAGACGGTATCAAAGGCCACAAAGCGGGTGACGAGTTCACCATCGACGTGACCTTCCCGGAAGAATACCACGCAGAAAACCTGAAAGGTAAAGCGGCTAAGTTCGTTATCAACCTGAAGAAAGTTGAAGAACGTGAACTGCCGGAGCTGACCGAAGAATTCATCAAACGTTTCGGCGTGGAAGATGGTTCCGTCGCTGGCCTGCGCGCTGAAGTGCGTAAAAACATGGAACGCGAGCTGAAAGGCGCTGTGCGTAACCGCGTGAAGTCTCAGGCTATCGAAGGTCTGGTTAAAGCTAACGACATCGACGTTCCGGCAGCTCTGATCGACAGCGAAATCGACGTGCTGCGTCGCCAGGCTGCTCAGCGTTTCGGTGGCAACGAGAAACAGGCTCTGGAACTGCCGCGCGAACTGTTCGAAGAGCAGGCTAAACGCCGCGTAGTGGTTGGCCTGCTGCTGGGCGAAGTGATTCGCACCAACGAGCTGAAAGCTGACGAAGAGCGCGTGAAAGGCCTGATCGAAGAGATGGCTTCTGCTTACGAAGATCCGTCAGAAGTGGTTGAGTTCTACAGCAAGAACAAAGAGCTGATGGACAACATGCGCAACGTGGCGCTGGAAGAGCAGGCTGTTGAAGCCGTGCTGGCGAAAGCCAAAGTGTCTGAAAAAGCCACTTCCTTCAACGAACTGATGAACCAGCAGGCGTAATTTCGCCGCGATTGTTCAAGGTTCGGGCAAAAACCCGTTGCCGAAAGGCGGCGGGTTTTTTTTTTAGCTAATGATAGCCTCAGGCACGGTGCTAAAACGCATTTACCATGATAGCGTTACAGCAAAAGCTTGTTATGCTTGAAATATGGCAACGCCATCCCCATTACCGAGGGAGGCAACTGCATCCGCAATCGCACGCGTGTTGAAGAGGCGGTGACGCGTTCAGCGGATAGAAACTGTGGCTGATAATCCGTCCGTAAGGTTACAATCAGTGCAGCAGGTATTTTAAAATTACTCCAGGAGACGGAAATGTCATACAGTGGCGAACGAGACAACTTTGCACCCCATATGGCCCTGGTGCCGATGGTCATTGAACAGACCTCACGCGGTGAACGTTCTTTTGATATCTACTCCCGTCTGCTTAAGGAACGCGTCATTTTTCTGACCGGCCAGGTCGAAGACCACATGGCAAACCTGATCGTGGCGCAGATGCTGTTTCTGGAAGCGGAAAACCCGGAAAAAGACATTTACCTGTACATTAACTCTCCGGGCGGGGTGATCACCGCCGGGATGTCGATTTATGACACCATGCAGTTCATCAAGCCGGACGTCAGCACCATCTGTATGGGCCAGGCCGCGTCCATGGGCGCGTTCCTGCTGACCGCCGGGGCGAAGGGCAAGCGTTTCTGCCTGCCGAACTCCCGCGTGATGATCCACCAGCCGCTGGGCGGCTATCAGGGGCAGGCGACGGATATTGAGATCCACGCCCGTGAAATCCTGAAGGTGAAAGGACGCATGAATGAGCTGATGGCGCATCATACCGGCCAGTCTCTTGAGCAGATTGAGCGTGACACCGAGCGTGACCGCTTCCTGTCTGCTGCGGAAGCCGTGGAGTACGGACTGGTCGACTCTATTTTGACCCATCGTAATTGATGCCCTGGGCGTAAGGGTGCCGCTTTACGCTTCATCCTTCTCGCCACGTTTGCTGAGCGGTTGGCATTTTTCCGGACGCTTGCCGGGCAGGCAGGCGGCCGGTCGCTTCGCTACCGCCGCGATGTAGCGCGAAGGATTTTGTGTATATACTAATGAAGGGCGGCACAACGCTATATGGCGGCTTGCGCCTGAGAATGGCATTTGCGTCGTCGTGTGCGGCACAAAGAACTTAAAAAGAGGTTTGGACTCATGACAGATAAACGCAAAGATGGATCGGGCAAATTGTTGTATTGCTCTTTTTGCGGCAAAAGCCAGCATGAAGTGCGTAAGCTGATCGCCGGGCCATCCGTGTATATCTGCGACGAATGCGTTGATTTATGTAACGACATCATTCGCGAAGAGATTAAAGAAGTTGCGCCGCACCGCGAGCGCAGCGCGCTGCCGACGCCGCACGAGATTCGCCACCACCTTGATGACTACGTCATCGGTCAGGAACAGGCGAAAAAAGTGTTGGCGGTCGCGGTATACAACCACTACAAACGTCTGCGCAATGGCGATACCAGCAATGGCGTAGAGCTGGGTAAAAGTAACATCCTGCTGATCGGGCCGACCGGCTCCGGTAAAACGCTGCTGGCGGAAACGCTGGCGCGCCTGCTGGATGTGCCGTTTACCATGGCGGACGCCACCACCCTGACCGAAGCCGGTTATGTGGGTGAGGACGTCGAAAATATCATTCAGAAACTGCTGCAGAAGTGCGATTACGACGTGCAGAAAGCGCAGCGCGGCATCGTCTATATCGACGAAATCGACAAAATTTCGCGTAAGTCCGATAACCCGTCGATTACTCGCGATGTCTCCGGCGAAGGCGTGCAACAGGCGCTGCTGAAGCTTATCGAAGGCACCGTCGCCGCCGTTCCACCGCAGGGCGGGCGTAAACACCCGCAGCAGGAGTTCCTGCAGGTTGATACCTCCAAGATCCTGTTTATCTGCGGCGGCGCGTTTGCCGGTCTGGACAAAGTGATTTCCCACCGTGTGGAAACCGGCTCCGGCATTGGTTTTGGCGCGACGGTTAAAGCGAAGTCCGACAAAGCGAGCGAAGGCGAGCTGCTGGCCCAGGTCGAGCCGGAAGATCTGATCAAGTTTGGTTTGATTCCGGAATTCATCGGCCGTCTGCCGGTCGTGGCGACCCTGAACGAGCTGAGCGAAGAAGCGCTGATCCAGATCCTGAAAGAGCCGAAAAACGCCCTGACCAAGCAGTATCAGGCGCTGTTTAGCCTTGAAGGCGCAGAGCTTGAATTCCGCGACGAAGCGCTGGATGCCATTGCCAAGAAAGCGATGGCGCGTAAAACCGGCGCCCGTGGCCTGCGTTCCATTGTGGAAGCGGCGCTGCTGGACACCATGTATGATCTGCCTTCGATGGAAGATGTCGAAAAAGTGGTCATTGATGAGTCGGTTATCGCCGGTCAGAGCAAACCGCTGCTGATCTACGGCAAACCGGAAGCGCAGCAGGCATCTGGCGAATAATTAGCCATTTCACTCAAGCAGTTAACAAAAAGGGGGGATTTTATCTCCCCTTTTATTTTTCCTGCATTCCCGCCGTTGAATGTGTGGAATACATCCCCATATACTGGATTACATATTAACGACGATGCAGTGGAGTGTGGCGTCGTCGGCTACCTGGCGGACTTTAAACTAAGAGAGAGCTCTATGAATCCTGAGCGTTCTGAACGCATTGAAATCCCCGTATTGCCGTTGCGCGATGTGGTGGTTTATCCGCACATGGTCATACCCCTGTTCGTAGGGCGGGAAAAATCTATCCGTTGCCTCGAAGCGGCCATGGACCATGATAAAAAAATCATGCTGGTTGCGCAGAAAGAAGCGTCGACGGATGAGCCGGGTGTAAACGATCTTTTCACCGTTGGAACCGTGGCGTCTATTTTGCAGATGCTGAAGCTGCCAGACGGCACCGTGAAGGTGCTGGTCGAAGGGCTACAGCGTGCACGCATTTCTGCGCTGTCTGATAATGGCGAGCATTTCTCGGCGAAAGCGGAGTATCTCGACTCGCCGGCGATTGACGAACGTGAGCAGGAAGTGCTGGTTCGTACCGCTATCAGCCAGTTTGAAGGCTATATCAAGCTGAATAAGAAGATTCCACCGGAAGTGCTGACGTCGCTGAACAGCATCGACGATCCGGCGCGCCTGGCGGATACCATCGCGGCGCATATGCCGCTGAAGCTGGCGGACAAGCAGTCCGTGCTTGAGATGTCCGACGTCAACGAACGTCTGGAATATCTGATGGCGATGATGGAATCGGAAATCGATCTGCTGCAGGTTGAGAAGCGCATTCGCAACCGCGTCAAAAAGCAGATGGAGAAATCCCAGCGCGAGTACTATCTGAACGAGCAAATGAAAGCGATTCAGAAAGAACTCGGCGAGATGGACGACGCCCCGGACGAAAACGAAGCGCTGAAGCGCAAGATCGACGCGGCGAAAATGCCGAAAGAGGCGAAAGAGAAAACCGAAGCGGAACTGCAGAAGCTGAAGATGATGTCGCCGATGTCTGCGGAAGCGACCGTCGTGCGTGGCTACATCGACTGGATGGTGCAGGTGCCGTGGAATGCGCGCAGTAAGGTCAAGAAAGACCTGCGTCAGGCCCAGGAGATCCTCGATACCGATCACTATGGTCTGGAGCGCGTGAAGGATCGCATCCTTGAGTATCTCGCGGTGCAGAGCCGGGTGAACAAAATCAAGGGGCCGATCCTCTGCCTGGTGGGACCGCCGGGGGTAGGTAAAACCTCGCTGGGGCAATCTATCGCCAAAGCGACCGGCCGGAAATACGTCCGCATGGCGCTGGGCGGCGTGCGCGATGAAGCGGAAATTCGCGGTCATCGTCGAACCTATATTGGCTCGATGCCGGGTAAACTGATCCAGAAAATGGCGAAAGTGGGGGTAAAAAACCCGCTGTTCCTGCTGGATGAGATTGACAAAATGTCTTCCGACATGCGCGGCGACCCGGCTTCTGCGTTGCTTGAGGTGCTGGATCCGGAACAGAACGTGGCCTTTAACGACCACTATCTGGAAGTGGATTACGATCTCAGCGACGTGATGTTCGTGGCGACTTCCAACTCCATGAACATTCCGGCGCCGCTGCTGGACCGTATGGAAGTGATTCGCCTCTCGGGTTACACCGAAGATGAAAAACTGAACATCGCCAAGCGTCACCTGCTGCCGAAGCAGATCGAACGCAACGCGCTGAAGAAAGGCGAACTGACCGTCGACGACAGCGCCATTATCGGCATTATTCGTTACTACACCCGTGAAGCGGGCGTTCGTAGCCTGGAGCGTGAAATCTCCAAGCTGTGCCGTAAGGCCGTTAAGCAGCTGTTGCTGGATAAATCGCTGAAACACATCGAAATTAATGGTGAGAATCTGCATGATTATCTCGGCGTGCAGCGCTTCGACTATGGCCGCGCCGATAGCGAGAACCGTGTCGGTCAGGTGACCGGTCTGGCGTGGACGGAAGTGGGCGGCGATCTGCTGACCATCGAAACCGCCTGCGTACCGGGCAAAGGCAAACTGACCTACACCGGATCGCTGGGCGAGGTGATGCAGGAGTCGATTCAGGCTGCGCTGACCGTGGTACGTTCGCGGGCGGACAAGCTGGGCATTAACGCCGACTTTTACGAGAAGCGTGATATTCACGTCCACGTACCGGAAGGGGCGACGCCGAAGGACGGTCCGAGCGCGGGGATTGCCATGTGTACGGCGCTGGTCTCCTGCCTGACCGGCAACCCGGTACGCGCCGATGTGGCGATGACCGGGGAGATTACGCTGCGTGGACAGGTGCTGCCGATCGGCGGTCTGAAGGAAAAACTGCTGGCGGCGCATCGCGGCGGTATTAAGACTGTTCTGATTCCTGATGAGAACAAACGTGACCTTGAAGAAATTCCGGATAACGTTATCGCTGATTTGGATATCCATCCGGTGAAACGAATCGAGGAAGTTCTGACACTTGCGCTGCAAAACGAACCGTTTGGCATGCAGGTTGTGACCGCGAAATAGTGATTCTGCGCAAATTGCGCTAATAAAAATAGGGCTGGTAAGTCATTTCGGACTTGCCAGCCTTTTTTTGTGTAGCTAACTTAGATCGCTGGCAGGGGGGTCATCGACAACTGCTGTTGTAAGGGCATGACAGTCCTGATATAACTGCTGCGCGGTCGCACTATGAAGGACTCTGGTGCGATATAAATTATAAAGAGAGGAAGAGAACAGTGAATAAATCTCAACTGATTGACAAAATTGCTGCGGGTGCGGACATTTCTAAAGCTGCAGCTGGACGTGCGTTAGATGCTTTAATCGCTTCTGTTACTGAATCTCTGCAGGCTGGGGATGACGTTGCGCTGGTAGGTTTCGGTACCTTTGCTGTTAAAGAACGTGCCGCCCGTACTGGTCGCAACCCACAAACAGGTAAAGAAATTACTATCGCTGCCGCAAAAGTGCCGGGCTTCCGTGCTGGTAAAGCGCTGAAAGACGCGGTGAACTGATCGGCTTTCCCGTCAGGGAATGTGACGAAGTACAAGGGCGCATCGTGAGATGTGCCTTTTTTATTGCCTTTTCAGACCACTTTATGTGTGTTTATCGCCACTTGTGGGCTGACAATCACCCTGTTTTCTTGTCAAAATACGTCCTCACGCGCGGCGGCCATCACGTGCTATGCTGCGCGAGCTAAAGTCATCTACAGCGGAGCGTTGTTACACCATGATGGACAACCTACGCACGGCCGCCAACAGCGTCGTGCTCAAGATTATTTTCGGTATCATTATCGTCTCGTTCATTTTGACCGGGGTGAGTGGTTACCTGATTGGCGGTGGCAAAAACTATGCCGCAAAAGTGAATGGCCAGGAGATTGGCCGTGGGCAGTTTGAAAACGCCGTCGCCAGCGAACGTAACCGTATGCAGCAGCAGCTTGGTGACCAGTTCTCCGAGCTGGCGGCGAACGAAAACTACATGAAAACCATGCGCCAGCAGGTGCTGAACCGCCTGATTGACGAGTCGCTTCTGGATCAGTATGCCCGCGAGCTGGGCCTCAGCATCAGCGATGAGCAGGTGAAGCAGGCGATCTTCCAGACGCAGGCGTTCCAGACGAACGGTAAGTTCGACAACCAGCGTTTCAGCGGTATTGTCGCCCAGATGGGGATGACCACCGATCAGTACGCCCAGGCGCTGCGTAACCAGCTGACCACGCAGCAGCTGATTAACGCCATTGCGGGTACCGACTTCATGCTGCCCGGCGAGTCCGATCAGCTGGCGGCGCTGGTGTCTCAGCAGCGTGTCGTTCGCGAAGCGACCATCAACGTCAACGCCCTGGCGGCAAAACAGACCGCCAGCGATGAGGAAATCAACGCTTTCTGGCAGCAGAATCAGGCCCGTTTTATGGCGCCGGAGCAGTTCCGCGTAAGCTACATCAAGATGGATGCCGCCAGCATGCAGGAAAACGCCTCTGACGAAGAAATTCAGTCATGGTATGACCAGCACAAAGATCAGTTCACTCAGCCGCAGCGTAATCGCTACAGCGTGATTCAGACTAAAACTGAAGCTGATGCGAAAGCGGTACTGGCCGAGCTGCAAAAAGGCGCCGATTTCGCCACGCTGGCAAAAGAAAAATCGACCGATATTATCTCTGCCCGCAACGGCGGCGATATGGGGTGGATGGAAGATGCTTCTACCGTGCCTGAGCTGAAAGACGCCGGCCTGAAAGAGAAAGGCCAGCTCTCCGGGGTGATCAAATCCTCGGTTGGCTTCCTGGTGGCCCGTCTGGACGATGTCCAGCCGGCGCAGGTCAAGCCGCTGGCTGACGTGCGCAATGACATTGCGGCGAAAGTGAAGCAGGAGAAAGCGCTGGATGCTTACTATGCGCTGCAGCAGAAGGTGAGCGATGCGGCCAGCAACGATAATGAATCGCTGGCGGGCGCGGCGCAGGTCGCCGGACTGCAGGTGGTGGAAACCGGCTGGTTTGGCCGCGATAATCTGCCGGAAGAGCTGAACTTTAAACCGGTCGCTGACGCTATTTTCAACGGCGGTCTGGTCGGCGTGAACGGCGCGCCGGGCAGCAACTCCGACATCATTACCGTTGACGGCGATCGCGCCTTTGTTCTGCGTATCAGCGAGCACAAAGCCGAGGCGGTGAAACCGCTGGCCGAAGTGAAGGCACAGGTCAGCGATATCGTTAAGCACAATAAAGCGGAACAGCAGGCGAAGCGGGATGCCGATAAGCTGCTGGCGGCGCTGAAAGACGGCAAAGGCGATGAGGCGATGAAGGCGGCTGGCCTGAGCTTTGGCGCACCGCAGACGCTTTCCCGTACCGGCCAGGATCCGCTGAGCCAGTTGGCATTTACTCTGCCGCTGCCGCAGCAGGGCAAACCGGTCTATGGCGTTGGCAGCAACATGCAAGGCGATGTGGTGCTGGTGGCGCTCGATGAAGTGAAAGCAGGCAGCATGCCGGAAGAGCAGAAGAAGGCTATGGTTCAGGGGATTACCCAGAACAATGCCCAAATCGCTTTCGAGGCGCTGATGAGCAACCTGCGCAAGGCGGCGAAAATTAAGCTGGGCGACAGCATCGACCAGCAGCAGTAATTTCGCGTCGTTTCGCAAAAATACGCAACACCATGTAATCCTCAAGGGCCGCTTTCGCGGCCCTTTCCATTTCTGTGATTTGCCTTTTGTCGGCCATCCGCACTGACGCTATCGTAGCCTTGCTGTCTATACACAAGGAGATATCAGCATGAAATATGGAATAAAAGCACTGATGGCCGCGGGCGTTCTGGTTTTCGCGGTAGGCGCACAGGGCGCGCTGGCTGCCCCCGCCAGCGGCAAAGCGGCGGTAACCAAAGAGCATGTCCAGGCGTCCTCTTCGGCGAAGGCGAAAGCGGAGCCCGGCGAGGCCGACAACGGGGCGACCAAAGTCAGCATTAACCACGCCAGCGCCGAACAGCTGGCGCAGGCTCTGAATGGCGTGGGGTTGAAAAAAGCCCAGGCGATTGTCAGCTACCGTGAGGAGTACGGACCGTTCAAAACCCTTGATGATCTGAAGCAGGTCCCAGGGATGGGCAGCGCGCTGGTGGAGCGGAATTTATCCCATCTGACGCTGTAAATTTTTTGCCAGCGCTTGCACAGCGGTGATTTTTTGCCAGGATAAAGAGGTTGCATCAAGTGGTGTGACCTCTTACCTCATAAACAACAATAACAGAAAGGCATTGATGCTATGCAGACACAAATTAAAGTTCGCGGCTATCATCTGGACGTCTACCAGCATGTGAATAACGCACGCTACCTGGAGTTCCTTGAGGAGGCCCGCTGGGATGGTCTGGAAAAGAGTCCGGCATTTCAGTGGATGACCGAGAAAAACATCGCCTTCGTGGTGGTGAATATTAATATTAACTACCGCCGTCCGGCGGTCCTGGGCGATGTGCTGACGGTGAGCAGCAAACTGGAGCAACTCAACGGCAAAAGCGGCACGCTCAGCCAGGTGGTCACTCTCAACCCCAACGGCGAGGTGGTGGCCGATGCGCTGATTACCTTCGTCTGTATCGATTTGAAAACCCAGAAGGCGCTGCCGCTGGAAGGGGAACTGCGTGAGAAACTCGACCAGATGAACTTGCGCTGACAACCGTCGCGTGCGTGCGTGCCGGGCGGTGGCGCACCTCGACCCACGGAAGGTGATGAACCCCTTGCCCCGGTAAGCGTAGCGCTACCGGGGAAGTTGAACTGAAGCTTTTGGAAGATACCTCTGCGGAGGCTATGCCTGTGTCAGCCCGGTTTTTTGCTTCATCACCGCCATTACCCCGACTTTATCGGCCAGATACTGGTTAAGCCCGTTAGCGCGCAGGTTGCAGGCGGCGCACTGGCCGCAGCCATCGCCCTTAATGCCGTTGTAGCAGGTAAGGGTTTCCCGGCGCACCAGATCTAACTGACCCCAGTATTCGGCCAGCGCCCAGGTCTCGGCTTTGTTCAGCCACATCAGCGGTGTTTCAAAGCGTATGTCTTTCGCCATTCCAAGGCTGACGGCGTGGTGCAGCGCTTTGACAAACTCATCGCGGCAGTCCGGGTAGCCGGAGAAGTCGGTCTCGCACACGCCGGTGATGATAGCTTCGGCTTTTACCTGATAGGCGTAGATGGCCGTCAGGGTTAAAAACAGAATATTGCGCCCCGGGACAAAAGTGTTGGGAATGCCCTCGGCATCAGGCTGATAGTCCGGTACCGGAATGTTATCGCGGGTCAGGCTGCTGACCGCCAGTTCATTGAGCAGGGTAACGTCCAGCACTTTATGCGCGACGGCGCCAAGTTTCAGGGCGAGTTCGCGCGCAACGTCGATTTCCGCGCGGTGGCGTTGGCCATAATCAAAAGTGACGCAATGCACTTCATCATACTGTTGCAGAGCCTGCACCAGACAGGTGGTTGAATCTTGTCCTCCGCTGAAGACAACTACGGCGCGTTTCATGGCAATTCCTGACTAAATGAGTAAAGGCGATATGGTAGCGCCAGACGCCCGCCACCACCAGCTCTGTCACGTCGACGCCGGCAGCCAGGCGCTGGCGAAGTCGAACCATCCGCGGGCGTTGAGGCGCAAGCCATTGACTCCCGGTGGGGCGCTGATCCGATAGTTGTATTTAAACAGCGGCGTCATGATGGCGTCTTCCATCAGGCTGTTAAATACGTTGCGCAGCGCATCGTTGCGGCTGCGGGCTTCCGGTTGCGCCTGTACCGCGTCTAATGTCGCCTGCAGATGGGCATATTGCGCCCCGGTCAGCAAATTGGGCCACAGCATATCGCAGCGCAGCCACTGCTCCAGGGCATACTCCGGCGCTTCGCCGATCAGGCGGTCGCCCATCATCAGGTCGGCCTGCCCCAGATGCTGGCAGCCTTCCCAGTTTTTGGCGTCATGGAACAGCAGCGTCAGCTCGCAGCCGAGCACAGCCAGCCGCTGTCTCAGCTGTTCGGCCATGGCGTGGAGTTCGACCGGCAGATGGTAGAGCAGCGTGAGCCTGGCCGGCAGCGGCACCGCGCTGTTTTCCGGCCCCTGCGGGATGGACCATCCCGGCAACACCTCATGGCTTGGCGTAATCAGATCCTCGTCGAGCGGCAGCGTGTCCAGCAACGACGAGCGGTGAATTATCGATACCAGCCGCTGGGCCTGCGCTTTGCTAAGCCGAGGGCTGTGACGCAGGGTCAGATAGCAGAAGCCAAGACTGATGCTATTGCTGACCTGGCGCAGGTTATGCAGCTCTTCGCGATCGCCAATAGTGATCTGCACCGGGTGGCGGCAGCTGGTCCCGAGATCGCGATCGAAGAGCTGGGGGGTGATCCAGTACTCCACCGCCTGGATCAGCGGATGCCGCAGGTGGTAGCGGGGATGGTTCTCCAGGCGGACGAGTTCCGGACTAAACCGCTTCAGGCGGAACGGTCCGCAGCCGATGGCCGGATCGTCAGGATGGGCCAGCACGCTGCAATAGCTGGCGAGGCGGAACGGCAGCCAGTAGTCAGGACGATGCAGCGTGATGGTCAGGCACTGGGCGTGAGTGACATCGATGCGGCTGATGCTGGCGAACAGAGTCCGCAAGGCGGGCAGATCCAGCAGCAGCAGTAAGCGCTGCCGCAGCTGTGCGGTTTCCACCGCATCGCCGTTGTGCCAGCACAGTGTGGAGCGGATATAAAACTGCCAGCGCAGGCCGTCAGGGGAGACCTGCCAGTGGTGCGCCAGATCGCCGATCGGCATATTGTCACCTTCGTCGAAGCGCGTCAGCCCGGCATAGATCTGCCCGGCCAGATGCTGCTCGGCGCGTCCGGGCAGAAAGCCGGGATGCAGCGGCTCCAGCGGGCGATAGTAGGGAATACGCAGCGTCGGGGTATTGTTTTGCCATTGACCGCCCAGAAAGGGGTGGAGCAGGGCTTTCAGCTCCACCGGGGCCAGCTGCGCCAGCTCCAGCGCGTTTTGCTGCTGACCTTTAT
Source organism: Klebsiella sp. K5-45 (assembly GCF_030128605.1). Taxonomy (NCBI): domain Bacteria; kingdom Pseudomonadati; phylum Pseudomonadota; class Gammaproteobacteria; order Enterobacterales; family Enterobacteriaceae; genus Klebsiella; species Klebsiella sp. K5-45. Next base: position 432,441 of record NZ_JAKUZW010000003.1, on the reverse strand, counting down.
GCAGCGCCTGCTCCATCATCTCATTGCGCAGACGTTCCGGCGTTTTGTAAAAAGAGAGCAAGCCGCGCTTGCCGCGCCCGGAGCTGGCCTGCCAGCTTAACCATCCAGCTTCCTGCGCCTGACGCAGTAGGGTACGGACGTGGCGTTCGCTGCAAAAACAGCGTTCCGCCAGCTCGCCGACGGTGACCTGCTGCGGCGCCCCGGCAGAGGGCTGCCACAGCCGCTGGTACTGGTTTAAACGGTGTAAGAGTCGCATAAGCGCTGTCGCCCACCGGGCCGCAATAAACCCGGAATAATTTATATTATCTATTCACTATTACTTCCGTATATCCCAGGTGATACTGCAACACAAGCGAAGCCCATCACACATCGGGGAAAACACCATGGCAAAACTGGCAGCATTTGATATGGACGGCACCTTGCTGATGCCGGACCATCGTCTCGGAGAAAAGACGCTCACCGCGCTGAAACGGCTGCGGGAACGCGATATCACCCTGACGTTCGCCACCGGCCGCCATGCGCTGGAGATGCACCATGTGATGGGTGAATTTTCCCTGGACGCATTTCTGATCACGGGCAACGGGACGCGCATCCACTCTTTGGAAGGGGAGGAGCTGTACCGTCAGGATCTCAATCCCGAGGTAGCGGAAGACGTGCTGCATAGTCGATGGGATACCCGGGCCAGCATGCACGTGTTTAATGACGGCGGTTGGTTCACCGGTCAGGCAAGACCTGAGCTGCTGAAGGCGCATGTCTTCAGCGGGTTTCGCTACCAACTGTGCGATCCGAAACGTATGTCGGCGCATCATGTCACCAAGATCTGCTTCTGCGGCGATCATGACGATCTGCGCCGCCTGCGGATCCAACTGAATGAGGCGCTGGGCCAGCGCGCGTTTCTCTGCTTCTCGGCGATGGACTGTCTGGAAGTGCTGCCGGTTGGCTGCAATAAAGGCGCGGCGCTGGCGAGGCTGAGCCAGCACCTGGGACTCACCCTACAGGAGTGCATGGCCTTCGGCGATGCGATGAACGATCGCGAGATGCTTCGCAGCGTCGGGCGGGGGTTCATCATGGGCAACGCGATGCCGCAGCTGAAAGCCGAGCTGCCGCATCTCCCGGTTATTGGCGACTGCCGGCATCAGGCGGTCTCCCATTTTTTAACGCATTGGCTGGATAATCCTGATCTTCCTTATTCCCCCGAATAGAGAGACCCTTCCAGCAAGCCAGATAGCATTCTATCTGGCTTTTTTTATGTTCTGCCGACCAGCCGGGCGATCTCCGCCTGCCAGGGGGCGATATCGCCGATGTTGGCCGCCACCCACTGCGGGTTGTAATAGCTTTCCAGATAACGCTCGCCGCTGTCGCACAGCAGGGTGACGAGGGAACCCGTGCGTCCTTCCTCGCGCATCCGCGCGGCCAGCTGCAGCATGCCCCACATGTTGGTCCCGGTCGAGGCGCCGACTTTTCGGCCAAGCTGCGTTTCCAGCCACAGAGCAGTGGCCACGCTCGCCGCATCCGGCACGCGCAGCATCTCATCGACAACATCGGGAATAAACGATGGCTCGACGCGCGGGCGGCCGATGCCTTCAATTTTGCTGCCGATCGGGCTGCGCAGGCTGGCGTCGCGGGTCTGCCAGTAATCGAGGAATACTGAATTTTGCGGGTCGACAACCATCAGCTGCGTCTCGTAACCTTGGCTGCGAATATAGCGGCCAATGGTCGCCGAGGTCCCCCCGGTGCCGGCGCTCATCACGATCCACGACGGCTGCGGGTGCGGCTCATGGCTCATCTGGCGGAAAATACTGTCGGCGATATTGTTATTGCCGCGCCAGTCGGTGGCCCGCTCGGCGAAGGTAAACTGATCCATATAGTGGCCGTTCAGTTCACGCGCCAGCGTTTCGGAAGCCGCGTAGATTTCGCAGGCGCTCTGCACAAAATGGCAGCGTCCGCCGTAGAACTCGATCTGTTCGATTTTGCGTCTGGCGGTGCAGGAGGGCATCACGGCGATAAACGGCAGCCCCAGCAGGCGGGCGAAATAGGCCTCAGAAACTGCAGTCGAACCCGAAGACGATTCGATAATCGTGGTGCCTTCTTTGATCCAGCCGTTGCACAGGCCATAGAGAAACAGCGACCGCGCCAGACGATGTTTGAGGCTACCGGTCGGATGCGTACTTTCATCCTTCAGATAAATCGGGATCCCCGGAAAACCAGGCAGCGCCAGGCGAATCAGGTGTGTATCGGCGGAACGCTGATAGTCGGCGTTAATTTCACTAATGGCGTGTTTTACCCAGGCGCTATTCATCTCGGATTCCTGTTTGTCATTTTGTGCCCAGCTTAGCGGATTGTGCGGGAAAAATTGTTGCTATTTGGCCTTTCAATTACAATTGCGGGAGTAAATTATTCTCTCTGGTGGCCTTATGTTAGATAAAATTGACCGTAAGCTGCTGGCGCTGCTGCAGGAAGATTGCACCCTCTCTTTGCAGGCGCTGGCCGATGCCGTTAATCTGACCACGACCCCTTGCTGGAAACGCCTGAAACGACTTGAGGATGAGGGTATTCTCCGCGGGCGCGTCGCCTTACTGGATGCGGAAAAGGTGGGGCTGGGGCTGACGGCGTTTGTCCTGATCAAGACTCAGCATCACAGCAGCGACTGGTATTGCCATTTTGTGAGCGAAGTGACGCAGATGGCTGAAGTGCTCGGCTTCTGGCGGATGGCGGGGGAGTATGACTATCTGCTGCGGGTGCAGGTGGCCGATATGAAGCGCTATGACGACTTTTATAAACGTTTGGTGAACAGCGTGCCGGGGCTGTCGGATGTCACTTCGAGTTTTGCCATGGAACAGATAAAATACACCACCGCCTTGCCTGTCGAATAACGGTATTGCGCCGTAACCCATAACAAATCAGGATCTTACTGCTTGCGATTATTTGCACAACTCAGCTGGTATTTCCGCCGGGAGTGGCGCCGCTATCTTGGCGCAATTGCCCTGCTGGCCATTATTGCCGTCCTGCAGCTTGTTCCGCCGAAGGTGGTGGGCATTGTGGTCGACGGCGTGACGCAACAACATTACACCGCGGAGAAGGTGTGGATGTGGATCGGCGCGCTGGTGCTGATCGCGGTGATGGTCTACCTGCTGCGCTATGTCTGGCGCGTGCTGCTGTTCGGCGCCTCTTACCAGCTGGCGGTCGAACTGCGGGAAGACTTTTACCGGCAGCTGAGCCGCCAGCATCCGGCGTTCTATTTACGCCATCGCACCGGGGATCTGATCGCCCGCGCCACCAATGACGTGGACCGGGTGGTGTTTGCCGCCGGTGAAGGGGTGTTAACCCTGGTGGATTCCCTGGTGATGGGCTGTGCGGTGTTGATTGTGATGTCGACGCAGATTAGCTGGCAGCTCACCCTGCTGGCGCTGCTGCCGATGCCGCTGATGGCCCTGGCGATCAAACGCAACGGCGATGCCCTTCACGAACGTTTTCGCGTCGCCCAGGCGGCCTTTTCCAGCCTCAACGATCGCACGCAGGAGAGCCTGACCAGCATCCGCATGATTAAGGCCTTCGGGCTGGAGGATCGCCAGTCGGCGCAGTTTGCCGCCGATGCGGCCGATACCGGAGCGAAAAATATGCGCGTGGCGCGAATTGACGCTCGCTTCGACCCTACCATCTATATCGCCATCGGGGCGGCGAACCTGCTGGCCATCGGCGGCGGCAGCTGGATGGTTATCCACGGCAGCCTGACGCTGGGGCAGCTGACCAGCTTCGTGATGTACCTTGGCCTGATGATCTGGCCGATGCTGGCGCTGGCGTGGATGTTTAACATCGTGGAGCGCGGTAGCGCGGCCTATGGTCGTATCCGCACCCTGCTCGAAGAGGCGCCGGCGGTGGACGACGGGACCGAAACGGTGCCGGCAGGCCGCGGTGTCCTGCAGGTCGCTATCCGCGATTTCATCTATCCGCAGGCGAGCAAACCTTCACTGGAACAGGTTAATTTTACCCTTCAGCCGGGGCAAATGTTGGGCATCTGCGGGCCGACGGGCGCCGGCAAAAGCACCATTCTGGCCCTGCTGCAGCGCCATTTTGACGTCACCAGCGGCGAGATCCGCTTTCACGATCTGCCGCTACCGCGTCTGCAGCTCGACAGCTGGCGCGAACGGCTGGCGGTGGTCAATCAGACGCCGTTTTTATTCTCCGATACCGTCGCCAATAATATCGCGCTGGGAAAACCGGACGCGACGCCGGAACAGATTGAGCGGGTGGCGCGGCTGGCCAGCGTGCATGACGACATTTTGCGTCTGCCCCAGGGGTACGATACCGAAGTGGGCGAGCGCGGCGTGATGCTCTCCGGCGGCCAGAAACAGCGTATCTCTATTGCCCGCGCCCTGCTGCTGGAGGCCGAAATTCTGATCCTGGATGATGCCTTATCGGCGGTGGATGGCCGTACGGAGCACCAGATCCTGCATAACCTGCGCCAGTGGGGAGAGGGCCGGACGGTGATCATCAGCGCCCACCGGCTGTCGGCGCTGACCGAGGCCAGTGAAATTCTGGTGCTGCAGCATGGGCATGTCGCCCAGCGCGGCCGCCATGAGGCGCTGGCCGTGCAGCCAGGCTGGTATCGCGACATGTATCGCTATCAGCAGCTGGAGGCCGCGCTCGACGAGGTTCCCCAGGAGCAAGAGGAGGCCCTGGATGCGTAGCTTTACCGAACTCTGGCCGACGCTTAAACGCCTGCTGGCCTATGGTTCACCGTGGCGTAAGCCGCTGGCCATCGCGGTGGCGATGATGTGGATCGCGGCGGCGGCAGAGGTGAGCGGTCCGCTGCTTATCAGCTATTTCATCGACAATATGGTGGCGAAACATACTCTGCCGCTGAAGCTGGTGGCAGGCCTGGCGGCAGCCTATATCGGTCTGCAGCTGCTGGCGGCGTTACTGCACTATAGCCAGTCGCTGCTGTTTAACCGCGCCGCGGTTGGCGTGGTCCAGCAGTTACGCAGCGATGTGATGGATGCCGCCCTGCATCAGCCGCTCAGCGAGTTTGATACTCAGCCGGTCGGGCAGCTTATCTCCCGGGTAACCAACGATACGGAAGTCATTCGCGACCTGTACGTGACGGTAGTGGCGACGGTGCTGCGTAGCGCGGCGCTGATCGGCGCGATGCTGGTGGCGATGTTTAGCCTCGACTGGCGGATGGCGCTGGTGGCGATCGCGATTTTCCCGGCGGTGCTGATCGTGATGATCATTTATCAGCGCTATAGCACGCCGATCGTGCGCCGGGTGCGCGCCTGGCTTGCCGACATCAACGATGGCTTTAACGAAGTGATCAACGGCATGGGTGTCATTCAGCAGTTCCGCCAGCAGGCGCGTTTTGGCGAACGGATGCGTGAGGCCAGCTACGCCCACTATCTGGCGCGGATGCAGACGCTGCGCCTCGACGGTTTTCTGCTGCGTCCGCTGCTGAGTCTTTTTTCCTCGCTGGTGCTGTGCGGGCTGCTGATGCTGTTCGGCTTTAGCGCGGCGGGCACGATTGAGGTCGGGGTCCTGTATGCGTTTATCAGCTATCTCGGACGCCTTAATGAGCCGCTCATTGAGCTGACCACCCAGCAGTCGATGCTGCAGCAGGCGGTGGTCGCCGGCGAACGCGTTTTCGAGCTAATGGATCGTCCACGCCAGGCGTGGGGCGCCGATGACGCGCCGCTGAGCAGCGGTCGAGTGGAAATCGACCATCTCTCCTTCGCCTACCGCGGGGATCGTCTGGTCCTCCAGGATATCACGCTGGATATCCCTTCCCGCAGCTTTGTGGCGCTGGTCGGGCATACCGGCAGCGGGAAGAGTACCCTCGCCAGTCTGATGATGGGCTATTATCCGTTAACCCACGGGGAGATCCGCATCGATGGCCGGCCGCTCGCTTCTCTTAGCCACAGCGCGTTGCGTCGGGGCATCGCGATGGTGCAACAGGATCCGGTGGTGCTGGCGGATACCTTCTACGCCAACGTCGCGCTGGGCCGGGACATCAGCGAAACCCAGGTCTGGGAAGCGCTGGAGGCGGTGCAGCTGGCGGCGGTGGCGCGCAGCATGAGCGACGGCCTGTACACCCAACTGGGCGAGCAGGGCAATAATCTCTCCGTCGGACAGAAGCAACTGCTGGCGCTGGCGCGCGTGCTGGTGGACACCCCGCAGGTACTGATTCTGGATGAGGCGACGGCAAACATCGACTCCGGTACCGAGCAGGCGATCCAGCAGGCGCTGGCGAAGGTTCGCCAGCATACCACCCTGGTGGTTATCGCCCATCGGCTGTCGACCATCGTCGAGGCGGATACCATTCTGGTTCTGCATCGTGGTCAGGCCGTCGAGCGGGGCAACCACCAGCAGCTGCTGGCGGCGAAAGGCCGCTACTGGCAGATGTATCAGCTACAGCTGGCTGGTGAAGAGCTGGCGGCCAGCGCCAGAGAAGAGTCGCTCAGCGCCTGATGCACCACCAGCAGGCAGCGAAGGCTGGGCGGCCTGTCGTGGTGCAAAAACGTTACATCAAATGCACCGCTGTGGTGCATTTTTGCCCGTTAAATGCCTTTACGCCGGCTAATGCCTGACCTCTCGCCTGTTTTTTGCCATCAAAGGGCCGCTCAGCGGCCTTTTTTCATTTCTGGCATAGCCCTTGCTTTATATCCATCGTGTTAGCTGCGGCCATTACCGAATACTGACTGGAGGGGACTTATGAAGCTGGTTACCGTGGTAATCAAACCATTCAAACTGGAAGACGTGCGTGAAGCCTTGTCTTCCATCGGCATTCAGGGCCTGACGGTCACTGAAGTCAAAGGATTTGGCCGTCAGAAAGGTCATGCGGAGCTCTACCGCGGCGCCGAGTATAGCGTCAACTTTCTGCCAAAAGTGAAGATTGATGTGGCGATCGCCGACGATCAGCTGGATGAAGTTATCGATGTCATCAGCAAAGCGGCTTACACCGGAAAAATTGGCGACGGCAAAATTTTTGTCGCTGAATTGCAGCGCGTCATTCGCATCCGTACCGGCGAAGCTGACGAAGCGGCACTGTAATTTCCAGACCACACAGTGATGGGGAACGAAACAATGAAAATGGCAACAATGAAATCGGGTCTGGGGGCATTAGCCCTTCTTCCGGGGCTGGCGATGGCCGCGCCTGCGGTGGCGGACAAAGCCGATAACGCATTTATGATGATTTGCACCGCGCTGGTTCTGTTTATGACTATCCCGGGGATTGCGCTGTTTTACGGCGGCCTGATCCGCGGTAAGAACGTTCTTTCCATGCTGACGCAGGTGATTGTCACCTTTGGCCTGGTCTGCGTACTGTGGGTCATTTATGGCTATACCCTGGCCTTCGGCACCGGCGGCAGCTTCTTCGGCAGCTTTGACTGGGTGATGCTGAAAAATATTGAACTGAAAGCGCTGATGGGCACCTTCTATCAGTATATCCACGTCGCCTTCCAGGGCTCGTTCGCCTGCATCACCGTCGGGCTGATCGTCGGGGCGCTGGCTGAACGTATCCGTTTCTCCGCCGTGCTGATTTTCGTGGTGGTGTGGATGACGCTCTCCTACGTGCCGATTGCGCATATGGTCTGGGGCGGCGGTCTGCTGGCGACGCATGGCGCGCTGGATTTCGCCGGCGGCACCGTTGTGCACATCAACGCCGCGGTCGCCGGGCTGGTGGGCGCGTATATGATGGGCAAACGCGTGGGCTTCGGCAAAGAAGCGTTCAAACCGCATAACCTGCCGATGGTGTTCACCGGCACCGCTATCCTCTACGTGGGTTGGTTCGGTTTCAACGCCGGGTCTGCCAGCGCAGCGAATGAAATCGCGGCCCTGGCGTTCGTTAACACCGTCGTGGCGACCGCCGCTGCTATCCTGGCGTGGACCTTTGGCGAATGGGCTCTGCGCGGCAAACCTTCACTGCTGGGCGCCTGCTCCGGGGCAATTGCCGGTCTGGTTGGCGTTACGCCGGCGTGTGGTTATATCGGTGTCGGCGGCGCGCTGATCGTCGGTATCGCCTCTGGCCTGGCGGGTATCTGGGGCGTGACTGCGCTGAAACGCTGGCTGCGTGTGGATGACCCTTGCGACGTCTTCGGCGTTCACGGCGTCTGCGGCATCGTCGGCTGTATTCTGACCGGTATCTTCGCGGCGACTTCTCTGGGCGGCGTCGGTTATGCGGAAGGCGTCACCATGGGCCATCAGCTGCTGGTGCAACTGGAAAGTATCGGCATTACCGTGGTCTGGTCCGGCGTCGTCGCTTTTATCGGCTACAAAGTAGCGGATATGACCGTAGGGCTGCGCGTGCCGGAAGAGCAGGAGCGCGAAGGGCTGGACGTCAACAGCCATGGCGAAAACGCTTACAACGCCTGACAGAAAACCCTTCTCCATGTAGCAAAAAGCCTCCCGTAGGGGAGGCTTTTTTTATGCGTTGCGGTTGCGCATCACCCCTTCCTGCACCGTTGAAGCAACCAGCGTGCCATCCTGGGTGTAGAACTCGCCGCGGACGAAGCCGCGGGCGCTGGAGGCCGAGGTGCTTTCGACGCTGTACAGCAGCCACTCATTGATATTAAACGGCCGATGGAACCACATCGAGTGATCGATAGTGGCGACCTGCATGCCGGGCTCAAGGAAACCAACGCCGTGCGGCTGCAGCGCCACCGGCAGGAAGTTAAAGTCCGAGGCATAGCCCAGCAGATACTGATGAATGCGCAGATCGTCGGGAACGGCGCCGTTGGCGCGCAGCCACACCTGACGCACCGGCTCGGCGATATGGCCTTTCATCGGGTTATGAAACTCCACCGGGCGGATCTCCAGCGGCTTATCGCAGAGGAATTTGTCTTTCACCTGCGGCGGCAGGAGATGCGCCAGCTTGCGGGCAATGTCGGTTTCCGAAGGCAGCCCATCAGGGGAGGGGGCGGCCGGCATCGCTTTCTGATGTTCATAGCCGTGCTCTGGCGCCTGGAAGGAGGCGGTCATATAGAAGATCGGCTTCCCGTTCTGGATGGCGGCGACCCGGCGGGCGCTAAAGCTGTTGCCATCGCGCAGCACCTCCACATCGTAGACGATCGGTTTTTGACTGTCGCCGGGGCGCAGAAAGTAACTGTGAAACGAATGCACCAGACGTTCAACGGGCACGGTCTCTTTTGCCGCATACAGCGCCTGGCCCACCACCTGGCCGCCAAAAACCTGGCGCAATCCCAGGTCTTCGCTCTGTCCACGGAACAACCCTTCCTCAATTTTTTCCAAATCTAATAATGCCAGCAGGTTAGAGAGTGCCTGACTCATACTTTTCCTCAGTTAACAATGGCGGCGCCGCGCGCGTAATGTGGCAAAGTATAACCTGGAATCGCAAGTGGTCCGATGGGTGTAATAATCTGAATAACAACCGGTCAACAGGAAGAAATCTGCGATCTGTGCCACACTTATTGACGACACGAAAGTTCCTGCCGGCGAAGCGGCGGAACATCCTCCTGGGTATTAAGGGATGATAAGGAGAACATCATGAAATTTGCCTATATGTTTAGTGCCTTAGCCGTCGCCGCGACGCTGACCGCCTGTGCTAATCACCACTCGAACAATTCTTCGACGCAGGCGGCTGCACCCGACCCTTACGGTATTGCGACGCTGAGCGTGGCGCAGCAGCAGCCGAGCGTCACGGGGACGATTAATATCCGCCAGAGAATCGCTTTGCCGCCGGATGCGGTGCTGACGGTGACCCTGTCGGATGCTTCTCTGGCCGATGCGCCAGCCCGCGTATTGTCGCAAAAAGCGGTGCGTACCGAAGGCAAGCAGGCGCCATTCAACTTTGCACTGCCTTACAACCCGGCAGATATTCAACCGAACGCCCGCATTCTGTTGAGCGCAGCGATTACGGTTAACGGCCAGCTGATGTTCATTACCGATACCGTGCAGACGGTGATCAACCAGGGGGGCACCCATGCCGACCTGACGCTGGTTCCGGTTCAGCAGACCGCCGTGCCTGTCGCACAGTAAGCTCGCTAAGCCCCCGAATGGGGGCTTTTTTTTGGTCTTCAGTAAACCCAGCGATAGCGCTGGAGATCGATATGGCCGCCGCCGGAGACCTGCACCCCTTCGGCCAGCAGCGCCTGACGCTGCCGCTGCAGATCGGGGCCGATGAGGGAGATATCGCCATGGCGATTGACTACCCGATGCCAGGGCAGAGTGGACCCTTCCGGCAGACGCTTCAGCACACCGCCCACCTGGCGCGCCGCGCGCGGCGAACCAGCCAGCCTGGCGACATCGCCATAGGTCGTGACATACCCTTCCGGTATCGACGCCACAATGTGCCAGACACGTTGGGGAAATGTATCGTGCGGATCCATATTCAGTCCTGTTACCCGAAAAACGCCAGCATAAGCGCTGATCTTCAGGCTGTACAGCCTGCCCGATCAGGCGGGTTGTTCGACGGTGAACGTCAGAGCGAGGCCGAGGATCTGCATGCCATGGACATTGTCGGAAGGTGAACTGGCGATGAGGCTCTCAAGGAATTTTAACCGCTGCGAGGTCGCGTTGATGATCAGCTTCGCGCGCAGGCCCGGCATGGTCAGCGACGAGATGGGGTATACCACCCGACCGCTGATGTAGACCGGTAGCTTGCGCAGTTCCACCTGGCGCAGGACGCCGACGGTGGAATAGAGCAGCGCCAGCGGCGTGACCGCCCGCACCGGCGCCTGACTGATGGTCACGAAGTCGAGCATTTTTTCAGGGCGCAGATAATTCACCCCCTGAAAGGCGATGGTCATCCCTTCAATGGCGGGTAAAGGCAGAGTGATGGTCTGTGGTGATGAGTCAGTCATTCGATTACCGTCGAGACAAGGTGCTGATGATAAAAGGGGACGCAAGATGGCTAAGTATGGTGGATATCCCGACTGTGTGCTGAGCGCGCGCTCGCAATCTCACAGGTTGAGCGTGAGTGACTGGTTTTATTCGCATTATTGCGCAATAAACCAGCAGGCAGTCGGGGCGTGCTTGCAATTCACCAGGTCAGCAGGGATAATGCGCCAGCGCGTTGGGTAACAACGCTCTCAATGGGGGCTCTGTTGGTTCTCCCGCAACGCTACTCTGTTTACCAGGTCAGGTCCGGAAGGAAGCAGCCAGAGCAGACGACGTGTGTGCCGGGATGTAGCTGGCAGGGCCCCCACCCAATTCTGGGTAAGTACTTGATAGATAATGTCTAAAGTACAGAAATCTCTCCTCCATAGCCTTAGTGGTACAAAAACTGTGTATCACCAGTAGGCTGCACGATGTCCCTTATGCTCTCCCGTCATGGGATTTGGTACTACCGGAAAGTTAACGTCTTACCCTGTGGTAAACGCCGCGAGTTTCGTCGTTCGTTAGGTACGCGTTCAAAGACTGAAGCGACAAAGCGATCTTTACGCTTTGCAGATCGTCCCTGGCTGAGTACTGAAACCGCCACGACTACAATCGATTTGATCCAATCCCCTCATTCAGACTTGTCGCTTAGCGAGCTAAAACTACATGCTGAGCAGTACGTTGAGTTTAAAAGCCGTGAAGTTTGTGAAAGGGAAGTTTCTTCTATCAAACGCTGTATTGATAAGTACTTTAGCTGCACTGATCAGGTGTTTAAGCGTAGCAGGGCTGCTGAATTCATTAGCGGGCTGGATGTCGCGATTCCTACAAAGAACAAATATGTTAAGAAAATCAGTGGTTTTTTCCGATGGCTGAAACACCGTACTGACTATGATTTTCAAAATCCCTTTGAAGGATTGCTCCAAAAGGATCGCGAGCCAGTTTCCCAAAAGCGAGAGGCATATACCTCTGCTCAGATCAGATGTTTGGAGAATGGGATCAGTGCTTTACCTGACTGGAAGAGATGGATTATTTTGCTTGGTCGATTTACGGGGATGAGGGCTAATGAAATTTGTCAGCTATATCATGGTGATATATTAAAAAATGAGGGAAGGTGGTGCATCAGGATTGATGATCGTCATGATGGACAGGTGGTCAAAACGGAGAACAGTAAACGTACAATACCAATTCATAACAAATTGATAGATATCGGATTTTTGGACTATGTACAGAACCACAAGGGTAGACTGTTCCCGCAGTTAACTTTCTATAAAGGTTCATACAGCCACTACTTCACCCGCTGGTTTAGCGGTTATCGCAAAAAATTAGGGGTTCCAGAGTTTCATTCACTGCGACATTACATTGCCACTAAGTTAAAAAATGCTGGTGTAGTGGAGCATTATGCTGCTGCATTCTTAGGACATGCCGATAATTCAATCACATACAGAAGATATGGTAAGTCAGTCGCTGTGTCTCAACTATATGATTTATTAGAACATATTTGATTCGTCCTAAGCAGCCTCTTCGCTGAGAGCCTGCTTAGTGACGGGAGAGCATAAGGGACATCGTGCAGCCTACTGGTGATACACAGTTTTTGTACCACTAAGGCTATGGAGGAGAGATTTCTGTACTTTAGACATTATCTATCAAGTACTTACCCAGAATTGGGTGGGGGCCCTGCCATCAGCCATTAGTACTAAATTGTGTTGGTTAATCAATTGGTTATAGTGGTAGTACTACAACAGTACTGTACCACTCTCGATAGTACCGTCCAGCACAAAATCTTGCAATTTAACTTTTCTATGGTGTATTAATCCAATAATTTAATGCCATTGTTATGCAGCGGATTGAAAGATAAATAAGCAAATAGCAATATTGGAAAAGGAGTAAAATATGAGGTCTGGAAAAACTATCAAAAAAATTATCATTAAAATACTTAAAGACGATTTAGCCTCAGGAAAAGTGGTGAAAGTAAATGAGTACACATATGAGTATAAATAGAAGTCAAACGTATCTCACAAAAAACATTCACGGCACCTCTGAAATAAAATTAGAAATAACAATTTTATTTTGTATGGGATAACCTCAAAAAAATGTGATATAATAGACATTCTAAATAGATCTCGTCATTAAATTCGATAACTATAATATTTAAAATTAAATCAAGTACCTTTACGGGTCTTTTTTTATTATCTTTATTCCCTTGCGGGGCATGATTTCTCAACAAATCTCGTCAGAATTAACTGATTCATCCAAATGAACCGGATTAACTACTTGAACCAAACGAATTGGTTGGAGTAGTTAATGATAGTACTTACGTAGTGAGTACTTGATAGTTAGGGAATTATTTAATCAATACTATCATTGATTGATGAGAGATATGGTGCAATTTTTTTTCGTCTAAATACTAATAACTAAAACAAAGAAAGGCCGACTCACTGGAACGAATCGGCCTTTCTAAATTAATCAATATGGAGCGTGCAAATGATTAATTCTACATCTATTTATAACAAGTTTAAGTACGTATCTGCTGAGTGTGGTTCAGGTAAAACAACAGCTATATGTAATATAATCAATAACAGTACTGAAAGATATATTTTAGTACAGAATACACAAGAGCTTATTAAACAGACAGCAAAGCAACTTAATAACTGTAAGTATATCATTACGGATACAGTACAAAAAGATGAAAGTGTTATTAATTCAGTCATTCAATTTCTTTCATCAGGAAGTAATAGAACATTACTCATAACTGATAAAACTTTTTTCAAGATACCAGTTGGATTATTATCCGGCTGGAATGTCTATATTGACGACGTTACTAATTTTCACTCTTTTCAAAATATAAATGAATGTAATGCTGACATAAAAAAGGTTATCCTTAATGATTTAATCTATAAAGTACAGTCATTAGATGAAAGAAATATGTATATTGCGGCTGAAAGAAACCCAGAAGTACAGGGGGATGTAGTAAAGAGCATTTTAAATAAACTTTCAGTATTGAATGAAAATGATCTTTTTATAATGAACAATGAGTACTTTACCGATGCGAAAAAGGAACAGCTTAATATTACTGCATGGAAAAATCTCAATAAGTATAAAGACTTAAAAATTACCTTTCTTGGGGCTAATTTCGAAAACTCATTGATCTATAAAGGCAATAAAGAACTCTTTGAACGTACTGAAATTGAAGGATTACAGACACGTAAAACAGAACTTAAAAAAAGATTAAAGGTGTATTACTTCTCTAAAAAATCTAAACTATCAAGAACATGGAAAACGAACAACCCTGATAAATTACAAAAAATATATTCTTTTATTGATAAAGAACTTGAGGGGCAGGATTTCTACTGGACGAAGAACAAAAGCGATTCTTGGAGTCTAAAAAATGGTACAGAGATAAGCCCGGATGCCAGAGGATTTAACCAGTACCAGCACCTGATGAAGTGCGTCTGGCTGGCCTGTATGCGTCCCTCGGAGACAGAGGCTAAACAGTGCAAATTGTTCTTTGAGATTGATGGTGAGGCGATTCACGTAGCGAGGGAGTATGAAAGTTTACACCAGTTTGTACTACGAGGGGTTTCAAGAGATTTTGACAGTACTGAAACGCAGACCGTTTATGTTTTTGATGAATGGCAGGCCAGATCACTTACAGATAACATTGAGTACATAGATCTTGGTATTGATGATGGCAAGCAAGGGCAGAGAGGCAGGCCGCAAGGCTCAATGAACAAGGAAAAGCGTTTCACTCTTGATGATACCAAAGCAAAGAGTTTCCGCCGCTGGAAAGACAGCAATCCAGGGCTTGATTTAGAAGATTTCAGGGAGTTTCTTGCCCGTTCTACCAACGCAAATCTCAGTACTGAAGAAATAAAGGCTATGTGGGACAAATACGAAAATGAAGTACAAAAAAAAGTTAAAAATGAAGTCCAGAACACCATCATAAAAACGAATGAATGTCCGAAAAATAATACCTTATAAAATCTTTAGGTAATAAATTTCGGACATGACAACGAGCGAAAGCGAATTAACTACCTGAAAGCAGGAGCGGCGAAGCAAGCGAACTGTTTCGGGTAGTTAGTGAGAGTGCTCACGCAGTGAGTACTTGATAGCTATTCCATTGTTTATATAGATAAAACAATTAAACAGCACCCGCGTTGCGTGTACTGTTCGCTGGATTCGGTTCTACTGCTGCGTTCCCTTCGGTCACTAGCAGAGCGAACCCAATCGCGTTTTTTTGTTCTGTCAGTAAGTACATAACTGCCTGTTATTTCATTACTTATTTTACAAATAATTCCTTTGTGTACTTGGTGGGGTATCTGCTGTTTCAGGTACTGGAGAAGCACTATCCGTACTGCACAGAGCGAAGCGACCCCGATCCTATCAATCCCCCTTCATGATGGTGTTTCGGACAAAACGCACAGGAAGCCCCTTAACTCGATTCGCATCACTAACACAACTGAACTTACAAAGTCCCGTAAAACGCCTTACCGACGCTTTAAGAGCGTCTGTGTGATGGAATCGCGAGTAGTCATAGTATTGAAATCAGATAGATAACCTACTTCCCGGATTACGAATCCACTTGATCGATTTTACCTATTGATTTGTATTGAATTAATAGATATTGATAGTTTATAACGATCAATATATGCATTATCGATCGTTTATATCGATCATTTTTGAGTGTGCATGTTATTCTTGGGTACCTGAACACGGATGGTTTCAAGTCCGTACTTTTTGGTCTGAAGGAAGCTAACGGGGTTACAAAACTATGAGAGTTGTACAACTGGTAATTTATGGATTTTGGGGGATCTGTCTTTTCGCTGCTGCAATGGGAAAGTTTGGTGATTTCTTCACTGCTGGTACTGGCTTCTGGTCGGTCGTTATGCTTTTCGTCGCTGGATTGTGCCAGCTACTGGCAAGTATTGCCTCGATCGTATGGGCATTTTATGGTACCGGTAATCTCAGAGCTAAATACTTGCCCTATAAGTTCGTGAATAATTATACCGTGCCAGTACTGATCATTGTGCTTGCTTTAGTGGCAAATGCAGCCCGCTCTTCAAGCGATGAAGCCAGAGCACATAAACTTGGTTTTAAAGACGGCAAAGAGTTTGCCACTGCTCGTGAAAATAACATTACGAATGTTGCTGATTACGCCAAATTTGCCGAAGAACAACGCGTCAAAGCAGCAGAAAAGGCGTCTCAGGATGCTGTACTTGCCGCAGAAAAAGAAAGACAGGCAAAAGAGGAAGAAGCTAAATGTCTCGATGATGCTCATTGCTACGCTTCGAAACATAAAGCTGGCGATTATATTTGTAAGGTAGCTGTAGAAAATTCTGCTCAGTACCAATTTAAATGGACTGACGGAATTACCGAACCAAAATTCTCCTCGTATAGCTGGTACGACAAAAGCAGGAAATTAGTCACTCTTTACGGGCACAGAGCACAGGCTCAAAACGGGTTTGGTGCGTTTAAAAATATAGAGTACTCCTGTACGTTCAATGCTGATACTGGTGAAGTATTAAGTACTAACCTTCAATAAGGAATATTAATATGAAAAAGACTTTTATCGCAGTGCTGTTATTTTGTTGCTCTAGTGTGTCAGTTGCGGCTGTACCAGATGGGAAAATAGAAAAACCATTTACTTTTAATAATGAAGTTGTTTGCTTAAAAGAAATTCAGAAACAAATGACGACTTATCTCAAGTCATTTGAAGAAGAAGGTGGGGTTAAGTACAAGTACAATGTTAAATCCGGTTTGTCGTACAAGGATACGATAGGACTACGGTTACAGATCAACCGTGTGGATTCAGGGCTGAATGATAGGGTTGCCGATCTTGATTACTACTGGCTACAGGAACGCGGCAGCATTTGCCAGCCAGCGTATATGGTACTGGATCGTTCTCAATGAGTGCTTGTACTGGCACAAGGTCGCGAAAGCGGCCTTTTTTATTTGCTTGATGCCCGGAATGCGGTCGCTTGTAAGGTTTGGCGGTTTTGCATCCAATTGATTTAAGCTAAGTCACTTTTTAGATATTATATCCTTGATATTAATATGATTCATGAGAGATTATGACCAGAGCACTGGTAAGGCTTGGAGACAAGACCACGAGCGGCGGGGGGGGATCCGCTTCTTCGACGATTATCGAAGAACGAAATATTACCCTGAATGGCGATATGGCATGGTGCCCAAAAGAAACCTGCAATGGTGTATTCCAGATACATAGTACAGCTCAGCACGGGGAAAGTGGATAAAGACTGTGTAGCCATAGAGGATCGCGTCCTCTGTAACTATGTAAGGAATCAGGTTATGTGCAGCACCACGTTGTCAGTGGAGGACATCCGAACTTCGCTGGTAGTCACGGTGTAACTATCTCTTTTAGGGGGTGCTGCTTCTTCTGAGAAAATAGATACATAGGTATGATATGAGTAATGAACTAATTGAAAAAATAAAAGAAGAATGCTTACGCATTGAGGAAGATGCACTTTATTCTTCTAAATCTCATTATAATGCTTCTTCCCCTTGGGAAAAATGCAATTTATTCATTGGGATACCTATAGCTATTTTGTCTGCTATAGCAGGTTTGAGTGCTCTGAAGGATATGACTACCATTACAATAGTAATATCATTTTTACTTACATGTTTAACTGCTATAAATACCGCTTTAAATCCAAGCAAACGAGCAGGGCATCATAAGTCCGCGGCAGGTGAGTATAATAATCTTAAAAACGATGTACGTCTTTTTCGAGAGATTGAATTAATTGAAATCAATTCTCCAGATAAAGAGCTAAAAAACAAAATAAAGGTTTTTTCTGATCGTAGAAATCAGCTAAACATAAGTTCGCCGACTGTACCAAGATGGGCTTATGAAAAAACACAGTCTGATGTCAATGATGGCTTTACTCAATATTCTATCGACAAGGAAAAAGAATGAGCGTTCAGTCATATTTAGATTCTGTAGCGAAGAATGCTATTTTGAAAGATAGTACTATCACAACATCTATCAGTACACTGAAAAATAGACTTGGATATTATTTCGATAGTTCCGATGTAATAAATCATTTCACATTTGGTTCTAACACCCGATATACAATGCTGCCAAGAAGATACGATCCGAAATCTGATGTAGATTATATGGTTGTGTTTAACAATACAGGGCATCAGCCTCAGACTTATCTAAATCGGTTGAAATATTTCGTTGAACGTTATTATTCTTCTTCAGAACGTAAACAAAGCCATCCAACAATAAGGCTAAATCTCAATCATATTACATTTGAATTGGTTCCGGCTGTATATAATGTGTTTTACGGATATCAAATTCCAGCACCAGCAAATAACTTTGAAACATGGATAAGTACTGACCCTAATGATTTCAATAGTAAGCTGACAGATAAGAATAGAAATAATTATTCTTTAATCAAACCATTAATAAGAATACTAAAGTACTGGAACGCAAATGCAGATTATGTTTTTGAGTCATATGATCTTGAGCAAAAAATTGTAGGTATGAATTTTCTTTTTTGTTATAACATCAAAGACTATTTTTATAGTGCTGTTGAGCAGCTCCATTGCTCCTACTGGTCTCCTCAATGGAAGCAAAATGCTGTGAATAAATTAAAAAATACAGTATCATCAGCTAAGGCATATGAAAGTGGTGGATGGCACTATTCTGCTGAATCAGAAATAAAAAAGATTTTGCCTGAAATTTAATCTTAAAATTTCATATAAAGCACAAGTATTTTTTCTTGTGCTTTATTATTTTTAAATTCATCAGGTAGTTATAGTATAAATTTCATATAGAAGAAACTTATTCCTGAGGATAACTTGCTGAAGTGAAAGTATCTGTCATCAGCATCATTTGATTCCCTTTCAGTGGTGTGAATGGAAATGCTACATAGTCCAAATTTCCTTGAGTCATATTAAAGTATAGTTTTTTGTCATCAACCGTTAATTTTGATGCATGTGCAGGATATGTTCCTTCATTTTTAAATGTAATTAAAAAAGCTATAGGAAAGAAGTGCATACAGCTACAATGGCAAAGATGACCATCGTTAAAAAACGAGGTTTGCTGAGCAGTTATCTGTGTTCTGTTAGGATAAAACCAATAATAGAAACCATGAGTATCTTCTATTTTTTTATTTTCGCCTAACACAAATTTTCTTAATGGTGTGTAATATTCACTATCAATAAGAGCATTTTTGCATACTTCTACGGATGTTGCTGCGAGCAGATGACCAACCATTGCACGCAAAAAAGATACTGCATTGAAAGGCGTAGAGATAACATTTCCGTAAAAATGAACACCAGCTAAATATTGCCTAATTAGATTTATAAAGTTCTCGATGGGAACCTTGATCTCATGATCCAAACTCCCAAGTATGTTGCCATTACAATTCTTGCATATGGTTTTAAATGTCGCTCCGGCATGAGCATTTATTGGTTTTATTTCATCAGAGGAATAATGTTCAGAGACTGTTTTTTGAAACATTGGTTGAATAGTAGTTGCACAACGAGGTGGCACATGATCCTTACTCAATAGACCATATGAACCGCAAATGACGCAATGCCCCTCACTAATTCTTGCATGTCTCAAACGTTCAGAAATTTTACCCATAAGAAACCTCGGAATAGCAATCTTGACTGATTTTATCGCAAATGGGTAACCTATGCATTTCTATCATAATCTCCTTTACAGCCTTCGTGTTTAAGAATGTGGCTAAGTTACTCGCCTTTAGTGCAAAAATAATCAAATCCCAGGCCTCCTGATTTTTGGCAAAAAACCTCAAGTAATCTTTTACTCAGGAAAAAGTACAGGCTGTTTTTTTCCGCCTGAATTAAAATCTCGTTCACCTGATCCGCTTCAACCTCACCGACCAAACGCCGTGTACTTAGATCTCAGTACCGAACTTTCCACTAACCCGGTATTACCTAAAATCTGAACGATCAAAAATCTCTTTTAGATATTCTCTCCGTGCATTAGAAGGAAGGATTGTCGTGATGGTCACGCAGATTCATTCCCAGCACTGATCATGAATATCAAAAAAAGTACTGTTTGAGGGTTATCTGATAAGGAGTATTTGATACTGAATTATTGCAGTACTAGAAGGGATGGGTGTTTGGAGTGTGCAAAGGGAGCTTTATGAGTCAGTACCGGTGTAAAATATGAGTATTTTAGTATTTATTCACCATCATCTAACTTATTAAGATATTCAGCAAGAACATCCCCGTGGCATGCGTATGGTTTACAATGACAGCCTAAAGTATGCCCTCTTAAAAGTTTCAGCTTTTCATTAAAATCATCTCCACCACGTAAAAAATTACGGCTAAAATCATAAGCAAATTTTCGGATAACTTCATCACGGTCACCATCTTGACCTATTGCATACGGATTTCCCCACAAAGTTCCACGACCTATATAAGTATCAAAATGCTCACCTTTGTCTTTATTTGAGACAAAAGTTATTTTATCTTGAATGTATCGGACAGGTATCACCTCCGAAAGATATGATTTAAAAGTTGTGAACTTCGGAGAATATGTAGAGTCAAAAATAACTGCATGAGTTAGTTTTTCATCTTGAACAACACTATCAAGTACATTATCACCAAGAAGTTTTAATAATTTTGAATCGAAGAAATTACTGATGAGGTTTGCTGGATCATCAAAGTAAAGAATTTGGTAATCATCCAGTGTTGAAAGTATCTTCGTAAGTTTTCTTTCAAACTTACCAGCAGATGCAAAGTTTGGATGGTACATTATCAGTACTTTTATCATATTAAGTGCTTAACCTCAAAATCAGTATCCCAATGCTTGTTCAAGTATTCTATCACAAGGCGACGGTGGCAGTGATGCGGTTTATGTTCACTGCAAAGCAAGCAACTATTTTCAATCAAAGATTTATCAATACGTTCAATTTTTCTTTTTGCCATTAAATTCAAGAAGTTATCCTCATAAACCTCCCATGAAATGTTCCCTTTTTTGTATGGATTTAACATCTCCTTAGTAGGGGCCAATTCCGGGACATGCATATAGTTAACATTGCATAGTTCTTTTAAGAAATATTTAAGATCATTCTTCTTGGCAAATCCAGATAGTTGAGAAACGTTATTTAACCGCACATCAACTAAGTTTTTAATACTAGGCTGTGACTGGATAAGTGTAAAAAACTTTTCAGCAGTTTTTTCAGTAAACCCAATTGAATATACTTTCATATTTAATCCTGTATTTTAATTAAAGCTGCTAAAAATTTATAACATTCATTACGTTCACTGAAAGGGGCCATGCTTAATGTAGCATAACATTTTCCATAATGGTAATCTCCATCCTCTTTCTGACCATAAGTTGAATATATAATTGTGTCAGTAATGGAAATTTTATAATTTATTTGATTGTATTCAAATAACCCATGATAGCGTTTACGTCCATTGAAGGAAGAATGGCTTACACGAATAACTAAATCCTCAATGATAATAAAATACAGACTATTAGTCTGACCATTAATTAACTGAGAAGGAAAGCAGTCATTCACCCCATAGTGTTGCTGAGGATTGAACCAAAGAGTGTCAGGGTATTCAACAAATTGGTCGAGCTTATTGACGGGATGAGTACCTACTTTTTTCCATCGAAACGAAGTGTCGATGAGAAAGTTCTCGGCCTGTACAGGATGATTAGCTTTTCGTAATAAATGAATGTCAACTACATCAAGTACTTGAGGTATTCTATAATCTTTAAACTGAATTTCTTTTGTCGTTAGAGCATCGTTATCGTCAGGAAGACTGTTCCCAACAGGTCGTATCCATAAATGGGTTTCATCCTCGTGCCATTTTCTTCCTGCAAGGCAATAGTGTTTACGTTTCGCTGAGGCTGCTAATAGTACTAATCGCATGCTTGACATAAAAATATCCTTATCAAAATTATATCAATAAGATGATTCTCAAGAAAAGTCAATGATTGCGAATGATATGTTATAATATTGCAGTTAATTGCCTCAAGCGAGACATTAACATAAGGATGTTAGCTTAACAAAACGTTGGGTAAGTTCGCGGAAGTAGATTAGTTTACTTTTAGTATACCTCAAGCAGACCTACACAGATCTCCATTCAAAGTGGTTCATTAAATTGGTTTTACAACCTAAAACAGACTGTATATAATGAACCACCTAAAGCAGACTGATGGTGGTTATCATGCGTGTATGGGCATATCTAAGAGCATCCACGAAAGAGCAAGATGCGAATAGGGCATTGAAAGAGTTAGAGGCTTTTGCTCATTCACATGATCTGAAAATATCAAAGTACTTCAAAGAGAATGAATCAGGTGCAAGCCTCCAACGTCCTCAATTATTCTTACTCTTAGAAATTGCTGAACGGGGCGATATTATTCTTTGTGAACAGATCGATAGGATCTCTAGACTCACAGCAGAAGATTGGAAAACCCTACGAGCACTCATCGAATCCAAGGGGATCAGGGTTGTATCGTTAGATTTGCCTACGAGCCATCAGCTTTTGCATGTTCAGGATGAGTTCACCGCTCGTATGTTTGAAGCAATGAATTCAATGATGCTCGATATGCTGGCGGCAATCAGTCGCAAGGACTATGAAGATCGCCGCAGACGACAAAAGCAAGGTATTGAAAAGGCCAAACGAGAGAAAAAGTATCGTGGTCGTCCAGTCGATGAGAGCTTGCATCATAAAATACAAGAACTACTGTCTGACGGTAAAAGCTGGAGCAAAATTCAGGCTTTGATCGGTTGTTCAAGGGCTACTATCGCAAAGGTGGCTAAAAACTCATCTCTTACAGAAGAATAGTGGGTAATAAAGGGCATAGTAGGCCAGCAGTGCCAGATTGTTAACGAATATAGCGGTATAGGGTTAAGAAAGGGTACTTGCAGTTTCGTAGTGAACGAATCCTTTCGATATCTATCTACATTTGTGATCAAAATCAATTTAAACACAATATGTAGTGTTGAGTGGTTGATTTTGTCGCTATATGCTGATGTTTCCATGGAAATAGAGGGTTCGATTATGGGCAAAGATCAGCATGTTGTTCCTCATGATGGAGGTTGGGCCGTTAAGGGTGCAGGAAACAGTAAAGCGACCTCCGTTCACTCAACAAAGCAATCTGCGGTGGACGCTGCAAGAGGGATTGCTACAAATCAAAGAAGTGAGCTTGTGATCCATAATAAGGATGGCAGGATCGCAAAAAAAGATTCGCATGGTAACGACCCTTGTCCACCAAAGGACAAGAAGTAACTGAATAAGGGGCTTGTCGCCCCTTTTTTATGTACATCGGTTAAGCACTTCCGACACAATAAATTTCGAAAAGTACATGTCATGTCCGCAACCCTGAAGGCACGTTAACTTGCAAGATTTTGTGCTGGACGGTACTATCGAGAGTGGTACAGTACTGTTGTAGTACTACCACTATAACCAATTGATTAACCAACACAATTTAGTACTAATGGCTGATGGCAGGGCCCCCACCCATTTCGGCCTTCGTAATTTTCCCCTTGTATTTGTGCGGTCTTCTCTGCTGGCCAGAATTTATTTCTGATACAGATCATATATTATTTTTAGTTGCTAAAACACCCTCTACTTATTCCATAATATTTACTTGTCATAAATATGAAATGCTACTGAAATATTAATGTCATTTGCGTGTCATAAATAAAGCGCATCTTATTGGTGGGAATTTGTTGCCAGATCCATGCTATAAAATATATCTCTGGATCAGCATGTTAACTTCGTGTATTAATTATGATGATTTTATTGCACGGGAAGCGTAGCTATGACCACAGTGGTTTTGAATGTAAAAATTGACGCTGAGTTAAAAGAGAAGTTGCGTCATTATGCGGAAGTGAATAACGAGAACCTGGGTACGGCAACGGAAAAGCTGCTGCAGCTGGCTTTTCAGCTGGAGGCGTCAGCAGATGAGGCGGGGGTGACGGAAGAGGACATTGACAGCCAGCATACCGAAGAGGAAGCGACGCCATTAACCCCTAAAGAAATCAAAGCATTAAGAAAACTTCTGAAGAAGAAAAAATGAAACAACAATTCTCTACAGCCAGCAACTATAGCGAAGCCTGCGATATGTTGCGCTCAGGATACGTGAAACACGTTCGCCTGAACTGGAATATCGGTAGTGATGAGTTCTTTCGCATTGCCTCCGACTGGTGTGACACCGGCGCTAAAATTAAAAAAGATGAAGATGGCTTTATTATTTCCTTGAAAGGGTTTCCTATTCCGCGCCAGCATTAATGAAATTGCCTTATTTCCGTCACCGGGTTGCCATAACCAGATGGCAGGATACCCAGGCAATTTTATAAAAACATCTCATATACCTCATGGATGACGGACTTTTGACGGGCTGAAGCCAGCACGTCGATATTTTCTTATATTATTTTCCGCAAACGCGTACTTTCCCGCTGTTCTGCAAGGCTGTGCCACAATGGTTGTAGCGTGGAGAAGGCCTGGCGCAATGCTTCATCCGGCAGCGTAAACGGCAGACGTAAATAGCGATCGAACGCGCCCTCCAGACCAAACCGCGTGCCGGTGCCGATATGGATCCCCTGGCTTTCCGCACGTGCAGAGAACAAAGTGGCTAGCATGTCAGGGAGTTCCACCCAAAAAGAGAGCCCGCCTTCCGGTGGCGTAAAGCGCCAGCGGGGAAAATACTCTTTCATCAGCTCTTCGCACATGTCCCGGCGCGCCTTCAGCATCTCCCGTCGCGGCGGCAGCAGCGTGGCGGCGTTTGCCAGCAGCCAGCTGCAGGCCAGCTGCTCCAGCAGCGGCGTACCCAAGTCCAGAGAGTCGCGGGCCTGAATAAGCGAGGCGATTGTTCGCGTGCTGGCGCGGATCCAGCCGATGCGCAGTCCCCCCCAGAAACTTTTCCCGGCCGAACCGATGGTGATCACCGCGGCGTCGGGATTAAAGCAGGCCAGCGGCGGCGGGGGCGGGGCGTTATACCAGAGGTCGACCATGGTCTCATCGATCACCAGCGTTGTTCGCGTCCTGGCCGCGATGTCCGCGACCCGCTGGCGGGTGAGGGCATCCATACAGCGCCCGGTGGGGTTGTGAAAATCCGGCATCAGCCATGCCAGACGCGGCGCGGTCTGCGCAATGATCGCCGCGAATCCATCGCAGTCCCACCCCTGCTGTGGGAGTGCGACCCCAATGGGCCGGCAGGAGGCGCCCTGAATGGCGCTGATGGCCATTGGATAGGTCGGGGCATCAATGACCACCCGGTCACCGGGGCCGGTGAACAGACGCAGGATTAGCGCGAAGGCGCTGAGCGCGCCGTTGACCACCATCACTTCATCGGGCCGCGTCGGCAGGCCACGTTCGCTGTAGCGCCGGGCAATCGCTTCCCGTAGCACCGGGAGCCCCTGCTGATCGTAACCGGTCTGGGCGAGATAGGACGGCAGCAGGGTCATGGCATGCTGAAAGGCCTGATGGACCTCCGGACCGGCGCTGAGGGCGGCGGTAGAGAGATTGATCGTCGAGGGGGTCGCAGAGGGCGGCGGCAGGTCGGCAGGGCGTTCCGGCAAAACAATGCGCGACCCGCTCCCCTGGCGGCTTTGGAGAAATCCCTCCTCCCGCAGCTGGCCGAGGGCGCTGGCGATGGTCGTCCGGCTGACGTTGAGGGCCGCCGCCAGCTCGCGCTCGCCGGGCAGGCGCGTCTGTAGCGTCAGACGGCCATCGAGGATCAGCAGGCGGAGCGCTTCCGCCAGCTGGCGCCATAGCGGTGTGCGTGAACTGGACTCCTGCCAGTTGCCGAGCAGGCGTACCAGGGACTGTGTTCCAAAGCGTCGGGCTGACATAGCGATCCACTTTTCCAAAACTGGCCATTAATTATCAGTCCATTTTTGCTGATGATGAGGGCATTCGCAATGATGTTGAGGAAAAAATATGCTTCGTCGGCTGCTGCAGTTATATATCGGTCTGGTGCTCTACGGCGTGTCCACGGCGCTCTTCGTGCATGCTAATCTCGGCGCCGATCCGTGGGACGTCTTTCATCTTGGAGTGGCTAAACAGCTGGGGATCAGTTTCGGGACTGTGATTATTCTGACCGGCGCCGCGGTGCTGCTGCTATGGATCCCGATCCGGCAGATGCCGGGGCTCGGCACGGTGAGCAATGTGATCGTGCTGGGGCTGGCGGCGGACGCCACGCTGGCCGTCCTGCCGCCGCTGGAATCGCTGGTGGCGCGCAGTGCGCTGCTGGTGGTGGCGATTGTGCTGAACGCTATCGCCACCGGGATGTACATTGGCGCGGGGTTTGGCCCGGGTCCGCGCGATGGCCTGATGACCGGCCTGCACGCCCGCACCGGCTGGTCATTGCGCGGTATCCGGACGGCGATCGAGCTTTCCGTGCTGCTGATTGGCTGTCTGCTGGGGGGCAAGTTTGGCGTCGGAACCGTCATTTACGCGCTGTCGATTGGACCGCTTATCCAGCTGTGCCTGCCGTGGTTCAGTCAGCCCGTCAACCGCAACGCGGTCAGCCCTCCCCGGGAAATAGTCTCCTGAATTAACCCATCGCCCTCTTCATCACGGAGAGGGCCTTTCATCGCTTACAGGCCGCTCAGGCCATGAAGCATCATGTAGATCCCCACCACAATAATCAGTAAGCCTGAAAACCAGGGAGCCTTGCGCGAGAGGTCGTTAAGCCACGGCCAGCGGCGGGCGGCATGTTTAAGGCTCAGGGCGGCGATAGCCCCTGAAGCCACCAGCGTCAGCGCCAGACCGACGCTAAAGCCCAGCACCAGCGTGGCGCCCAGCGAGAATTTCTTCAGCTGTAAACAGATAAGCAGCACGGTAATGGACGCCGGGCAGGGGATCAGCCCGCCGGTCAGGCCAAACAGCACGATCTGCCCGGTCGTCACCTGACGGCCATCAAAGCGCCGGTTGATCTCCTGGGCATGGGCCCGCTGATGCGCGTCCTGCCACTCCTCCGCCACCAGCGGCGCGGCGGATGAGGACGCATGGTGATGGTCATGGTGGTGATCATGTTCGTGGTGATGATCATGTTCGTGGTGGTGCTCATGTTCATGGTGGTGCTCATGTTCATGGTGGTGATCATGGTGCGTGTGGGGCTGCGATTCGCGCCAGGTGCGCCAGAGCATCCAGCAGGCAATCAGCACAATGACAATCCCTGAGACCAGCTGAAACCAGGGTTCAGAGGTTTGGGCGTTCCAGCCGCGGCCAAACCACAGACCGGCCATGGCGATCAGCCAGACCACCGCCGTATGCGAAACCGTGGCCGCCAGCCCCAGCAGTACCGCCTGTTTTAAGGTTCCTCGCACCGCCACGATAAAGGCGGCCATCATTGTTTTTGAGTGCCCGGGTTCGAGGCCGTGCAGCGCGCCGAGCAGTATTGCGCTGGGAATAAACAGCCAGGCATTGCCCTGCTGCAGAAGGGAAGTGAAATCGTTCATATTGGGATCCTTGCCAAAAGTGCCTTTATCCTACTCCCCCCCAGTAGTAAAATACTACCCCCCAGTAGATAAGGCGGCTAATAAAAAGGATCATGGTATGCTGGCAGGCGTTGCTGACCACGCAGGTCGGTAATCCCGGACAGAAAAAAACGGTGGATCGCGTAATGTCACACACAGTGAGAGACAAAAAGAAGTTACTGACCCGGCTGAAGAAAATTCAGGGGCAGAGTACCGCATTAGAGAAAATGCTTAATCGCGAGCATGAGTGCGCTGAGGTGCTACAGCAGCTGGCGGCGATCCGCGGCGCGGTCAATGGCATGATGCTGCAGGTTATCCAGGGACATCTCACCGACCATGTGGTGAAAGAGCCAGACGAGACGCAGCGTGAGGCGGATCTGGAGACGGTGATGCAGGTGATTAAATCCTATCTGAAGTAGCCTCCGGCAGAGGGCGGCGAAGAGGCCGCGCCCGCTGACCTTCTGCGCAGGCCGCCTGCCGCTTAATGCGCATGGAGGTTCTCTTCCGCCCACAGAATAAACGACTCTTTTGGCAGCGCTTTGCTGTACAGCCACCCCTGGGCGTACTGAACGCCATGCTGTCTCAGCCAGTCGCGCTGGCTTACGGTTTCAACCCCTTCGGCGACGGTGGCCAAATTGAGCGCCTTGGCCATTTCAATAATGTGCGGCGTCAGCGGCCGGTACTCGAGGGTATCGACAAAGGATTTATCGATTTTCAGCGTGTCGACGTCCAGCTTCTGCAGATAGCTCAGGCTGGAGTAGCCGGTACCGAAATCGTCAATCGAAATGCGGTGCCCGGCCTCGCGGTAGTGTGCGATCACCGGCATGGTGGTCTCCGGGTCGACAAACCCGCGCTCGGTGATCTCAAGGATAATCTGTTCGGCGGCGATCCCCCAGTGCTGCAGCTGATCGTGTAATAGCTTGGGTAGGGTGGGAGAGCGTAAGTCATCCACCGACAGGTTGATGGAGATATGCACTTCCGGCCGCTGCCTCAGCCAGGGGCCCAGGTCGGCAAAAATTTTCCTGACGATATCTTCCGTCAGCTGGGTGATCAGTCCGGTTTGCTCGGCCAGGGGAATGAAGATATCCGGCGATAAAAAGGTGCCGTCGGGTTGCTGCCAGCGCGCCAGCGCTTCGGCCCCGGCGATTTTTCCGTCCTGCAATGAAATAATCGGCTGATAGTGAACCTGAATCGCCTGGGAATTGAGGGCGTCCAGCATACTGTTGCGCGGTGAACGCAGGTGTCTCAGCAGGCGCAGCAGCAGCCAGGTGGCAAGCAGGCTGGTGAAGATGCCGACAGGGAGCCAGAAGATCAGCTGCTGGCGAATACGCTGCTGTAGCGGCAGCGTGGATGACCAGGTCACAATGCCGGATCCCAGCTCGGGAATGCGCTGGATCCGGTAGACCGTATTATCCAGGGTCAGCATATTCAGGTGCGGATCTTTAATCCGTTGCCAGACCTTCGCCGGCAGCGGCTGGCTGCTGATCACCATTTTCAGATGGTCCAAACCAAACAGCATGGTATGGATCTTCTCCTCGCTGGCGGGCACCACATCAATGAAGGAGATGGGATCGATCATTACCATATGCTGCCGGCTGGCCATGGCCGTCATCTGGTGATTAAGGCCAAGATCGTTAATCGAGGTCAGCCAGGTGCGATAGCCGTCGGGGGCAATGTGATCCGGTGGCGGGAAGGTCACCGCAACGCTATGGTCTTCCAGGGAGGAGCATTGCGGTACGGAATCTTCCAGCCAGAGCACTTCCTGCACGTAGCGATGGGTATAGGCGATCCGGCGGAGGGTGAGCAGATGCTCAGGGCTACAGGAGGCGGCAGAGTGTGAGTCGGCCTCCCGCAGTGCTTCCCGGGCCTGATCGGCGACCTGCAGCGTGCGGACGACAATACGGTTGGAATAATCATCCAGCTCACGATAGAACTGCATTTTGGCCTGCCGCGCCGCCTGCCAGATGCTGAGCGAGATAGGCAGGATGATGGCCAGTATCAGCACTCCTGTAAACAGCGCCATCAGATGCCGGGTCCTCATGCCTGTATCCTTATCGTTCGCCGGGTGTCATCAGTATATGCGAAAGATAAACCGGGCGCAGCGGGAGAAACCGCGCTGCGTGGGGAAAAAAACCGGCATCACAATAGCCTGCGATGCCGGGTGAGAAGGATGATTCCGATGCAGCAGAATAAAAATGAGGGTGTGAATGCCGGGCAGGATGTATTCCGGCATTCAGTCGCAGCATACGCTGCGCAGATGACAGCAATATGTTGGCTTAGTGCGCGTCCGGCGCCGTGATATCGGCGCTGATGCGCAGATCGTTCTCATCAAACACCATGCAGAAGCGGTCATCGAAGGCCAGATTAATCTTCTGCCACGGGCGGAAATGGACGTCGCCGGGCAGCAGAACCTTGACGTTATCGTGACCGTAGCACTGGCCGAACAGGTAGGTATTGTTGCCCAGACGCTCCACCACTTCACATTGAAACTCCACCACGGTACCGGTGGAGACTTCCGGCGTGAGGTGCTCTGGCCGGATCCCCAGCGTGACCGCGGCGCCGGGCTTCAGCGGTTGGGTGGCAACGTTCAGGGTGAGCTGTTGGTCCTGGGCGAGGGTGACCGTTAAGCGCTCTGCCTGCCAGTCGCTGACGGTGGCCGGCAAAAAGTTCATCTTTGGCGAGCCGATAAAACCGGCGACGAATTTGTTGACCGGATTGTAGTACAGCGCCATCGGCGAACCCATTTGTTCGACCTTCCCGTAGTTCATGACTACGATTTTATCGGCAAGCGTCATCGCCTCCACCTGATCGTGCGTGACATAGACCATGGTGGTCTTCAGCTCCTGGTGCAGGCGGGCAATATGCAGGCGCATATCGACGCGCAGCTCGGCATCGAGGTTAGAAAGCGGCTCATCGAACATAAACACCCGGGGATTACGCACGATAGCGCGGCCAATGGCCACACGCTGCCGCTGGCCGCCGGAGAGCTGCTTCGGTTTACGATCCAGCAGGTGAGAGAGCTGCAGCGTTTTGGCCACCATTTCCACCTGGCGACGGATCTCCGCTTTCGGCACTTTATTCACTTTCAGCCCATAGCCCATATTCTCCGCCACCGTCATGTGCGGATAGAGCGCATAGGACTGAAAAACCATCGCCACGCCGCGGCGGGCGGGGACTACATCGTTCATCACCTCATCGCCAATCAGCACTTCCCCGTCACTGACCTCTTCCAGCCCGGCAATCATACGTAACAGCGTCGATTTTCCACAGCCGGAAGGGCCGACGAAGACCGCAAACTCGCCATCTTCAATATCGAGATTGACCTGGTGCAGCGTCACCGTGCTGCCGAACCTTTTGGTGACATTCCTCAGTCGTATATTGGACATCCACATTCCCCGAAGTGAGTAGCCGTTGTTTGCCGTTGGCGTGTCGCTGATTTGAGTGTGTTTGTATTACGTGTAACAAATCAGCGTGACGATATTCAACAGCGCTAAAATCATGTCCTGACTATAACTTCCGCGGTTTTTGCGCCATACAGCGGCGTTTCATTTCTGCAAGGATGATCACACAACTGGCAGCTTATGGTAGTTTTATCCCCAATCAAAGCGTAGCGTATAACAAAAGCGAACCAGAGTCTGTTTTCTATGTAACAAGGCAGTTTGAAATGATTTTTTTTCTAACTGGCAGACGTAAGTCAAATAAAAACCATTAAATTGTTATACCTTCACATGAGGTTGATAATGAAAAAGAACACGCTTGCTGCACTGATCCTTACCACCCTCGCGGCGGGGCAACTTACCAGCCTGCAGGCGCATGCCGCCGGGCAGCTCAACGTTTGGGAAGACATTAAAAAATCCACTGGCATCAAAACCGCGGTCAGCGATTTTGAGAAGCAGTACAACGTGAAGGTCAATCTGCAGGAGATGCCTTATGCCCAGCAGCTGGAAAAGCTGCGCCTCGATGGCCCGGCGGGCATTGGGCCGGACGTGCTGGTGATCCCGAATGACCAGCTCGGCGGCGCCGTCGTTCAGGGACTTCTCTCGCCGCTCAACGTTGAGCAGGCGAAACAGGATGCCTTTACGCCAGCTTCTATCAACGCCTTCCGCATGGACAACGCGCTGTATGGGATCCCGAAAGCGGTGGAAACCCTGGTGCTTATCTACAACAAGGACCTGATCGACAAGCCGCTGGACAGTCTGCAGGCCTGGCTGGACTACTCGAAGACCCAGCGCGAGCAGAACAAATACGGCCTGCTGGCCAAGTTTGATCAGATCTACTACAGCTGGGGGGCGATTGGCCCGATGGGCGGCTATATCTTCGCGAAGAACGACGGCGGCGGTTTTAATCCGCAGCAGGTGGGGCTCAATACGCCCGGCGCCGTGGAAGCCGTGACCTTCCTGAAAAAATTCTATGCCGAGAAGGCCTTCCCCGCAGGGATCCTCGGCGATAACGGGCTGAACGCCATTGATTCGCTGTTTACCGAGAAAAAAGCGGCGGCGGTGATCAACGGCCCCTGGGCCTTCCAGCCGTATGAAGCCGCCGGTATCAACTATGGCGTGGTGCCGCTGCCGACCCTGCCGGACGGCAAGCCAATGAGCTCCTTCCTCGGCGTTAAGGGCTACGTGGTATCGACCTGGAGTAAAGACAAGGCGCTGGCGCAACAGTTTATCGAGTTCATCAACCAGCCGCAGTATGTAAAAGCCCGCTATGTCGCCACCGGCGAAATCCCGCCGCTGAAGGCGATGATTGACGACCCGGTGATTAAAAATGACGAAAAGGCCAGCGCCGTCGCCGTTCAGTCGGCTCGGGCGATGGCTATGCCGGGCATTCCGGAGATGGGGGAAGTGTGGGGGCCGGCCAATGCCGCGCTTGAACTGAGCCTCACCGGCAAGCAGGCGCCGCAGGCCGCGCTCGATAATGCGGTGAAACAGATCAAGATGCAGATTGAAGCGATGCAGGCCAGCAATCAGTAATTTACCGTCACGTGAAGTCACCGAGCGGGAGGGGGACCTCCCGTTTGTAGAAGGAGTCGAGTGTGAGCATCCATTCCAGCGAAAATTTTAGCGACGCGCGCGGGCCCGGGCGCCATGCGTGGTGCGGCCTGTTGCTGGCAATCGTGCCGGGTTTCGGCCAGTTTTATCATCGCCAGTGGCTGAAGGGGCTGGTCTTCCTGGTGCTGCTGAGCAGCTTTTTGGGTATTTTTTACGATTTCCTGCGCGAGGGGCTGTGGGGGCTCTATACCCTGGGTGAAGAGGTGCCCCGGGATAACTCTATCTTCCTGTTAGCGGAGGGGATTATCAGCGTGCTGATCGTCGCTTTTGGCGTGCTGATCTATTTTCTCTCGCTGCGGGACGCGTGGCTGAACGGCAAAAAACGCGATGAAGGGGTCGCGCTGAACAGCGTGCGTAAGCAGTACCAGATGCTGCTGAGCGACGGCTTCCCGTACCTGATGATCACCCCGGGCTTTATTCTGCTGGTCTTTGTGGTGATCTTTCCCATTCTGTTTGGTTTTGCCATCGCCTTCACCAACTACAACCTGTACCACACGCCGCCGGCGAAGCTGGTGGACTGGGTGGGGCTGAAAAACTTCGTCAATATTTTCACCCTCTCCATCTGGCGCTCCACCTTTCTGGATGTGCTGCAGTGGACCGTGGTGTGGACGCTGCTGGCGACCACCCTGCAGTGTACGGTGGGCGTGCTGTTGGCGATTCTGGTGAACCAAAAAGATCTGCGCTTTAAGCCGCTGATCCGCACCATCTTTATTTTGCCGTGGGCGGTGCCGGGGTTTGTCACTATCCTCGTCTTTGCCGGGATGTTCAATGACTCCTTCGGGGTGATTAACAACGCGATCCTGTCATTCTTCGGCATCAGTCCGAAGGCATGGCTAACCGACCCGTTCTGGACCAAAACCGCGCTGATCATGATGCAGACCTGGCTTGGCTTTCCGTTTGTCTTTGCCATGACCACCGGCGTGCTGCAGGCGATCCCGGACGATCTGTATGAAGCGGCGACGATGGACGGCGCCAGCGCCTTTACCCGCCTGCGCACCATCACCCTGCCGCTGGTGCTGTACGCGATCGCGCCGATCATCATCACCCAGTACACCTTCAACTTTAATAATTTCAACATTATTTATCTGTTTAACAACGGCGGCCCTGCGGTGGCGGGATCTAACGCCGGCGGGACGGATATTCTGGTGTCGTGGATCTATAAGCTGACGATGTCCTCGTCGCAGTACGCCATCGCGGCGACCATCACTATCCTGCTGTCGATCTTCGTCGTCGGCCTGGCGCTGTGGCAGTTCCGCGCCACCAAATCCTTCAAAAATGATGACATGGCGTAAGGGAAGCAACATGGCTCAATCACCCAGTATTAAACGCGAAAAGTGGATACGACTCTCTCTTACCTGGCTGGTGGTTATCCTGGTCTCGGTGGTGATTATCTACCCGCTGGTCTGGACCGTCGGGGCGTCGCTGAACGCCGGCAATAGCCTGCTCAGTACCTCGATCATTCCGGAAAACCTGTCGTTCCAGCACTATGCCGATCTGTTCAATGGCAATGTGAATTACCTCACCTGGTACTGGAACTCGATGAAAATCAGCTTTCTGACCATGGTGCTGACCCTGATTAGCGTCAGCTTTACCGCTTACGCCTTCTCCCGCTTCCGCTTTAAAGGGCGGCAAAACGGGCTGATGCTGTTCCTGCTGCTGCAGATGATCCCGCAGTTTTCCGCGCTGATTGCCATCTTTGTGCTGTCGCAACTGCTTGGCCTGATAAACAGCCATCTGGCGCTGGTGCTGATCTACGTCGGGGGAATGATCCCGATGAATACCTGGCTGATGAAGGGGTATCTCGACGCGATCCCTAAAGATCTGGATGAGTCCGCCCGCATGGACGGCGCCAGTAGCTTTCGCATATTTATTGAGATCATCATGCCGTTGTCGAGGCCGATCCTCGCGGTGGTGGCGCTGTTCTCCTTCACCGGCCCGCTGGGGGATTTCATCCTCTCCAGCACCATCCTGCGTACCCCGGATAAATACACGCTGCCTATCGGTCTGTATAACCTGGTGGCGCAAAAAATGGGGGCCAGCTACACCACCTACGCGGCGGGGGCGGTACTGATTGCCGTGCCGGTCGCGATCCTCTATCTGGCGTTACAAAAATACTTCGTCTCCGGCCTGACCTCGGGCAGTACTAAAGGATAAGCACATGAAAAGATTTACACCCGCATGGCTTGCGGTTTGTCTGGCATGCAGTTTTTCCCTCCCTTCGCTGGCAGCGGACGCGCTTGAAACCCGCGCCTTTCAGGGTATGCCGGCGGACTTTATTAAAGGCGCGGATATCTCCACGCTGCTGGATGCCGAAAAGCACGGGGCAATTTTCTACGACCAGAATAACCAGCGTAAGGATCCGATCGCCATTCTGAAAGAGAACGGCGTCAACTATGTTCGCCTCCGCCTGTGGGTGGATCCGCAATCGGCAAGCGGCGAGGGCTATGGCGGCGGGAATAACGATCTGGCCACTACCCTGGCGCTGGCGAAACGGGCGAAAGCCCAAGGAATGAAGCTGCTGCTCGACTTCCATTACAGCGATTTTTGGACCGATCCCGGCAAGCAGTTCAAACCGAAGGCCTGGGAAAAGATGGATTATCCGCAGCTGAAAACGGCGATTCATGACTATACCCGGGATACCATCGCCCGCTTTAAGCAGGCGGGCGTCCTGCCGGATATGGTGCAGATCGGCAATGAGATTAACGGCGGTATGCTGTGGCCGGAAGGGAAAAG
This sequence comes from Klebsiella sp. K5-45, assembly GCF_030128605.1. Classification (NCBI taxonomy): domain Bacteria; kingdom Pseudomonadati; phylum Pseudomonadota; class Gammaproteobacteria; order Enterobacterales; family Enterobacteriaceae; genus Klebsiella; species Klebsiella sp. K5-45. The sequence continues at coordinate 397,394 of NZ_JAKUZW010000003.1, read as the reverse complement.
CTGGGGGCAGGGGGGCGGCGAGTTTGACCGGCTGGCCGGGCTGCTGAACGCGGCCATTGATGGTCTGAAGGCGAATCTGCGCAATGGCGAGCAGGTGAAAATCATGCTGCATCTGGCTGAAGGGACCAAGAACGATACCTTCCGCTGGTGGTTTGACGAAATAGAGAAACGTCATGTGCCCTATGACGTGATTGGTTTGTCGATGTACACCTACTGGAACGGGCCGATCAGCGCCCTGAAGGCCAATATGGATGACATCAGCAAACGCTATAACAAAGACGTCATTGTCGTCGAGGCGGCCTATGCCTATACCCTGGCCAACTGCGATAACGCGGAAAACAGTTTTCAGGCCAAAGAGGAAAAGGACGGAGGCTATCCCGCCACCGTGCAGGGGCAATATCGCTATATTCACGATCTGATGCAGGCCGTAATAGATGTTCCCGACCAGCGCGGCAAAGGTATTTTTTACTGGGAGCCGACGTGGATTGCCGTGCCGGGAAATACCTGGGCCACCCCGGCGGGGATGAAATATATCCATGACGAATGGAAAGAGGGTAATGCGCGGGAAAATCAGGCGCTATTTGACTGCCAGGGAAAAGTACTGCCGTCGGTAAAAGTATTTAATTAATTATTTGTCGTTCTTTTCAGGAAGTTTATTATGAATAAATTTGCACCTTTACATCCAAAGGTTAATACGCTGCTGCATGGCGCGGATTATAATCCGGAACAATGGGAGAATGACCCCGACATTATTGATAAAGACATTGCCATGATGCAGCAGGCAAAATGCAATGTGATGTCGGTGGGCATATTTAGCTGGGCGAAACTTGAGCCGCGCGAAGGGGTATTTGATTTCGCCTGGCTGGATACTATTCTCGATAAACTGTATGCCGCCGGCATTCATGTATTTCTGGCCACCCCGAGCGGCGCGCGTCCGGCGTGGATGTCTCAACGCTATCCGCAGGTTCTGCGGGTGGGGCGCGATAGGGTGCCGGCCCTGCACGGCGGCCGTCACAACCACTGTATGTCATCGCCGATCTATCGTGAGAAGACCCTGAAAATTAATAGCCTGCTGGCGGAGCGCTATGCTGCGCACCCGGCGGTGCTGGGCTGGCATATTTCCAATGAATATGGCGGAGAATGTCATTGCGAGCGCTGCCAGACCCGCTTTCGCGACTGGCTGAAGACGCGGTACCAGACCCTGGAGAACCTCAACCAGGCCTGGTGGAGCACCTTCTGGAGCCATACCTATACCGACTGGTCGCAGATTGAATCGCCTGCGCCGCAGGGTGAAACGTCGATCCACGGTCTCAACCTTGACTGGCATCGCTTTAACACCGCTCAGGTGACCGATTTCTGCCGCCATGAAATCGCCCCGCTGAAGGCGGCGAATGCCGCCCTGCCGGTGACCACCAACTTTATGGAGTATTTCTACGATTATGACTACTGGCAGCTGGCGGAGGTGCTGGACTTTATCTCGTGGGACAGCTATCCGATGTGGCACCGCGACAAAGACGAAACCGCGCTGGCCTGCTACACCGCGATGTATCACGACATGATGCGCAGCCTGAAGGGCGGCCAGCCGTTTGTGCTGATGGAGTCCACGCCGGGTGCGACTAACTGGCAACCGACCAGCAAACTGAAGAAACCGGGCATGCATATTCTCTCCTCGCTGCAGGCGGTGGCGCATGGCGCCGACTCGGTGCAGTATTTCCAGTGGCGGAAAAGTCGCGGTTCGGTTGAGAAATTTCACGGCGCGGTGGTCGACCATGTCGGGCACATCGATACCCGTATTGGCCGTGAAGTCAGCAAACTCGGTGAGATACTGAGCAAGCTACCGGAGGTCCGGGGCTGTCGCACCGAGGCGAAAGTGGCGATTATCTTCGACCAGCAGAACCGCTGGGCGCTTGATGACGCCCAGGGACCGCGCAATCTGGGGATGGAGTATGAGAAGACGGTCAATGAGCACTACCGTCCGTTCTGGGAGCAGGGCATCGCCGTCGATGTGATTGACGCCGACGCTGATTTAACGCCATACCGGCTGGTCATTGCCCCGATGTTATACATGGTGCGCGACGGCTTTGCCGCGCGGGCGGAGGCGTTTGTCGCCAGCGGCGGCCATCTGGTGACCACTTACTGGACCGGCATCGTCAACGAATCCGATCTCTGCTATCTCGGCGGCTTCCCTGGCCCGCTGCGCAATCTGCTGGGCATCTGGGCGGAAGAGATCGACTGCCTGAATGACGGCGAGTTTAATCTGGTGCAGGGCCTGGCCGGGAATCAGTGCGGTCTGCAGGGCCCGTATCAGGTGCGCCATCTCTGTGAACTGATCCATACCGAAAGCGCGCAGACGCTGGCCACCTACCGGGATGATTTTTATGCCGGAAGGCCAGCGGTGACGGTGAACGGCTTCGGGAAAGGTAAAGCCTGGCATGTGGCCTCCCGCAACGATTTGGCCTTCCAGCGCGACTTCTTTGCCGCCCTGAGCAAGGAGCTGGCGCTACCGCGGGCGATCGCGGCGGATTTACCGCCCGGCGTGGTGGCTACTGCGCGCACCGACGGTGAGAGCACGTTTGTCTTCCTGCAGAACTACAGCGCGCAAAGCCATACCCTGAGCCTGCCGTCAGGGTATCGGGATTGCCTGACCGACGCGGCGGTGTCGGACCCGCTGACCCTGTCAGCATGGGATTGCCGTATTCTCCGTCGCCACGCCTAATCTTTTTTCTCCACGCCTGCTCTGACGAGCAGGCTTTTTTTTATCTATTACCCTGGAGTTTATGATGGTGAGTTTAAAATCTTTCCTGCACTATTTCTCTCCTGCACGTCCGGCACAGCCGTTAAGCGAAGCGGAAAAACAGCAAATCGAGGCGTTGGTTCAGGCCTTCGGCGGTGAAGCGAATATTACCCAAGTGGACGCCTGTATTACCCGTCTACGGGTAACGGTTCGTCATCTGGCAGCCGTGGACTCGGACGCATTACAGCAGCAGGGCGCGCTGGGTGTCATTATTCTTGGCCAGCAGGTTCATGCTATTTTCGGTAAGCAGTCCGATGCGCTACGTCAATTGCTGGATGACCATTTTGCTGCGCGGAAATAAATAAAACGGGATAACCTGAAAACAGGTTATCCCGAAAATAAGACAAAGACAGCAGTGGCAATAATGATTACCGGAGGGAAATTAATGACCTTACAGTTGGAGATATAAATAACGTATTTGTCTTACCAGCGCGATATTACCACCAGGCCTCAACCTGCACGCCGAAATTCCAGGTATTATTCGCCGTCTGGTCTTCAAACGGTTTACCATCTTCGGAATCATTCAGATACGACGCGAAAATACGTAATTCCGGGCGTGACATAAAGTCCGGCCCGTCCGCCAGGCCCAGCGCAATGGTATATTTCTCACCGGCCTGTTTGTAGCTGGTGCCATTGTTATAGCTGTCTTTCTGATAGAAACCGCCGACTTCGCCAATCAGGCGCACGTAGTCGGTGAACTGATACTGCCCGCGGGCGACCAGCGACAGCATCCGCGTTTTATCGGTATAGTCGGTAATGTCATCCGCCGAGCCCCAGGTCAGAACGTGGTTGATGGAGAACTTCTCGGTAATGGGGATCAGACCGGTGTTAATCACGCGATAGCCGGTGGCGTCGTTCACGTAGTTCCACATATCGTACCAGCCGCCGCCCTGGGAGACCATATTCTGCGCCAGACCTTTGTTGGCATACTGCAGCACGGTTTTGTTATAGCCGCCCAGCATATCCTGACTGATTTCACCGGTCAGCATCACGCCATTTTCGGCATCGTACAGTCCGCCGTAGCTGTCCTGTTTTTTGGTGGTGTTCGGCATGGCGTAGTCGATGCCGAATTCGGTCCACGACCCGGACCACGGCTTCCATCCCGCGTAGCGTAAATCGATATAGTTGATATTGACGTTGCTGTCGCCATCGACGCGATAGTCAACGTCGTTGGCATCGCCGCGGATCCACGCCAGCGAGACGGCGCCCGGGCCAAGGGTGTAGTTTTCCACCCCGGCCCCGGAGCCGGAAATGTTCCAGTATTTAGTATCGATGATGTGCAGGTCGTGACGCTGGTAGTAACGTTTGCCGCCCCAGATCACCGCATTCGGATCGCCCGGGATCAGCCCTTTGATCTGCAGGTTCAGCTGACGTAAGCCGAACTGCGCGTCATCGTTCAGCGTGGTTTCATTATCGTTAGAGCCATCGGAGACCATGCTGACCATGCTGTCGAGATAGAAACTGACATCATCTTTTTTGTAGACCTCGGAGCCTAACTCCAGCTCGCCATAGGTATCCGATTCGTTCCCCAACCGGCCCAGCTTGTTCTTTTGCCATTCCGCTTCGCTACCGTCGCCGGAGACCCCAACCCCGGCACGCAAATAGCCATGAAAATCAACGGTCGGGATCGCAGCGGTAGCCGCAAAGGCGGAAGGGGCGATTAGCGCAGCGGCTAATGCTGTGGAAAGGACGCGCAGTGTCGTATTCATCTCTATCCTCTTATTGTTTTGTATTACGTTCACATAACTGATGTCATAAAATGCCTAAATGTAACTTCAGGCAAATGAGATATGATTATTGTGTGACTAAGTGCAAATAATAACGCTGGTTTTTGTTGTGATGAGTGAAGTGTTTCACAATTAACCTGGTTGTGAACGTAATACTTTTTGTGGTGTAATTTTGCGATGAGAGGTAGCGGTGAGCGTTTTTTCAAATGGCCCCTGTTACAATCATGGGATAACAACATAAGGAACCGGACCATGAAGTCTAAAAGCGCTACTCTGGAAGACGTCGCTCGTCATGCGGGCGTCTCTTACCAGACCGTGTCCAGGGTACTCAACAAATCTGCCAATGTATCCGAAGCGACGCGCCGCAAGGTGGAGAAATCGATAGAGGCTCTGCGCTATGTGCCAAACCGGCTGGCGCAGCAGCTGGTGGGGAAGGAGAGCCAGACGGTCGGACTGGTGACGATTTCGCTGGCCTGGCATGCCCCCTCCCAGGTGGCGGCGGCGGTAAAACGCTATGCTAATCTGGAAGGTTACCAGGTCCTGATTTCAATGATTGATGAGAGCGTCAACCAAAGCATCCAGGATTCCATCAATGAGCTGAAGTCTCAGCGGGTGGATAAGGTCATTATCAACGTGCCGCTGGAGACCGAACAGGCGCAGAAAATCGCCGCTGACAATGATGATATCGTCTGCCTGTTTCTCGACGTTGATCCCTACAGCTCCGTGTTTAACGTTTCGTTTAACCCGGCGGACGGCACCCGGGCCAGCGTCAAATATCTCTATGAGATGGGGCATCGGGAGATTGCGTTGCTGGCAGGCCCGGACAGCTCCGTATCGGCGAAACTGCGGCTGAAAAGCTGGCTCGAGACCCTGGATGGCTACGGTCTGAAGCCGGTGACCGTCCTGCGCGGCAACTGGGATGCGCAGAGCGGCTACGCCGGCGCGCTGCAGATGCTGCGGGAAACGCCTAATTTCAGCGCCGTGCTGGTGGGCAATGACCAGATGGCGCTGGGGGTGCTCAGCGCCTTCCATCAGCATCAGGTGGCGGTGCCGGGAGAGAAGTCGGTGATTGGCTATGACGATACCTACGAAAGCTCCTTTTTCTATCCGGCATTGAGTACGGTCTCGCTGGACCTCGACCTGCAGGGGAAAGAGGCGGTGCGGCGGATCCTCGCCAGTACCAGCGGTGCGGCGCATACCTCATCCATCCTGCCGGCGCGCCTGGTGATTCGCCATTCCAGCGGCGCCAGAGTCGAGCAGGGGAAAGATCTGCAGGCTATCGCGGAGCAACTTCGCGCTATCGCCCACCGTCTGGCGCCCTGAAGCCAAAGGCGAGGAAACTCGCCTCTTTGTTATTACCCCTGATATGACCATGGTTGATCTTTGTCGTGGAACGGCGTACCTTAATTGTAATGTTATAACATAATGACGAGGTCATGATGAAAGCCCATATCCATCCTCCCTATCGCACGGTGGTGTTTCACGACACCAGCGCCAATGAATATTTTAAAGTTGGCTCAACCATCCGCACCGAACGCGTGATTGAGCTCGACGGTGAGACGTATCCGTATGTGACGATCGACGTCTCCTCGAAATCTCATCCCTACTACACCGGCAAACAAAAAACGTTCGCCAGCGAGGGTAGCGCGGCCCGTTTCCGCCAGCGCTTTGGCGGCTTCATTGATGCAAAAAGGAAGGCATGATGCAGGTCGTTAACTCATTACGCAGCGCCAAACAGCGCCACCCGGATTGCCAGCTGGTCAAACGCAAAGGGCGGCTGTACGTGATCTGTAAGAGCAACCCCCGCTTCAAAGCAGTGCAGGGGCGCAAAAAACGTCGTTAACGGAAGCTTTCCAGGGGACGGCGCTGCTGGCCGTCGGCGGTAAAATTGTCGGCGGCCAGCCATTGGCGCATGGCGCTATCCAGCTGCGGCCATTCGCCATCAATCACTGAAAACCAGTCCGTGTCCCGGTTGTGTCCTTTGCTCACCAGCGCCTGACGAAAACGTCCTTCGTACTGAAATCCCAGTCGCCTTGCCGCCCGGCCTGACGGCGTATTGAGGCTATTGCATTTCCATTCATAGCGACGGTAGCCGAGCGTCTCGAACACATACTGCATCAACAGCCAGTGCGCTTCGGTGGCCATAGCCGTTCGGCTTAGCAGCGGAGAGAAATGGACATGCCCCACCTCGACCACGCCATGGGTGGCATCGATGCGCATTAACGCCAGCGAACCGACCGCCGTTCCACGCTGCTGGTCAACGACGGCGAAATGGATCGGATCGGCCAGCGTAGCAACCTGCGCCACCCAGGCGCTAAATTCAGCCAGGCTGGTTTCCGGTTCGCGCAGCAGCCACGTCCAGCTGCGGGCGTCGGGCGCCAGCTGATGGGCAGCAAACAGATCGCTGGCGTGGGCGAGGGTGAGTGGTTCGAGCCGACAGCGGCTGCCCTGAAGTACCAGCCGGGTCGGCCAGGGGCGGGGTTGCCAGTCGGGCAGCGCGGCGCCGAGCGCCTGTCCAAACTGATTGTATTCACACATTGCGGTTTCCTTATTGGGGATGTACAGGCAGCGTACGCGCTGGCTGGTTCCATAAAAAGTGCCATTAGAGTATGTTTTTATGGATCCACGAGGAGGCGACATGAATATACCGGACGATGCGTTTTATGGGTTGGTGACGCAGGGGATGCGGCAGCGAACGGACGAAACCCTGCAGCGCGCCCTTTACCACACTTTGCGCTATGCCATCCTGCAGGGAAACCTGGCGGCCAGCTGCCGTTTGCCAGGATCGCGCGTGATTGCCGGTCGACTGCATCTGTCGCGTAATACGGTGAATGCCGCACTGGAGCAACTGACGCTGGAGGGATACCTGACGCGATGCCGTCAGGGGACGCTGGTGGTGCCGCTCGCCGCTAGCGGTCGGCAGGAGGTAATAGCGCCACCCGTTGTGCTGTCTGAGCGGCTGCAGGGGCTGCCAGCCGCTATGCGCCGTGACTCGCCGGCGCTGCCGTTTACGCCTGGCATGCCGGCGGTGAACTATTTCCCGCTGCCGCTGTGGCGGCGGTTAATCGATAAGGCATTGCGCGACGAAGGCAGCACGCTGTTGGGCTACGGTGAGGCCGCGGGCGATCCCCAACTGCGGGAGGCTATCGCCCGCCATCTGGCGCTCTCCCGGGGCATCCGGTGCGATATCCGGCAGATCGTCATCACCGAGGGGGCGCTGGAAGGGGTCAACTTATGCGCCTCGCTGTTGACCAACCCGGGCGACAGCGTGTGGCTGGAAGAGCCGGGGTACCTGGGCGCCAGGAGTGGTTTCCAGCGAGCGGGGCTGCGGGTCTGTGGGATGGCCGTCGATGGTGAAGGGATGTGTATCGCCAACGGCGTGGCAGAGCCACCCCGGCTGATTTTCACCTCTCCCTCTCATCAGTATCCCCTTGGGAGCGTCATGAGCGCCGCGCGGCGTCTGGCGCTGGTGGAGTATGCCCATCGGCACGGCGCGTGGATTGTGGAGGATGACTACGACAGCGAGTTTCGCCACAGCGGAGAGCCGATCCCGGCGATGCTGGGGATGGTCCCGGATGCCCCGGTGGTCTATCTCGGCACCTTCAGCAAAACCCTGTTTCCGGCGCTGCGTATCGGTTTTATGGTCATGCCGTCCGCGCTGGCGGATGCCGCTCAGGAGGCCATTGGCGCGCTGCTGCGCGGCGGGCATCGCGCTGAACAGCGTGCGCTGGCCAGCTTTATCGAGAAGGGACACTATGCGCGTCATCTGGCAGCGATGCGTCGTCTGTACCGCAAACGTCAGCAACAGCTGCGCGAGGCGCTGGCGCAAGAGATTACCGTGCCGTGCGAAGTCCTCGGTGGGGAAGGGGGACTCCATCTGACGTTGGCCATAGAGGGGATCGACGATCGAACGATTGCGCAGCAGGCGCGTCAGTTTCAGCTGGCGCCCGCTGCGCTAAGCCATTTCTATCTCGACCCGCGGCGGGGGCGGAGCGGGCTGGTGCTGGGGTATGGCAATACTTCGGCTTCCCGCTATCCGCTGGCGCTGCGGACGCTGAATCGTCTTATTGCGCAGTACCGGCGCGGGTCAGCGTAAAGACATCGTAAAAGGAGAGCTCGCCTTTGGTGTCGACCATTTTTTTAAGCTGTGCCTTCTGCTCGCTATCGACGTCCGGCGACTGCAGGATACGGTCGATCAGCTGTCGGGGGACAAAGCGGGTGTTGTACCATTCGCCGTTGTAACACACGCGAAAGTCGAGGACATCGATATCTTCGTAACGATAGCGTGGATAGACGTCAAAGAAGAAAAAAGCGTTGAACAGGATGAACAGCACCACCAACAACCAGACCGAATCCACCAGCGTTTCAGAGCGCATCATGACCACCAGCGTCGCCAGAAACGCGGCATACATGGCAACAAACAGGCCCGGATGGTTGCGGATAAAACTGATGCTAAAACGCGGGCGATTATCGCGTTTTTCCTGCACGTTAAGTTCGTCAATGGTGTGAGTCAGCAGGCGTTGTATTTCTGTCATCTTGGTCCCCGAATTCTGCAATAAGCCCGCCCCGTGCGCCCGATGGATCAGGTGCGGCAGGCTCAGCCTGAAGGTTATTTTATGTTGCAGTATTCTGCGGAGAAAGTAACAGATCAGTTACAGAAAAGCATAACAGTTACGCATTCGGCGGCGGAAGGCGCTTGATGATCTGCGCCGGGTTGCCGCCGACAACGGTACTGGCGGGAACGTCTTTAGTGACCACCGCTCCGGAGGCGATGACCGCATTATCGCCAATGGTCACCCCGGGATTGATCACCGCCCGACCACCAATCCACACATTGTGGCCAATGGTCACCGGTTTGCCATATTCCTGGCCGCTGTTTCGGGCCTCAGCATCCAGCGGATGGGTGGCGGTATAGATATGGACGCCCGGCGCCAGCATGCAGTTATCGCCAATATGGATAGGGCAGACGTCCAGCATCACACAGTCGAAATTGGCGTAAAAACCGGCGCCGAGAAAGATATTGTAGCCGTAGTCGCAGCGAAAGCTTGGCTCGATATACGCATCGCCAGCGCGACCGAACAGCTCGGCCAGAATATGCTGACGTTCTTCCTGGGCATTCGGGGCGGAATGATTATAACGGTGCAGCAGCTGTCTGGCGCGCAGGCGATCGGCGCGAAGCGTTGGGTCGCCAGATAAATAGAGCTCACCGGCGATCATTTTGCGTTTTTCTTCACTCATTGGTCTTCCTTATACCTGACGTTAGAGGTCGCAACAGTATAAAAAAGAAACCGGTTACAAGTTTGCTGTTTGCTGAATGCTGTGATGACTATCACAAAGATGTCCTGCTGAGGCTGGCGATTACCATCCGGTCAGCAGACCGCGTCGGGCGCACTAATTAGCGGATAAATTTCCAGACGGACGTCGGGATTTTATCGTACAGCTTATTCATAGTCAGTTCAGCCAGACGATGATCGGCGGCTGAGTAAAATACCGCCAGCTCATTATCAGAAAGTTCATATTTGTTTTTTTCAATGACGCGCTCCAGCGTGTCAATTGTCTGGCAACGACGTAAGCGCATCAAATAGTCTGTTTTAGTTAATGGCTTATCAGACATAATTCCACCTTTTGATTGTAATAATCCTAACACGAAAGACTGGCCGGATTTTCCCGGCTGGCGTTGACAAAACAACGAAATAACCGATTACCGGATTTTTTCCACTTTTGCAAATCCGTAGAGTTAATGCCGTAGTTACTGAACAACGTAAATGTGTCGTCCAGATATTCGTCAACCTGAGCGATCAGCTTATTATCCTCAGCGTACTTAATTTTATAATTAAGGGCGAATGTGGCAATGTGCTCGATCAGTTCATTTAACTGGAGATTGACAGCCGATGTCGGGTCGTTGACCCAGCCATGGTTGCTCTCTTCCAGGTTTGCAAGGCAGTCATGATACAGCGTTTCGCAGAGAAAGCGTAGTTGTGCGATATCATGTCTTTTTGGCGAGTATTCGTCCATAACGCATCCCCTTTTGAGTGGTTTAAACGACGACTAACAAACACCGTTGTGGGATGAACACGACTAACTGACCTGACACTAACTGAGTAATCCTGCTGATTTAACTATAATCCACTCTCCAGGAGATTTCATCGTGCTATTACGAAAAATTACAATTATCAGAGAGAAATTATCTTAAAAATAGACGAATTAATTTCTGCGGCCCGGGCGCGCAGCCTGAAAAATAGAGATGTCTTATCAATCATTGGTTTAAGACAGGCAGTCGTCGCGTTCAGAAACCGCCGGCCGTGAATGATGATATTAGGATTATTCCTGGTAAATGAGCGTAAGAAGATCCTAAGGGCTAAACAGCGCGATAGATATAGTCTGCAACACATCAATAGATATTAAATGCAGCGCGAAAAATAAACAATGGCAATATGTGCCCTGTCGGTAATGAACAAAAAAAGGGCCGCGGTGGCGGCCCTTTGTTCAGTAGTGCAGATTAATGATGCTCAACCTGATGGCTGTGCTCAATATCTTCCGTTTTCTTACTAAAGCGGCGACGAACCACCACAAAGAACACCGGCACGAAGAAGATAGCCAGGATCGTCGCGGTCACCATCCCGCCCATTACGCCTGTACCGACGGCGTTCTGCGCACCGGAGCCAGCACCGGAGCTGATAACCAGCGGCATAACCCCAAGGATAAACGCCAGGGAGGTCATCAGGATCGGACGCAGACGCATACGCACCGCTTCAAGCGTCGCCTCAATCAGCCCTTTGCCCTCTTTCTCCATCAGGTCTTTGGCGAATTCAACGATCAGTATCGCGTTTTTCGCCGACAGGCCGATGGTGGTCAACAGGCCAACCTGGAAGTAAACGTCATTGGTTAAACCGCGGAGGGTGGCGGCTAACAGCGCGCCGACCACACCTAACGGTACGACCAGCATGACCGAGAACGGAATCGACCAGCTCTCATACAGCGCTGCCAGACACAGGAAGACGACAATCAGCGAGATGGCATACAGGGCAGGGGCCTGGTTACCGGACAGCCGCTCCTGATAAGACATCCCGGTCCAGTCGTAGCCGATACCCGACGGCAGTTTACCCGCCAGCTCTTCCATCAGGCTCATCGCCTCACCGGTACTCTTGCCTGGCGCTGCCTGGCCAAGAATTTCCATCGATGGCAGACCGTTGTAGCGTTCCAGACGCGGCGAACCGTATTCCCAACGCGAGGTGGAGAAGGCGGAGAACGGCACCATCTGGCCATCACTGCCGCGAACATACCACTTGCCGATGTCCTCAGGCAGCATACGGTATTTCGCTTCGGACATGATGTACACTTTCTTCACGCGGCCGCGGTCGATAAAGTCGTTGACATAGCTTCCGCCCCAGGCAGCGCCTAGCGTGGTGTTAATGTCGCTGATGGAGACGCCCAGCGCCTGGGCTTTTTCCTGATCGATATCGACTTTGAACTGCGGTGTATCTTCCAGACCGTTAGGACGCACGCCGGTCAGCACGTCAGGATGCTGCGCCACCATGCCAAACAGCTGATTACGTGCCTGGGTCAGTTTTTCGTGTCCCAGGCCGCCCTGATCAATCAGCTGGAAGTCAAAGCCGGTCGCGGTACCCAGTTCAACGATAGCCGGCAGGTTAAAGGCGAAGACCATCGCGTCTTTAATCTGCGAGAAGTAGCCCATCGCCCGACCGGTGATCGCTTCAACTTTGTTTTCTTCGCCCGGACGTTGGCTCCAGTCTTTCAGCGAGACGAACGCGATACCGGTGTTCTGGCCGCGGCCGGCGAAGCCGAAGCCGTTAACCGCAAACACGGATTCCACGTTGTCCTTCTCTTTGGTGAGATAGTAATTCGTCATCTCATCCAGCACTTTCTGCGTGCGCTCCTGGGTGGCGCCGGCAGGCAGCTGGGCCATACTCAGGAATACCCCCTGGTCTTCGTCCGGCAGGAACGAGCTCGGCAGACGAACGAACAGCCACGCCATGCCCACCACGATGATCAGATACAGCACCAGATAGCGACCGGTGCTGCGCAGAATGTTGCCTACGCTGTCGGTGTAATGGTGCGTGCTCTTATCGAACATGCGGTTAAACCAGCCGAAGAAACCGGTGGTCGCGCCGTGGCTGCCTTTCTGGATAGGCTTCAGCATCGTGGCGCACAGCGCCGGCGTCAGGATCAGCGCGACCAGTACCGATAGCGCCATTGCGGAAACAATGGTGATGGAGAACTGGCGATAGATGGCGCCGGTTGAACCGCCGAAGAATGCCATCGGGATAAATACCACCGACAGCACCATGGCGATACCTACCAGCGCGCCCTGAATCTGCCCCATCGATTTACGCGTCGCTTCTTTCGGCGGCAGGCCTTCTTCGGCCATGACGCGCTCGACGTTCTCGACCACCACGATGGCGTCATCCACCAGCAGGCCGATGGCGAGCACCATCCCGAACATCGTCAGGGTGTTTATCGAGAAGCCAAACGCCGCCAGCACCGCGAAGGTCCCTAACAGGACCACCGGCACCGCGATGGTCGGGATCAGCGTAGCGCGGAAGTTCTGCAGGAACAGATACATCACCAGGAAGACCAGGATGATCGCTTCCACCAGCGTTTTAACCACTTCGTGAATAGAGATTTTCACGAACGGGGTGGTGTCATACGGGTAAACGATTTTCATCCCCGACGGGAAAAACGGCTCCATCTTCGCCAGTTCAGCGCGGATCGCGTTGGCGGTATCCAGCGCGTTCGCGCCGGTAGCCAGTTTAATACCCAGACCGGACGCTGGCTGGCCGTTATACTTCGCCACCACGTCATAGCTTTCGCCACCCAGCTCAATTTTGGCGACATCACGCAGACGAACCTGGGAACCATCCTGGTTCACCTTCAGCAGGATGTTGCCAAACTCTTCCGTATTGGTCAGACGCGTCTGTGCGACGATGGACGCGTTGAGCTGCTGGCCTTTCACCGGCGGCGTACCGCCTAACTGACCAGCGGCTACCTGGGCGTTCTGCGCTTTCAGAGCGCTGATCACGTCCACCGGCGTGAGCTGGAAGTTATTCAGTTTATTCGGATCCATCCAGATACGCATCGCGTACTGGGAACCGAAAAGCTGAACGTCGCCGACGCCGCTGGTACGGCTGATCGGGTCCTTCATGTTGGCCGCCACGTAGTCCGAAATATCGTCCTGGTTCATGGTGCCGTTGGTGTTAATAACGCCGACAACCATCAGGAAGCTGCTGGACGCTTTCTCAACGCTGATCCCTTGCTGCTGTACTTCTTGCGGCAGCAGAGGGGTGGCCAGGGCCAGCTTGTTCTGAACCTGAACCTGGGCGATGTCCGGATCGGTACCGGATTCGAAGGTCAGGGTGATGGTCGCCGTACCGGTGGAGTCGCCATTCGAGGACATGTACATCAGGTGATCGATACCGTTCATATTCTGTTCGATAACCTGAGTCACGGTGTTTTGCACGGTTTCGGCGTCAGCACCGGGGTACATGGCGGTAATGGAAATTGCTGGCGGCGCAATCGTCGGATATTGCGCCACCGGCAATTTGAGGATCGATAATCCCCCAGCCAGCATGATGATGATGGCGATCACCCATGCAAATATGGGGCGATCGATAAAGAAATTAGGCATGTCTTAACGGCTCCTGTTTAAGTTAAGACTTGGTTTGTTCTGATGGCGCGTTGCCTGCGGCTTGCTGTTTATCATCAGAAGCTACTTCCTGCGCTTTTACCTGCACGCCTGGTTTGATTTTTTGCAGGCCAGTGACGATAACGCGATCGCCGGATTTCAGACCGTCAGTGACCAGCCATTTATCGCCAATCGCTTGAGAAGCAGTGACCTGGCGGACTTCGACCTTATCGCCTTCACCCACTACCATGACGCTGGCATCGCCGCGCGGCGTACGGGTGACACCCTGTTGCGGCACCAGCAGGGCGTCAGGGTTAACCCCTTCTTCCAGACGGGCACGGACAAACATCCCCGGTAGCAGGGTGTGATCCGGGTTAGGGAAAATAGCGCGCAGCGTGATAGAGCCGGTGGTCTGATCGACGGTGACATCCGAGAATTCCAGCGTGCCAGCCTGCGGATACTTAAGACCGTCGTTAGTCACCAGCTCCACTTTCGCTTTCCCGTTTTCCTGTTTCAGACGGCCATCGGCCAGCTCCTGTTTCAGGCGCAGGAAATCATTGCTCGACTGGGTGACGTCGACATAGATCGGATCCAACTGCTGAACGGTTGCCAGGGCGGTTGTTTGACCATTTTGCACCAGCGCCCCTTCGGTCACCGCGGATTTACCAATGCGGCCGCTAATCGGCGAGGTGACTTTGGTGTAGGCCAGATTGATGCGCGCGGTTTCAACGGCTGCTTTCGCCGCGACCACGGCCGCATTGCTCTGCTGCGCCGTCGCGACGGCGGTATCGTAGTCTTGTTGACTGATATATTTAGTGCCTAACAGTTTCTGATAACGCTTGACCGTAAGTTGATCCATGTTTGCCGCCGCCTGGGCTTTTGCCAGGTCGCCTTTGGCGCTGTCATAGCTGGCCTGATAGGTGGCTGGATCGATCTGATACAGGGAAACGCCGGCCTGGATATCGCTACCTTCCACGAAGTTACGTTTTAAAATAATGCCACTGACCTGAGGACGAACTTCCGCAATGCGATAGGCGCTGGTTCGGCCTGGCAGTTCGGTGGTTATTTGTAGAGGTGCGGATTTGAGCGTCACAATACCGACTTCCGGCATGTGCTGGGCTCCTTGTTGAGCCGGTTTATCGTCACATCCTGTTAGCGCTAAGCTGCCTGAGAGCATCAGAACGACCGCCAGAGGCGTTAACCCTCTGTTTTTGTTCATATGTAAACCTCGAGTGTCCAATTTCAAAATGTTCAGTGGCTCAAACAACCACAAACCCACTACAGTCTTTCTATTATGGTCGTGCTATGGTACATACATTCACAAATGTATGTAAACGTAACCTCTGTAAAGTCATTAACCTATGGCACGAAAAACCAAACAACAGGCACGTGAAACCCGGCAACTGATTCTGGATGTTGCTCTGCGTCTGTTTTCGCAGCAAGGCGTATCATCTACCTCGTTGGCAACAATTGCAAAAGCTGCGGGTGTAACGAGGGGGGCTATCTACTGGCATTTCAAGAATAAATCAGATTTATTCAACGAAATTTGGGAGCTGTCAGACGCCAGTATTAGCGATCTCGAAATTGAGTATCGGGCAAAATTCCCCAACGATCCACTCTCAGTTATCAGGGAGATATTAGTCTATGTTCTTGAAGCGACAGTGACAGAAGAGCGTCGTCGGTTGATGATGGAGATTATCTTCCATAAGTGTGAATTCGTCGGAGAAATGACCGTAGTGCAGCAGGCCCAGCGGCAGCTCTCCCTGGCGAGCTACGAGCGTATCGAGCAGACCTTAAAAGAGTGTATCGCGGCGAAGCTGTTGCCTGCCAATTTACTCACCCGGCGAGCGGCGATTTTAATGCGCAGCTACCTTTCAGGCCTGATGGAGAACTGGCTGTTTGCTCCCGACTCGTTCGACCTGCATGCGGAAGCGCGTGACTACGTCGCCATCCTGCTGGAGATGTATCAATTCTGCCCCACGCTTCGCGGCCCGGAGAGCCTGCCAGCTTAACGAAGCGTGCGGATGAGCGTGAATTTTTAGCGCAGTCCGCCGCTATTCGCCAGCGATGAGAAGTGCTATTCTGCGCGCTTGCGACGACCCCCGGTATTCTCCGGCATTTGCATTCATTCATATTAACTATGCTGCACACGATCTCCAGGCAACGCGCCACGTTCATCTTTACCATTATGCTGCTCTGTTTTATTGGCCTTTTCAGTCCAGTTCAGGGCCGCGCCGCAGACCTCCCTGACCGGGCGGAGGTGCAGAGTCAGCTCAACACATTAAACAAGCAAAAGGAACTGACTCCGCAGGATAAACTGGTCCAGCAGGATTTGACCCAGACCCTGGAAACGCTGGATAAAATCGATCGCATCAAGAGCGAGACGACGCAGCTCCGCCAGCAGGTCGAGCAAGCCCCGTCGAAGCTGCGCCAGGCGGTGGATAACCTTAACAACCTGAGCGATGTCCCGAACGACGACGCGACGCGCAAGACGCTGAGCACGCTCTCCCTGCGTCAGCTGGAATCACGCGTCACCCAAACGCTGGACGATCTGCAGAATGCGCAAAACGATCTGGCAACCTACAACAGCCAGCTGGTTTCCCTGCAAACGCAGCCGGAACGGGTGCAAAATGCGATGTACAACGCCTCCCAGCAGCTGCAGCAGATCCGTAATCGTCTGAATGGCACCTCGGTGGGCGATGAGACTCTGCGTCCGACCCAGCAGGTGTTGCTGCAGGCCCAGCAGGCGTTGCTCAACGCGCAGATCGAGCAGCAGCGTAAGAGCCTCGAAGGCAACACTATCCTGCAGGATACCCTGCAGAAGCAGCGTGACTATGTGACCGCCTGGAGCAACCGGCTGGAGCATCAGCTGCAGCTGCTGCAGGAGGCGGTGAACAGCAAGCGGCTGACGCTGACTGAGAAAACCGCCCAGGAGGCGGTCACGCCGGATGAAACCACGCGTATTCAGGCCAACCCGCTGGTCAAGCAGGAGCTGGATGTTAACCACCAGTTGAGCGAGAAGCTGATCCAGGCGACGGAGAATGGCAACCAGCTGGTGCAGCGCAATATCCAGGTAAAGAACTGGCTCGACCGCGCCCTGCAGTCTGAGCGGGATATTAAAGAGCAAATTTCCGTGCTCAAGGGCAGCCTGCTGCTGTCGCGCATTCTTTATCAGCAGCAGCAGACGCTGCCGTCGGCGGATGAGCTGCAGGATATGACTAATCGCATAGCCGACCTGCGGCTTGAACAGTTTGAAGTTAACCAGCAGCGCGACGCCCTGTTCCAGAGCGATGCCTATGTCGCTAAGCTGGAAGAGGGGCACAGCGCTGAAGTAACCGATGAAGTGCACGCCGCGCTGCTGGAAGTGATCGACATGCGTCGCGAGCTGCTTGACCAGTTCAATAAACAGCTGGGGAACCAGCTGATGATGGCCATCAACCTGCAGATCAACCAGCAGCAGCTGATGAGCGTCTCCAGCAGCCTGAAAGAAATCCTGACCCAGCAAATTTTCTGGGTGAACAGCAATAAACCGATGGACTGGGAGTGGATTAAGGCCTTCCCGGAAGCGCTGAAAGGTCAGTTTAAGGCGATGAAAATCACCGTGAACTGGGAAAAAGCGTGGCCGGCGGTATTTATCGCTTTCCTCGCCGGATTACCGCTGCTGCTAATTGCCGGCCTGATCCGCTGGCGTTTGCAGTGGCTCAAGGATTATCAGGCGAAGCTGGCTTCTCAGGTAGGCCAACTACGCAATGATACCCAACTGCATACGCCGAAGGCGATCTTTATCGACCTGATCCGCGCCTTACCGGTGGTGCTGGTGATTCTGGCGATTGGCCTGATCTTACTCACCATGCAGTTAAATATCAGCGGACTGCTGTGGGCGTACAGTAAAAAACTGGCGATGTTCTGGCTGGTGTTTGGCCTGTGCTGGAAAGTGCTGGAAAAGAACGGCGTGGCGGTCAGCCACTTTAATATGCCGGCGCAGTTGACCAGCCACTGGCGGCGGCAGATTGTCCGCGTCAGCCTGGCGCTGCTGCCGCTGAATTTCTGGTCGGTGATTTCCGAGCTGTCGCCGCTGAACCTGATGGACGATGTGCTGGGGCAGCTGGTGATTTTCTTCAACTTACTGCTGATCGCGGTGCTGGTCTGGCCGATGTGCCGGGAAAGCTGGCGCGATAAAGAGTCGCACAGCCTGCGCCTGCTGACGATCACGGTGCTGTCTATCGTTCCGGTGGCCCTGATGGTGCTGACGGCGACCGGCTACTTCTACACCACGCTGCGCCTGGCGGGACGCTGGATCGAGACGGTTTATCTGGTAATGCTCTGGAACCTGCTGTACCAGACCGTGCTGCGTGGCCTGAGCGTGGCGGCGCGGCGTATCGCCTGGCGCCGGGCGCTGGCGCGCCGTCAGCATCTGGTGAAGGAGGGCGCGGAAGGCGCCGAGCCGCAGGAGGAGCCGACTATCGCCCTCGAGCAGGTTAACCAGCAGACGTTGCGCATCACCATGCTGGTGATGATCGCGCTGTTCGCGGTCATGTTCTGGGCGATTTGGTCGGATTTGATCACCGTTTTCGCCTATCTTGACAGCATCACCCTCTGGCATTACAACGGCACCGAGGCGGGGGCCAGCGTGGTGCGCAGCGTGACGATGGGCAGCCTGCTGTTTGCCATTGTGGCGTCGATGGTTGCCTGGGCGCTAATCCGCAACCTGCCGGGGCTGCTGGAGGTGCTGGTCCTGTCGCGGCTCAATATGCGCCAGGGGACTTCCTACGCCATCACCACCATTCTTAACTATGCGATTATCGCCATTGGGGCGATGACGGTATTCGGATCGCTGGGCGTCTCCTGGGACAAACTGCAATGGCTGGCGGCCGCGCTGTCGGTTGGTTTGGGTTTTGGTCTGCAGGAGATCTTCGGTAACTTTGTCTCCGGCCTGATTATTCTGTTCGAACGTCCGGTGCGCATTGGGGATACGGTGACTATCGGCACCTTCTCCGGTACGGTAAGCAAAATCCGTATTCGCGCCACCACCATTACCGACTTCGATCGCAAAGAGGTGATCATCCCGAACAAGGCGTTCGTTACCGAGCGCTTGATCAACTGGTCGCTCTCCGACACCGTGACCCGCGTGGTGATCCGCCTCGGCGTCGCCTATGGTTCCGACCTGGATAAGGTGAAGGAGGTGCTGCTGAAGGTGGCGCACGATCATCCGAAAGTGATGCAGGAGCCAGCGCCGGCGGTCTTCTTCACCACCTTCGGCCCCAGTACGCTGGATCATGAACTACGTCTGTATGTCCGTGAACTGCGCGATCGCAGCTACACGGTGGATGAGCTCAACCGCGCCATCGACCGTCTGTGCCGGGAGAATGACATCAACATTGCCTTTAACCAGCTGGAAGTCCATCTGCGAAATGAAAAGGGTGATGAAGTCACGGAAGTGAAGCGGGATGGAAAGGGCGACGATTTAGCTCCGTCCGTCGCGTCTTAACTGAAGAGGGGCGGCGCAACGCCGCCCCTGCTGCATCAGGGCGCCAGCGCGGCGAGCTCCTCGTCGCTAAGCCCGGTGAGTTCCCGCACGATTTGTCGTTCGAGGCCGCGCGCCAGCATTCTGGCGGCGATGCTGCGAGTGGCGGCTTCTCGACCTTCCTGCTCGCCCTCCTGCTGCCCCTGTTTACGGCCTTTCTCTTCCAGCCATTCGGCAATGGTCATCATCAGCTCCTTATGCCTGGGCGACTGCGCCGCCAGCGCGCGGATCAGCGCCCCCGGATGTTCCGTTGTACCCGCCTGCAACATATAGCGCAGCAGCGTATTCAACTGCGCTTCTGTCAGATAGCCTTGCGTCATCAGCGCGATCAGCGGCACCTGCAGCTCGGCCAGATCGCGATGGCGGATATGCTTTTGCAACAGCTCCAGCATGGCCATCCGCCGATGACGGACTATCTGATTATCTGGCATAACGGTGAGGTCCACCAGCGGAAAATCACCGCTATAGAGCGCCTTCGCCAGCGCCGGTTCGGCGAATAGCTGTTGCCAGTTGCGGGGCCAGGGCCAGGGGGTGACCTTGCCGTGATAAAACAGAATCGGCACCACCAGCGGCAGCGTATCGTGGCCAGCGTCCAGATGACGCTGCATGGCGGCCAGCGCGTAGCGCAGCAGGCGAAACGCCATCAGCTTGTCCGGGGTACTCTGGTGCTCAATCAGCGCGTAAACATAGCCCGGTCCGTGGCGGGTGCGCAGTGAGTAAAGGATATCGGAATAGCTGGCGCGCAGGTCCTCTTCAACAAAGCTACCGGAGACCAGCTGCAGCGAATCCAGCTCGCAGATTGCCAGAAACGGCGCGGGCAGATACAGCTGCAGGAAATCCTTCGCCACCGCCTGATGCATCAGCATCTGGCGAAAAACCGCATCGTGCGGGGTTTGACTGACCTTTTCCATCAATATTGCCTCCATCGGCGTCATGCGCAGAGGACCACTCTGCCAGCACTCCGCCGTGGGCAACATCTTACTTCTGCGGCGTTTGCGAGGCGCTTTCCGCGTTTTTTAACTTGTTTGCATAATCCCGCCTGACAATTTCCAGCGCGTCCAGCACGGTTTGCGCCGGGATCTGATGTGATTCCAGCAACATGATTAAATCGACGGCCAGTTTGACCTCATCGGGGGCATTTTCCAGCGACATCGGACTCTCCTGTTAGCGCGTCAGCCGCGCCAGTACGTTTTCAATCTTATCCAGCGCCTGTCGGCAGCGCGCCAGCCGTCCACTGTAGACCTCGACTTCCCTGGCCAGCCGCTGCTGCTCGTCGAGGCTGGTAGCCTGCGTCAGCTGGCGCTGGCGTTGGTCGCGCATCGCCAGTAGGCGGCGCTCATACTCCTGATGCTGTAGGCGACGGCGCTGCCAGCGGCTCAGCGTTGGCGAGGCATGGTCCCAACTGCGCAGCGACCAGGTGGCGGTTTCGCGACGCAGCGCAGCGATTTGCGCCGCCAGACGCTCGGCGATCCAGGCTACCTGCGGCAACTGCTGGCGCTCGACGGCCTGGCGGAGCTGGAGAAAGTTGTGTTGGGCTTCCGCCAGATAGGCCTGCATCAGCGTGCTGCGGGTGTGAAAGAGCTGGCGGTCAAAGCGCGGGCTGAGGGTCGCGTGCTCCGCCAGCGGCGCCACCTGCGCGGCCAGCTCGCTGAGCTGATTGTTCAGCGTTTGTAAAAGTTGAGCTGTTTTCACCAACCCCCTCCATTCTCCATCAGCCAACTGTGCTACAGTAGCCGTATCTGTTTGATAACGATTCGCATTATGCCACCTGTTATTTTAACCATTATCGGCTGGCTGGCGGTAGCGCTGGGTACGCTGGGCGTCTTCTTACCGTTGCTGCCGACGACGCCGTTTATTCTGCTTGCTGCCTGGTGCTTTGCCCGCTCATCGCCGCGCTTTCACCAGTGGCTGCTGTATCGCTCATGGTTCGGCGGCTATCTTCGCCACTGGCAACAGTACCGCGCCATGCCTCGCGGCGCTAAACCGCGCGCCATTGCCATGATCGTGGCGACTTTTGCTATTTCGCTGTGGCTGGTTAAGCTTACGTGGGTGCGCATCATGCTGTTGGTCATTCTGGCCTGTCTGCTGATCTTTATGTGGCGCATTCCGGTGGTTGACGCAAAGCAACAAAAGCACTGATGCGCAATAATGCCTGTTGCAATTGTTGCTGACAGCCAGTAAATTCTGGCGTTTTCGAGCGCGGGTAAGCCTGGTCAAAGGTTAAACAAATGTTTCTTTGGCCCCTTTTGCACGCCCGTGGGTAACACCGTTTCAATCAGGCATACACTTATGACCGCAACTGCACAGCAGCTTGAATATCTGAAGAACAGCATCCAGAGTATCGAGGATTATCCAAAACCGGGCATTCTTTTCCGCGATGTCACCAGTTTACTGGAAGACCCGAAAGCTTACGCGCTCAGCATTGAACTGATGACCGAGCGCTACAAAGACGCGGGAATTACCAAAGTGGTAGGGACTGAGGCGCGTGGCTTCCTTTTCGGCGCACCGGTTGCGCTGGCGCTGGGCGTGGGCTTTGTTCCGGTACGCAAGCCGCGTAAGTTGCCGCGTGAAACCATCGCTGAGAGCTATGAGCTGGAGTACGGCACCGATCAGCTGGAGATCCACGTTGACGCCATCAAACCGGGCGACAAAGTGCTGGTGGTGGACGATCTGCTGGCGACCGGCGGAACCATCGACGCGACGGTCAAACTGATCCGCCGTCTCGGCGGCGAAGTGCAGGATGCCGCTTTCATTATCAATCTCTTCGATCTGGGCGGCGAACAGCGCCTGGAGAAGCTGGGGATCCACTGCTTCAGTCTGGTGCCGTTCCCGGGCCACTAAGCAAATCCCTCCACATAGCCTCGCCGATCGGGCGGGGCTGTGATAGCATGACCCCTTCGTGATTTCACCTTCCAGCGTTTCAGAGCCAGCCCATGAGTTATCAGGTCTTAGCCCGTAAATGGCGCCCACAAACCTTTGCTGACGTCGTCGGCCAGGAACATGTGCTGACCGCACTGGCGAACGGCTTGTCGTTAGGGCGCATTCATCACGCTTATCTCTTTTCCGGTACCCGCGGAGTCGGTAAGACCTCCATCGCCCGCCTGCTGGCGAAAGGGTTAAACTGTGAAACCGGCATCACCGCCACCCCCTGCGGCGTGTGCGATAACTGCCGGGAAATTGAACAGGGGCGCTTTGTCGATCTGATTGAGATTGACGCCGCCTCACGCACCAAAGTCGAAGATACCCGCGACCTGCTGGATAACGTCCAGTACGCGCCGGCCCGCGGCCGCTTTAAGGTCTATCTCATCGACGAAGTCCATATGCTGTCGCGCCACAGCTTCAACGCGTTATTAAAGACGCTGGAGGAGCCGCCGGCGCACGTCAAATTCCTGCTGGCGACGACGGATCCGCAGAAGCTGCCGGTGACGATCTTATCCCGCTGCCTGCAGTTCCACCTGAAGGCGCTGGACGTTGAACAGATCCGCCATCAGCTGGAGCATATTCTTGGCGAAGAGCAGATTGCCTTCGAGCCCCGCGCGCTGCAGCTGTTGTCGCGCGCCGCCGACGGCAGCCTGCGCGATGCCTTAAGCCTGACCGATCAGGCTATTGCGAGTGGAGAAGGGCAACTGACGGCGGCGTCGGTGAGCACCATGCTCGGCACCCTCGATGACGATCAGGCACTGTCGTTGATTGAAGCCCTGGTCGCTGCCGATGGTGAGCGAGTCATGGCGGGCGTCAATGACGCCGCCGCGCGCGGCGTTGAATGGGAGGCGCTGCTGGTGGAGATGCAGAGCCTGCTGCACCGCATCGCCATGGTTCAGCTGTCCCCTTCGGCGCTGGGCGCCGACATGGCCGCGGTCGAAGTGCGGATGCGCGAACTGGCGCGCACCGTACCGCCGGGCGACGTTCAGCTCTACTACCAAACGCTGCTGATTGGCCGCAAAGAGCTACCCTATGCCCCGGACCGGCGGATGGGCGTCGAAATGACGCTGCTGCGCGCCCTGGCGTTTCATCCGCGTAAGCCGCTGCCGGAGCCCGAGGTGCAGCCGGCGCAGGCCGCCGCGCCCGCGCCGCGCCAGCCGGTTTCCCCCGCAGCGCCGCCGCCACAGCCGCCGCAGAGTTTGCCGCCGACCACCAGCCAGGTGCTGGCGGCCCGCAGCCACCTGCAGCGCAGCCAGGGAGCAACCACCCCAAAAAAGAGTGAACCGGCAGCCGCTTCCCGCGCGCGGCCGGTGAATAACGCTGCGCTGGAGCGACTGAGTTCGATTACCGAGCGCGTCCAGGCTCGTCCGGCCGCGGCGGCGCTGGAGCAGGCCCCGGCGAAGAAAGAGGCTTATCGCTGGAAGGCGACGACGGTGGTTGAAGAGACCAAAGTCGAAGTCGCCACGCCTAAAGCGCTGAAAAAAGCGCTGGAGCATGAAAAAACGCCTGAGCTGGCGGCCAAGCTTGCCGTTGAAGCGGTCGAGCGCGACAGCTGGGCGGCAGAAGTGAGCCAGTTGGCAGTACCGAAGCTGGTCGAGCAGGTGGCGCTCAACGCGTGGAAAGAGCAGGAGGGCAATCGCGTCTGTCTGCATCTGCGCTCCAGCCAGCGCCACCTCAATTCCGCCGGCGCACAGCAAAAGCTGGCTGAAGCGCTGGGGGTGTTGTACGGTACGCCCGTTGAATTGACCATCGTGGAAGACGATAATCCCGCGATGCGCACGCCGCTGGAGTGGCGGCAGGCTATTTATGAAGAGAAGCTCGCGCAGGCGCGCGAAGCGATTATTGCGGATAATAACATTCAGACCCTGCGTCGTTTCTTTGACGCCGATCTGGATGAAGAGAGTATCCGCCCCATTTGACTGCAAGTTTGACTTGCAGTCAGTACCTTTAATGATGACTGACTGAGAGAGAAGCCTATGTTTGGTGGAAAAGGCGGCCTGGGTAACCTGATGAAGCAGGCCCAGCAGATGCAAGAAAAAATGCAGAAGATGCAGGAAGAGATCGCTCAGCTGGAAGTGACCGGCGAATCCGGCGCGGGTCTGGTGAAAGTGACCATTAACGGCGCGCACAACTGCCGCCGCGTGGAGATCGACCCAAGCCTGCTGGAAGATGACAAAGAGATGCTGGAAGATCTGGTGGCTGCCGCGTTCAACGACGCTGCGCGCCGTATCGAAGAGACTCAGAAAGAGAAGATGGCTTCCGTCTCTGCCGGTATGCAGCTGCCGCCAGGCTTCAAGATGCCGTTCTGATGCAAACCAGCCCGCTGTTAACTCAGCTTATGGAAGCACTGCGCTGTCTGCCGGGCGTCGGCCCGAAGTCGGCGCAGCGCATGGCGTTTACCCTGCTGCAGCGCGATCGCAGCGGCGGGATGCGTCTGGCGCAGGCGCTGACGCGCGCGATGTCGGAGATCGGCCACTGTGCCGATTGCCGCACCTTCACCGAGCAGGAGGTGTGCAATATCTGCAGCAACCCGCGTCGCCAGGAAAACGGCCAGATCTGCGTGGTGGAGAGTCCGGCGGACATCTACGCCATTGAGCAGACCGGGCAGTATTCCGGCCGCTACTTCGTGCTGATGGGGCACCTGTCGCCGCTCGACGGCATCGGGCCTGATGACATCGGGCTCGATCGCCTGGAGCAACGGCTGGAGGCGGAGTCGATCACCGAGGTGATCCTTGCCACCAACCCGACCGTTGAGGGCGAGGCGACAGCCAACTATATCGCGGAGCTGTGCGCGCAGTATGGCGTCGACGCCAGCCGAATCGCCCACGGCGTGCCGGTGGGCGGCGAGCTGGAGATGGTCGACGGCACCACGCTGTCCCACTCGCTGGCCGGTCGCCACAAGATTACTTTCTGAACAAATGGAGGCGGCTATCGCCGCCTCCGCTTGAAAAATTTCCCCGCTGTCCCCATCTCCCACTCAACGGTTTTTTACCCATTTAAAATGGCATTGTTGAGGTTGAATCAGATGAAAGGACAAGAAACTCGTGGTTTTCAGTCAGAAGTAAAACAGCTTCTGCACCTGATGATCCATTCCCTCTATTCCAACAAAGAAATCTTTCTGCGTGAGCTGATTTCCAACGCCTCTGATGCGGCCGATAAGCTGCGTTTCCGCGCGCTGTCGCAGCCGGATTTGTATGAGGGAGACGGCGAGCTGCGCGTGCGGGTTTCGTTTGATAAAGACAACCGTACCCTGACCATTGCCGATAACGGTATCGGTATGAACCGGGAAGAGGTTATCGACCATCTCGGCACCATCGCCAAATCCGGCACCAAAGCGTTCCTCGAATCGATGGGTTCCGACCAGGCAAAAGATAGCCAGCTGATTGGCCAGTTCGGTGTCGGCTTCTATTCGGCCTTCATCGTGGCGGATAAAGTGACCGTCCGTACCCGTGCGGCAGGCGATAAACCTGAGAACGGCGTGTTCTGGGAATCCGCCGGCGAAGGGGAATATACCGTGGCTGACATCACCAAAGCCGATCGCGGGACCGAAATCACCCTGCATCTGCGCGAAGGTGAGGACGATTTCCTCAACGACTGGCGCGTGCGCTCCATCATCAGCAAGTATTCCGACCATATCGCGCTGCCGGTTGAGATTGAGAAACGGGAAGAGAAAGACGGCGAAACCGTTATCAGTTGGGAAAAAATCAACAAGGCGCAGGCCCTGTGGACTCGCAGCAAGTCTGAAGTTAACGACGACGAATACAAAGAATTCTACAAGCACATTGCCCATGACTACAGCGACCCGCTGACCTGGAGCCACAACCGCGTGGAAGGTAAGCAGGAGTACACCAGCCTGCTGTATATCCCGTCGCAGGCGCCGTGGGATATGTGGAACCGCGATCATAAACACGGCCTGAAGCTGTACGTCCAGCGTGTGTTCATCATGGACGACGCCGAGCAGTTTATGCCGAACTACCTGCGCTTCGTACGCGGCCTGATAGACTCCAACGATCTGCCGCTGAACGTCTCCCGTGAAATTCTGCAGGACAGCAGCGTGACCCGCAACCTGCGCACCGCGCTGACCAAACGCGCGCTGCAGATGCTGGATAAGCTGGCGAAAGACGACGCCGAAAAATATCAGACCTTCTGGAAACAGTTCGGCCTGGTGCTGAAAGAGGGTCCGGCGGAAGATCCGAGCAACCAGGAGGCGATCGCCAAACTGCTGCGCTTCGCGACCACCCATACTGACTCCTCCGCGCAGACCGTGTCGCTGGAAGAGTACGTCTCGCGCATGAAAGAAGGTCAGGAGAAGATCTACTACATCACTGCCGACAGCTATGCGGCGGCGAAGAGCAGCCCGCACCTCGAGCTGCTGCGTAAGAAAGGGATCGAAGTGCTGCTGCTCTCCGATCGCATCGACGAGTGGATGATGAGCTACCTGACCGAGTTCGACGGTAAAGCGTTCCAGTCTGTCGCTAAAGCCGACGAGTCGCTGGACAAGCTGGCGGATGAAGTGGACGAGTCCACCAAAGAAGCCGAAAAAGCGCTGGAGCCGTTCGTTGAGCGTGTGAAAAACCTGCTTGGCGACCGGGTCAAAGAGGTGCGTCTGACCCATCGTCTGACCGATACCCCGGCGATTGTCACCACCGATGCCGACGAGATGAGCACCCAGATGGCGAAGCTTTTCGCGGCTGCGGGCCAGGCGGCGCCGGAAGTGAAATACATCTTCGAACTGAACCCGGCGCATCAGCTGGTGAAACGCGCAGCCGATACCCAGGATGACGCGCAGTTCGGCGAATGGGTGGAACTGCTGCTGGATCAGGCGCTGCTGGCCGAGCGCGGCACGCTGGAAGATCCGAACCAGTTTATCCGCCGTATGAACCAGCTGCTGGCTTCCTGACGCGAACCTGAACGAGTAGCCCGGCCGAGCGACGCGACGCCGGGAACGGGATAAATGCCCCGTCTGAGCGATTTGCTCAGACGGGGCATTTCACATTGGATTGCATAAAATATCTCACCATTAACCGTTTCAGCCGCACCGCCTTCCTTGAGCCATCGCCGTTCTGGTGGTATGGTTTAGCGTTTTTGAAAAATTGAATCGACTTTTGAGGGGATTTTCGTAATGCGTATTATTCTGCTTGGCGCTCCGGGCGCGGGTAAAGGAACTCAGGCTCAGTTCATCATGGAGAAATACGGTATTCCGCAAATCTCCACCGGCGATATGCTGCGCGCTGCGGTAAAATCCGGCTCTGAGCTCGGTAAGCAGGCGAAAGACATCATGGACGCCGGCAAGCTGGTGACCGATGAGCTGGTTATCGCGCTGGTTAAAGAGCGTATCGCCCAGGACGATTGCCGTAACGGCTTCCTGCTGGACGGTTTCCCGCGCACTATTCCGCAGGCTGACGCCATGAAAGAAGCGGGCATTGCCGTTGATTACGTGCTGGAATTCGACGTGCCGGACGAACTGATTGTCGACCGTATCGTTGGCCGTCGCGTTCACGCGGCATCCGGTCGCGTATACCACATCAAATTCAATCCGCCGAAGGTGGAAGGCAAAGACGACGTGACCGGCGAAGAGCTGACCACCCGTAAAGACGACCAGGAAGAGACCGTGCGTAAGCGTCTGGTGGAATATCATCAGATGACGGCGCCGCTGATCGGCTACTACACCAAAGAAGCGCAGGCGGGCAACACCAAATACGCCAAAGTCGACGGCACCAAAGCGGTGGCTGACGTGCGCGCCGAACTGGAAAAAATCCTCGGCTGATAAAGCCTTTTCTCATCCTGCTGCGGCAGGATGAGAACTCCTCTCATTCCTACCTTTTGCTATGATTGGTTCCGTTTAGCGCCATTTCAGCTACAATTGGCTGCGATTCAAATGGTTAAGAGGCGGTAATGCATCAGACGAAAACAGGTATCTTGCTGGCCAATTTAGGCACTCCCGATGCGCCCACCCCCGGTGCGGTGAAGCGTTATCTGCGACAATTCCTCAGCGACAAACGGGTGGTGGATACGTCTCGTCTGCTATGGTGGCCGCTGCTGCGCGGCGTCATACTGCCGATTCGCTCTCCCCGCGTGGCTAAACTCTATCAGTCCGTCTGGATGGAAGAGGGGTCGCCGCTGATGGTATACAGCCGTCGCCAGCAGCAGGCGCTGGCCGCCAGACTGCCGGATACCCCGGTGGCGCTGGGCATGAGCTATGGAACGCCGTCGCTGGCCAGCGCGGTGGATGATTTACTGGCGCAAGGGGTGGGGCACATCGTGGTGCTGCCGCTGTATCCGCAATATTCCTGCTCGACGGTGGCTGCCGTCTGGGATGAGCTGGCGCGGATCCTCGCGAAAAAACGCGCCATTCCCGGTATCTCGTTTATTCGCGATTACGCCGGGCACCCGGACTATATCCATGCTCTGGCGGCCAGCGTGCGCGCCTCGTTTGCCGTTCATGGGGAACCGGATCTGCTGCTGCTTTCCTATCATGGGATCCCGCAGCGCTATGCCAACCAGGGAGATGATTATCCTCAGCGCTGTCGTGATACCACGCGGGAACTGGTCTCCGCGCTGGGGCTGCCACCGGAGCGGGTGATGATGACCTTCCAGTCGCGCTTTGGCCGGGAACCCTGGCTGACGCCGTACACCGATGAGACGCTGAAGATGCTCGGCGAGAAAGGGACGAAGCATATTCAGGTGCTGTGCCCGGGCTTTGCCGCCGACTGTCTCGAAACGCTGGAAGAGATCGCCGTCCAGAACCGGGAAATCTTCCTCGAAGCGGGTGGCAAGCAATATGAATACATTCCGGCGCTTAACGCGGACGCCGCGCATATTGAGATGATGGTCAACCTGACCGCGCCTTATCGCTGATCGCGCGCAGGGCGGGGAATATGCTACTATTTCCCGCTTGTTCCCTGTTATTTAAGCGCCACTATGAAATTTCCCGGTAAACGCAAATCCAAACACTATTTTCCCGTTAACGCCCGCGACCCGCTGCTACAGCAAATTCAGCCGGAGAATGAATCCAGCGTCTCCTGGGTGGTGGGTATCGACCAGACGCTGGTGGATATCGAAGCGAAAGTGGATGAGGCGTTTATCGTGCGCTACGGCCTGAGCGCGGGCCACTCTCTGGTGATTGAAGATGATGTCGCCGAGGCGCTGTACCAGGAGCTGGTGCGCAATAATCTTATTACTCATCAGTTTGCCGGCGGCACGATCGGCAATACCATGCACAACTACTCGGTGCTGGCGGACGATCGCTCGGTGCTGCTTGGCGTCATGTGCAGTAATATCGAAATCGGCGGCTATGCCTATCGCTACCTGTGCAATACCTCCAGCCGTACCGATCTGAACTATCTGCAGGGCGTTGACGGCGCCATTGGCCGCTGCTTCACCCTGATCAGCGATAGCGGCGAGCGCACCTTCGCCATTAGCCCGGGTCATATGAACAAGCTTCGCCCGGAAAGCATTCCGGAAGCGGTGATCGCTGGCGCCTCGGCGCTGGTGCTGACCTCCTACCTGGTACGCTGCAAGCCGGGCGAGCCGATGCCGGACGCGACGATGAAAGCCATCGAGTATGCCAAAAAGCATGATGTGCCGGTGGTGTTAACTCTTGGTACCAAATACGTGATTGCCGATAACCCGGCGTGGTGGCAGCAGTTCCTGCAGGATCATGTCTCGATTCTGGCGATGAATGAAGAGGAAGGGGAAGCGCTGACCGGTTTTGCCGATCCGCTGTCGGCGGCGGACAAAGCGCTGGACTGGGTCGACCTGGTGCTGTGCACCGCCGGACCGGCGGGGCTATATATGGCGGGCTTCACCGAAGAAGAGGCGAAGCGTAAAACCCAGCATCCGCTGCTGCCGGGGGCGATCCCGGAATTTAACCAGTTTGAATTCAGTCGCGCGATGCGTCACCAGGACTGCGTCAATCCGCTGCGTATTTATTCGCACATCGCGCCGTATATGGGCGGCCCGGAGAAGATCATGAACACCAACGGCGCAGGCGACGGCGCGCTGGCGGCGCTGCTGCATGACATCACCGCCAATAACTACCATCGCAATAACGTACCCAACTCCAGCAAACACAAATGCAAATGGCTGACCTACTCCTCGCTGGCGCAGGTGTGTAAATATGCCAACCGCGTGAGCTATCAGGTGCTGAACCAGCACTCGCCGCGTTTAACCCGCGGCCTGCCGGAACGTGAGGACAGCCTGGAAGAGGCGTACTGGGATCGATAAGCGAGTCCCTCTCCCGACGGGAGAGGGCTGTACATCAGCCAGTGACCACTTCACCGGCGGGTGGCGTTTCCAGAAGCTGCAGCATGGCGCGGGCAATTTCCCGCTCGCCCATCACCACCTGATTGGCCCCACGGTCGATAATGTAATCCACTTCATCATCGTAATGGGCGCGGGCGATAATCTCGATATTCGGACATTTTTCCCGTGCGGAGGCGACAATCTCGCCGGCCTCATAGCCGTTGGGAATGGTCAGCAGCAGCCAGCGAGCGCAGTCGAGATGCGCCAGCTCCATGATCTCTTCATTGGCGGCATTGCCCAGCACCGCGCTGATCCCGCGCTCGCGTAGCTCATCCACGCGGGTGCGCGAGGTTTCAACCACCACCAGCGGGATCCCCTGGGCCATCAGCTTCTCGCCCAGCAGGCTGCCGACGCGGCCGAAGCCGACCAGCAGCGCGTGGTTGCAGATATCGACCGGCACCTGCTTCTCGTCTTCCAGCACCTCTTCCAGGGTCTGCTCGTCGAGGGTTTCGGTTTTATCGAGATATTTTTCCAGCAGGGTAAACAGCACCGGGTTGAGCATAATCGAGATGATCGCCCCGGCCAGCACCAGGTTTTGCCCGGCCTGCGGCAGCAGGTTAAGCGCCATCCCCAGGCCGGCGAGAATAAAGGCAAATTCACCAATCTGCGCCAGGCTGGCGGCAATCGTCAGTGCGGTACGCGGCGAGTGGCCAAACATACGCACGAGGAAAAAGGCGGCTGCGGATTTACCAAAGATAATGATCGCCAGCGTCGCCAGCACCGCCAGCGGCTGCTGGACCAGCACCATTGGGTCAAACAGCATGCCGACGGAGACAAAGAACAGCACCGCGAAGGCGTCGCGCAGCGGCAGGGTGTCATGGGCGGCGCGGTGGCTCAGCTCGGATTCATTAAGCACCATGCCGGCAAAGAAGGCGCCGAGGGCGAAGGAGACATCAAACAGCTCCACGGCGCCGAAGGCGATGCCCAGCGCCAGGGCCAGCACCGACAGGGTGAACAGCTCGCGCGAGCCGGTGGCCGCGCTGCGGGACATGATCCACGGCACCAGCCGACGGCCGACCAGCATCATGATGGCGATAAAGGCCACCACTTTGCCAATGGTGATCCCGAGGTCGAGGGCGAGGGAAGCGAAGCCAACGTTGCCTTTCTCCGCCATACCGGCCACTGCCGGCAGCAGGACCAGCGTCAGGACCATCACCAGGTCTTCCACAATCAGCCAGCCGATGGCGATCTGCCCGCGCTGACTGTCAATCAGCTGTCGTTCCTCCAGGGCGCGCAGCAGCACCACGGTACTGGCGGTGGAGAGACACAGGCCAAAGACGATGCCGGTCATCAGCGACCAGCCAAGGGCGGCGGAGAGCGCCATACCCAACAGCGTCGCCACAGCTATCTGGGCGATGGCCCCGGGAATGGCGATCGACTTTACCGCCATCAGATCCTTGAGGGAAAAATGCAGCCCGACGCCGAACATCAGCAGGATCACGCCGAGTTCCGCCAGTTCCGGAGCCAGTTTGGTGTCAGCAACAAAGCCAGGGGTGAAAGGTCCGGCCAGCACACCCGCTAAGAGATATCCCACCAGAGGAGAAATACGTAGCTTATTGGCAATCATGCCGAGAATAAAGGCGAGCACGAGGCCGCCGACAATGGTGGTGATTAGCGGTGTTGCGTGGTGCATTCCGTCTCCTTTCCAGTGGTGAATCGGTCCATTTTGCTACCCTGTCCGCGTAATAGTTTATGACAAAAACGTTCACTTTGTTTATGAATAATTCTTGAATTGTGCAAAAAAATGCAATTAGGGGATGAAAAGGCACAGAAGGGAAAATCGAGGGAGGAATGCGCGCATCAGGCCGATGGCGCAAGGGGTAACGGCGGCCAACGTTACACTTTGGCCGCCGGATAATCAGGCTTTTTGCCGGTTATCAGGAAGAAATATCGTCAGGAATCCCAGCAGCGGCAGGAAGGCGCAGATTTTATACACCAGGTCGATACTGGTATGGTCCGCCAGCAGGCCCAGCACCGCGGCGCCAAGGCCGCCCATGCCAAAGGCGAAGCCGAAAAACAGACCAGAAACCATACCGATACGTCCCGGCAGCAGCTCCTGGGCATAGACCAGGATAGCGGAGAAGGCCGAGGCGAGGATAAAACCAATGATCACCGTTAAAATCCCGGTCCATTCAAGGCTGGCATAGGGTAAAACAAGGGTGAAGGGCGCCACGCCGAGGATAGAGCCCCAAATAACATATTTTCGCCCAATCTTATCGCCAACGGGCCCGCCAATCACCGTCCCGGCGGCCACCGCGAACAGGAAGGCAAACAGATGCAGCTGGGCATTTTGCACCGATAAGCCGAACTTATGCATCAGATAAAATGTGTAATAGCTGCTGATGCTCGCCATATAGAAATATTTCGAGAAAATCAGCATCAGCAGAATACCTACCGCCAGAATCACCTTATTGCGCGGCAGCGGATTGACGATCGCCGGCTTCGGTTTGCCCTTATTCATCCGGTGCTGTGCGGCGTACCAGCGGCTGATTTGCGACAGCACGACGATAGCCAGCAGGGCGGCCAGTACGAACCAGGCGACGTTGCCTTTACCATACGGGGCGATGATCACCGCCGCCAGCAGCGGACCAAGCGAACTGCCGAAGTTGCCGCCGACCTGGAACAGCGACTGGGCCAGGCCGTGACGGCCGCCGGAGGCCATCCGCGCCACGCGGGACGATTCCGGATGGAAAACCGAGGAGCCGGTACCCACCAGCGCGGCGGCCAGCAGCACCATACCGAAGCTACCGGCCAGCGCCAGGAGGATCAAACCGCAGAGGGTAAAGCACATGCCCACCGGCAGCGACCACGGCATCGATCGTTTATCGGTAATATAGCCAATCACCGGCTGGAACAGCGATGAGGTGAGCTGGAAGGTGAGGGTGATCATCCCGATCTGCACAAAGGTAAGGGAGAACTCGGCCTGCAGCAGCGGGTAGATCGCGAGAATGAGCGACTGGATCATATCGTTAAGCAAATGGGACAGGCTGATCGCGCCTAAGATGCCAAACGAGGTGCGCGCTTTTTGCGGCGGCGCAGCGGGGCCGGACACGGGTTGAGCGGTCTGATTGATTGCCATAGGTTCACGTCACTTTTTTATATAGCTTTCGTTATTTGTACGCCATGCGACTGCCCTGATTTTCCCGGCTACTGCATGGGAAATATGACGAACGGGCTAACGCACTGCCATACAACGCGAAGGCGTATAGAGGATGCAGGTGGAATTATTATCCAACTAACATACCTGCTGACAAGGTTTGAAGGAAGTCGCAAT
Source organism: Klebsiella sp. K5-45 (assembly GCF_030128605.1). NCBI lineage: Bacteria > Pseudomonadati > Pseudomonadota > Gammaproteobacteria > Enterobacterales > Enterobacteriaceae > Klebsiella > Klebsiella sp. K5-45. The sequence goes on along the minus strand of NZ_JAKUZW010000003.1, from coordinate 363,206 downwards.
TCTGAAAACATATTTGTCAATGCGACTAACTCGCTATACTTTCGGCACTTGGGATTAAGTCAGGGAGTGAAGCATGCATTGTTTAAAACACAGCGTGGCGCTGGCGTTATTCGCCGCGTTATCGCTGGGCAGCCTGTCCGCGCAGGCCTATGAGCAGGATAAAACCTATAAAATTACCATCCTGCACACCAACGATCACCACGGCCATTTCTGGCGCAATGACTACGGCGAATATGGCCTGGCGGCGCAGAAAACGCTGGTGGACGGTATTCGTAAAGAGGTGGCGGCTGAAGGCGGTAGCGTTCTGCTGCTGTCCGGCGGGGATATCAATACCGGGGTGCCGGAGTCTGATTTACAGGATGCAGAGCCCGATTTTCGCGGCATGAACCTGATCGGCTACGACGCGATGGCGGTGGGGAACCACGAGTTTGATAATCCGCTGAGCGTGCTGCGCCAGCAGGAAAAGTGGGCGAAGTTCCCGTTCCTGTCGGCCAATATTTATCAGAAAAGCACCGGCGAACGGCTGTTCAAACCCTGGGCGCTGTTTAAGCGCGGCGGGTTAAAAATCGCGGTGATTGGCTTAACCACTGACGATACGGCCAAGATTGGCAATCCAGAATATTTCACCGATATCGAATTCCGCAAACCGGCGGAAGAGGCGAAGCTGGTGATCCAGGAGCTGCAGCAGAATGAAAAGCCGGACGTGATCCTGGCCACCACCCATATGGGCCACTATGACAACGGCAACCACGGCTCTAACGCGCCGGGGGATGTCGAGATGGCGCGGAGTTTACCCGCGGGCTCGCTGGCGATGATCGTCGGCGGTCACTCGCAGGATCCGGTGTGCATGGCGTCGGAAAATAAAAAGCAGGTCGACTATGTGCCAGGGACGCCGTGCGCCCCAGATCGTCAGAACGGCATCTGGATCGTCCAGGCGCATGAGTGGGGCAAATACGTCGGCCGCGCCGATTTTGAGTTCCGCAACGGCGAGATGAAGCTGGTGCACTATCAGCTGATCCCGGTCAACCTGAAGAAAAAAGTGACTTACGATAACGGCCAAAGCGAGCGGGTGCTGTATACGCCGCAGATCGCGGAGAACCCGCAGATGATGTCGCTGCTGACGCCGTTCCAGAACAAAGGTAAGGCGCAACTGCAGGTCAAGATCGGCAGCGTGAATGGTCATCTGGAGGGCGATCGCAGTAAAGTGCGTTTCGTGCAGACCAATATGGGCCACCTGCTGCTGGCGGCGCAGATGGCGCGCAGTAATGCGGATTTCGCGGTGATGAGCGGCGGCGGGATCCGCGACTCCATTGAGGCGGGCGATATCACCTACAAGGATGTGATGAAGGTCCAGCCGTTCGGCAATGTGCTGACCTATGTCGATATGAGCGGCAAGGAGGTGGTGGATTACCTGACCGCCGTCGCGCAGATGAAGCCAGATTCCGGCGCCTATCCGCAGTTTGCCAACGTTAGCTTTGTGGCCAAAGACGGCAAGTTGAACGATCTGAAAATCAAAGGCGAACCGGTGGATCCGTCGAAGACCTATCGGATGGCGACGCTGAGCTTTAACGCCACCGGCGGCGATGGTTACCCGAACATCGCCGATAAACCTGGGTATGTGAATACCGGCTTTATCGATGCCGAAGTGCTGAAAGAGTATATCGAGAAGAACTCGCCGCTGGATGCCGCCGCCTATGAGCCGAAAGGCGAGGTGAGCTGGCAGTAAGCCTGGGTTTCGGGTGAGCTATTTCCACGGTGGCGCTACGCTTACCGTGGCTATGAGTTGGGGAGCCCGGATAAGGCGCGTGCGCCGTTATCCGGGATAGTGTTATCAATCGCGGCGGGCGATATCGGCGAACTTCGCATCCAGAAGCTGCGCCAGATCGCTGGCCGCCAGCTCAATATCCAGCCCGCGTTTGCCGCCGGAAATATAGATAGTGGCAAATTCCTGCGCCGGGGAGTCAATCACCGTCGGCAGGCGCTTCTTCTGCCCCAGCGGACTGATACCGCCCACCAGATAGCCGGTGATACGCTGCGCCACCATCGGGTCGGCCATGTCGACTTTCTTGGCGCCCAGCGCTTTCGCCACTTTCTTCAAATCCAGTTGCCCGGCGACCGGGGTGACAGCGACCGCCAGATGCTTCATATCGCCATTAACGGCGACCAGCAGGGTCTTGTAAACCTGATCGGCATTGAGGCCGAGCTTGCGCACCACTTCATCACCGAAGTTGGTCTCATTGGGATCGTGATCGTAACTGTGGATCTGAAAGGGAATTTTGTTTTTTTCGAGTAATTTAACGGCGGGAGTCATAGCTATCCTTCTTACCAACCGGTTTTGCGTGACGTCAGAATACGCCCGCAGGTTGTCTAAAAAATAGTACCATCTTGCGCAATAGTGTTGGCAGTGATGGTCACTTTGAGCGACAATCAGACGATCCGGGATACAAATCCCGGGATAATAATAATGATGAAATTCCTCTTTGACGGGCCAATAGCAATATTGGCCATTTTTTTATGTCAGCATATCCGGCAGATTCCCTTCGCCATACAGATGCAGCGCGCCGACGGCGACCACGTAGCGCCCCGGCGGCAAGGCCAGCAGCGTCTCGCGCCAGGCGAGATTGCGCTGATGCATCAGCACATCATATAAAGACTGGCTGAAGGTCGTCGGCAGCGATACCGCACCGCGCGACGGCGGTTGCTCCAGCCACCAGCCGATCATGACCTGCAGTAAACGGGCGTTGGTGCGCCAGTGGGTCAGCGTATCTTCCAGCAGCGCCATTCCGCCATCGGGCAGGTCGCGCAGCAGCGCGATCTGGCTGTCGGCGCCTTCCAGCTCCATCACCGCTATGTTGCTCTCGCGGGCGGCCATCAGCAACTGATAATCGATACCGTAATCCGGCCGCAGCCCCAGCTTCTGCGCCTGGGTGGCCTGCAGAACCATCGCCACCTGCCACAGCGGCTGGCTGTCGAACAGCTCGACCGACAGGCCCAGCTCGCCGGCTCGCGCTTGTAGCTCGCTCAGCTGCGCGTCGCTCAGGCGCTCCGCCAGCGGCGGATAAGCGGGGAGATTGCTAAACGGGGTTTCATTGCCGCTGATATCGGCCTCGACGATTAACGCATCGGCCTGACGTATTTTTTTCAGCAGTTTCGCTGGCGGCGGCGCCATGTCGCGGGTGCCCATATGGATGCTGCCGACGAGGTGCAGATAGCGTTCGCCGGGCAGGACGATATCCATCGCAGGCCAGGAATAAGACGAGCCGACGGCGGCTCGCCACAGCATTTTTATCCGGTTTAACAGGCCCATACGCGCTCCGAAGTGTGAGGCATTCATGCTAGCGCATATGGTGATACACGTCACCCTTCCGGCGGGCTTTTCTTGTCCCGGAAAAAAAGCGGGCGCCGATCCTGTCAGCGTCCGCTTTCCTGCAGCAGCGTTTACTCTTTTGGTTTAAAGCGCAACAGGCGGTTAGCGTTACTCACCACGGTGATCGACGATAGCGCCATCGCCGCGCCGGCGACCACCGGATTGAGCAGCGTGCCGGTCAGCGGCCAGAGGATCCCGGCGGCAATCGGGATGCCCAGCGAGTTGTAGACAAAGGCCCCCAGCAGGTTCTGCTTCATATTGCGTAAGGTCGCCTTCGAAATCGCCAGCGCATCGGCCACGCCGTGAAGACTATGGCGCATCAGGGTGATCGCCGCGGTTTCAATAGCGACATCGCTGCCGCCGCCCATGGCGATCCCGACATCCGCCTGCGCCAGCGCGGGGGCATCGTTAATCCCATCGCCAACCATCGCCACTTTGTGTCCCTGGCTCTGCAGACGCTTAATGGCGTCGGCTTTACCGTCCGGCAGCACGCCGGCAATCACTTCATCAATGCCGGCTTCTTTGGCGATGGCATTCGCGGTAGTGGGGTTATCCCCGGTGAGCATCACCAGGCGGTAGCCCTGACGATGCAGGCGCGCCAGGGCGTCGACGCTGTCTTCGCGCAGTGGGTCACGGATGGCGAACAGCGCGGCCGCCTGACCATCCACCGCCAGCAGCACCGGCGTAGCGCCGCGCGAGGCCTGCGCCATCATCTCGCTTTCTATATCGCTGGTGGCGATATGCTGCTCGTTGAGCAGCGCCTGGTTGCCGAGCAGCAGGCGATGACCTTCCGCCTCACCGCTGACGCCAAGGCCGCGCAGGGTGCGGAAGCCGCTCACTTCCGGCAACGGGCTGTCTCCGGCTTTATCGAGGATCGCTCGCGCCAGCGGATGGCTTGAGCCCTGCTCGAGCGCGGCGGCAAGACGCAGCGCGGTAATCTCATCAACGCCAGCGAAAGTTTTCACCGCCACCACCTGCGGCTTACCTTCGGTCAGGGTGCCGGTTTTATCGAACACCAGGGTGTCGAGTTCACTGGCGCGCTGCAGCGCATCGGCGTCGCGCACCAGTACGCCGTATTCCGCCGCCCGGCCAACGCCGGAGATGATCGACATTGGCGTCGCCAGCCCTAAGGCGCACGGACAGGCGATAATCAGCACCGTGGTGGCGATCACCAGGGTATAGACGATCTGCGGCGCCGGGCCGAAGAAGTACCAGATCGCCGCGCTAATCAGCGCAATGGCGACCACCGCCGGGACAAACACCGCGGAGATTTTATCCGCCAGCTGGCCGATCTCCGGCTTGCTGCTCTGCGCCTGGCGCACCATGCGGATAATACGTGCCAGCGTGGTCTGGCTGCCGACGGCGCTGGCGGTGAACAGCACGCTGCCGTCCTGCACCACGGTGCCGGCGTGAATGGCATCGCCATCGCCTTTTTGCTGTGGTACCGGTTCGCCGGTGAGCATCGCTTCATCAAACCAGGCTTCGCCCTGGCTTATCACGCCGTCAACCGGAACGCGATCGCCAGTGGTCAGGCGCAGCGTCATGCCGGCCTGAACTTCAGCGAGCGGCAGATCCTTTTCTCCCTCAGGGGTCACCACGCGGGCTGAAGGCGGCGTCAGGTCGAGCAGTTTTTCCAGCGCTTTTGAGGAGCGCTGGCGGGCGCGGGCCTCCAGCATATGGCCGAGGTTAATCAGGCCGATAATCATTGCGCTGGCTTCGTAATAGAGATGGCGGGCTTCCATCGGGAACCACTGTGGCCACAGGTTGACGCTCATCGAGTACAGCCAGGCGACGCCGGTACCGAGGGCCACCAGCGTATCCATGGTGGCGGTGCCGTTTTTCAGGCTTTTCCACGCGCTGCGGTAGAAGTGCCCACCGGCGAAGACCATCACCGCAAGGGTGACGAGGCCGATGACCAGCCACAGCGAACGGTTGTCGTCGCTGACCATCATGTTATCGCCGATCATGCCCCAGACCATCACCGGCACGCCGACCAGCAGGGCGACAATCGCCTGCCAGCGAAAACGTTTCATGGTGGCGATGGCGGTTTCCTGCTGACGTTCGCGGCGTTCCAGATCGTCCTCGATCGCCTCCGCGCCGTAGCCCGCTTTCTCCACCGCCTGCACTAATTCTGCGGCGGACGCACTGCCCATCACCAGCGCCGTGCGTTCCGCCAGGTTAACCCGCGCCTGTGAGACGCCCGGAACCGCGGCAAGCGCGTTCTGTACCCGGGAGACGCAGCTGGCGCAGCTCATGCCGTTGATCAGCAGCTGTTGACTGTCATCTTCGTCATGGGCTGCCGGAAGCTCAGGAGTGGCCGCTGTCAGTGCTTCCGACGGGATTGATGATTCTGCCAGCGGTTTAGCCTTTGGGTGGCTGAGCTCCGCGCCGTATCCGGCTTGTTTAACGGCTTCAATCAGCGCTTGTGCGCTGGCGCTGCCCGTCACATGGGCTTCAGTGAGGGTGACTTCCGCTTGCTCAACGTCAGGACGCTGTTCCAGACTCTCTTTCACGCGTTTGACGCAGTGGCCGCAGGAGAGGCCATCCAGCGTCAGGTCGATAGTGTTAGACATAAATAACTCCTGAATAATTTTCCGGTCAACGATTGACCAGAACCACTCTTTCATCGAGTATTAAGAAGGTTAAACCTTCCAGCAAGGGGAAGGTCAAGGAGAAAAAATGAATATCAGCGATGTGGCGAAAAAAACCGGCTTAACCAGCAAAGCGATTCGTTTTTACGAAGAAAAGGGGCTGGTGACGCCGCCGTTGCGCAGCGAAAATGGCTACCGCACCTACGGTCAGCAGCATCTCGATGAACTGACGCTGCTGCGCCAGGCGCGGCAGGTGGGGTTTAACCTGGAAGAGTGCCGCGAGCTGGTGGCCTTGTTCAACGACCCGTCGCGGCACAGCGCCGATGTGAAAAAACGCACGCTGGAGAAAGTGGCGGATATCGAGAACCATATCCGCGAGCTGCAAAATATGCGCGCGCACCTGCTGGCGCTGGCCGAATCCTGTCCCGGCGACGACAGCGCGGAATGCCCGATTATCGATAATCTTTCCGGCTGCTGTCATCGCAAGGCGCAGGCTTAACGAACGACGGGTCTGATCCGTAGCGTAATCCCTTCCACGGCGACCACTTCGACTTGACTGCCTGGGGCGAGGTCCTCGTCAGCCATCACCGGCCATGAGCTGTCGCCCACGCGCACGTGGCCGCGGCCGTTTACCAGCGGGGCATCCAGCGTCAAACGGCGGCCTATCAGCTGCTGCCCGCGCTGGTTGAGTTGAGCATCGGCAGGACGCTGCAGTTTGACGCGCTTGCGCAGCCACTTCGACCACAGCCACGCCGCCAGCAGAGTGAGGACGGCAAACAGCGTGCCTTGCCATTCCCAGCTCAGCGGCAGGAGCCAGGTCAGGGCGCCGGTCACCACGCCGGCGACGCCGCTCCACAGCAGGTATCCGCTGCCGCCCAGCATCTCGGCCGCCAGCAGCAGCCCACCGAGGCTTAGCCAGAACAGATGAGGGTGGGCGAGGATCATGTCGATCATGATTTTTTCCGATCGCCAGCGCCTTCTTTGATCAGCTCGCTGATCCCGGCGATCGATCCCATCAGGCTGCTGGCATCCAGCGGCATCAGCACCACTTTACTGTTGTTGGCGGCGCCAATCTGCTGCAGCGCATCGGTGTATTTCTGCGCCACGAAGTAGTTGATCGCCTGAATATCGCCTGAGGCGATCGCCGAGGAGACCATCTGGGTGGCGCGGGCTTCCGCTTCAGCGGAACGCTCGCGGGCCTCCGCCTGCAGGAAGGCGGACTGCCGCTCGCCCTCCGCCTTGAGGATCTGCGACTGCTTTTCCCCTTCCGCTTTCAGAATTTCCGCCTGACGCACCCCTTCGGCCTCAAGGATATAGGCGCGTTTGGTACGTTCGGCTTTCATCTGGGCGTTCATCGAGGCGATAAGCTCCGCCGGTGGGCGAACGTCGCGAATTTCGACGCGGGTGATTTTCACCCCCCACGGGTTGGTGGCGTCGTCAACGATATGCAGCAGGCGGGTGTTAATGCTGTCGCGCTGGGAGAGCATTTCGTCCAGCTCCATCGAGCCGAGCACGGTACGAATGTTGGTCATCGTCAGGTTGACGATCGCCTGCTCAAGATTGCTGACCTCGTAGGCGGCCTTTGGCGCGTCAACCACCTGAATAAAGCAAACGGCGTCGATGGTGACGTTGGCGTTATCTCTGGAGATAACCTCCTGTGAGGGGATGTCGAGCACCTGCTCCATCATGTTCACTTTGCGGCCGATGCGGTCCATAAACGGCACGACTAAGCTTAATCCCGGCTGCAGCGTCTGGGTAAAACGCCCGAAGCGCTCCACCGTCCACTGGTAGCCCTGCGGGACGATTTTCACCGCCGCGGCCACAATGACCAGCGCGACGAAAATAAGGATAGGAATAAAAATCAGCATCAAAAACCTCCTGTCTTGTTGCCTGGTGAAGCGCTACAAAGAAATAGCGCGTGTTTAAACTGAGTATATCTTTCTCCACCACCGGGAGAAAGGAAAGTGCGGTAAACTAGCGGTGTTTCAGAAAATAATCAGGAAGCCTCATGAAGGAAAATAACGCGCTTTTGCGTCTCGAGGGTGTGGGATTTAAGACCGACGACGCAGTTATTTTACACAATATCAATCTTGAGCTCAGACCCGGGGAATTTAAGTTGATTACCGGGCCATCCGGCTGCGGGAAAAGCACCTTGCTAAAAATTATCGCCTCGCTGCTCAGTCCGACCTCCGGACGCCTGTTTTTCGACAATGCCGATGTCGCGACGCTGTCGCCGGAAAGGTATCGCCAGCAGGTCTCTTACTGTGCGCAGACGCCGGCACTGTTCGGGGATTCGGTTTACGATAACCTGATTTTTCCGTGGCAGATCCGCAATAAACAACCGGATCCGCAGGCGCTGGTGGCCGACCTGCAGCGCTTTGGTCTGGGCGAAAATATGCTGGAAAAATCGATTAATGAACTATCCGGCGGGGAAAAGCAACGCGTCTCGCTGATCCGCAATTTACAATTCCTGCCGCGCGTGCTGCTGCTGGACGAAATTACCAGCGCGCTGGATGACAGTAATAAACAGAATGTGAATGACATTATTCATGGCTACGCGACGGAAAAGCAGGTCGCTGTTCTGTGGGTCACCCACGATCGCAACGAAATTTCGCATGCCGATGAAGTGATTACCTTGCAGCCTGCCGGCGGAAACATGCAGGAGGTACGGCATGAACGGGCATAACATTACGAACGAATCGCTGGCGCTGTCGATGGTGCTGGTGCTGATCGCTATTCTGGTGAGCTATCGGGAAAAGCTGGCGCTGGAAAAAGATATTCTCTGGAGCATCTGCCGGGCGATCGTGCAGCTGATTATCGTCGGCTATGTATTGAAATATATCTTTAACGTCAATCATGCGGTTCTGACGCTGTTGATGGTGCTGTTTATCTGCTTTAACGCGGCGTGGAATGCCAAAAAGCGCAGCAAGTATATCGATCAGGCTTTTGTCTCGTCATTTATCGCCATCACCACCGGCGCCGGGCTGACGCTGGCGGTGCTGGTGTTCTCTGGATCGATAGCCTTCGTCCCGATGCAGGTGATCCCGATTGCCGGGATGGTGGCCGGGAACGCCATGGTAGCGGTGGGACTGTGCTACAACAATATGGGCCAGCGCTTCAGCAGCGAGCAGCAGCAGATTCAGGAGAAGCTGAGCCTCGGCGCGACGCCGAAAATGGCCTCGGCGCGGCTGATCCGCGACAGCATTCGGGCGTCATTGATACCCACCGTCGATTCAGCGAAAACGGTGGGGCTGGTGAGCTTGCCAGGGATGATGTCGGGGCTAATTTTTGCCGGTATTGACCCGGTAAAGGCGATTAAGTACCAGATCATGGTGACCTTTATGCTGCTGTCGACCGCCAGTCTGTCGACGATTATCGCCGGCTATCTGACCTACCGGAAGTTCTTCAACGCCCGCCATCAGCTGGTGGTGACGCAGCTGAAAAAGCGCCCGTGAACGATCCCGGGTTGCGGCGTTCACACCTCACCCGGGCGACTAAGGCTAGGTTCCGCATCGTTCGCGTAGCCCGGATAAGCGCAGCGCTATCCGGGGCTGGCAACGGATTAGTACAGCAGCGAATAGAGCTGACGGCGGTATTTGGCGGCCAGCGCATCGCCGGTACCGAGGGCGGCGAGGATCTCCTGCAGCATCTTGCGCGCCTGGCCGTCGCCAGCGCCTAAATCCTTCTGCAGATGGCTGAACAGCAGCGCCAGCGCTTCTTCGTTACGCCCGACCTGATGCAGCTGTAGCGCCAGCTGGGAGGCCAGCTGCGCGTCCTCCGGATTCTGTTCCACCTGCTGCTGCAGCTGCTGGATTTCCGGCGTGTCGGCGGCCTGTTTGAGTAGCTCAATCTGCGCCACCAGACCCTGATAGTGGGTATCCTGATCCTGCAGCGGAATAGTCTTCAGTACGTTTTCCGCTTCATCGGAACGGTGCAGAGCAATCAGCGTTTCCGCCAACAGCAGGCCAATCTGGCTGTCCTGATTCGACAGCTGCCAGGCTTCCTTCAGCAGCGGCAGGGCATCGGCGTATTTTTCTTCCTGCATCAGGGCCAGGGCCTGCTGCGCTTTCAGCTCCTCTTCGCGGGGCAGGACTTTATCCAGCAGGGCGCGGATCGCTTCTTCCGGCTGCGGGCCTTCAAAACCGTCCACTGGTTGGCCGTTCTGGAACAGATAAACTGTAGGGATGGCGCGCAGACCAAACTGTGAAGCGAGCATCTGCTCGGCGTCGCAATCGACCTTCGCCAGCGTAAACTGGCCGTTGTATTGAGCGGCCAGGCGCTCAAGAACCGGGGTCAGCTGTTCGCAGTGCTGGCTGCGGGCAGACCAGAAGTAAAACAGCACCGGGACGTTCATGGACTGCTGTAGCGTCTGCTGCAGGTTCGCTTCGCTAATGTTGACAATATTCTGTTCGGACATGGGCATTTCTCGTTAGTCGATTTCTGTTTTACATGGGGGCGGCATGCCGCGCTTCAACTCAGCCGTGGATAATTTTGTCCATCGCGCGGGCTGGCAGCAGGCGTTTAAGCAGCGCCACCGCGTGGGTGACCAGGGTGACCGGGTAGCGCAGCTTCGGCTTATCGCTGATAAAAGCGTGGCGCACTTTTTCCACTACCGCCTCCGGCCCGAGGGTAAAACGGGCGGCGATGCCCGGGTTTTCAACGGGCTTGTCGCTTTGCGTCTGGTTGACGTTATCGGTAAAGCGGGTGCGGATCGGGCCCGGCTCAATCAGGCTGACCTTGATACCGCTGTGACGCAGCTCCATGCGCAGTGCGTCGGACCATGCCTCGAGGGCGTATTTACTGGCGGCGTAGGCGCCGCGGCCGGGGCTGGCGATAAGCCCCATCACCGACGAGGTCATCACGATGCGACCTTCGCCGTGCGGCGTCATCGCTGGCAGCAGCAGCATGGTGAGCTGATGGACGCCGAAAAAGTTAGCGGAAAACTGCTGTTCCATCTGCTGGCGGCTGATGGTGTTCAGCGGGCCATAGACGCCGTATCCGGCGTTATTGAACAGGCCGTAGAGACGATTATCGGTCAGCGCAAGCACCTCCGCCGCCGCGCGCTCCACGCTCTGCGGGTCGTCCAGATCGAGCAAAATACCGGTTAGCCCCAGCTCCTGCATCCGCGCCACGTCCTCTGCCTTGCGGCAGGCCGCCAGCACGCGAAAGCCCTGGCGGGTTAAATCCAGTGCGCTTTCCAGACCAATTCCGCTGGAACAGCCTGTCACTAAAACCGTTTTTTGCATAACTTTACCTGTCAGCGACCCCTGGCGTTCAGGAGTCATGATTAACTAAGGGAGCCAGCCGGTTCGCCATCCACTCGGCGATAAACGGCTGCGCGTCGCGATTCGGGTGAATGCCGTCGTCCTGCATCCACTGGGGTTTCAGATACACCTCCTCCATAAAAAAGGGCAGGAGAGGAATAGCGAACTCTTTGGCCAGGGCCGGGTAAATCGCGCCGAAGGCTTCATTATAGCGGCGGCCATAGTTCGCCGGCAGGTGAATTTGCATCAGCAGCGGCTCGGCGTTGGCCGCTTTGATATCCTTAATAATGGTGCGCAGCGTCTGCTCGGTATGCTGCGGCGGAAAGCCGCGTAGCCCGTCATTGCCGCCGAGCTCAACCAGCACCCAGCGCGGCTGATGCTGTTTAAGCAGCGCAGGCAGACGGGCCAGCCCTTTCTGGGAGGTATCGCCGCTGATGCTGGCGTTCACCACTGGCGTTTTCGCCTGCCACTTCTCATTGAGCAGCGCAGGCCACGCGGCGTTGGCCGCCATCCGATAGCCAGCGCTCAGGCTGTCGCCGAGGATCAGCAGCGTATCCGCCGCCATCGCGCGGCAGGTAAACAGGAACAAAAACAGGAAAGGCACATGCCAGCGGAAAACATACTTGAAGTTCATCATCTTAAGAAGTCCGTCGGTCAGGGGGAGCATCAGCTCTCCATCCTTACCGGAGTTGAGCTGGTTGTCAAACCGCGGCAGACCATCGCCCTGATCGGCGAGTCGGGCTCCGGTAAATCGACCCTGTTGGCGATCCTCGCCGGCCTGGACGATGGCAGCAGTGGGGAAGTATCGATGCTGGGCAAACCGCTGCATCGGATGGATGAGGAGGCGCGGGCGGCGCTGCGGGCGCAGCACGTCGGCTTTGTCTTTCAGTCGTTTATGCTGATCCCGACGCTCAACGCCCTGGAGAACGTCGAGCTGCCGGCGCTGCTGCGTGGCGCCAGCGACAGCCAGAGCCGGGGCGATGCCCGCGCGCTGCTTGAGCAACTGGGGCTTGGCAAACGCCTGCACCACCTGCCAGCACAGCTCTCCGGCGGTGAACAGCAGCGGGTCGCGCTGGCCCGGGCCTTCAATGGTCGTCCGGCCATTCTGTTCGCCGATGAGCCCACCGGCAACCTCGATCGCCAGACCGGGGATAAAATTGCCGATCTGCTGTTCTCGCTTAATCGCGAACACGGCACCACCCTGATCCTCGTCACTCACGATCCGCTGCTGGCGGCGCGCTGCGACCGTCGTCTGCGCCTGGTGGATGGCCAGCTGCGGGAGGAAGCATGATCGCCCGCTGGTTCTGGCGCGAATGGCGCTCGCCGTCGCTGCTGATCGTCTGGCTGGCGTTAAGCCTCGCCGTGGCCTGCGTGCTGGCCCTGGGGTCGATAAGCGATCGGATGGAGAAAGGCCTCAGCCAGCAAAGCCGTGAGTTTATGGCAGGCGACCGCACGCTGCGCAGTTCGCGCGAGGTGCCCGCTGAGTGGATCGCGCATGCGCGCCAGTCAGGGCTGAGCGTCAGCGAACAGCTGAGCTTCGCCACTATGACCTTTGCGGGCGATACGCCGCAGCTGGCGGACGTCAAGGCGGTGGATGACCGCTATCCGCTGTATGGCACTCTCGAGACGCAGCCGCCGGGGCTGAAGCCCCAGGCGGGCAGCGTGCTGCTGGCGCCAAGGTTGATGGCGCTGCTGAACCTGAAAACCGGCGATACGATTGACGTTGGCGACGCCACGCTGCGCATTGCCGGGGAAGTGATTCAGGAGCCGGATGCGGGGTTCAACCCCTTCCAGATGGCGCCGCGGCTGATGATGAATATGGCCGACGTGGCAAAGACCGGCGCCGTGCAGCCCGGGAGTCGCGTCGCATGGCGCTATAAGTTCGCCGGCGACGCTGAACAGCTGGCCAATTATGAGCAGTGGCTGCTGCCGAAACTCGGCCCGGAGCATCGCTGGATTGGTCTTGACCAGGACGACAGCGCGCTGGGCAAATCCCTCGAACGCTCGCAGCAATTCCTGTTGTTATCCGCGCTGCTGACGCTGCTGCTGGCCGTCGCGGCGGTGGCCGTGGCGATGGGCCACTACTGCCGCAGCCGCTACGATCTGGTCGCCATACTCAAGACGCTGGGCGCCGGACGGGCGCAGCTGCGCAAGCTGATTGTCGGCCAATGGCTGCTGCTGTTGACGCTGTCGCTGATAACCGGCGGGGCAGCAGGGCTAGCGCTGGAGCGCCTGCTGTTGCTGATGCTCAAACCGGTTCTGCCCGCCGCGCTCCCGCCGGCCAGCGGCTGGCCGTGGCTGTGGGCGGTGGGCGCGACCGGCGTGATTTCCCTGCTGGTGGGCCTGCGCCCCTATCGGCTGCTGCTGGCGACCCTGCCGCTGCGGGTGCTGCGCCAGGACGTGGTGGCTAACGTCTGGCCGCTGAAAATCTGGATCCCGACGGTCAGCGCCGTGGTGGTGGGCCTGCTGGCCTGGCTGATGGGCGGCAGCCCCCTGCTGTGGTCGGTGCTGGCCGGGGCGGTGGTGCTGGCGCTGCTGTGCGGCCTGGTGGGCTGGGGATTGCTGTGGCTGCTCAAACGCCTGACGCTCAGCGCCTTGCCGCTGCGTCTGGCGGTGAACCGCCTGCTGCGCCAGCCGTGGTCGACCCTCAGCCAGCTGGCGGCGTTTTCCCTGTCGTTTATGCTGCTGGCGCTGCTGCTGGTGCTGCGCGGCGATCTGCTCGACCGCTGGCAGCAGCAGCTGCCCCCGGAGAGCCCAAACTACTTCCTGATCAATATCGCCCCTGAGCAGATAATGCCGGTGAAGACCTTCCTCGCCGAACATCAGACGCGGGCGGCGGAATTTTATCCGATCGTCCGGGCTCGTCTGACGCAGATCAACGGCCACTCCACGGACGGGAACAAAGACGAAGCGCTGAATCGCGAGCTTAATCTCACCTGGAGCGAACAGCGTCCGGATCATAATCCGCTGGTGGCCGGCAGCTGGCCGCCGAAGCCGGGCGAGGTATCGATTGAGGAGGGGCTGGCGCAGCGGCTGGGGGTGAAGATCGGCGATACGGTGACCTTTACCGGCGATACTCAGGACTTCAGCGCGAAGGTGAGCAGCGTGCGCAAAGTTGACTGGGAGAGCCTGCGGCCCAACTTCTTCTTTATTTTCCCCTCCGGGGCGCTGGACGGGCAGCCGCAGAGCTGGCTCACCAGCTTCCGCTGGGATAACGGTCCCGCGATGTTGACCCAGTTGAACCGCGAGTTTCCTACAGTCAGCCTGCTGGATATCGGCGCCATCCTGCGTCAGGTCGGCCAGGTGCTCTCCCAGGTCAGCCGGGCGCTGGAGGTGATGGTGGGCCTGGTCACGGCCTGCGGCGTGCTGCTGTTGCTGGCGCAGGTCCAGGTCGGTATGCGCCAGCGGCATCAGGAGCTGGTGGTCTGGCGCACGCTGGGGGCCGGAAAATCGCTGCTGCGCGCCACGCTGTGGGCGGAGTTTGCCCTGCTGGGGCTGGTTTCCGGCCTGGTGGCGGCGATAGGCGCCGAAGTGGCGCTGGCGATGCTGCAGACGAAAGTCTTTGATTTTCCCTGGGCGCCGGACTGGCGGCTGTGGGTGATGCTGCCGCTGACGGGGGCGGTGTTGTTATCCCTGTGCGGCGGCGGGCTGGGGCTGCGTTTGTTAAAAGGGAAAGCGTTGTTCCGTCAGTTTAGCCAGTAAGATTATTGCATTTTGATGATGCGCCGCCGTTTTTGGTGGCGCTTTTATTTTAAGCGCACAAATTGATAACTCGTTGATTTTTAAGCGCACAAAACATTAAAAAACCGACAACACGCTGTACTGATTCGCGGTTAATATTCAGCTGGTAAATATAAGGTTGCTTATTAATCAAGGAAAAACTATGGCACATAAAATAAAAGCGCTGGCGATCTCGATCGGCGCAACACTGGTGTTCATTTCATTTGCTTCTCACGCGGAGATCACGCTGCTGAAACAAGATCCGCAGGCGGGCGATCCGTTAAGCCGGCTTAACTTTACCGTCGGCGGGAGTATTCGTCCGCAATTCAACATGATGACCGGCGATGGCGATAAAGGCTCCTATAAGCGTAACGGTTTCGACGGCGGCACCCGTTTCCGCTTCGCGGCGGATTACTACCTGTTCGATGATATTAGCTGGATCAGCTACTACGAACTGGGGGTGAACATTCCGGCGCTGTTCGACTGGGATAACCACTACGCGGAAGGGGCGAACAATACTACCCGCCGCATGCTGTATACCGGCCTGAAAAGCGATACCTGGGGGACGTTAACCTACGGTCAGCAAAACAGTATTTACTATGATGTGGTCGGGGTGAAAACCGATATCTGGGACTACGATATGATTGCCCAGGCGCCGGGCAACGGCATTAACGGCGATTACGATGGTTCTTATCGTTCACGTAATATGCTGAAATATAAGAAAACCGTTGGCGATGTCGATCTTTACGGCTCTTATCTGTTCGAAGACAGCGAATACCTGCCGGGTAACGGTCTGCGCTATAAACGTAAAGGCGGCGGTTCTGTTGGCGCGGACTACCACATCATGAAGGATCTGACCTGGGGGACCGCATGGAACTACACCCGCGCCGAAATGCGCGACCCGTCAACTTCCGACAGCAAAACCTATGACCAGAACATCGTCGGTACCGCGCTGAGCTGGACCCCGGATAACTGGACCTTCTCCTTCGGCGGCGGCTGGTATCAGAACTTCCTCACCACCAAAAAAACCGATGTGCATAATTACTTCGCCGGCGACGCCTGGGGGATTGAATATTTTGCGGGCTATAAATTCCCGATCAATCAGTATGCCGTTAAATCTGTTCAGCCGTACTTTATGGGCGACCGCCTGCAGTACGTGAATGGCCGCAACTACCAGCGTATCGATAACGGTCTGGGGATTAGCTTCCAGCTGGATTATGGTTTCCGCGTTGACTACGAGCACGTGTTTACCTCCAGCACCGACAATCTGGGCGATATGAACCTGGTGCGTCTGCGCTACGACTTCTAAGCGGTCACATCTCCCCGGTCGCGATGCGCTCACCGGGGCTACAAATCATGCCGACCGGTAGCCCGGCTAAGGCGTTTACGCCGCAAGCCGGGACAATCGAGCATGCGATTACTTCTCCAGCCAGGCGGCGACCTCCTGCCAGCTGCCGCGAAAAATAATCTTCCCGGCTTTTTTCCCCAACTGATAGCGATACATCGGGTCGTAGTATTCTTCCAGTAGCGGCACCAGCCAGGCGAAGTGCGCCTCGGTGCTGGCGGTGCGCTGCTGCTGCGCCAGCGCCTCATCGAGGCGTTCAGTGAGCTGGGCAAAACGCTGCAGCCCCAGGCGACGGCGGATGGCAAACAGGCCGTGATGCAGATACTCGCCGTATGCCTGCCAGCCTTTCTCTTCGCCATAGGCGGCGATAAAGTCGCGATACATGCGATCGAAATACTCCTCGCGCAGCCGTTCGAGGCGAACGTCAAACGGATCTTCCACCACCGCCAGCGGCGATTGCGCCATGCGGATGCGCAGGCACTCCGGCAGATGGTTAGCGCCGATCATATGGCCTTCATCTTCCAGCACCCAGCGCGTCTGCTGTTCGGCTTTTTTGAGCAGGCTGACCGCCAGGTGGTTTTCAAAGGTGGCTTGCGGATGCTGCGGCTGTAGCGTGCGGCCAAACGAAGAGCCGCGGTGGTGGGCATGGCCCTCCAAATCGATACCGTCCGGTCGCGAGCAAACCAGCTGGGTTTTGCCGTTGCCGGTGCAGCCGCCAATCAGCACGATCGGCCGCTGTACCAGCGCGTCGGTAGCCTGGATCGCCGCCTGGCGCAGCGCTTTATAGCCGCCGACGATCAGGGGGTAATCCACGCCAGCTTCTTTCAGCCACTGCTGGACAATATGCGAGCGCTGGCCGCCGCGGGCGCAGCACAGGTAACCGTGCGGGTAACGGGCGCATGCTTCCAGCCATGCCCGGATCCGGCTGGCGCGCAGATCGCCCTGAACCAGCTTATGGCCGAGCGCCAGCGCCGCTTCCGGCCCCTGGCGCTTGTAGCAGGTGCCGACCGCGGCGCGTTCTTCATCATTCATCAGCGGCAGGTTGATCGCCGCCGGCATCGCGCTTTGGCTAAACTCCACCGGGGCGCGTACATCAATCAGTGGCGTATCGCTGGCGAGAATGGCGCGATAATCCGTCCCATTGGTCATGGGGTATCCTCTGAAGTCAAAACAGAAATGGGCTTTACAGCAAGGGGGGGATTGTACGCGCCTCAAGGTGTGCCGGGGAAGGGGATAGATCAAATCCCCGGCACGAAGAGTTTAGCTGAGCTGCGATTGCGCCCAGAACAGACCGCTGGTGTACTCCGCTGGCAGCAGCGGCTTGATCGCTTCCAGCGTCGCGCTCAGACGGTCAGTATCGCTGTCGGTCAGGTTCAGGTGGCCGACTTTACGACCCGGGCGCACCTCTTTATCGTACCAGTGCAGGTGGACCAGCGGCAGCTTCAGCCAGTCGTAATTGAGATCGGTGCCGATCAGGTTGATCATTACCGACGGGCTGTTAACCACTGGCGGCGGCAGCGGCAGGCCGGTAATCGCTCGCAGATGCAGCTCAAACTGGCTGATGGAGGCGCCATTTTGCGTCCAGTGGCCGCTGTTGTGCACGCGCGGCGCCAGCTCGTTGATCAGCAGTCCCTCGGCAGTGACGAAGCACTCCATCGCCATCACACCGACGTAGTTCAGCTCGTTCATGATCGCCGTCAGCATGCTTTCCGCTTGCTCCTGCTGGCGGACATTGGCCTGCGGGAAGGCGACGCTGGCGCGCAGAATACCGTCCTGATGCAGGTTGCGGGTCAGCGGGTAGAAGACGGTGCTGCCGTCATGGGCGCGGGCACCCACCAGCGACACTTCGCCGGAGAAGTTAATCCCCTGCTCGACGATGCACTCGCCGTAGTTATCGGCCGGTAGCTGATCGATCTCGTTTTCCCGCAGACGCCACTGGCCGCGGCCGTCGTAACCGCCAACGCGACGCTTAACGATCGCCAGTTCGCCAAGGCGGGCAAACACCGCCGGCCACTCGCTTTTATCCGCCAGCAGCTGCCACGGGGCAGTGGCGAGACCAAGCTTGTCAAACAGCTGCTTTTGCGTCAGGCGATCGGCGATAATTGGGAAGACGTCGCGGTTGACGAACGCCGGGTGGCGGGCCAGCTCGCGGGTGAGGGCGGTTTCCGGCCAGCGTTCAATTTCTGCCGTGATGACGCTCTGCTGGAATGGCACCGCTTCCGGATCGGCTTCCAGCCCCACCGGCCAGACGGCGATACCCAGCGGCTCGCCGGCCTGGCGCAGCATACGGCCTAACTGGCCGTTGCCGAGTACGCATACCTGTTTCATGCCGCACCCCGCGGGTCCGGGTTATCCAGCACTTCATCGGTTTGCGCCTGGCGCCAGGCGCTCAGGCGCTGGTGGAGTTCAGCATCATGCTGGGCGAGGATCTGCGCGGCAAGCAGACCGGCGTTCGCGGCGCCGGCTTTGCCGATGGCCAGTGTGCCGACCGGAATACCGCGCGGCATCTGAACAATGGAGTAAAGGCTGTCGACACCGCTTAAGGCTGCGCTCTGAACCGGTACGCCGAGCACTGGCACCAGGGTTTTCGCCGCAATCATGCCCGGCAGATGCGCCGCGCCGCCTGCCCCAGCAATAATCACCTGATAGCCATTGCTTTCGGCGCTTTCAGCGAAGCTGAACAGCTTATCGGGCGTGCGATGGGCGGAGACCACTTCGACATGGTACGGAACGTTCAGGGCATCAAGAATTTCTGCGGTAAATTGCATGGTAGCCCAGTCGCTTTTGGACCCCATCACGATGGCGATACGCGCCGAATTATTGCGGGAAGACATACGTCTTAAAACTCCTGTGGGTGTGTTTCACACTGCTTTAGAGGCCACAGAGAATAGCATGAACTGCCGGCAAGGAAAACGGTTGCGTGTGCATGGTTAGCCGTCTTTTGTCTCGCTCTGCGATGACGACGATCGCGGCTTATTGGCCTTGATCTCATTCATGCAACAAGTGATAAGCAGTACTAACCCCCAGGGGAGCATCAGGGTACCCATCATCAATAAATAGATTTGTACCAGTCGGCTCTCGTGAGGGCGAGTACAGAGCAAATAAATGGCATAGAAATAAATAGCCCACGCCAGCATCGCACACCAGACAAACGTCAGCGTGTTGCCGAGAGCGACGCCGATTAAGGCGATATAACTTATCCCTAACGGATTGAGGATCGCGATGATCATTCCCCAGATCAGCGGCTGGCTCCACTTTTTCCTGCTCATGCTCGTTCCTTGAGAGTGATGTTGTGGAAGACTAGCATGCGCAATGCCGGCAGGAGCATACCTCCGTCCAGGCAAGAGGGGATTTCAGAATTGTGCTCGCGCAGGAATTAGAACGGGAAATGGATCAGTTCGACGTCGTCCGGCGTCACCTTCACCATCGAACCTTCGCTGTGCCAGGCGCCGAGTACCACGCGCCATGCGGGCTGGCCGTTGGCCTGCAGGTCATGGACCGCCGGGCGATGGGTATGGCCGTGGATCAGCCACTGCACGTGATGCCGCTCCATGGCGTTAACCACCGCCTGTGGATTCACATCCATAATTTCCATTGATTTGCTGCTGTTGGCGGCTTTGCTGTCGGCGCGCATGCGGGCGGCGATGCGGCGGCGGACAAACAGCGGCAGAGCCAGGAATAGACGCTGGATCCACGGGGTGTGGACTTTCGCGCGAAACGCCAGATAGCCTTGGTCATCGGTGCACAGCGTGTCGCCATGCATAATCAAGACGTCACGGCCATAGAGGTCCAGTCGCTCTTCTTCGGCGAGCAGGATCATCCCGCTCTGACGGGCGAAGCGCTGGCCGACGAGAAAATCGCGGTTGCCGTGAATGAAGTAGCAGGGCACGCCGGCGTCGACGACGGCTTTGATTGCCGTAGCGATTTGCTGATGCAACGGGTTGGGATCGTCATCGCCGATCCACGCCTCAAACAGATCGCCAAGGATATACAGGGCGTCCGCCTGACGGGCTTCCCCCTGTAAAAAACGCAGAAAACCGGCGGTGATCGCCGGTTCTTCTGTTTGCAGGTGCAAATCTGCAATAAAAAGTGTCGCCACGAATTACTCGCTGACGGTGACGCTTTTGATGATCACATCGTCTTTCGGCACATCCTGGTGCATGCCGCTGCGGCCGGTGGCAACCGCTTTGATTTTGTCAACCACGTCCATGCCTTCAACCACTTCCGCGAAGACGCAGTAGCCCCAGCCCTGCAGGCTTTCGCCGGAGAAGTTCAGGAAGTCGTTGTCAACCACGTTGATGAAGAACTGCGCGGTGGCAGAGTGCGGCGCCTGAGTACGGGCCATCGCCAGCGTGCCGCGGGTGTTTTTCAGACCGTTGTTTGCTTCGTTCTGAATCGGAGATTTGGTCGCTTTTTGTTTCATGCCAGGTTCAAAACCGCCGCCCTGAATCATGAAGCCGTTGATAACACGGTGGAAAATGGTGTTGTCGTAGAAACCTTCGCGGCAGTAGTCCAGGAAGTTTTTAACTGTTTCCGGCGCTTTGTCGTCAAACGTTTTGATTACGATATCGCCATGATTGGTGTGGAAAGTAACCATTTTTGCATCCTGTTCCGATGAGTGTGGTGCCAGCACCCGGTGTCGGGTGAGATATAGGGGGGTGTTATAGCATAACCGCGGGGGTCGATGCACCTTGCAATGTGTGCTGCGTCCTGTCTGAATTATGGGTATTATAGAGGCTTCATTACCCACACACGTCTACACGGAATCTTCGATGTTAAAAATTTTTAATACACTGACGCGCCAGAAAGAGGAATTTAAACCTATCCATGCCGGGGAAGTCGGCATGTACGTGTGTGGTATTACCGTTTACGATCTCTGTCACATCGGCCATGGGCGTACCTTCGTCTCCTTTGACGTTGTGGCGCGTTATCTGCGTTTTCTCGGCTATAAGCTGAAGTACGTGCGCAATATCACCGATATCGACGACAAAATCATTAAGCGCGCTAATGAAAACGGCGAAAGCTTTGTCGCGCTGGTCGATCGGATGATCGCCGAAATGCACAAGGATTTTGACGCCCTGAATATTTTGCGTCCCGACAGCGAGCCGCGCGCGACGCATCATATTGCGGAGATCATCGAGATTACCGAGCAATTGATCGCCAAAGGCCATGCCTATGTGGCGGATAACGGCGACGTAATGTTCGATGTGCCGACAGACCCGAACTACGGTTTGCTGTCGCGTCAGGATCTCGATCAGCTGCAGGCGGGGGCGCGCGTCGACGTGGTTGACGTCAAGCGTAATCCGATGGACTTCGTCCTGTGGAAGATGTCGAAAGAGGGCGAGCCAAGCTGGCCGTCGCCGTGGGGCGCAGGCCGTCCGGGATGGCATATCGAGTGCTCGGCGATGAACTGCAAACAGCTGGGCAACCATTTTGACATTCACGGCGGCGGTTCCGATCTGATGTTCCCGCATCACGAAAACGAAATCGCTCAGTCCACCTGCGCCCATGACGGCGAGTACGTTAACTACTGGATGCACTCCGGCATGGTGATGGTCGACCGCGAGAAGATGTCGAAATCGCTGGGCAACTTCTTTACCGTCCGCGACGTGCTGAAGTATTACGATGCCGAGACCATTCGCTACTTCCTGATGTCCGGCCACTATCGCAGCCAGCTGAACTATAGCGAAGAGAACCTCAAGCAGGCGCGTTCGGCGCTGGAGCGTCTGTATACTGCGCTGCGCGGTACCGACAAATCCGTCGATGCGGCGGGCGGCGAAGCCTTCGAAGCACGCTTTATCGAGGCGATGGACGATGACTTCAACACCCCGGAAGCCTACTCGGTGCTGTTCGATATGGCTCGCGAAGTGAACCGTCTGAAAACCGAGGACGCGGCCGCGGCGAACGCCATGGCGGCCCACCTGCGTAAGCTTGCGTCGGTGCTGGGGCTGCTGGAGCAGGAGCCGGACGCCTTCCTGCAGAGCGGTGCGCAGGCTGACGACGCGGAAGTGGCGGAAATTGAATCGCTTATCCAGCAGCGTCTGGACGCGCGTAAAGCGAAAGACTGGGCGGCGGCGGATGCGGCGCGCGATCGTCTTAACGAGATGGGTATCGTGCTGGAAGATGGCCCGCAGGGCACCACCTGGCGCCGGAAGTAAGCCATAAAAAAACGCCCGCTTAAGCGGGCGTTTTCCTTTTCGCTGTCAGGCCGTGACGGTGACGCTCTGGCCTTCAAAGCTCACCGTCTGACCGGCGACGATTTTGCAGCGTTTGCGGGTTTCCACCGCGCCGTCGACTTTTACCAGCCCGTCGGCGATGGCGATCTTCGCCTGGGCGCCGCTTTCGCTCCAGCCTTCGAGTTTCAGCAGATCGCACAGCTCAACGTGCGGGTGTTTTCCTAAGGAAAATGTCGCCATCTCAGGCCTCCTCAACGTCGTGGTACTCTTCGCACGCCTGCAGCGTGTTCTGAATCAGAGTGGCGACGGTCATCGGGCCAACGCCGCCGGGAACCGGGGTGATGTAGGAGGCGCGTTCAGCGGCATCTTCATACACCACGTCGCCGACCACTTTGCCGCTTTCCAGACGGTTAATGCCGACATCGACCACAATCGCCCCTTCTTTGATCCATTCGCCAGGAATAAAGCCCGGTTTACCCACCGCGACGATCAGCAGGTCGGCGTTTTCGACATGATGGCGCAGGTTTTTGGTAAAGCGGTGGGTGACGGTGGTGGTGCAGCCGGCCAGCAGCAGCTCCATGCTCATCGGGCGGCCGACGATATTGGAGGCGCCAATGACCACCGCATTCAGGCCGTAGGTGTCGATATTGTAGCGTTCCAGCAGCGTCACGATACCGCGTGGGGTGCACGGACGCAGGCGCGGCGCCCGCTGGCACAGGCGGCCAACGTTGTAAGGATGGAAGCCGTCAACGTCTTTATCCGGCGCGATGCGCTCAAGAACTTTGACGTTATCTATCCCTGCAGGCAGGGGCAGCTGAACCAGAATACCGTCGATGGTCTTATCGGCATTCAGGGTGTCGATAAGCTCCAGCAGCTCGGCTTCGCTGGTGGTTTCCGGGAGATCGTAAGAGCGGGAGACGAAGCCCACTTCTTCACATGCTTTGCGCTTGCTGCCGACATAAATCTGCGAGGCCGGGTTGCTGCCGACCAGCACGACGGCCAGCCCAGGGGCGCGTTTTCCGGCCGCAACGCGAGCCTTCACTTTTTCCGCAACCTCAGAGCGTACCTGCTGCGCAATCGTTTTACCGTCAATAATTTTTGCTGCCATCAGAGAGAGGATTCCATCTGTATCTTTACGAAAGGGGGATGAGGATATTTTGTCAGAAGCCGGCCTCGCTGTCAGTCCTCGTTTGCTGTTTTATCCTGTCTGAGGCTAATTTAGCCTGTTATGACCCTGGTTATTACATGGTTATAGGTGCGTTGCGCCTGGCCACTGAGTCGATTTACGCGCGCATTAGGCCCGGCGGTATGCTTCTTGTACAGTTGGTGGAGGATATTTCGCCAGCGTCGTATAAGCCCCGCAGTTTCCTGGCAAAATGGATTGACTCAACCGACGTGGACCGTATAATTCCAGGCGTTTCACTCCGCGAAGCACTCGCTTCTCAGGGCGCCCTTAGCTCAGCTGGATAGAGCAACGGCCTTCTAAGCCGTAGGTCACAGGTTCGAATCCTGTAGGGCGTGCCATTAATAATCAAGCACTTATCAAATTCCTCCAGCCACTGAATTTTCCTTGTGGGGCATATTTGGGACATCTTCTGCAAAAATAGAGTCAATTTGACGTGCATGCTCAGTTAAATGGTTAGGTGCCAGGTGAGCATATCGACGGACCATTTCGATGCTTTCCCAACCACCCATTTCCTGAAGCACAGAAAGCGGAACGCCAGACTGAATTAACCAGCTTGCCCAGGTGTGTCTCAGGTCATGGAAACGGAAATCCTCAATTCCTGCCCGTTTGCATGCCGAGTTCCACGCCCGATTGTCATCAACGCGCATCTTCCTTACAGATGGGGTTAATGAGCGATCCGGGCGATGCCATGCTTTTGTATGGACGAACACCCATTTATGATGGTTCCCTATCTGATCGCGCAGAACCTTACAGGCAGTATCATTAAGCGCTACGCCAATAGCGCGGTTTGATTTGCTGTCCTCAGGGTTAACCCAGGCAACCCGACGCTGCATGTCGATTTGCTGCCATTCCAGATTGATGATGTTCGACCTTCTGAGGCCGGTCGCCAGCGCAAACTTAACGACCGACTTCAGCGGCTCCGGACATTCATCAATCAGCCTTTTCGCCTCTTCATGCTCAAGCCACCGAACGCGCTTATTTCTTACTGACGGTATCTTGATAACTGGCGCTTTCTCCAGCCATTTCCAGTCGCGCTCTGCTGCGCGCAGGATAGCTTTCATCAGCGCCAGGTGCTTAGCCTTTGTCGATGTAGTGACAGGCTTTGGCTCAAACACTGGGATCTCCTTACCCTTCCTCTTTGCCGCTTCAACTCTTTTCTGCCAGGTCTCCCTTGCTTTCCTGTTCTGCATCCTGCTAACCGCGGCATAAATCTTTGCCTCGGTAATATCCTTTAGCGTCACGCCTTCGAAATGCTCAAGCCAGAATCCCATCCGGCCTTTATCGGTATCGAGCGATTTCTTGTCTGCTTTCTCTTCCAGCCAGCGGAGGCATGCTTCTTCAAAAGTCACTTCAGGAAAGTCGCCGAGCCTGTCTACTCGCCAGAGTTCGGCCTTTCTTTTATCGTGCAACTCCTGAGCTTGCCGCTTGTCCGCTGTCCCAAGAGATTCCTTAATTCGCTTCCCGCCCGGGAGCGAGTACGAGGCGTACCATATTTCACCTCTGCGGAAGATGGACATTTTCGATCCTCTTTATGTGCATCACCCGCGCTCACTCCGACAGTATGCAGTGGCGAGTTTAGTGCTGCAATGCATGCCTGTCTGGTTGTGAGGTATGGTGACTTTGGTTTACTTGGGTCTTTTCTGGTTGCGATAAGCCTGCCTGATCGTATCCAGTTAGTGGCCGTAGGACGTGATATCTGCAGAAGCTCACAGGCTTCGGCCAGAGTAAGGCTATGTGATTCCATCCATCACCTCCGATGCTTACCGCGTAATTCCTCTTCTTCCTGACAGTCAGCACAGCGCTGGCATCCCGCCACCAGTTCCCGGCGCCGCTCGGGTATCTCTTCCCCGCAGTCGCGGCAGTGAGTAGCTGAAACTGCCGCATGGTTGATGCGCATGTTCTGGATGGTCATTTCCAGCCGGCGCTCTGCCAGCTCGTTGGCCTGATCGATGATCTCTGGCATGTCAGCGCTCCTTTATCTTTCCGTTCAAAATGCCTATTTCCACATAGAGATGGCTTGGCGTTAACCCAAGCTGCCTTATCAGCTGCATGCATCCGTTGAGGATCGGTCGTGATATCTCATCGCAACTTAAAGCGGGAGATGACCGTCGTTTTGCCTTAACCTCATCGTTAGCCCTGCGCGCGATGCTTCTGAGCGCATTTTTCTTTTCTTCTGGCGTCATGCTGCCTCCAGAGTCCCGATCCGCTTTAACTCAGCCAGCGATACAGACGTGATTATGTGTCGCGGGGTGATGTACGGACGCCAGATAAACAGAAGCGAGCCTTTGGGGTTGCTCTGGCGCTTTCCTGTAACGGATGCCGGAACAAACTGAACACGGCCGCCGGTTATGAGCCTGAGTTCATCAGCTGATTGCATGGCTGAAATAAACCAGCCAGTAGAGATGTCAGCTGGTAGCAACATCACTACGGCCTGAGACTGCGCCCGGGATTGCTCAGCAGCCTTTTCCACCCACGGCCCAATATCGGAATAGGGTGGGTTACACCAGATCGCCCCGTATGATGTCCATTCGCTGTTCAGCGAGTCATCCAGCTCAGTGAGATAGTGAGCGCATAGCGCGTTACTCTCAGAGGCTGCAGCATCCAGCCAGAAGCCAAACTCGCGGTCGAGCGCGTTGAAAATTTCAATCGGTGTTTGCCAGTAGTCACGTTCATTTTTTGGAGTTTTCGATCCGCCGAAATCAGTCATTGCGCACCTCTTTTCGTGTCCAGCTCTTCAGCCAGCCGCTGAGCCTTTAACGGGTTTCTTACCACTTCACCAGATGGCATTAGCCAGCCACGATGAAGGACGGAGTACATGCACTTCACTTTTCCTACGGTTATGGCGTCGCGGTAATGTTTCATTTCCACTGCTCCCCGAAGGTGAAACCGATCTCCGACAGCGATTCATCCATCTTGCTGATGAACTCCGGCACCATTTCGTTGAAGTCGGACATGTATTTGTCGTCGCGCTCAACAACCACGTGGTGAATACCTTCTCGCTTCATGCGAGGGTCATAATTCGCGAAGTACCAGGCATCCTTCCCGGTTACCCACATACTGAATTGCACCTGGGCCATGTAGGCGGATTTGATAGCCTCGAAGCCGCCAAGCCTGAATTTCATGAAGTCGCGAGAGGTGAAAGGGCACTTCAGCTCAAGGCCGCGACCATCACTGCACAGACCGTCTGGTGAGCAGGCGGTGCGCATACCTTCGTCACGGAAAAGGATCGGCGACTCGGTTACCTGCACGTCGGTGGTGAACTCAAACAGGGTGCGAGCGTCGGCCTCATACTGTTTCCCCCAGGCCAGCGCCTTGGCGTTAACTTCCGGCGCCGCGCCGGTGCAAACCTCTGCGAGCAGCGTGTGGAAATAAGACATTTTCATGTCAGTCCACTTGGTGCCTGATCTCGGCTTCGAAATGACGTTATGGACTTCCGAGGCGGTGATCACGCCCAGGCGTAAGCGGTGCCAGGATTCATCACCCTGCTCAACGCGGGTAACGTCAATGCCAGTGCGTGCAAGGATAATTTCTGGTGTCATGCTGCCACCTGCGCTTTTTTCTGGAGGAAGCTAAAGCCTTTCTGCGCTTCTTCTTCGGTGAGTTGTGATGCCTGGAAAATGTCACGCTTGAAGATGTTGCTGCACAGAGGCAGGAAGTCCTGCTCCCAGTCCTTATTCAGGGACGTCAGGAGGTCGGTAATTGCCTGCAGCGTTTCCTCACTGGCCACCAGGGGGAGCGCCTCTGTCGTGCTGCGCGGCGTTACGTCACGCGCATCCACTTCCAGCGTTTTACCTTCCATCTCCTCGGCAGTGGGCTGTTGTCCAATTTCAGGCCACGCCTTACGCAGAGCCTGGGCCTCGGCACACTTCGCCAGCTGGCCATAAGGGCGCTTTTTCCACATAGCATTTGGCGCGGTAGTGTCGCGGCCGGCGGTGGCGTAGTTTTCAACCCAGTATTCTTTCGCACTGAATTCGACGATCTCCCCGCTCGGCATGCGCTTGCTGACCGTGTACTTGCACCATTGAGGGACTGTCACCTCAACACCGGTAAGCGTCAGAGTGACGTCCGGGCCGAACTCTGGTTCTTTTGCGCCAGCGTAATCACCGGAGCGATCGGCCTGAATCCGATAAAGCCCGATGCCAGGCATAACCACATCGCGCCACTCGCTTTTACCCGACTTCGAGTCCTTAACGCTCATTGGCACCAGATGAACGGGCTTCAGAAGCGGATCGAGGTTTCTGGCCCGGCAGTAGTCCAGCGCCATCATCACCGACTCATCCTTGGCGCCAGGGTAAATACTGTTTTTGAGGGCGCTCCAGGTGGCGCCGTCAATGCCTCGCTCAGCAAGAGAGCTGGTTGTAATCACAAGTTCGTTAGCCATTGCTATTCCCCAAAGTTAAAACGGGCAGCCGGTGCGGTGATCCCAGTCGTATTCCGCCTGGGCGTAAGCTACTGCCGAGATGAGATCGTTATATGCCTCTCCGGCGGAATCGCTGCGGAGGCCTTCGTATGGGCTTTTGTCCATCGGTACAGAGAAGCGGAACAGGCCTGACGGCTCTTTCGGCAGGGTGTCGATAATTTCCTGTGCCCGATCGTCAATCCACTTTTCCTTCTCTTCGGTGAGCAACTGTTCAGCCCACTTACGCTCTTCGATTACGTCATATGCGCGGTATGCGTTCATAAGCACCTCAGTAACTGATTCCGGTATGAGGAATGCGGTCGTCTTTAACCGCGGTGAGCACCTCGATAGCCTGATCCCGAGTAAGGCTGGTATTGGCCATAAGAGCTTTGACGATTTCAGTGCCTACAGCCTTGCGGTGCTTAACGTCAGCTTCGCGTCGCGCCTGCTCATCGGCTTTACGTTTCTCCTCAGCCAGGCGGGCCTGTTCGCGTTGCTCTGCCTCGCGGCGGATGCGATCTGCTTCTTCCTGTGCTTTGCGGCGTTCCGCTTCAACAGCGGCCTGCTTTTCGCGCTCCGCACGCTCTGCTGCTTCTCTCTGTTCACGTTCGGCTCGCTCTTTGGCCAAAATCGCTTCGCGCTCCCTGGCGGCTGCGGCGTCAATTTCACGCTGCGCCTGTTCTGCTGCCTCACGCTTCGCTTTCTCTTCTGCCAGGCGCTTAATCTCTAGTTCTCGGGCAACGCGCTGGCGTTCGGCTTCTGCTTTTTTCTCAGCCTGATCACGGTCGAAAGCGTCATTCATCAGCAGGGCCATTTCGTGGTCAGACTCAATACGAGCAGCCATCTGGCGATCGAACTCTTCATTCATGACCAGCGCTTCGACGTGAAGGGCGTTCATGGTTTCTTCTGCCTTAATGCGTTCCTGCTCGGCTTCCCATTCAGTCAGCGGGCGACGCACTTCATCTTTCAGCGCATCGAGACGTTCACGGACAACGCGGCGGCTTTCGTCAATCTGCTTTGGCAGAGCCTTCAGCTCAGCGACCAGGTCTTTACCTGCGTTGTCGATGTAGGTTTTAGAGCGCGCGACCTTGTGAGCCATGGATGCGATAGCGTCACGGCCTTTTTTGGTGGTCACGTCCGGCACCAGGCTGCGAGCCTCTTTTTCGATCGCTTCGATAAGCGGGTCGAGCTGGTCGTTATTGGTGAAAACCGCCATCGCGTTCTTTTTCTCGATGACGACTAAATCCATTATTTCGCTCATGACTTCCCCTGAAATTTGGTTGTGAAACGCCCGGCACCGTAATGGCTGCCTGATAGCTCAGTTAAATTCGTGCGCTGATATGCGCGGTTAATGCGTACCGGCTGGTACCAGGTTCGGCAGCAGGTCACGTGCCTCAAATGCTTTGCGAATGTGGCGCAGGTTGCCCTGTGGCTCGAACCAGAAGGTTTCTTTCAGGTAGTCACGTGAAACCTTCCAGGTGGCGCCAGTTTTAGCGTTACGCATCATCACGGCGCGTCCGCTGTTAGGAATTGAGTTAGCCATTGAACACCCCCGTAACGTGCAGAATTTTGATAATCAACGCTGTCCAGATAACGCCGCAGATCAGCAGGCAGTAAATCAGTGAACGAATGCCTTGTTTGCTCATGCTTCCTCCCGCGCTTTCAACATTGCATCAGCCATCAGGTAAGAAAGTTCAGCAACCATGTTTTCATGGTGAGTAGCCACAGGGTGCTGATTGCTCTCTGGATAACTTGCCAGCCAGCCCTGCATCGCTTTTGCTGCAAAGTAATCACGAACAGTCAAACCTTCGTACCCTTGCGTTGGATATGCAGGGCCGCCATTGTTTTCTTTGCTCATTTTCCACCCCAGCATGCGAAGCTAAAAAAAAGGACAGCAACCAAAAACGGAACGACCTTTAACCAAAAATTACGCCATGCAGGCTTGTCTTCTTCGCGGATCATCTCTTCACCTTTGCCTTATCGCGGCTAACGGGACGTTTTGACTTCACCCCGGCGTTGCCGGTGTTGTTTGGATAAGATGATAATACTCCGGGTATTATTTTATATCAATACCGCTAGTATTATAAAATTTAATAAAACTACTAACGGTATGATTTTAAAGTTGATTTATTTTTGTAAAGAGTGCTGTTATGCTCAAAAAAACGCCAAAGAGGGCAGCGCCATGTCGAATGAGGATGAGTTTTTCGCAGAAATGCACCCGCAGATTGCGCAGGTTATCGGGATAGCGGTTATGCAGCTGCTGGTTGAGAAGCGCGAGCCATCAAGAGAGGCGCTGATAGAGATGATTCAGATGTTGTGGCAGGGAAACAGGGTAGAACTGGCAGTAGAGCTGGCACTGGATGTGCTGATGCTGAGGGAAGAGTAGGGCACTAAAACCCGGCGCGATGGCCGGGCTTCAGGAGTGAAGAACCTTGATGACGATACCAGAGGCAATAGAGACAATTGCCAGCACTGAACCAATTGTCCAGATTATTTGAGAGACTTTGGCTTCTGCGATTTTTTTATCAACAGCGTCAGAAGATGGTTTTTTTGCTAATGATTCTTTTATGCCATCAAGGCGCTCAAGGATTACAGCCGTGTTTTTATCAACTACTGCAACAGTGTTCTTCAATTCAGTAACATCAGATTCAATGTGAGACACTTTGGCCTCAAGAACCGCTAGACGCTGCTCCATATCACCACCTCCCCCATTGCCGTCACTATGCTTTAAAGTATGCACATTGAACTCTTCATTGGCAACAGGTTGTACTCTGCGAAGATAAGCGGAATTCGACATATCAAATTTTCCATTCTTTTGATAAATAGAAAAAACACTCACTGCTATGAACCATGTTGCTTTTTTCTTGCTTGTCGTCCATTACATGTAAAGATAGTGTAACCTTATAAATTCCCTCATCTTTTACAGCTACGTTCATTAGCGACATGTTCTCGATGCTAACTGATTCATTTCCGGAAGTCGTACCTGCTATTATCGGTTCAGATTGTAAGGATTGGTTGCTGCCGAAATCAACTCTTTGATCCCCAAAGAACATATCCACATCGACACGATAATTGACTTTGGTTTTAATTATTAATCCAAATGATACATCAATGCTGATTTTCCCTGACTCATCATCAGGTTTGATCCATGGTTGTGGGTAGTTAACTGAACGCGCTATCTTTCCGGGAAAAATTTGAGATACGTATAAAAATGCAATTTTTTCCATAAGTTAAATCCTCACCCATGCTTCCTGTACGTTTGCGGCATGCTGCCGATCACACAAGTCTCAACTTAGTTTCTACAGCCACACCAATGATTCGACAGTTTCCGTTGATGGGAACCAATGGCCATTGAGGGTTTAAGCCCTTCAGGTACTTCTGGTCACCATCAATGATCAGTTTTTTAAATGTCGCCTCGTTTGATTCCGAGAGTTTTGCAATAACGAGGCTTCCGTTGACCGGCTCCCTTCCGGTATCAAAAAGAACATATGTACCCTCAGGTATGCTGAGCCCGACCGGGGCAGTCATGGATTCCCCCTCGACCAACAACCAGAACGCTTCCCCCTGGATGTGAGCGTCTGATTCGAGCCATAGATCGATATCTTTAAGTGCATACGGCTCGCACGCTTCCGACCAATTCCCAGCCTGAATCTTGCTTAATACAGGGTATTTAATGCCTGGGGCGTACTGGCCTACATACTTGGCATTCGATGTAGCGGCAGCACTCATTGCAGATATTTCTTTCGCAAGGCTGGGGCTAAAATCAGAGACATCCACCTGGAGGGCTCTGGCAAAAACAGCAGCCACGGCAGCATTAAGGGCATTCCTGCCATTCAAGTAATGCCCAACGCCACCCTGAGATATGTCTAGCATGTCAGCTATTGATTGCTGTGTGATCCCAAGCTCTTTTTTCTTGGCTTCATAGAGGGCTTTCAGCCTTTCTGCGTCAGCGATCTGAGCCGATGTCAGTGTCTTTTTCTTTTCCATTTTCAAATAGTAATACCAATGCTCTTATTTTAAAAATACTTGCGGTATTGCAATGTTTAATACTTGTGGTATTGTTTGCTCATGAGTTGATAGGAGCTAACCACATGAAAATTTCTTTAGCTGAATACGTTGACGAAGTTGGACAGGCAAGAGCTGCTGATGCCATCGGCGTTCACCAGACCGCAATTAGTAAAGCTATCCGGGTGGGAAGGAAGATTTTCGTTAACACGCTGCCTGATGGAAAAATTAAGGCTGAAGAGATCAAGCCTTTCCCACACAACAGAAATCCTGATTAAACAAAGCTGAATTGAGCAGTCAGCGGGTTCTGACTGAGTAATTCAGCTATTCCAATCACCACCAGAGGAAGTATCACAAATGGAGAGTTCAACGACACGCAACAAAGTGGAGGCTCGCAGGATAGAAAGCTGGTTACACAGCCAGATAGCTGAACTGGGAACCACGAATATCGCCAAAGTGGCCGGAGTGAATAAGTCGACGGTGAGTCGCTGGCGGGAAAGTCTGCTGCCGAACATGTCGCTGCTGCTGGCCATCCTGATTTCTAACAGACCGGGAGAGAAAGGTGACTTTGAAGCATAAGTGGGAACAGAAAGGCGAAAGCCGCAGTGCGCTAACACTAACGGCTTTCAGGTGCAAAAACGAAGAGGTAATTGCGAGGTAATTATGCCTGGTAAATCTGTAAGAGTAAACAATCCGGAGGTAGCACGTGAGCATGTCACTTATGGCGAAAGCAATGGGGGTCAAAGTGGGAAACTCACTGCGTAAGCTCGTTCTTATCAAGCTGGCCGACAACGCCAACGACAAGGGCGAATGCTGGCCTTCGTATCAACACATTGCTGATCAGTGCGAATGCAGCAAATCCGCTGTTCGCAACCATATTGATGCGCTTGAGGATATGGGGCTGCTCAAGCGTGAAAATCGCGTTGGGGTCAACAACGGGAAGGGTAATACATCCAACGTGTATTATCTGAACCTTGATGCCACCCCTATGCCATCAAAAAGCACAGGGGTATGCCATGAAATAGCACCCCCTATGCCATCTGATGGCACACCCCCTATGCCACCAGATGGCACCAGAACCAGTCACTCTTTTGAACCAGTCACTGAACCAGACTCTCTCTCTGCGCGAGGGAAGTTTATCAGCGAGGCTGCAAAGCGACGGATCGGGATTTCACCCAACGGGGAAATACCTTTCCCTCCTGCCTTCAAGCCATCGGCAGATCACATTGCGATTGCCTCGGAGAAAGGGATCAACATTGAAACCGAGTTGCTGAACTTTCGTGATTATCACCAGGCCCGCGGCACAAAGCTGATCGACTGGAACTCGGCATTCCGGGTATGGCTCAGGAACGCGAGAGTTAATCCGCTTTCCGGGCGCCAGAGAAGCGAATCTGATTCCCCACACTGGAACAGCCCTGAAGGCTGGAAGGACTTCATATGACCGCACAGCTTATGACCGCGATCAGCAATCGCGATGGTGATGCGCTGGCCAGAATGGCCGCAGGGAGCACGGAGCCGCAGAGGCTTCTCGATTTCGAAGCTGAAAGGCTGGTTGACTCTCTGTTCCGTCAGCTGAAGCAGATCTTCCCGGCCTCTACCCAGACTAACCTGCGGACCGATGCCGAAGAGAAGACAGCAAAGCGCCAGTGGATTGCTGCTTTTGCCGAAAACGGAATCCGCACCCGTGAGCAGTTATCCGCCGGCGTACGCCATGCGAGAGCCAGTGAATCGCCGTTCTGGCCATCGCCTGGCCAGTTCATCAAGTGGTGCAAGGACAGCGGCACTGTGCTCGGTGTGACCCTTGTCGACGTGATGAATGAGTTCCACCGCTACAGCCGTGAAAAAGGGCTGCATACCGGCGGTGCTGAGCGCTTCCCATGGTCTCACCCTGTCATGTACTGGGTTGTTACCGATACCCGGCGAGCAATGTACCAGCGCCAGCTCAGCGAGGCAGAAACCGAGAAATATGCCGCTAAAAAGCTGGAAGACTGGGCGCTGAAAGTCGCCGCCGGAGAACAAATACCGTCGCCGGTACTGGCTCTGGAGAACAACCAGGAAGCCATTCCGACAAACCATGTCAGCCGGCAGCAGGGGTTTCACCCTGAAGGCAAAAGCTTCGGATGTATGCCAAGCGCGGCATCGCTCGGTGCGTTAACTCCGGCTCAGTGGCTGCGGGATGAATACCTGCGCGGGAAAGAGAGAGGGCTTATCTGATGAAAAAGAACTCGGGCAAACAAGCCGTTATTAACTTCATCGGCCAGCATCCTGGCTGCAGCTTTCAGGATATCCGCCGCGGTACCGGCCTTGACTCTTCAGTGGTCAATTCCTCCCTGTGGCAGATGCACCGTGACGGACAGGTTAAGCGTGAAGGTGAGTGCAGGAGCTACCGCTACACCCTGATTGACACAACAGCCGTAACCGAAAGCGATCCGTCTGTTCAGTACCGCCATCGTCCTGACGGCGCAAACCCAATGACCAAACTGTTTAACTATTGCCTGGCGGGAGTAAGAAAATGACTATCACACTACAGGCAGTAAACGAGCTCATCGCCTCCCTGGAGAGCGCAGGCGAGCTGTCGATCAGAGAGCAGAAGTTCCTGAAGCTGGCTAAAGAGTTCAGCATTTGCAGCGCTTCACTGGATGCCGCCATAAAAACCGGGAATATGCTGGCAGACCAAAATGCTCAACTGGCTGCGGAGAATGTGGCTCTGGTAGAGGCGCTGGAGAAGGCGCAGACCATCAACGCAGCAGCCGAGAAACTTGTCCGCTGCAAAGGTCGCTATCACAGCGAGCAGAACTATCGCGCACTGGCGGCGCTGTTTGGCGTGAACACTCCAGATCTGCCACCGCTGGATGACGAGTCCCGCGCCGTCACCGTGAAGCTGACCGATATCAATGAGTACCTGGCAGAGGTTCACGATAAAACGCTAAATCGGGCCTTCCGGCTACTGGCTGAAGGTGTGCGTTCTGGTGATGTCGCCGCTATGCGCGCCGCTGGCATCAAGGTGGAGGCTGAGTGATGAAAATGGGTGAACACATGGAGCCGGTTGTCGAGCTCCTGGAAGAACTGAACGGCAACAACACCGACGCCAAATTGAAACTACTCGCCCTGGTTATCTCGGAATACATGCTAAATGCGGATGTTACTGGATTTGAGGTCACCGCAGGGAAGATGAAAGTTTCCGTAGATATAAGCGTGGAGGAATAGCCCAATGACCAAATCAACCATAACCAGAGAGCGCCTGCAGGAATTAGCTGAAGGTCAAAGCGGGTTCAATCTTCGAACTGCCACGCACGAAGAGTCTCAGGAGTTGGCCCGCATGGCGCTAGCCGCAATGGACAGCAGCGAGTCGGTTGAGCTGCCTCTTGACTACCTGCAGGGACACAAAGACGGTCTGGAGTGGGCCGCTCGACTGGCAGAAGCCAATCACCCTGACACCGGAGACTGGCTTTACGATGACCCTATCGAGCTGGCAAAAGCCATTCGCAAAGGTCCAGATATGCCGCCATCGCAGCCGGTAGCGGACAGCGAGCCGGTGGCGTGGACAGATGAACAGGAGTTGCGAGACGTTGATCGTGGTGGTTGCGGGTACCTTTTCACTGTTAACCCTGTTACTCCGCATGCAGACGAGCGCCGAATTATTCTGCTCTATCGCCACGCGCAGCCAGCGCCGGTAGTGCCGAATGGCCTGCGTTTGGCCCTCAGTAACGCCGGTATAGCAGCACCTGAATCAGATGAGATGCTAGCGGCAACCTGTGAAAAGCATATTCAGGCGCTGGTTACCTGGGTGAAGGACAGGAAGCCGTTCCAGTCAGCACCGGTAGTGCCATCTTTTGAAGAATGGCTTTCAGCTGCTAATCGGAAGCCCCTCGGATGGGTTAAAGACGCAATGCGTGAGGCGTATGACGCCTGCCGCGCCGCCATGCTGCAGGAATTAAAAAAAAGTGCAGGAACTGAAGCGATCTGCAGGAGTGACGAAAATGTGCAGGTGCTGCACACCAAATCTCCGGCGCAATCCGATTGCTGCCCGGCGCAAAACAGCGTCACTCCGGCGCAAAACCAAGGATGGATTCCGGTAAGCGAGCGGATGCCCGAAGACCGCACACAGGTAATCCTATGGGATGCTGAAATTGGAGAAGTAACAAGCGGTCACTACAGCCATAAAACACAGACTTTTTATCATTGCGGCGATGCTATCGAAAACGAGATAACCCACTGGATGCTGCCTCCATGCGCCCCGCAGGAGGTGAAGTGATGACGTACATCTTCCTGATTTTCGTCATCAGCAGCAATACATCGAATATGCAGGTGGTTCCCATGCAGAGTATGGAGCAGTGCAAAGCAGCCATTAAGGCGATGAAAGTTGCAGATGACAGGAGGGCGTGGAGCGATATTTCACCACACGTAGATAATATTCAATGCGTAGAGGTGAGCCATGGCTGAGTTACGCGCGGGTGGGTTGGCATTGGTGATCGCGTCTGAAAATAAAAATGAGATTGGTAAATCAGTAACATTGATCCGAAAGGTTTTAAACGGTGAGTTCCATCAATTCCCAAACGGGATTAGCTGCGCAATGAAGACCAATACAGGTGAATCAGGGTGGGTCGTATCTGGTGATGTTTCGATTTACAAAAGCAAGCCATCTGGTGGTATGTGTATTTTCCCATCCAGCCACCTGATGCCCATTGATGGTGACGACTTCAGCAATGAAGACGAGCGCCAGAAGGAGCGGGAGCATGCCTAAATCCCCCGCAGAACGCAAAGCCGCAACCCACCGTTAGGTGGGTTTTTTGTCGTATGGCCTCAACTGAAGAGCAAAACGTGCTGTCCATGCTAAAAACGAAGCTCTTGCAACCACGTCCAGAACGAAGCCAGAAGCTCTACAAGAGGCGAAGATTTGAGATGCATCCTGGTACACGGTGATTTTTCGTGTTTTTGGACGATTTCTAAGGCCATTCTGAGGGCGATAGATTCAACCAAAGGTTGAAGGATTACCATTAAGGTAATAAACTCACCCCAAAGTTAACAACTGAATGCGAGACGATTATGTCAATGACTGAAGGGAATCTTGCCCCAGTTCCAGTTATGAGCAATGAGATAGACTTCAGTGCTGATGTGGTATCCATGACTCCATACCAGACATCAAGTGGAGATGTAGTCAATTTTGCTTTCATGGGACCAAAAGTTTCGCATTTCCTTGATGCATCGGGACAGGTTTCTCAAGCTAAGATTGATATCGTTAAGCTAGGGTCTGTTACGATGACAAAATCTGCCGTTCAGGAATTTCATGAAGCCTTAACAAGCTTAATCAACGAGCGGGGGTGGAAAAAATGATTTGTACTATGCCTATCAAGACATTTTCATCAGGTTCGTTTGATTTGATGATGATTAACCTGATTGGGTTCGGTGATGGGGAAGTGTCCTCTAAAAAGAAACCAGTTACATCTAAACTGTATGTTACTGAATACTCAGGTGTGCTGCCTGTAGCCTCGAACCGATCAAAGATTGCAGTAGAATTTTGGGATGGCCTTTATAATGGTATCCGCGGGCGCTCGAGAAAGAGTGAGCGAGATTTTATCGTTGACCCTTCAATGAGTGTTGATGATATCCTTAAAGCCATTGGTGGCTGATGGATTTAGGGGTCACCAGATGGCATTTAAAGGGACACTTTCTGGATACTTTCGCGATGGCGAAAATGATACTGAATTCTGCACTGACTGGAAATTCTTAACTAAAGAAGAAAAAACTGAAATCATTAATTTCATAAAAGAAATTGCTGAGAAAGAGTTTATCACTGGTAAAAATAAGGAGTCTTGGGTGGATGATAATCACCAGGATATCCCCGGAGCCGATGGTTATAGAGATGAGAACTATTGGCATTACCATTGCGGTCCGGATTGGGCCGGCGGGCGACTGAAAAGTATGACAAAGTGCCTTTTCTTCAACCCTGGCGGAATGGCTTCACAACAGTGTATACACTACTATCCATTAGAAAATGAAGAGAATGAGATAGTTATAATTGGGTATTCAAGAAACCATATCCCTTTTTTGTTGCCTGATGACCCAAATAACAAGTTTTTTTCCTGAACAATCAAACCCGCCATCCGGCGGGTTTTTGCTTTCTGTAACCACTAAATCACAAACCTCACTTCGTCTGGGTTTTTATCGCCTATGCTCGTTTTGCAATTCGGGATTTAGCCCGTCATAATTACCTGGTCAGTCTGGACAACTGACAACTTTACCCCGGCGCCAAGTGGGGACACATGGCGCAAACACTGCAATTTGAGAAAAGTTATCAAAACGTACTGATTCCCGCAGAGCCGGGAACCAGCGAATACCTGCAACTTATCCCCGTAGGGCAACTGCTTTGCGGCGAATTCCGTAAGCCCCGGAATTACGCATTCCACAAGAAGTTCTTCAAGCTTCTGACTCTCGGGTATCACTACTGGACCCCTTCCGGTGGTCTCATTGAGCCCGCGGAGCGTACCCTCATATCCGGGTTTATCGACTTTCTCTCATCCGACCTCGATCAGCGCGCTGCACTCCAGAACGCCTCCGAGATGTATCTCTCATCGGTCGGTATTTCCCGTTCCCGCGATATGGCGCTTCTGAAACACTTCGAATCCTTCCGCGAGTGGGCAACTATTCAGGCTGGCTTTTACGACGAATACCAGATGCCTGACGGCAGCCGTCGTCGTGTCGCAAAGTCGATCTCCTTCGCCAGCATGGACGACAGCCAGTTTAACGGCGTCTACAAATCAGTGCTGAATGTGCTCTGGAACTACATTCTGCGTCGCAAATTCCACTCGCCGGCTGAGGCTGAAAACGCCGCCAGTCAGCTGCTGAGCTTTGCGGGGTGATGGCTATGCAATGTCTTCTCGCCAAAGTAATGGAGCGCGGCATCTTCCGCGTGCCGGCGCGCCGCAAGCGCAAGGTCGAAGTTAAGCCTTCCGACATACCGACCCTTAAAGACTACACAGCCCGTCTGGTCGATAAGAAGTGGCTCCGCCTGAGAGCAAGGAGGCCACATGCGTAAACCTGCACGTCGTAAATGCGCCCACTGCCGCGAATGGTTCCATCCTGCCCGGGAGGGGCAGGTGGTATGCAGTTTTGAATGCGCCAGCGCGATCGGCAAAAAACAGACAGCAAAAGCCCGGGAAGTGGCGAAGGCCAGGGCGGTGAAGCGCCAGCGCGAATTCGAGAAAGAGGGGCGCCAGCGTCGCCGAGCTAAGCGTGAGTCATTCAAGACAAAGGCCCAGTGGGATAAAGAGGCTCAGTCAGCCTTTAACCGGTACATTCGAATTCGTGACGAAGGTAAGCCCTGCGTAAGCTGCGGAAGCCCGCTTATCGGCAAGAGCAACTACCTGACCGGCAGCGCTATTGACGCCAGTCATTACCGTTCCCGCGGCGCAGCGTCTCACCTGAAATTCAACGTGTTCAATGTTCATTCCGCCTGCACCCGCTGCAATCGGCAGTTGAGCGGAAATGCCGTTGAATACCGCATTCACCTGATTGAGCGCATTGGCCAGGATCGCGTTGAGCGCCTTGAGGCTGATAACGTGCCGCGGCGGTTCGACATTCCCTACCTGCAGCGCATCAAATCCATATTCACCCGCAGAGCCCGCGCGCTGGAGAAGCGCCGCGCCCGCCATCAGGAGGCCGCATGAGCCGTGACGTTATCGAACGCATCCGCAACCGCTGGCAAAAGCTCCGCCTCTGTCGGCACCGCGGCACCGTACTGGTTGACTACAAAATATTACGCA
Source organism: Klebsiella sp. K5-45 (assembly GCF_030128605.1). Classification (NCBI taxonomy): domain Bacteria; kingdom Pseudomonadati; phylum Pseudomonadota; class Gammaproteobacteria; order Enterobacterales; family Enterobacteriaceae; genus Klebsiella; species Klebsiella sp. K5-45. The sequence continues at coordinate 323,390 of NZ_JAKUZW010000003.1, read as the reverse complement.
ATTTCGTCCGTATCTATAAGCGCCTGGGAGAGACAGCATGACAGCTCAATACTTGGAATTTGTTCGCCAGCAGCTGATAGTGGCCACCGCTGATCTGAGCGGTGCGACGAAAGGGCAACTGGTGGCTTTCGCAGAAAACGCACAATTCACCGCTACGGCGCGCAGCCGGGGTAGGAAGAAAGTTTATAGCGAGGTCAAACAACGCATGGTTAACCCATCCAGCCCGCCAATTCCCGGGCAGCAGTCCCGCGCTAAGGGTTCATCAATCGCTCTAGTTCTGCCTGTTGAGTATTCGACGGCCAGCTGGCGCCGGGCTCTGCTGTCGCTGGAAGAGCATCAGAAAGCGTGGCTGCTGTGGAACTACAGCGATAATATCCGCTGGGAGCACCAGGAGACGATCACCCGGTGGGCATGGGAGCAATTCAGCGACAAGCTGGCTGGCGTGCGCATTGCAAAGAAAACAGTCGATCGCCTCCGTCAACTCATCTGGCTGGCGGCGCAGGACGTCAAAGCCGAGCTAGCAGGCCTGGAGGCGTATGAATACCAAAAGCTTGCCGCCCTGGTCGGGGTGACCCCGAAGAACTGGTCAGAAACGTTTACGGAGCGGTGGGAGGAGATGAAAACCACCTTGCGGCGCCTTGATAGCGATTCTCTTTTGCAGGTTACGCGATCACGTTCACAACAAAAGGCGACAAATTTAGACTCAACTCTTGCAAAACTGGATTAAATGCGTCATATTTGAGTCTACTTTGATATGCTGCCTTAACTTTAAGTGGCGGCATGAAGATGATAGTCACATACCAGTTTGTAAAATTAGCCTCGGCATCCCGCCGGGGCTTTTTTATGCCTGCGATCCGGTCAGGGCTCTTGGGTAGAGACGTGCTGCACGACACGTCGACACCCGCCGCGCAAGAACCCTGAACCAGATTAGACTTGCAAGAGCCTTTGGTCGGGCTTGGGGCAGCTGTGAGGTAATGGCTCATTGAGACAGAACGGCCAGAATGCAAAATGCATTCGTACTGTCCCCACCCAATAATGGCCTGACCTGATGACGGGCTCATAATCCAACTTATCAGGGGCGCTGCTGCAACAGCGTCGCAGGCCACCATATCCCTCTACCTTGGGACCATTACGGCTACCGCGCCGTCACTTTTTACCCTTGGTATTTCTTCCCGCCTTGAGCGGGTTTTTTATTGAGCATGCCCAGACCCTCGGGAATCATCCCCGACGTGCTTTGTTGATAAATCAGCCCGCAGGGTCTGGGCCTCTTTTCCCCTTTTACGCACAGCGCCATCCGTCATCAACGGAGGTGAGGTTATGACAAAAATGAGCACCATTTACAGCAGACTTTCATACGGCACCGGGACCGCACTGACGGGCTGCGGTGTCTCAGCAAAGGCGTATGCCGGGGCAGTTAAGGCAGAGGTATGGATTTTGGCCGACAAAATAGCGGGGATGACCCTGAGTGACTGGGCAATTATTGTCGGTATAGCCTGCACCATTACGACCTGTGGGGTGAACTGGTACTACCGGCGGAAAGAACGTGAGGATCGGCTCAATGGCTATGACACCAAAACTGAGGAATAGCGTTATCGCTGCCGTCGGCGGTGGCGCCATAGCCATTGCTTCTGCGCTCATCACCGGCCCAACCGGGAACGATGGTCTTGAAGGTGTGCGATATGTTCCCTATCAGGATGTGGTAGGCGTCTGGACTGTCTGCTATGGCCATACTGGCAAAGACATCATGCTCGGCAAGAAGTACACCGAGGCTGAATGCCGTGCGCTGCTCAATAAAGACCTGAACACCGTCGCCCGCCAGATTGACCCATACATCCAGAAGCCGATCCCCGAGACAATGCGCGGGGCTCTTTACTCGTTCGCCTATAACGTCGGCGCTGGCAATTTCCAGACCTCCACGCTGCTGCGCAAAATTAACCAGGGCGACCAGAAAGGTGCATGTGATCAGCTGCGCCGCTGGACCTACGCCAAGGGTAAGCAGTGGAAGGGTCTGGTAACTCGCCGCGAGATTGAGCGCGAAGTTTGTCTTTGGGGGCAGAAATGAGCCGTTTAGCCGCCATTATCAGTGCCGTTGTGATCTGCCTGATGGTTTGCCTTGGATGGCTGGCAATGCATTACCACAACGCTGCCAGTAAGCAGGAAGCCAGAGCAGAAAACGCTGAGCAGCAGGTAAATACCGCTCAGGCCATCACCTCCAATGTTCTGACAACCATGACCATCTTCAACACCATCGCCGAGGCCAATCAGCATGCAAAAGAGCAGATCGCACTGGACGCATCGGGAGCCTCGGCTGATATCCGGGTTGCTGTTGCGAATGATGATTGCACTAATCGCCCTGTGCCTGCTGGCGCAGTTAAGCGGCTGCAACAATTCGCGAACGGTCTACGTCAAAGTGCCGGTGGTCCCGTTACCAGCCAGCCTGACGGCTGACACCCCGCAACCGGAAATCCCCGACAATCTGACGTGGGGCCAGAGCCTTGATTTAAACGTCAGTCTGCTATCAGCGCTGGGGCAGTGCAACCTGGATAAAGCGGATATCAGGCAAGCAGAGAAAAAACGAGCCTCGCAATAGCGGGGCTTTTTAATGCGTATCGTACACGCAAACCATCGAGAGTCTTTCAGTCGTGAGCCTGAGGAACGCCGTTAAAGGTGGCGACCTCTCTCGGGCGGCGTTCCTGTACGACAGGCTCACACCTAAAGGAAAACAGCATGAAAGTTATCAAGTATTGGAAAGTTCAGCTTCTGCAGTTGTCTCAGCCTTCCGGCAAGCTTCCCGGCATTATCAACGCCCGCACTCTGGTCGAAAGCCTGTTGTTTGAGGGGTACTCGAAAGATAAACCGAAAATTAACCTCGGTTCCGGAGTAAATATTGAGTTGTTTACAGCACCCGATTCGCTGGAAACCCGTATCTTTCGTGACCACCTCGTTGACAGTGTGCGTTGCTTCCCGGTGTGTGAAGATGATGGTGACAAAAGTGAGAGGGTAGAGTTTACCATCTGGCTTGAGCCTCAGATTTACAACTGCCGAGCCGTCATGGGTGGTGCTGGCGCAGCAAAAGCACCTGAAAAGCATGAAGGTGACGACGAAACTGACGGAACTCAGGAAGAACAGACTAAGCCGCCCTCACGCGAAGCCATGATTGAATATATCAAGCAGGCTATCGGGGAAGGCTACCAGCCCAAAACCTGCGATGAGCTCATTAGCAACCATGATCTGATTTGGCTCTTGCATGACGAGGCGGTCGATTATGAATATCGCGCTTGTTGGAACTGGTGCCAAAACTACCACGTATCCGACGTTAATAAGGCTCGCAGTTCCTCCTTCGAAGACGTCGTGAAGCCGGTAATCAAATGGCTTAACGAAAACGCCAACCCTCATACATCAGTGAGCATCGACGCGACCAGTGCTCATCTGCTTACTGGCGAAATCGGCATTCACACGGAAGAGTTCATTAAGGACTGATCGGGCATTACAGAGCCACTTCCAGAGGTGGCTCGATAATGTCACAACGAGGTAAGGACTATGGCAAAACCGGACTGGGGAGCACTGCAACACCAGTTCCTCGCCGAGCATGCCAAAACAGGAATATCCCCGAAAGACTGGTGCGCAGCGCAGGGACTGAATTACTCATCTGCGAAACGCTATATCAAAGTAACGACTTACGGTGCGAATTCGCAAAAAAAAAGTGCGAATAAATCTGCGAATTCGCAGAAGGAGAAAGGCGGGGCCAATAAAAACGGGAAGGTGAAAAAAAACCAGCCCGACACAGGCACCCGCTCAAAATCTCCAGAAACGAAACCGATACGCGGATCACGAACCGCACCGCCGACGAACGCCTTCCAGCCAGGCAACCAGAATGCATTAAAGCACGGTGGCTACGGCCGCAGGATGCTGCTCTCTGACGCTATCACCGAAGATGCCCAGATGCTCACGCTCGACGATGAGTTGTTCTGGTTGCGCGCTGCGAACCTGACTGCTGCGGAGAATATCGGGCGCTGGCAGACAGAGCTGGAGACGGCAGACAGCGAGCAGGTCAAAGATTTGCACGACCTCATATCTCAGGCGCAGAAAGCCATGCATCGCAATACTGCTCGCATTGAATCACTGGAGTACACCAAGGCGGCGATTATCAAGCAGCGCGTTGATGCCGCTTACCGCGAAGCCGCGACCGAAAAGGTTGAGCTCGAAATCGATGTGCTGAAAGACGGCGACAAGGATAACGCGATCGTCGTGCATAACTCGCTGCCTATCCCGGGAAGATAAATCATGGCCGACATTTACCTGCCTACCTTGCATGAAGGGCAATTAAAGGTCTGGGCCGATTCCTGGGATGAGCGACTTAACGCTGTGCGCTGCGGTAGGCGTTGGGGCAAAACCTTCATGCTCGTCAGCGCTGCTGTGTCGTACGCGACCAGCAAATTTAAGCGCCCGGGCATGGACATTGAACTGGGCGGCCGCGTCGGTATCTTCACCGCTGAGTATCGCCAGTATCAGGAGATATTCGACAAACTGGTCGAGGTTCTCCAGCCGCTCATAAAAAGCTCCAGCCGCAGCGAAAAACGAATCCTGCTGAAGAACGGCGGGAAGATTGACTTCTGGGTCACCAACGACAACAAACTGGCCGGTCGTGGTCGTGAGTATGAAATTATCCTGATCGATGAGGCGGCGTTTACCAAGTCGCCTGAAATGCTGAAGGAAATCTGGCCGAAGTCGATTAAGCCGACGCTGCTGACGACGAAGGGCCGGGCCTACGTATTCTCAACGCCTGACGGTGTGGACGAAGAAAACTTCTTTTATGCCATCTGCCATAACAAAGACCTCGGCTTCCATGAGCATCACGCGCCGACGTCATCAAACCCCTTCGTTCCGCCCGAGGAGCTGGAGAAAGAGCGACAGAACAACGACCCTCGCGTTTTCAGGCAGGAGTTCCTGGCCGAGTTCGTCGACTGGTCCGCTGCGTCGCTGTTCGACGTCCGAAAGTGGTTCGAGGGTGAAAACCAGGATCAGCCTGTCGATTACCCTGAGATGTGCCAGGCCGTCTTCGCCGTCATGGATACCGCAGTTAAGGGCGGTACAGAGCATGACGGCACGGCGGTGGTTTACTACGCCGTCGACACCAGGCCAGGCATTCAGCGACTGACCATTCTCGACTGGGATGTGGTGCAGATCGACGGCGCGCTGCTGGAAGAGTGGATTCCGTCAGTTTTCACCCGGTTGAATGAGCTATCCGGCCAGTGCGTCGCTGTAAATGGCAGTCTCGGCGTTTTCATTGAAGACGCCAGCATGGGCAGCATCCTCCTGCAGAAAGGCGAAAGCCTGGGATGGCCGGTCAACAAAATTGAATCCGCCCTGACCAGCAAAGGGAAGGACGAACGCGCCATTATGGCCTCCGGTTATCACTACCGCGGGCTGGCGAAAATTTCCCGATACGCCTACGAGAAGACGGCCGTCTTCAAAGGCGAAACAGCAAACCATCTGCATAAGCAGGTTTCACGATTCCACCTTGCCGATAAGAACGCGCACAAGCGCGCCGACGATTTGCTGGATGATTACACCTACGGGCTGATCATCGCGTTCGGTAGCGGCGACGCACTCTAGCGAGAAAACCAATGAACGAAGATGATATCGCAATCGGCAGTTGCTCGCCGGAGCTGATCACGCTCCTGGACAGCGATGACATTCAGCCGGGTATGTCGGCTGGTTATCAGACCTGCAAAACGATTTACCTCTTCCACCCGTTGGGCGGGAAAATGGTGGATCGCCCGATCAAGATGGCGATGAACGAATCGCGCACCGTTCACATTTCTCAGGCGTATGGCATTGAGCAGCGTCTCCGCGATGCATTTGAGCGGGAGTGGAAAGCGCTGGGCGCCGATAAGCACATCGCTAATGCGGCGCGCATCTCTCGCATTTACGGTGTTTCGGCGATCGCAATGCTGGTTGATAACCAGGAGCCGTCCACGGCGGTGGACTACCGCACGCTGTATAAGCACAACGTGACATTCAACATTCTCGATCCACTGAACACCGCGGGGAGCATCGTGCTTAACCAGGACCCGAACGCGCAGGACTTCCAGAAGGTTGACGGGATCAGGGTGGCGGGCAAGCCGTATCACAAATCCCGCTGCGTTGTGCAGCAGAACGAGGACCCGATTTATCTGGCCTATAACTCTGCGACCTTTGGCTTTACCGGTCGCAGCGTATACCAGCGCGCACTGTTCCCGCTGAAATCCTTCATCCAGACCATGCGCACCGACGACATGGTTGCGGTGAAAGGTGGTCTGCTGATAACCAAAATTGCCGGGGCCGGCGCTGTAGTAAACAAGGTTATGCAGGCTCTTGGCGGCATCAAACGAATGATGCTGAAGAGAGGAAAGACGGGAGAAGTTCTTCAGATTGGTCCGCAGGACGATATCAGCTCGATCGACCTGAGCAATCTGGAAAAGCCGCTCGACTCAGCTCGCAATCACATCCTGGAGAACATCGCGGCTGCAGGAGATATGCCGGCTATCATCCTGAACTCGGAAACGTTCGCCCAGGGCTTCGGAGAGGGCACGGAAGATGCTCGATCGGTTGCGGTCTACATCGACAATATTCGCGAATGGCTTGAGCCGCTGTATGACTATTTCATCCGCATTTGCCAGTACCGCGCGTGGAGCATTGAGTTCTTCCAGTCGCTGCGTGCTGACTTCCCGGATCTGAAAAACACCTACAGCCTGTACTTCTCCTCATGGATTAACAACTTCGAATATCGCTGGCCGTCATCCCTGAAAGAGCCAGAAAGCGAAAAAGTGAAGGTCGATGAAACCCGCTTTAAGGCGATCGTCAGCATGCTGGAAGTGCTGCTTCCCCAGGTCAACACGGATGATGAGAACCGCGCTCTGCTTATCGAGTGGGCGCAGGCCAACGCGAACGCTAACGAAAACCTTTTCCCGCAGCGGCTCGATCTCGATATCGACTCGTTAAAGGCTAATCGGCCTCAACAGACGCAGGGAGAAGAGCCCGGCGGCGGGATGATGCTATGAAGACTTTCACGCGTACCGTACGTGAGGCGGTGAAGTTTTTTCTGCGCAATGGCTACACCTCGCGGCAGGAGCTGGAGCAATGGCAGGCCATTATCCGGCAGGCGGCCGAAAGCGAAACCGATGACGACTACATGAGCATGGTGTCAGATCGGTTGCGTAAGACCTATGACCTGCAGGTGAGCAAGGCTGGAGCGCTGGAGCGCCACAAGGGTCTTTCACGCTTCACTTTGAACTACATGGAGCCGAAGTTACGCAGTGAGCTGGATCGCCGCATCCTGGCCAGCGCTGACCTGATAAAGCTGAATCGCACCGCGGCGATTAACAAAACCGTGCAGCGTTTCAGCGGTTGGGCAACCAGCATACCGGTGCAGGATTATGTCGGTGGCGGTCTGTCACCATCGTCGCGAAGCGGGGTTAACTACAACTGCGATCATATCCAGAAGAGTGCCCAGCAGGTCGACTATGAAGCGCGCCGCGTGATGATTGACCAGAGCCATAAGCTGATCGCCAATATCGACAACATCATCGCGACGAGCAATAACGCGATTGCTGCCGAATGGCATAGCCACTGGCGCCAGCCAGGGTACGACTACCGGGAAGATCACAAGGAACGTGACAAGCTGGTCTATCTCATCCGCGGAAACTGGGCGCAGAAAAATGGCTATGTCAAAGCTGGCCCTGCCGGCTATCTCGACGAAATCACGCAGCCTGGCGAAGAGGTTTTCTGTCGGTGCTACGTCACCTATCTCTACAACCTCCGCAGCATTCCCGAGGACATGCTGACCCAGAAGGGTCGCAAGTTCCTGGAGTCCATGAAAGCAGCATAGGAGCATTAACACGTGGCTATTTTTGGCAGCGGGATAATGTTCCGTCAGGGGAAGTTCGTCTTCCTGATCCAGCGCTCGGATGATGGCACATGGTGCCAGCCGGGCGGGACGATAGAGCCGGGAGAGTTAGCCATAGACGCCGCACGGCGCGAGGTGCTGGAGGAAACAGGCTATCAGTACGATGGCCCGCTGACGCCGCACAGCGTACATGGTGACTACCTGACCTACCGCGCCGACGTGCCGGAGCAGTTCGAAGCGAAGATAAACGACGAATCGCTGGCCGCCGGATGGTTCCATATTGACGATCTGCCAAAGCCGCTTCATCAGCCATTCGCTGAAATGCTGGCGCAGCAGGCGCTCAACGAAACCGACGTGGCCGCGCTCATCGCTGACGGAACGCTCAGCAGCCCGCAATATTTTTACAACATGTGGATGTTCGCCATTCGGGTGACCGGAACAGGGGTTACCTGGCGATCTGCAGATCAGGAGATGACGTTCCGTAACCCGGACGACTATCTCACCCCGGAATTTCTCCAGCGGGTAGCTGGCGTACCACTTATCTGGCTTCACCCCGAAAAAAGAACACTTGATAGCGACGAGTTCTCAAAGCGCGTTATTGGCACCCTGACAAATGCCTGGGTTGCCGATAAGGGCGAAGTGTGGGCCGTTGCGCGTGTGTACGACGCCGAAGCTGCTGAAATTATGGCAACAAGGCAATTAAGCACCTCGCCAACTGTGAAGTTCTCAGAGGTTGCTCAATCAATCATTGTCGACGGTCAGCCTCTACTGGTGGAGCCATCCCCCGAGCTGCTCGACCACGTTGCAATTTGTGAACAGGGCGTATGGGACAAGCTCCTTAACCCCACCGGTGTTAAATCTGATTCCATTCCCAAAGAGGCTGAAAATATGGATAAGGAAGAACTCGTAGCGCTGATTAATCAGACGCTCGATGCACGTATGGCGAAGGCTGATTCAGAAGCAGCAGACCTGAAAGCCAAAGCTGATGCCGAAGAAGCAGCCAAAAAAGAAAAGGCTGATGCTGAGGCAAAAGAAGCGGAAGAGGCAAAAGCCAAAGCCGACGCGGAAGAAAAAGCCGCTAAGGAAAAAGCTGACGCTGAAGCCAAAGAAAAGGCAGATGCCGAAGCGGCTGAGAAAATGGCAAAAGAAAAGGCCGACTCTCAAATCCTCCAGGAAATTGCTGAGCTTCGCTCCCGCATTCCTACCGAACTGAGCGACGAAGAGCGCAACGAAGTTGCAGAAGCGCAGGTGAAAGCCGATAGCGTCTTCTCCAGCTTTGGCAAGCGCGCTCCGATCCCGCTGTCCGGTGAAAAACCGATGGCGTATCGCCGCCGCCTGATGATTCAACTGCAGGAGCATTCGCCGGACTACAAAGCCGTCGATCTCTCTGCCATCGCTGATTCTCAACTGCTGAGCACTGCCGAAAAGCATATCTACGCTGATGCCCAGAAGGCGGCCAGCCTGTCAGTCGGCCCGGGCATGTTGCGCGAGATTAAGCGCGCTGATGCAACTGGCCGCCAGATCAGCACCTTTGAAGGCGATCCCGCCGTCACCTGGGCGCCGTTCCAGTCTGGCAAGCGTCAGGTCACCAGTTTTAACAACCAGGCTTAACGGGAGCTCTGAAGCATGGCTAATTTATCTCTTAACCCGATGGCGACCACTAATGCCGCTGGTTCCTTCGGTGTGCAGTCTGATGGCTTCATTCAGGGCGTTGCTCTGGATGATCCGGCAAACCGCTTTAATCTGGCGTCCGGCACCGTCGCCGCCACCGAAACCAAGCCGCTGTGGGGTGGCCTGCCGGTTGCCGAGTTGCTGCCCGGCGTGAATTCCAGTCCTCGCGGGTCGACTATTCGTCGCGCTGCGTCACTGGCTGAGCTCGAAGGCTTCACCGTCTTCAACCAGGCCCACAACGGGCTTACCACTCCGCAATCACCAGTTCCGCTGTATGCGTCCGGCATGAGCGTTTCATTCTATCGCCTTGGCTCCAACATGCGCGTTCCGCTGAAAGCTTCAGCGCAGGTGGTCGCGCTGGGGACCGCTGGCGCATCGGTGAAAACGCCGCTGGCATGGGACTTCGTCAACAACCAGGTGACCACCGCAGCCGCGGCGGCTTTTGCCGGTGCTGACATTGCCACCACTGCCGTGACCTACTCGAACGGCGTGGCAACCGCCACCACCGCCTCCGCGCATGGGCTGACTGCTGGCCAGTACGTGAAGATCAGCGGCGTAGCTCCGGCGGCCTATAACGGCACCGTCGTTGTGCTGTCCGTGCCGAATGCGACAACCTTCACCTATGCGCCTGCCAGTGCACCGGGCGGCTCCGCGACCACGCAGGGCAATATCGGCGCTGTGGCTCAGGCAGACATCACCCTGCCGGTGAAAGTCATCTCCATCGAGAGCGGGAACTCGAAAACTGTCAACTATGACAGCGCGACGGGCTTCCTTACCTGGAACAACACCGACAGCTGCGCGCTGGTCTTACTTTAATCGGGAGCTTTAAATGGCTGCAATTACCCCCAGCTACACCATCGTCAACCCGTCGTACATTGCGCCGGAGTTGATCATTGGTTACCAGCAGGCGTCCGGTGCGTTCGAAACCATCGCCAGCGGTAACCCGCAGGTCCGCCTTGGCGTAGGCGACCAGTACGTTTATATGCGCCGCCTGGATATTCGTACCCAGGTAACCTCCAGCCAGTCCGGCAATGCCAACCAGCTGCCGAGCGTGGCGCTCGAGGCGCGCATGATCTCCACTCCAACCTACCTGTTCCGCTGCCGTGGTATCTACGATCACCACGACACCGCGGCGGCCGGTAACTGGAACGTGGCTCTGCCAGAAGCTCAGCGTCTCGGCATGCGTCAGGGCATCTTCCAGCAGTTGCGCTCAGCGCTGCTGTACGGCATGAACCCAGCGGGCGGCGAAGGTCTGCTGAACACTGCAGGCGCGACCACCGAAACCCTGCCGCCGGACAGCAACAGCAACACCACTGTGCTGACCTATGACCACGGACAGATGGCGGTCTATCTGCTGGGCCATGTACAGGCCGCGCTGACCCGCACCATGCAGTTGGGTCGCCAGCAGCGTGTCGTTATCCTCGGGCCGCAGCGCGTGCTGGGCGCGATGGAAATTCAGCAGATCGTTCAGCTGACCTCTTATCAGCGTCCTGGTGGTGGTACTGATACCGTCGGCGGCACCGTGAAAGAGGTTCTCCGTGGCGCGAATGTCCAGGTTGACTGGGTGTACGACGACACGCTGATCGGCGCAGGTGCCGGCGGTACTGACGCGGTGGTTATCACCATCCCGGAAGTGGAAGTGCCGATGGTTAACTCTACCGTGAACACCAACGAATTCGCCAAACTGAGCCCGTCTCTGGCGGCGAATGCCCTGATGTTCACCGACATGGCGGCACCGATGGAAATCCCGACGCCAATCCCCGGGGGCGCTATCGACGTGCTGTCAGAAATGCGCTCTACGGCTGGCTGGGCAGTACGTCCGGAAGCTATCACCATCCTGTCGATGGCATACAACTCCTAAAACGCGAAATTGAGAAGTGCTTAAGCCTCTGCATGGTTCGCCGTGCAGGGGCTTTTTTACGAGGGTAAACAATGAAACTGTACATCGCCAACACTACCAAGCAGCGCCACATCTTCACCTTCCGCCAGCTGGAAACCGGGCGCCTCCGCCAGATCCCCATTGAGCACGGTTCGCAGATGCAGGTTCTGGATGGCTCGACCGAAGAAGTCGAAGCGGTTATTCAGCATCATCAGGTTTACGGCCTGGTCGACTCAACCAAAATCGATCAGAGCCAGGCATTTGTCGGCCTGTGTTACAGCATCAACAAACCCGTTTCCGCCAGCGTTATTGAGAAAACCATTCGCGATAACGATGGCCATCTGACCCGCGGAGCTCATAACCGCCGGCAGGCATCTGTCGCCGCACTGGATAACACACTGCGCGAAAGTGGTATCGGCTACGAGGGTGACATGGAATTCAGCGCAGAGCAGGCCAAGGGGCGCGATGACCATTCTGACGATCCGACCATCAACGAAAAAATTGTCACGCCGAAAGCCGGGAGCAAGAAGAAATGACCACCAGTCTGTCGGGATTTATCGAATTCGTTCGATCTGATATGGGCATCACCCCCGACCAGGTTCCCGACGACTCGCCGTCTTTTTCTCTCGCCTATGGCGGCGCCGTTGAATGGGTAAACCCTGACATCGCGTGCGTTATGCCGAACATGTACAGCATCGCGGTTTATAACCTTGGGGCGTCGTTTCTCATCAATTACGGGACAGAGGCCGTGTTCGCCAATTTCCGTAGTCAGTATGGGCTGAATGACTTCAAAGCCGGGGTTATTACGGGCGCCGGGGATAACTCTACCAGCGCACAGCGCCTGGTCCCTGATTTCTTCAAAGACCTGTCGCTGGCAGACCTGCAGATGCTCCAGGACCCGTGGGGCCGTCGCTACCTGATGATCGCTCAGCAGTTCGGGAGCCTGTGGGGCTTGTCATGATCACCTTTCATCTGGGCGTTATCGATATCCCCTACGAGGACGAGGACACCACGACGGGGAGCGTAGCGGAAGAGCTGGAAGCAAGGTATCAGATTATGCAGACGTTCTTTGACCGCTACGGGAACGACATCGCTGACCTGATGAGCAAAGACCTGGCCGCAGCGTTTGAAAACATGTTCGCTGGCGCGCCGCCGGCAAAAGACCCGCTCGCTGAGTCAATGTCCAAAGTTCACGATCTCTTTGTCGGCTTCCTCGATAACACCGAGATGAACGGCCTCCCTGGAGTTCCAACGCGCCGCGCGCTTGAGGGTATATCGAAGCGCTTTAAAGGCAAAAAGGGGCCGCCGCGCCCTTCGTTCATTGACACAGGAACCTATCAGGCAGCTATGCGCGCCTGGGTAAGCGGGGTGCTGAATGCCTTCCCTGAGTGAGTTACAGAACGCCAAAACCGAGCTTAACGCTACCCTGACTCAGGGTCTGGATGATCTGAGCCGGTTTCAGGTGGTGACGTTCACGAAGTACATCAGAAAGGTGCTTCCGCTCGATGGCTTCGTGTTCTGGGTGAAAGCCTCGGTCCTGTCTGACGATCCGAACAATGGGCCGGACACGGTGGATGTGAAGGGCTATCTGCACCTGACGACAGAAACCATTCAGGACGACGAGCAGCTGTACGATCGCAACGTGGTGACGTTCACCGCGCAGGCGGACATTGACCCGTTTAACGACATCGGGTCAGAGGTGCTGTACATCGGCGAGTTTTTTGGCGTTCAGTTCTCATTCTCCCGGCGTACCGGGCTGAATGAGCCGGCGAACCTGTACCACTACACCGGAGAGGCGATTTTCCCGCACATGCGGTCGCAGATCATCAACTCTGCGGATGACATAGACCTCTCTGACGTAGTGGTGTCGAGCTCGTTGCCGATCTGGCTGACCCTGAATCAGTACATGCCGATGTTCCCGGCGATGCTCTCAACGCAGAACCTTTCGCCGCCCTATGCGACAGTGAAATGCAGTAACACGTCACCGATCGCCGGCGCGTTCTATCTGGACGAGAAGCAAAACCAGTATCAGCTGGTATCGGAAGATGTGACGCTTTCGGTCACCGGCCTGCGTAACGCCAGCATTGAAGACTTTGTGCGGTATGTGCAGGACTACACAACAGGCGATGCCCCGGAGATGGGGATCATGAATATTCCCGTCGTGCAGGATGAGCGAGTCACTCAGAACGAGCTCAACATCATCGCCATGCGTAAGACCATCAAATTCAAAATCAATTATTACCAGCAACGGATGCGTAACTTAGCGCGCCAGCTGATCACGTCTGCAATTCCGTCCATTGACCCGGAGAAATAAGTAAATGGCAATTGTTAATATTAACGTGTCGGTGACGAATCCGCCGAAGCCCTCGCAGTTGTTAAAGTCCGGGGCGATGATTTCTATGGGCGGCACGACGCTGAATGCCGGTGAATATCAGCTGCTGACCAGTGAAACCGACCTGGCCGACATTCTCGCACCGGCGAAGACTATCTCAACGCTCGCCTGGACTACTGGCGTGGTAACCGTCACGCTGGCTGCCGCTCACGGATGGACTAACGGGTCACAGGTCCCGGTGATCATCTCCGGAGCGACTCCATCGGGTTACAATGGCGCCTTTACCGCTACGGTGACAGGTACCAACACCTTCACCTATCCGCTGACGGCCAACCCAGGCACCGCAACGGCAATGGGTACGGTAAAAACGGTAGTACAGACCGAAATTTCCCAGATGAATACCTCGTTCTGGGCTCAGGGGAAAACGCGGGCAGTTTATGTGCTGGAACTGGGCGATGTGTCTATGGAAGCGGCTGTCGCAGCGCTGACAACCTTCATTGCTGAAGACGTCTCTCTGGGCAACACCTACCAGAAGTTTTTCTCCTATCTGGTGCCGCGCGAATGGGATTCGGTCGATGAATTTAAAACCCTGACCGGGCTTTATACCTCGCCGGGCAGCCTGGTTTACTTCTTTGTCACCACAACGATCGCTACCTATCAGGATTGGGTCGCGACGAAAAACAAAACTGTCTTTGCCGGCGTCGAGGCTCCGGATATTCCGGCGAGCGAGTTTTCCATGGCCGGCCCGTTCCAGTCATCCCTGGCGAACGACCCGGGTTCGAGCAACATGGTACCGCCGATGTCGTACCGCTTTATGTACGGCCTGACGGCGTACCCTCTGGAAGGCAACAGCGCGCTGCTGAAATCGCTGCAGGACAACAACATCAACTACATCGGCACCGGCGCAGAAGGTGGTCTCAGCAACAAAGTTCTGTTCACCGGGCGCATGCTCGACGGGAACCCGTTCAACTACTGGTATTCGGTGGCGTGGACGGCGATCAACCTTGAACTCGACCTGGCGAATGAAATTATCAACGGCTCCAACACGACCGTTAACCCGCTGTACTACGAGCAGAAGGGCATTGACCGCCTGCAGCGTCGCGCGCTGAAAACCTTGCGTAATGGCATCAGCTACGGGCTGATCCTCGGACGCGTCATTGACACGCAACTGACGCAGGAAGATTTCAATACCGAGTATGACAAAGGCACGTACGCCGGCAACGCCGTGATCAACGCCGTTCCGTTCAGTAACTACAACAGCCTGAACCCCTCCGATTACCAGGAAGGCAAATATAACGGGCTGAGCGCCGTCATGACGCCGCGCCGCGGCTTCGAATCCATCACGTTTAACGTGAACGTAACGAACTTTGTAGGGGCGTAAAAAATGGCGAACCCATTAGTACAGCAGGGCTTTCTTAACCGCGTACGCGGGGCTCTTTCCGTCACGGATACACCGGCGCTGAACGTCTCGGCGTCGTACCTGGCAAAGGACGGCATTAGCCTGCGTCCGGATGGCCCAGCGACCGACATCATCCCTACGATGACCGGCACCGTAGGCAGCCAGGCGCCGTATCAGCAGGTAACGCTGACCGTGCATCTCCTGAAAACGCAGGGGCTGGGCGAAAGCTACCGGCAGCGCTTTTTAACCGACACGTCGCTGGGTGAAATCGTGGTGACACCGGATGCAACGACGTTCGGCAATATCACGCTGCTCAACTGCTATCTGGTCAACTTTAACGAGCTGGCTTTCAGCGGGATGGACCCGGCTTTTGTGGTAACCATCGGTGGCTATATGGTCACTAACGACAACATGTGGGTGTAATGCATGAAAATTGACAAGAAACTGAATCTGGTCACCAGCGTTACCCGCGAAGACGGCTCGATCGTATACCTGCATGTGACGCCGTTTCCCTATGAGGTGGTGGAAGAGCACTGCATCCTGCTGGGGAACCTGTTCACCAAATTCATCTCGCAGGTTGGTGGTCTTGGCGCCGCCAGAATCGCAGCGATGATGCTGAGGCAGAGCCTGAAAGCGGAAATTGATAACGGTCGGACTGGCCCGAACATCGTTGATGAAATTCAGCGATTGACGGTCGTTATCCATAACGTCGGCGGCCAGTGGAAAAGCACGCCCCTTGAGGTGGCATTCAATCAGGGGATTATCGACCCTGATGAGTATCGCGAGGTCGAAGGCGAAGTGGTTTTTTTTATGGTTTCCTCTGCTATTCAGAAGGCAAACCTGATCGCGCCGACCGTCGGAACGGTAATCAAAATGTACGATGGGCAACTAACCTCATCGAGCGGTACGGCGTTCCGCGATTCGTTGCAGACGTCGAAGCCGGATACCGATACCCCGACCCAGAATGCCCAGCCGGAAACGTCATTTATACCCTCTTAGACTGGGCGTCTAATGAGGGCTTCTGGCAGGTGATAAGGGAGATCACCGGCGAGGAGTATGCCAGCCCGGCGCAGTACCGGCAGCGCTACCTTCTCGCCGCGCTCAAAGAAAGAGGTTTCTTCAATGGTAGCTAAGTCGATCGTAGACATTGACGTAAATGACGACAAGTTTGTCGCGTTTATGGAAAGGTTTCGCGAGTACCAGAGCGCGCTGGATGATTTACCGGAAGCCTGGCGAGTGGCTGCCGTTGGTATTGGCGAAAGCAGCAAGCAGACCGAAAAAGCCAAAGGTGAGGCGAAGGAGTTAGGCGCGGAGTTTAACGCCGTGGCCGAGGCCATTCTGACCATCAACAGCGGTATCGATCGGCTCAATACCAACCTGGAAGACTCGAAGAAAAAGCAGGACGAATTCAACAAAAGCACCCGATCTGCGAAGGGCTTCCTCAGTGATGCGACGAAAGACGCTAAATCGCTGGCAGGTCACATCAAGGAAGCGACGGCCAGCCTTCTGTCCTGGGGTGGTATTGTCGGGATATTTACCGGCGTCCTGGGCGTTGGCGGCCTGTTTGGCATCAACCGGCTGGCGGCCACCACCGGCGCCCAGCGGTTTACTTCTCTCGGACTCGGGACGAGTATCGGCGCGCTGGATTCCACCGCCATAAACTACCAGAAAGCGCTGGGTAATCCGGCGGGGACGCTGGGCGCTATCCGCGATTCCCAGATGGACCTGTCGAAGCGCTGGACGTTTCAGGCGATGGGGATTAACAATCCCGACCAGGACCCGGCAAAACTGCTCCCGCAGATGATCCGCAACGCGCGTGATATTTTCGTGCAGAACGGCAGCACGCTGCAGGGCGCACAGGCGCACGGCCTGACAAACTTCTTTACACTGGACGACCTGAACCGCTTCAAAAACATGAGCGATGAGGAGATCACCGCCACGGAGAAGCGCGCGCAGCAGGATGCGCGCATGTTGCAAATTACCGACCAGCAGGCGCGTCAGTGGCAGGATTTTAACGTCCAGCTCGACTACAGCAGCCAGAGCATCAGGAACACTTTTGTGCGCGGCCTGGGTCCGCTCACGCCGCAACTGAGCAAACTGTCTGATGCGCTGGCAGGCGCGATCGATACCGTCCTGAAATCCCCCGAACTCGGCAAGTGGATTGATGCGCTTGCAGGTGGTATTGAGCGATTCGGTAATTACCTGGCTTCGCCTACGTTCAAAAGCGACGTTGAGTCGTTTATGTCGGGCGTTGAGCGGCTTGGGCGCGTCATCATGAAAGTGCTCGGCTGGCTCGATGGCGGATCGTCGGCGATGGACGATATCAAGTCCGGTTCCTCATTCCTGAATAATGACGTCCAGACCGATGCCGGCGGAAACCACTTCGTAAAAGGCGGTCTCAGCGATCCGAACACGCCAGCATTTTCGAAATGGCTGACTCGCCACCTCTACAGCTGGAGCGGAACGGCGCCGAAGGAGTATGACCAGTATTTCCTTGATGCAGCCAATAAGTACAACGTCGACCCGCGCTGGCTTAAAGCCATCGCTGCGGGGGAATCTTCTTGGGATCAGAATGCTGTCAGCAAAGCAGGCGCTAAAGGGTTAATGCAGGTGATGCCTGGCAACTTCCAGCCGGGAGAAAATCCATTTGACCCGCGGGACAACATCATGGCCGGCGCGAGAGTATTTAAAGATGGTCTCGACTGGGCAAGTCGTAATGCTGGCGGCGATTTTGACGAAGCATTGCGTTATTACAATGGTGGAGTCCGCCGCGGCAGTGCGGAAAACAGGGCTTATCCCGGCAGAATCAGGGAGAAGTATGCCGCGATGTATGGAACACCGAAGAGCAATGATGCTACCGGCGTCGATAGTTCAGAGATTGCCAAGAACACCTCGAAAACTAACCAGCTCCTGCAGCAAATCGTCGATAACCACGGTAATAGCGGTAGGGAGATCGTCGTTTACAACAACACGGGTGGGAACGCCATTGTCTCCGGCGCCCTTCTTAGCGGAGTGCGATAGATATGGGATTCACTCGCGAACTGTATAAGCTGGGTTTTGAAGTCTCGCCGGTGATTCTGTGCAACGGGATTGCGCAGAGCATCCCCGGCGGAATGCTGCCCATTGTAGCTTTGACGCAGAGCGCGAGCTTTGTCACAGGGCTTTTGGGCGGCGCATTCAACCTTACTGACCTCGATAAATATTTTTGCCACTGGAAGCCGGTTCAGGGTGGGACGATGGTCGACTACGACATCGCCAAATACCCGTTTGCTAACCAGACCGTGGCCGCTAACGCGCTACTTGCTCAGCCTTTGCGCATTGCGTTGATGATGGATGCCCCGGTGAATGAAAATACTGGAGCGATGACGAAATTCGTCACTCTCAGTGCGCTGCAAGCTGTTCTGCAGGCGCATGCAAACCTTGGAGGAACCTATATCGTCGCTACGCCAGCGCTGTTTTATAGCGGCTGTATATTGCGTACGGTTAAGGACATGACCAGTTTTAATGAGGCTGTGCCTCAGCGATCCTGGTTATGGGATTTTGAGCAGCCGCTGGTATCTGAAACAGGCGCCGAGCAGGCGGTTAACAGTTTCCTGAGCAAAATCGATGGAGGAACCCGGCAAACGGATGCGTCATGGACAAACACTGTCGCAGCCCTCGGGAATACCTCTCTCGGCGGCACCGTGTCAGGCGCCGCGAATGACATAGTAGGCCTCATCGGTAAGCTGAGCGGGGAGTTTGGCCTATGACGACGGATACCTACACGTTTACCGGCAATGAAAGAGAGAGCGTAGCTTTTACTCCGACACTGGATGGAACAGTTTATAACTGCCAGGTGAAGTGGAATATCGCTGCACAACGCTGGTACATCCTGATCACCGACAATTCCGGCAATACCATTCTGAACACCCCCGCGGTGGGCTCTACCAATGGAACCGGTATAAATCTGATAGCTGGCGTTTTCTCCGGAACAACCATGATCTGGCGGGAGCAAAACGGCGTAATTGAGGTGACCAGCTGATGAGGTATTACGATTTCCAGATTTTTGACCAGAAAGGGAAGTTATACCGCCAATACAAAAGCCTTGATGCCTATGGCAATTATAACCCTGGATGCCTGATGGTGGAGTTCGACATTCAGCGATATGGAATGTCCACGCCTATAGGGTCAAGTCTCGTAAGGGTGTATGGCGTCAGCATTAAAGAAATGCAGCAGGCAGAGCAAAACATGTTCGGCATGACCATTAAGGGATTTGTCGGTATGTCGAAAGGTTTGCCGCTGGCCAAATCCTCCCAGAGCGGGATGATTCTGGAAGGCATTATTCAACAACCATTCGGTAACTGGCAGGGGCTCGATCTGTCTCTGGACATGATTATTACGGCTGGGGCTGGATCAGTGGATAATCCGGCGAACATTACAATGCCGTGGATAAAGGGGCAAAAGCTGTCTGTTGCGCTATTTTTTGCGCTTCAACGCGCCTTCCCAGGATACAAAATAAATATCAACATCAGTGATTTACTGGTTCTGAATTACGATTCGCCGATTTACTGTTCAACCATGCAGCAACTTGCGTCTAACCTGAAAAATCTGAGCCGTAGCATTATCCGTGATGAGAATTATCTCGGCGTGGAAATGGCCATGTTCCCGGGGAAAGAAATCAGGGTATGGGACAGCGCCGCTACTGAGAAAAAGAAAACTCCCATTCAGCTCGAGTTTACCGATCTCGTCGGCCAGCCGGTGTGGATTGAATACAACCGGGTGATGATCACCTGCGTAATGAGGGCTGATATTCAGGTGGGCGACTACGTGAGGATGCCTGCAGGCGCAATGGCAGTAACGCAGGCCTCATCATATTCTCAGTATCGCAGTAAAAGCGCCTTTTCCGGCGTGTTCGCTGTGCAGACCTGCAGATGTGTAGGAAACAGCAGGCAGCCAGACGCTGCAAGTTGGGTAACCATCTATGAGGCGTATGTGACGCAGGAGGCCTGATCATGACTATTAGTCAGCGGCTTAACTTCGCCAAGAGCATGAATAATTTCGCTGAGGTGAAAATTGCCGAAGCAATGGAGCTGGTCGGGAAGGTATTGCCTGCAACTGTCGTCAGGCAGTCAGGGAAAATGATCACTGTCTCGTTCAGCCTGACTAATATCCCATTCACCTTGCCACAGGTAACCATTCCTCTCTTTGGCCCGGAGTATGTGCGCTATCCAATGCAGCCAGGAGATCGGGGGATTGTGATCCCTGCTGATACCTATATCGGCGGAATGAGCGGCCTGGGAGGCGGCGTTGCCGATCTGACTCAGCCGACGAACCTCAGCGCACTGGTTTATCTGCCGATCAGCAATACCGAGTGGCAGGACGTCGACGGACAGGTGGTGACGGTATACGGGCCGGAGGGTGTAACGCTGCGCGACAGCGGCAGCAATACTACTTTTCTCCTGAAGCCTGACAGCATCGCTATTTCCACACCTGACAGCTTCACCGTCACCGTTGGCGGGACGGTCATCTCACTAATCGGGACAAAATGGAGCATTTCAGGCGAGGCAGGGCATCTGCAGGACTCTGTGGCCAGCACCAGCCCGGCAATCATGCACGCCGGGTGGCAATCGCTTCTGGCCTGGTTGAACAGCCATGAACATTCAAACGGCAACGATGGAAATGATACCGGGGGGCCGACTTCAACGTTTAACGGGAGTATCACCGAGTGAGAACCTATGGCCGAAACTCTGAGGGGAAGTGGGTCTTGGTGGAAACCGACGAAAATGGGTTTAATGACTCGGTGTATTTGACCACTCTGATCCAGAATCTGAAACTGGCGCCTCAGGAGTCGCCCTTTTATGCGAACAACGGAATACCGGCCGCCGGGTCGGTGATCCAGCAAATCCTGCCGACGTATTACGTAAACCGTATTCAAAAACAGTTCAGCCAGTATTTTTCCTCGCTGCAGATTGCACTGATCAGCGACGACCCGCCTGTTTATAACATCTCGGCAATCACAAACGCAGGTTCAAAAATAATTACACAGGTGGCTGTATGAGCGATTTACCAGTCAGCTATACGTCAGCAGGCCCGGTTCCTCTGACGCCGGAAGAACTAAGAGCACAGCTCGTTTCACAGGCAATTGCGTTATCTCCGGGACTCACCACGGATTTGCCTGGCTCTCTGATTGAAGACGTGGCCAGCACTGATGTCGGCGCACTTATCGTCTGCGATCAGGCGAGGGTTGACCTGATTAACTCGGTGGGGCCACTAAAGGCTAACCTGGCCATGCTGGAGCTTCTCGCACAGCAGGCTGGTATCCCTAGGCAGAAAACGGCTGGCACAACAACAGTCCCGGTTCAGTTTTCCGGCCCCGCGGGATTTGTTATCCCACAGGGGTTTATTGTTTCTGATGGGACCTACACCTATTCAGTCAGTGATGCGACGATTATCTCGTCGTCAGGAGTGTCTGCCAGCGTGTCATGCGAAGGCACGGAGACCGGAACCTGGGCAGTACCGGCAAATACGGTTAACCAGATAATCACCAGCCTTCCTTCTGGAGTCACCATCACTTGTACCAACCCGATCGCCGGCACTCCTGGTGCTGACCCGGAAACGAACTATCAGTTTCGTGATCGCGTATGGCAGGCGCAGATGGCCACCGTTCAGGGATATCCTGGATTTATCAGGCAACATCTCACCAGCCTTGATAACGTGCAGGCGCGCCTGGTTTCTGTTATTCAGGACGGCGATAAGTGGATAGTCATGTGCGCCGGCGGTGATATTTACGATATTGCTGGCGCGCTCTATAAGTCGGTGGGGGATATCAGCCGGCTGAAAGGGTGTTCACTGAACGTAACGGGGATCACGAATGCAAATCCTGGCGTCGTCAGCACAGACCTGACTCATGGCTACACTGACGGCCAGGTTATCCGGATCACTGGCGTTACCGGGATGACGGGCATTAATGACGTTCCTCTGACTGTGACGGTACTGTCTCCTCACACTTTTTCCATCGGGATTGATACCACCTCATCCGGGACCTGGGGAGGCGGCGGCGAGGTGACGCCGAACGTCAGAAACAATACCGTGACGGTGAATGACTGGCCTGATAACTACGTGATCCCATTCGTGACACCATTGCTTCAGCGGGTCACAGTGACGTATCAGTGGGGGACCGAAAGTGTTAACTACCTGACTGATGCGACGGTCGCCTCTCTGGTCTCGGCTCCTACGATTCAGTATGTGAACGGCATATTCGCCGGAAAACCGCTGAACGTTAACAACCTGAAAGACGCATTCTTACAGGCGATTAACTCGACAATCGACATGGGGCTGATCAGCACTTTAAACGTCGTGGTCACCATCAATGGTGTGATTACTCCACCGGATGCCGGGACGAATATTATCAGCGGCGATAAGTTCAGTTATTTTTATATCGCGTCGGATGGCGTGATCGTAACAGGGGCGTAGCATGCTGGACGATATCATCCGGTCGTATATGTATACGCAATACAACGACGATGACAATCTGCGGGCGTTTTTTACTGCGTATAACTCGATGGCGCAGGGCATTTATGACTGGATGGTTAATGCCAACCTGCCGATTTTCATCGGTGACTACAACACTGGAGATCAGCTCCGATGGATTGCCCATGGCATTTATGGCGTTCTTCCGCCGGTGATTTCCAGCAGCGATCAGCAGGAGATAGGCCCATATAACACCTTCGAATTTAACCAGCTGGCATTCAATGAGTACCGGGTGATTGACCAGTCGAACCAGGTTGTTGTCTCCGATGACCTTTTTAAGCGGATCATGACCTGGAATTTTTATAAAGGTGACGGCTTCTATTTCTCTATCCCATGGATAAAACGGCGTATTCTGCGGTTCCTGTTGGGAGTGAATGGCACCGATATCCTCAATGACCAGCGGTGGAGTATATCGATCCAGTTTGTGGATGGCGGGATCGTGATATCCATCTATAAGGGGCGCCGCAGGTTCACGCGGAGCGCTATCTACAACGCATCGGCCTATAACTCCAGGAAGTACAACCAGAAGGACACGGCCTTTGTGATCACCGAGGATTTCGAGTTCGCCATTTTCTTCAAGCAGGCCATGGATAGCGGCCTGCTGCACATGCCGTTTTATCAGTCAATTAGCGTTGAAATAATTGATTGATTTTTTATCCCACTACTAATAAATTTATTTGAATTTATTTGATGGGGCATGGCTATGAAATTATTTCCTGTAGTGCTGTTTTTATGTTTTCTTTCATCTGGTTGCATGACTTCATCCGAGTATCATAAATACTTAATTGATAGGATTGATGAAGGAGAAAACCAAAAGGTCGCCAAAATATTAAAAGAAAATGAAGAACACCAAGGTGGTGAATTCTTATGTAAAACATTTGGCTCAGAATTTAAAGGCCTGAAACCAAATTCGGCAGTTAAAGTAATTGATGAAGTTGTTAGATTTAAAGTGTATGAACAAAACAACCTCGTATTTACAAGCCCTGAACTTTCCATAAGTTCAATAACCAAAGATAGGACGGCATCATTAGATGATGAAAATATTACTGCTAGTGTTTTCGCCGGTTACAGGGATGATGGCGTAGGGTACCGGTATGAAGTTAAGTTTGAAAGCAAAATAAAAGACGGTTCATTATATAAAGTTGTTTACGGAACGGCACATCAAATATTAACCCCAGTTTATGCAGGTAACATCACTATAAGTGAATGTAGAAAAATATAGAGCCTTTAATTTCACACTAACCCGCTTCGGCGGGTTTTTTTATGCCTATATCCCGGAGGAGACATGGCACTAACCCTTTTGGCTACAAACAACGCAGAAAGCACGCTGGCTTCTGCTATCAGCGCTACCGACACGTCGCTGATCGTTAGCGCTGGAACTGGTGCCGAGTTCCCTGATGCTGTGGCAGGTGAGAGCTACTTTAAGCTCACTCTCACCGATGCCGCCACTGGAGCGCAAGTTGAAATAGTTAATGTCATTGGAAGATCAGGTGACATTTTTACTATAGAAAGGGGAGCTGAAGGAACCACGCCAAGGGATTGGCTGGCTAATGATTTAGTTGCCAACATGATGACGGCAGAAACTATTAATGTAGTTGCAGAAAGTGCGAAACAAGCAGCAATGGCAGCCTCTCAGGCAAGTGCATCCGCTGATATAGCCGAATCCGCTGCTGATGCTGCGGTCACTACTCTTTCAAGCACCATTAAACAAACAATCACATTCCAAAGTGGTGGTGAGTTAAATTCAAAATTAGATCGAGTCAGTGATGGAACATATATTTATTACTGGACAGGATCATTTCCTAAAGTTATCCCTCCAGGCTCAACTGTTGAAGGCACTGGAGGAGAGGTTACTGGTGCATGGGCGTGCGACACATCTCTCCCTTTTCGTCAGAATCTGAGTTCAAGCGAAGGGTTTGGCTTCATTGGGAAATGCCCGAGCATTTCCACCCTCAGAGCTATCGAACCTTCCTATAACGGGCAGTCCATCATTCTGGAGCGGGCGGCCGCTGGGGCGGCCACCGTCAATGCCATTCTTACGCATGATCCGACAGACAGCACGTCGCCGGACGATGGCATTTCAATTTTTGTAACGCCAGGTGGCGCCCGATGGAAAGCTGATATCAGTCAGGGGTACGATCTGAGACTGGCTGGTCTTCTCGTTGATGGTTCAAACTTTAGTCCTGTATTAAAAAAGGCCAGGGACGCAATCATTAATAAGGTCGTTGCCAATGGAAGGGTTAACAACGTAGCCAGCATCATTAAAATAGTGCCGACTAACTTTGCCTGTGAATTTAAAATAACAGAGAAAGTAGACCTGCCGCCTTTTATCAGTTGCGGCACCGTTGGCGGACCATATTTTGAGGCGGGAGATTTTGTTGGTGATTATTGTTTCAGGATTTCTAATCAGGATTTTCCTCAACTGACAAAGGCTATGTATCAGGCCGAAACAAGCTGGAAAGGAGCTCCGAGCAAATACTTGACTCAGGCGGTTGGTAATAAGCCATTTTTTGCGATGGACGGGCAGAGGATGACACTGCGCGGACCTGGTTACGCACTGGATTCCAGCGGTAACCCGACGATTAAAACTGTGGGGATCGTCTTTGGTAATGATGTTCCGTGTGAGCTGGATGTGCGGAACCTGATGATTTGCGATATGAAAATCACAGGTTTTCATACCAACCATCGCTGGGGAACTTATTACACCTTCATGTGTGGCTTCAGGGATTGTTATTTCTCACGCTGCTGGAACGGGATGGAGGTGCCAGAAGCATTCTACAATTTCGGCGAAGATATGCGCTATGAAAACTGCACCTTCGGCAACATTGCGAATGATGCCTTCTGGATTAAGGGTGGAGGGGAGTTCACCCTGGAGGGTGTTAAAACAGATTTTGTTGGTCGGCATATGCTGCGTATTGGTCCGCTTTCCCCGGTTGAATTTAAATATGTTTCAGGGCACATAGAAGGCATTCAGGGGCGGACTGTCTTCAAAGATGCCCCGCAAAGCTATTCGCAATCAACGGTTCTCATTGACAAAGCAGTGAAGAGGGACGTAAGGAGAACGCTTGCTGGCCTGAGCGTTGAGTACTATGGCATCTATCAGGAATACGAGTGTCCGAGTTCGGTTTACGGACAGTCTCTGAAAGTCACCGACGAATCGTATACTTCTGGCCGGGCGGGGGTTAAGCCTTGCACCCCATATCCGACTCTGGCGGGTCCTCCGAGTAATACTGGTGTATTTATAGAAAACCCGAGAGGAATTGACCTAAGGACTCCTTTCCCAAACAGCTACAGCGATGCCTGCTCAAACAGGATAAACCGCGTTCTTGGGTTTACTGAGTTAAGTACGGGCGATGTTGGCGGTGATTTGCTCTCCACTGATTACGCGTGGGCTGCTCTAAAAACCGGCAATGCGAAATGCCGCTATGGCACGATGGCAGATGCTGACCCTGACGGCTATATGCCGTTTATCATTGAACTTACTGACCCATCGGAGGTGGTACAGCTGTTCTGTACGAATGAAGCGAAAGCAGGTACCAGTCTTGAGTTAATGTGGGGTACCGCATCTATCCGCATAGCTGATGCTGTGGGCGATGTTATGGTTTCTTCAGTGATGGCATGTTATCTGCGCAACAGCGTAAGGGTAACTCAGGACGCTGATACGAAGGTGTTTACAGCAACCAGCACCCCTATACGTCGAACCTTTTCTGAAAGTGCGGCGATAAACATGACAACTCAACGACAGGGGATGCCGATTACCAGTGCTGATTACCAGGCAATGCTCCCTCAGGCGGCCAGCAACTACTGGCAGGGGAATGACTTCATCCAGCCGGGTTTAAAATTCACAGGCTTTACCGGGCGGATTTACGTTACCCGTCCGTACTGGTACTTACCATAAGAGGTGATACATGCACTACTTCATTTATCCATCGACTTCAAAAATAGCTGAGGGTGAGACAGTTTTACTGGAAATAACCAGTAAAGAACGGGATGTTCAGTTATTCGCAGAGTTTGACTGCGAGGATATCCTGGACGTTGTTTTGGCGGGGCAGGCTGCCCTGTTTAGCAGTGGGTTTGATACAACCAGGACGGTTTTAACTTTCATTGATTAAATTTGCATCCATCCAGTAAAGAGCTGGGTGGATGCATATAAAACTCAATATTATAAGGTTTGAAAATATGGCGCTGAAGCTATTGGCAAATAACAACGCAAAGAGTGTTCTCGCTGCGGGTATTAGCGCATCTGCTACCGTTATTACCGTCGGTACGGGAGCGGGGGCTTTATTCCCCATTCCGGTATCTGGCCAGAGTTATTTCAAATTAACGATAACCGATGCAGCCACAAAAACCATTTCCGAAATCATGCACGTCACGTCTGTTTCTGGTGACGTGATGACAGTAATTCGTGGTCAGGAGGGGACCACACCGCGCGTATGGTCAACGAACGATATTGTTGCGAACTTGATGACCGCAGGAACTTTCACATCCTGCCTGCAAACTGCTAATAACCTCTCAGAAATAAAAGACGCTGGTAGCGAAGCTGTCGACCAGACGTTATCAAACATAGGGTTTGCAAAGAGAATATTCGGCGCCTCTGATTATATAAGGATTCCAGATGTTGATGGCGGGCTGATTATTCAGTTTGGCTCTGGAGTTATTAATTCACGTTCAGGTAGCGTTGTGTTCCCTACGCCATTCCCAAACTCTGCTTTGGTTTTTGTGCCTGTAAAAAACTCTGATGCAGCAGCTCGTTTTGTGTCTTTCTCAAACCTGACCAAAACGGGAGTGGATGTTTATGGCTGGATAGCCGGAGGGACCACTACAGCGAACGTCGATAACTTCAACTGGATAGCCATCGGTAACTGATGCCTCATGAGCCTGGAAGAATTAGCGCATGGGGCGGGGTGGGACGGTTTTGGGACAATCATAGTTTCTTAACCGTTTTCATCTCTTTCTAACTTTTCGCATCATGGGACGTGTGAGCGCAGGAATGACGCGGTAAGTGCATGAATTAGTGTATAGTTCTAGGAACTTCTAAGCCGTAGGTCACAGGTTCGAATCCTGTAGGGCGTGCCATTAAAAAACAATAAGTTATGTCAGTTTTAACCCAGCCTGATTTCCTCCTTGTGTCGTATTTGTGTCGCTAGCGACAAAAATGGCCTCAATTTTCCGTGCGTGTTCAGTCAGGTGGTTCGGCGCCAGGTGAGCATATCGACGGACCATTTCGATGATTCTAATGTCTTGCAGTATCTGTCGGACGATGGCCAGTGAGAGTACAGCATTACGGCTCTGTAATATCGAACAGAATGGTTAATGCTGGTTATAGCTGAGTGCAGAATAAGCGCTCTGCAGGAATGTGAAAATATGTTGACGGTAACAGGCTAATAGTCATTATAGCTTTAGGTTATGTCTGACTGGGTTAAGTATCGCATTTTAAGCTGGCGTGAAGTACAGTTGTTAAAGATCAATATTGAACACTATTTGAAAGCATACCCTCGATGTTCATCCACTGCCTGGAAAGATCCAAATGAACATCAAATTCGTCGCCATCTCCGTATTCGCTGTTGTGTGTGTCTTTGCATCAGATATTTCCATCGCCAAATCGAATTCCTTAAGCGATGATCAGGTCAGGCAAAGAATTATTGATGACTCTGTCGCATCCTATCCCGGTACCTGTGCCTGTCCCTTCAATACCGCCCGGAACGGCAGCTCGTGCGGTGGCCGCAGTGCCTGGAGCAAAGCTGGTGGGTACTCACCTATTTGCTACAAGAAAGAGGTAACAAAGGAAATGGTGAAGGCGTGGCGACAAGAGAATCAATGATAATAATCATTATCTGAACCAGGTGATTACTTACACTGGAATTGTAGGTTAAATAATATTAAATGATTATTTCGAATACGGCAGGCCATTTGCAGTAAGCACTGTTCTGTTAGAGGCGGCAGAGGCCACGGCATATATTATTTAACCTTGTGATATTTGACCCCAGCTAATCTTTTTCCCTCTCTGGCGGATTAAGTGCCACGTATCCTGTTACGAAGAGCACGGGGTTACTCACACATAAGACACTCCCTCTTCTCACGACAAAACCGGTTCAGCGTGTTGTGTGTGGAGACAGTACCCATCAACTCAATCTGATAACAAAAAGTTTAATTTTTTTCCCCGCCGCCCTGACTATAGTTAGGGCACTTTCACTTGCCCAAAAGGTCACGATTATGAAATTAGTTATCGCCTCCGTAATTTCCCTTCTCAGCTTCAGCGCGCTGGCGGCGCCAGAGGGCACGCTCAGCGTACACATTCTTAATCAGCAAACCGGGCTCCCTTCGCCGGGTGTGCAGATTGAGCTGGATAAGCAGCAAGGGGAGAGCTGGCAGCATATCGCCACCGGCAAAACGGATGCCGATGGGCGGATTAAATCGCTCTATCCGCAGGCGGAGAATATGGAGCCGGGGGTTTATAAAGTGACGTTTAAAACCGGTGACTATTTTAAAAGCCAAAACATGAATACGTTCTTCCCGGTGATTCCGGTTATTTTCAATGTCACAAAGCAAAATCAAAAACTGCATATCCCGCTGCTGCTCAGTCAGTACGGATACTCTACCTACCGCGGCAGCTGATGACCCAAGCCGCTATCCAGCCAACGCCTGCGCGTCTCCCGCAGGCGTCACCCTCTCCCCGCACAACGACCTCCATGCCTAACGCTCGGGCTCTTTCTCTTTAAAGTGTTTAACGGCTTCGTCGTATATCGCCAGCAGGCCGGAAATATCGCCTTCATATTGCGGCACGCGCTGGGCGCGAACCAGCTCAATCAGCAGCGCATAGGCTGCTTCTTCCGGGGCCGCATGTGGGTTGATCAGTCCAGACATATCACCTCCTTAACAGTGGGCCTTTAGCCTACCCCTGGGCGGAAAAACGCAACAGCCTGATATGCAACCAGTGCTTCTTGTCTGGCTCTGGTGAAACCTCAGCGGTGAAGACCACGGCGGAAGGGGGGCGTTATCCAGGCCACTGTGGGGCGGTTAGACCGGCAGGAGGCTCATCATCAGCCAGGCGATGGCGATGCAGATAAGCGTCATCGACAGCACAAAATTCATGGTAGCTCCTCTTCATCCTTTCTGTACTCAGCGTAAATTTTGACAGCGCTGATCGCCTTTATCCTTGGCGATTTGTGCCGCTATCCGACGATGGGATGGGGAAAGATGGCCTGTTTCCCCGGAAAGGCCAGCAAAATATCCTCTTTGTCAGAGTCATAGTGATGACATCAATGAATAAGCTGCATCACATTGGTTATGTTGGTCTTTCCGCCTGAAGAATGACTTCAGGTCGCTGATAAGCTGCTGGGGGAACTGACAGGATGAGCACCACACCGTTAACGCTTTCTATTGCCGGGCAACCGACGCCCATCACCCTGCCGCAGGTGCCGGGAACCCGGGGCCATGTGGGAGTCGACATACGCGAGCTGAATCACTCCGGATTCTGCAGCTACGACCCTGGCTTTGCCAACACCGCCGGATGCCAGTCGGCGATCTCGTGGATCGATACGGAAAACAGCGTGCTGCTGCACCGCGGCTATCCGGTGGATCAGCTGGCTCGCCAGTGTGATTTTCTCGAGGTGGCGTACATCATGCTGCGGGGCGACGCGCCGGATGAGGCCAGCTATCAAACGTTTCGCGAGACCATCACCCGCCATACCCTGGTGCACGAGCAGATAGCCCGCATGTGTAGCGGCTTTCGCCGCGATTCGCACCCGATGGCGCTGATGTGTGCTCTGGTGGGGGCGCTGGCGGCGTTCTATCATGATGTTCTGGACGTGGAAAATCCGCAGCATCGGGCGCTGGCCGCCACGCGGCTGCTGTCGAAAATGCCCACTATCGCCGCCATGAGCTACAAGTACACCATTGAACAACCCGCCGCCTATCCGCGCAACGATCTCTCCTATGCCGGAAATTTCCTGCAGATGCTGTTTGCTATCCCGGCCGAAAAGTACGTCCTCAATCCGGTTATCGAGCAGGCGATGAACCAGATCCTGGTCCTGCATGCCGATCACGGGCAGTGCGCCTCCACCACCACGGTGCGCGCGGCGGGCTCCTCCGGAGCGAACTTATTCGCCTGCGTCGCCGCCGGGCTGGCATCATTATGGGGACCGATGCACGGCGGCGCCAATGAGTCGAGCATGCGGATGCTGGAGGAAATTGAAAGCGTCGATCAGGTTCCGGCGTTTCTGCGTCAGGCAAAGCGCGACCCGCAGGCATTTCGCCGCCTCGGTTTTGGCAACTCGCGCTACCGTCACCGTGACCCGCGCGCCGATATCCTGCGTGAAACCAGCCATCGGGTCCTGGCGGAGGTAGGCATGTCTGACCGTCTGCTGCAGGTGGCGATGGCCCTTGAGGACGTGGCGCTGACCGATCCCTACTTTGTGGACAATGGCCTGTCGCCAAGCGTGGATTTTTATACCGCGGTGATCCTCAAGGCGATGAATCTGCCTTCGTCGATGTTTGCGGTGGTCACCGCGGTCGGCCGGACGGTCGGCTGGGTGGCGCACTGGAACGAGATGCACCAGGCGCCGCTGACCATCTACCGGCCACGGCAGATTTACGTTGGCGAGGAGTATCGGGATTACGTCTCCCGACGCGGCGAGCGGTCAACGGGCCCGCAGTGACAGCGGGTGAGGCGAACGCCAGCGCGACCTTCGTGGTGACCTATAACTGATCGGCCTGACGGCGCGGCGCCGTCAGGCATGCGCCAGCAAAGGAAACATCAACTTCCTGTCTTTAAACAAGTTTTCCTTCTGGTCATAGACAAAGAGGATATCTTCTCCCTCAATCTTCTCGTACTCGCCGAGCCGGTCTTCATTGGGGGTAAAGCCGAGGATAGCCTGGTAAACATGGTCATCGGCCAGCTCGTTGACCAGCGTCGACAGGCTTTTGCCCGCATCGCAGAACAGGTCAAAGCAGATCAGCACCGGACCGTTTTGCATGGCGATAACCACCGCCTCATTTTTTGCCGAATAGTAAACGAAATGCTTCATAAAGGCTGAGCAGTAAAACATCAGCAGGCCAAAGTTGTGCTCCACCCGCAGCGGTGAGAACGGGTTGGATTTTTCATAGTAATGGCGGAGCAGGGCGACATCGTCAGCGCTGTCCATATCCAGTTTGCGAAAATCACCGGCGCGCGGAGCGACCGGCATAATATATTGATGCTCTTCGCTGCGGGTGAAACCAAATTTGGGGTAAAAATCCACCGTGGTGGGATTGGCAAATAAAAAGAAGGCGTCCGCCTCCTGCTGCCAGTCCTGCAGAATATGGTGGATAAGCTGGCCGGCTAATCCCTTATTGCGGTGGTCCGGTTCGGTCATCACGGTACCAATCTGAATATACCGCCGGGGCTCGCCCTGCCAGCGCAGATCGATGATGTTGGCCGAGGCGTTAGCGATAATTTTATTACGTTCGACAAAGGCGTAGGGGATATAGGCGTCGGTCCAGTAACCTTGCTGATACCACTCTTCAAAAGACAGGTCGAAAGTCTTAACGGCAAGGTCAATGAAGCTTTTTCTTAATATGTTATTTTCTCTGACTTGCTTCACTAATTGATAATTCATTGTCATAGTTCCTTCTCACTATGGCTTCTGAAAGCGACGACGTCGGCAAAGGCACTTGCGTCGAATGAGCGCTGTAAACGTAGCATATCTGGGAAAAGGATCCGCAATGTCGATGCTTAACCTTTGCCCGAGTCACAAATAACCGCATGAAGGCGTCACAAATGACGTTGAACATCCCGCCGCGCAGCACGTTATCTCCGTGCTGCAGAGCAACCAAGGGGCCAATGCAACAGGCGATGAGAAAATATGCTGTTTGTTTTTTGGGCAACCAGTCGCGCTGTAGAGGTCTGGTTTATTTTTTTATGCGTAAAAAAGGAAGTTTTACGCGATGTGGCTAATAATAGAGTAGCCGCAATCGCAAGACTGAAATTAGTGATTGAACAACGTATAATATCGTGCTTTGTGTCTTAGTGTTACCGCACGAATTGGAAAAATACAACCGGCAGGATCCGCTACTTTATTTCGCGGTTTTTGCTCAGCTATTATTGAGTGAATTAACAGGATTACTATGTCAAATTTACCCAAATTTTCCCGCGCGCTGTTGCACCCGCGTTACTGGCTGTTATGGCTGGGAATTGGCCTCTTATGGCTGCTGGTGCAATTACCGTATCCGGTGATCTACCGACTGGGCACTGCGCTCGGGCGGCTGGCAATGCGGGTGATGAAAAGCCGCGCACGGATTGCCAGACGTAATCTCGAACTCTGCTTTCCCGCGATGAGCGTCGCCGAGCGTGAGGCACTGCTGGTGAAAAACTTTGAATCGCTGGGCATGGGGCTGATGGAGACCGGCATGGCCTGGTTCTGGCCGACGCACCGGGTGGCGCGCTGGACCGAGACCAGCGGCGTAAACGAGGTGGTCGAACTTCTGGAACAAAAGCAGGGCATCTTACTGATCGGTATCCATTTTCTGACCCTCGAAATGGGGGCGAGAATGTATGGCATGTTTACCCCGGGGATCGGCGTCTACCGGCCCAATGATAACCCGCTGATTGACTGGCTGCAGACCTGGGGACGCTTGCGCTCGAACAAGACCATGCTGGATCGAAAAAATCTGAAAGGCATGGTCAGGGCGCTGAAAGAGGGAGAGATCCTCTGGTACGCGCCGGATCATGATTACGGGCCGGCCAGCAGCGTTTTTGCGCCGCTGTTTGCTGTCGAGCAGGCGGCGACCACCACCGGCACCTGGATGCTGGCGAAGATGTCCGGGGCGACGATTGTGCCGTTTGTTCCGCGACGCAAGCCTAACGGTATGGGATATGAGCTGATCTCCCTGACGCCGGAGCGCACGCCGCCGCTGGCCAGCGCCGAGGTTACCGCGGCGTGGATGAACCAGATTATCGAACAGTACATCCTGATGGCGCCTGAACAATATATGTGGCTGCACCGGCGCTTTAAGACCCGCCCGGAAGGGGTGCCGCCGCGTTACTGAACGCTGCGGCCAAAAAATCAGCGCACCGGTAGCACGCTTATTAAATCGCCGTCTATACTGAAAGAGCCTGATCTAAGGCCCATTCCAAGGAGATTGCAGGATGAAAAAAGTGATAGTCGCGTTAGCCCTTTCCGCCGTTGCATTTGGCGCGTCCGCCGCGCAGTTGATCACCAAAGAAGAAGCTAAACACTTCAAACTGACCAAGGTCGGACCGATCTCGGTGGGGCCGTCAGGTGGGCAGTTCTCTTCACCTTCCGATCTGCACGATCAGCTCTCTAAGCTGGCCGATGAGAAAGGCGGAAAGTACTACGTGATTACTGCTGCGCGTGAGCACGGTCCTAACTTTGAAGCCACAGCGGAAGTGTATAAATAATCGATTCTTCCGCGTGCCATAACGGCACGCCATTGACTGAGCCTGGAGCGCATTACGCCTCCGGGCTTATTTTTTTCCGCTGCCCACGTTCCGACGGCTAAGCGGAAGCGAAAACGTTTTTTATCGCTATATATAGATTTCATGATCACGATGTTAATGAATTATTGCTTTTTATTGTTAATAAAGAGCCAATTCTGACCTAATGCCTGAGGGAGTGACCCCTGGCAAAAATAGGTAGGACAAATGTGTTATCATCGCGCCTTTCCCTTTTTGTCTGGGGCTTTCTTGTATGCTACAACCTGTTGTTCGCGTCGGTGAATGGCTGGTAACCCCCTCTGTAAACCAAATCAGCAGGAAGGGGCGCCAGCTTACCCTTGAACCGCGTTTAATCGACCTTCTGGTCTTTTTCGCTCGCCATCCGGGGGAAGTGCTTAGTCGGGACGAGCTTATCGAAAACGTCTGGACCCGGAACGTTGTGACCAGCCACGTCGTCACGCAGAGTATTTCTGAACTGCGCAAGTCGCTCAAAGACGGCGACGACGTTAGCCTTGAGTACATCGCGACGGTACCCAAACGGGGGTATAAGCTCACGGTGCCGGTGATCTGGTGCACCGAAGAAGGGGAGGAACTCGCCCCACAGATGGAGGCGCTGACGCCTTCGCCTTCGGTCGCCGCGACCGCGCCGCCGGCTGCCGGTGCGCCGCCCGATGCGCCCGTCTCCGCCGCCGATCCCGCCGTGCCAGCTCCCGCTCCGACAGTGGCCAGCGCGCCGTCAGTGCGTAAACGGCTCACCACCGCCCTGGTGTGGGGACTGTTCCTGTTGGCGCTGGGCACCTGCGTGGCGCTGGTGGCGCTGTCGAGCATGGAATCGCGGCCGCCGGTCAACAAGGCGCGCCTGTTGCTTAATCCGCGCGATATCGATATC
This sequence comes from Klebsiella sp. K5-45, assembly GCF_030128605.1. Classification (NCBI taxonomy): domain Bacteria; kingdom Pseudomonadati; phylum Pseudomonadota; class Gammaproteobacteria; order Enterobacterales; family Enterobacteriaceae; genus Klebsiella; species Klebsiella sp. K5-45. Next base: position 288,389 of record NZ_JAKUZW010000003.1, on the reverse strand, counting down.
CACCTGGTGAATGGTAACTCCTGCACCAACTGGTCGTCGCAGCACTCCTACGCGGTCGGCCTGGCCAGCCTGATCACCACCTCGCTGAACACCTTCTCGACCTTTATGGTGCATGACAAAACGGACTACAACATCAATGAGCCGAGCAGTTCCGGTAAAACGCTAACCATTGAGTTCGTCAATCAGCGCCACTACCGGGCGCAGCAGTGCTTTATGTCGGTCCAGTTGGTGGATAATGCCGACAGCTCGACGATGCTCGATAAGCGCTACTTTGTGACCAATGACAACCAGCTCACCATCCAGAACGATCTGATGAACAGCCTGTCGGATGCCCTGACGCAGCCGTGGCCGGCGCGGATGCAGGCGATGCTCAGGCAGTATCAGCCGTCGCAAAGCGTGGCGTTAACCTATTTCTACCAGTCGCATCAGCTGTTAATGAAGGGCGATGTTGACTCATTTAGCAAAGCCAGCAGCCTGCTGGATGATGTGATTAAACGGGCGCCTGATTTTATTTACGCGTATGCCGAAAAGACGCTGGTGGATGTATTACGTCATTCACAACAGCCGCTGGATGATAAACAGCTGGCAGCCCTCTATAGCGAAGTTGAACGGGTAGGGGAGATGCCAGGTATTAAAGACATGGCGATTTATTATCAAATAAAAGCGGTGGATTTGCTGGGGAAGGGCAAAGTCGATGAAGCGAATACCGCGATTAACAGTGCGATCGATTTAGAGATGTCGTGGCTGAATTATGTGCTGTTAGGCAAAGTCTATGAGATGAAAGGTGAGAACCGGCTGGCAGCAGATTCTTACATTACGGCGTTTAATTTACGCCCCGGGGGAGACACATTGTACTGGATTGAAAACGGGGTTTTCCAGACGTCGGTCAACCGGGTGGTTCCGTATCTCGATAATTTCCTCTCTTCAGAATAAGTAAACCCTCATCGTGTACAAGGTTTTGGGCATGGTGAGGTTAAATTTATGTTTCTCATGAAGCCTCTTGTTGTTATTTATATTTAGCATTCAGGAGGCTTTAAATAACAGTTCGGCAACACACTGAATCTGGTTTAAGTGCATGTAAAACAACAATTTTTATCTTTTTATGACACCCTGTTGTCATGTTTATATGTTAAGCGAAAAAGGTCAAAATATCATTTGTCTGATGTTTGTTGTTATTTCACTTTATCTTTAGGACTTATCTCGTACAAATCAGTAATCTTGTTGGTAGTTGGTCGGGTCAATTAATGGTTCTGTATCATGATCTGTACCTCCCAAATAAACTTAGGAGAAAAACAACCATGAGTTCTGCCAAGAAGATCGGGCTATTTGCCTGTACCGGTGTTGTCGCCGGTAATATGATGGGGAGCGGTATTGCATTATTACCTGCGAACCTGGCCAGCATCGGTGGTATTGCCATTTGGGGCTGGGTGATTTCAATTATTGGTGCGATGTCTCTGGCTTATGTTTATGCCCGACTGGCCACTAAAAACCCGCAGCAGGGTGGCCCAATTGCTTACGCAGGGGAAATATCTCCGGCATTCGGTTTCCAGACCGGTGTGCTTTATTATCATGCAAACTGGATTGGTAACCTGGCTATCGGGATTACCGCGGTTTCTTATCTGTCTACGTTCTTCCCCATTTTAAATAACCCGGTGCCAGCAGGGATTGCCTGTATTGCCATCGTGTGGATCTTTACTTTCGTTAATATGCTCGGCGGGACCTGGGTCAGCCGTCTGACCACCATTGGTCTGGTGCTGGTGCTTATTCCAGTGGTGATGACCGCGGTCGTCGGCTGGCACTGGTTTGATGTCGCTACCTATCAGGCGAACTGGAACACCTCCAGCTCCACCGATAGCCACGCGGTCATTAAAAGTATCCTGCTCTGCCTGTGGGCCTTCGTTGGCGTAGAATCCGCCGCCGTGAGTACCGGGATGGTGAAAAACCCGAAACGTACCGTACCGCTGGCTACCATGCTGGGTACTGCGATGGCCGGTATCGTCTATATCGCCGCGACTCAGGTTATCGCCGGTATGTATCCTGCTTCTCAGATGGCCGCGTCGGGTGCGCCGTTCGCGATTAGCGCCTCTACTATTCTCGGCGGCTGGGCTGCGCCGATGGTATCCGCTTTCACCGCCTTTGCCTGCCTGACTTCTCTGGGCTCGTGGATGATGCTGGTTGGCCAGGCCGGTGTCCGCGCCGCCAACGACGGCAACTTCCCGAAAGTGTATGGCGAAGTTGATAGCAACGGTATCCCGAAAAAAGGCCTGCTGCTGGCCGCAGTGAAAATGACCGCGCTGATGGTGCTGATTACCCTGATGAACTCCGCCGGTGGTAAAGCCTCTGACCTGTTCGGCGAACTGACCGGTATCGCGGTACTGCTGACCATGCTGCCTTACTTCTACTCCTGTGTTGACCTGATTCGTTTTGAAGGCATCAACATCCGTAACTTTGTCAGCCTGATTTGTTCGGTACTGGGTTGCGTGTTCTGCTTCATCGCGCTGATGGGCGCAAGCTCCTTCGAACTGGCCGGCACCTTTATCGTTAGCCTGATTATCCTGATGTTCTACGGTCGCAAAATGCACCAGCGCCAGAACAACACATCGGATAGCAACAGCCCCGCTAACGCGCACTAATCAGTAACCCTTTTTCCTGAGGCTCCTTCCATCACCTGTCATAGCGCGACGGGAGGGGCTTTCTACATCTGGAGATTTGACTATGAACGTTATTGCAATCATGAATCACATGGGGGTTTACTTCAAAGAAGAACCCATCCGTGAACTGCATCGTGCTCTCGAACGCCTGGACTTCCGCATTGTCTACCCGAACGACCGTGACGACTTATTAAAACTGATCGAAAACAACTCTCGTCTGTGCGGCGTGATCTTCGACTGGGATAAATACAATCTCGAGCTGTGCGAAGAAATCAGCAAAATGAACGAGTACATGCCGCTGTATGCGTTCGCTAACACCTACTCCACGCTGGACGTTAGCCTGAACGATCTGCGCATGCAGGTTCGCTTCTTCGAATATGCGCTGGGCGCTGCGGAAGATATCGCGAACAAAATCAAACAGAACACTGACGAATATATCGACACCATTCTGCCGCCGCTGACCAAAGCGCTGTTCAAATATGTGCGTGAAGGCAAATACACCTTCTGTACCCCGGGCCACATGGGCGGTACCGCCTTCCAGAAAAGCCCGGTAGGCAGCATCTTCTACGATTTCTTTGGCTCCAACACCATGAAATCCGATATCTCGATTTCGGTTTCTGAACTGGGTTCCCTGCTGGACCACAGCGGCCCGCACAAAGAAGCGGAAGAGTATATCGCTCGCGTATTCAATGCTGAACGCAGCTATATGGTGACCAACGGCACCTCTACCGCCAACAAAATCGTCGGTATGTACTCCGCGCCGGCCGGCAGCACCGTATTGATTGACCGTAACTGCCACAAATCGCTGACTCACCTGATGATGATGAGCGACATTACGCCGATCTACTTCCGTCCGACCCGTAACGCCTACGGCATCCTCGGCGGTATCCCGCAGAGCGAATTCCAGCACGCGACTATCGCCAAGCGTGTGAAAGAGACGCCGAACGCGACCTGGCCGGTACACGCGGTGATCACCAACTCGACTTACGATGGTCTGCTGTACAACACTGACTTCATCAAGAAAACCCTGGATGTGAAATCCATCCACTTTGACTCCGCGTGGGTGCCTTACACCAACTTCTCGCCGATCTATGAAGGCAAATGCGGGATGAGCGGCGGCCGCGTCGAAGGGAAAGTGATTTACGAAACCCAGTCCACGCACAAACTGCTGGCGGCGTTCTCTCAGGCGTCGATGATCCACGTGAAAGGCGACGTTAACGAAGAGACCTTTAACGAAGCCTACATGATGCACACCACCACCTCTCCGCACTACGGGATCGTGGCGTCCACCGAAACCGCGGCAGCGATGATGAAAGGCAACGCCGGTAAGCGCCTGATCGACGGCTCTATCGAACGTTCCATCAAGTTCCGTAAAGAGATCAAACGTCTGAAAGGCGAGTCTGACGGCTGGTTCTTCGACGTATGGCAGCCGGAACATATCGACGGCCCTGAATGCTGGCCGCTGCGCTCCGACAGTGCATGGCACGGTTTCAAAAACATCGATAACGAACACATGTACCTCGACCCGATCAAAGTCACGCTGCTGACTCCGGGGATGAAGAAAGACGGCACCATGGATGACTTCGGTATTCCGGCAAGCATCGTGGCGAAATATCTCGACGAACACGGCATCGTGGTGGAGAAAACCGGTCCGTACAACCTGCTGTTCCTGTTCAGCATCGGTATCGACAAAACCAAAGCGCTGAGCCTGCTGCGTGCGCTGACCGACTTCAAACGCGCGTTCGACCTGAACCTGCGGGTGAAAAACATGCTGCCGTCGCTGTACCGTGAAGATCCTGAATTCTATGAGAACATGCGTATTCAGGACCTGGCGCAGAACATTCACAAACTGATTGAGCACCACAACCTGCCGGATCTGATGTTCCGCGCCTTCGAAGTGCTGCCATCGATGGTGATGACCCCGTATGCCGCGTTCCAGAAAGAGCTGCACGGTCAGACGGAAGAAGTGTACCTCGAAGAGATGGTCGGCCGCGTCAACGCCAACATGATCCTGCCGTATCCTCCGGGAGTGCCGCTGGTGATGCCGGGTGAAATGATCACCGAAGAGAGCCGTCCGGTGCTGGAGTTCCTGCAGATGCTGTGCGAAATCGGCGCCCACTACCCGGGCTTCGAAACCGATATCCACGGCGCCTATCGTCAGGCGGATGGTCGTTACACCGTTAAAGTGCTGAAAGAAGAGAATAACAAGTAATAGACGCACACCAGGGAAGTGGCTTGCCACTTCCCTTTTTCACGCTGCAAGGAGAACACATGAAAACACCCTCACAGCCGCGCGCGATTTACTACATCGTTGCGATCCAGATCTGGGAGTACTTCAGCTTTTACGGCATGCGCGCCTTACTCATCCTCTACCTCACCCACCAGCTTGGCTTCGACGACAGCCACGCCATCAGCCTGTTCAGCGCTTACGCATCTCTGGTTTACGTTACCCCTATTCTCGGCGGCTGGCTTGCCGACCGTCTGCTCGGCAACCGCACGGCGGTGATTGCCGGGGCGCTGTTGATGACTCTCGGCCACGTGGTGCTGGGCGTTGAGTCGACCTCCGCATGGAGCCTGTACGTCGCGCTGGCGATCATTATCTGCGGCTATGGCCTGTTCAAATCCAATATCAGCTGCCTGCTTGGCGAACTCTACGCCCACGACGATCCGCGTCGCGACGGCGGCTTCTCGCTGCTGTACGCCGCCGGCAATGTCGGCTCCATCGCCGCGCCCATCGCCTGCGGGCTGGCGGCCCAGTGGTACGGCTGGCATATCGGCTTCGCCCTGGCGGGAATCGGTATGTTCATCGGACTGATGATTTTCTTAAGCGGCAGCCGCCATTTCCGGCATACCCGCGGCGTCGATAAACCGGCGCTGCGGGCGGTGAAATTCGTGCTGCCGACCTGGGGCTGGCTGCTGGTGATGCTGTGCCTGGCGCCGGTGTTCTTCACGCTGCTACTGCAAAACAACTGGTCCGGCTATCTGCTGGCGATCGTCTGCTTGTTTGCCGCCCAGATGGTGGCGCGGATCATGATCAAAGCGCCCGAGCATCGTCGCGCGCTATGGCAGATCGTCCTGCTGATGCTTGCCGGGACGCTGTTCTGGGTGCTGGCGCAGCAGGGCGGGAGCTCGATTAGCCTGTTTATCGACCACTTTGTTAACCGCCGCCTGCTGAACTGGGAGGTGCCGACGGCGCTGTTCCAGTCGGTTAATGCGGTGGCGGTGATGGCGGCCGGCGTGATCCTGGCGTGGCTGATCCGCCCGGAAGGGCGAACCCGCTCGGTGTTAAAAGTGTGGCTGAAATTCGCATTCGGCCTGCTGCTGATGGGCGGCGGATTTATGCTGCTGGCGCTGAATGCCCGCCACGGCGCGGCTGACGGTCAGGCCTCGATGGGCATGATGGTCGCCGGGCTGGCGATGATGGGCTTTGCCGAACTGTTTATCGACCCGGTGGCGATGGCGCAAATCACCCGCCTGAACATGCCCGGCGTCACCGGGGTGTTGACCGGGATCTACATGCTGGCCACCGGCGCGGTGGCCAACTGGCTGGCGGGCGTGGTCGCCCAGCAGACCACCGAATCGCAAATCAGCGATACGGCGATTGCCGCCTATCAGCATTTCTTCTCGCAGATGGGGGAATGGACCCTCGGCTGCGTGGCGGTGATGGTGATTATCGCCTTTGCCGCAGCCTGTAGCGTCGGCAAACGCCGCGCGGCGGCTGGCGAACTTCCCGGCGGCGGCGCCTGATGCGCGTCCCGGCGGGCTATCGGCCAGCGCGATTTATCGCCCCGGTAAGCGCAGCGCGACCGGGGGTATTCCATCAACAGCGGAGCGCAAAGCCGCTCCTTGCACAGCGTAGTGAACAGGAGGAGGATATTCTGGCAGGCGCGGAAGCCAACGATAAAAAATACCGTTAGTGAAGGCATAGCTGAGTGAGATCAGCTTGAAGTGAAGCCAGATTCGTTACTCTTGTTCTTCGGTGTAAAGCCGGAGACAGGCCGCGCGGAAGGGTGACCTGGTTCAATTTATCGAAGCTAGTTTGAAAGCAAGGTTATGAGGAACCCATATGTCTGAACAACAAGCACAAGGTGCCGATGAGGCCATTGACCTTAATAATGAACTGAAAACTCGTCGCGAAAAACTGGCTGCGCTGCGTGAGCAGGGCGTAGCTTTCCCCAACGATTTCCGTCGCGATCATACCTCTGACCAATTGCACGCTGAATTCGATGCGAAGGATAACGATGAACTCGCTTCCCTGAACGTTGAAGTTGCGGTGGCCGGCCGGATGATGACCCGCCGCGTGATGGGCAAAGCCTCCTTCGTCACCCTCCAGGACGTCGGCGGCCGTATCCAGCTGTACGTGGCCCGCGATGACCTGCCGGAAGGCGTCTACAACGAACAGTTTAAGAAATGGGATCTCGGCGACATCATTGCCGCCCGCGGCAAGCTGTTCAAAACGCAAACCGGCGAACTCTCCATCCACTGCACCGAGCTGCGCCTGCTGACCAAAGCCCTGCGCCCGCTGCCGGATAAATTCCACGGCCTGCAGGATCAGGAAGTCCGCTATCGCCAGCGCTATCTGGATCTGATCGCTAACGAAGAGTCGCGCCATACGTTCCGCATCCGCTCGCAGATCCTCGCGACCATGCGTCAGTTCATGGTGGCTCGCGGCTTTATGGAAGTGGAAACCCCGATGATGCAGGTGATCCCTGGCGGCGCGTCCGCCCGTCCGTTTATCACTCATCACAACGCGCTCGATCTCGATATGTACCTGCGCATCGCGCCGGAACTGTATCTGAAACGTCTGGTGGTCGGCGGTTTCGAACGCGTGTTTGAAATCAACCGTAACTTCCGCAACGAAGGGATCTCGGTACGTCATAACCCAGAGTTCACCATGATGGAACTGTACATGGCGTACGCGGACTACAAAGACCTGATCGAACTGACCGAGTCGCTGTTCCGCACCCTGGCGCAGACGGTGCTGGGCAAAACCGAAGTGCCGTATGGCGACCAGGTGTTTGACTTCGGCAAGCCGTTTGAAAAACTGACCATGCGCGAGGCGATCAAAAAACATCGTCCGGAAACCAACATGGCGGATCTGGATAACTTCGACGCGGCGAAAGCGCTGGCGGAATCTCTCGGCATTCAGGTAGAGAAAAGCTGGGGTCTGGGGCGCATCGTCACCGAAATCTTCGATGAAGTGGCGGAAGCGCACCTCATCCAGCCGACCTTCATTACCGAATACCCGGCGGAAGTCTCCCCGCTGGCGCGCCGCAACGACGTGAACCCGGAAATCACCGACCGCTTCGAGTTCTTCATCGGCGGCCGCGAAATCGGTAACGGTTTCAGCGAGCTGAACGATGCGGAAGATCAGGCGCAGCGTTTCCAGGATCAGGTCAACGCCAAAGCGGCGGGCGATGACGAAGCGATGTTCTATGACGAAGACTACGTCACCGCGCTGGAGTACGGCCTGCCGCCGACCGCCGGTCTGGGCATCGGTATCGACCGCATGGTGATGCTGTTTACCAACAGCCATACCATCCGCGACGTAATCCTCTTCCCGGCCATGCGTCCGCAGAAGTAATCTGTTGCACTCCCTCCCGGCCCGCGCCGGGAGGTCTCCCCGCATGAGTCACATCACATTGCTTGCCTGGCCGGATGAACCGGTCACCGCAGTCTATCGGCATGGTGTGCCCCCGCCGGGGAGCAGAGAGTTTACTCTATTTTTTGCAACGTGCCGCGCTGGCTGCCGTTTGTCCAGTTGCCGTTAAAGGCATCGTTGAGAGTAAAGGTTGAGTTTTTCACCCGGAAAGTCAGCTTACCCTGGCTCGCTTTCGCGTCCTCCACCAGATGACCATGAGTTTTCACCGTTTTAGCGGTGACGGTAATCTCATCAATTTTATCGCCATATTCAGTATAAACATACCAGGTGCCCAGCCAGGGGCCGAAGCCGCTGCTGGCCTGCTGCGCGGCGGCGGCATTCTCGGCTTTGGTTTTATGAATATCGCAGGTGGTCTCGTCGGTCATCTGCGTACAGCCGGAGCGTTCAAGCTGCTCCCGGTATTTCGCGCTAATGGCGTGGGCCGGCGCGGCGGCGACCAGCGCCAGGGTGAGGGTGGTGAAAAGCCAGGTCTTATTCATCTTATTGTTTCTCATTGCGATAGCGGCGCGCATTGTCATAAAGGTTGATACACATTGGTGTATTCTCCGGGGGCGTCAGAATAAATATAACCGCAGCCATTCCTGACAAATAATGAGCAGAAAGGCGAAGGGTTATTTATTTGTAAAAACATCATTACCCTGATTTTATTTATCACCGTATCTTCCCGCTGCTTGTCATATTATTGCAGAGAGAATGTTAAGTAATTGATGTTTTAAAAGCGATTATTTGTCACTTACGCAAATAACAGCAGGCCAGACCTGGGCGCAGGGCTAAAGCCCGCGCTGGTGCGGTATTGAGTTTTTTTCATATTGCTATCATCATATTTCGAATGAAAGGGATAACCTCTGAAACGGGTTATTAAGCCAGTAATTTTTATCTGCAAAATAAGCCTGCGGCAAGCATTATTTCCATTAATTTTCCAGGGCTACTGGCGACAACGGATATTCCGCCCGCGGCAATGATGGATTTCCATCATTTCTCCGTTTTCATCGCTGGTCGTCGCCTGCTTATAGTGACGGCACACCAGACGACTGGCTGAAAAGGAGATAAACATGGCGACAGAGCACCTGCAGTGGGGCATTAGCCCCCTGTGCTGGACCAACGATGTGCTGGAGGATTTAGGCGGCGATATCCCTCTCGACACCTGTCTGCGCGAGGCGCGGGAGGCGGGATTTCAGGGCATTGAGTTAGGGCGCAAGTTTCCCCGCCAGGCGGAGACGCTGGGGCCTCTGCTGGCGGCGGCTGACCTGCGGCTGGCGTCCGGCTGGTACAGCGGCTTACTGGCTGACCGCAGCGTGGAAGCGGAGCTGGAGGCGGTGCGGGGCCACGCGCAGCTCCTGCAGCAGCTCGGCGCCAGGGTCATGGTCTATGGCGAGTGCGGGCAACTGCCCGGTGAAACGCCGCTTGATGAGCCGATCTCGCTCTCACCGCCGTTAAGCCGCGTCAGTCTGACGGCGTATTGCCATAAGCTGAATACCTTTGCCGACCTGCTGCTGCGGGACTACGGTCTGCGGCTGGCCTATCACCATCACCTGATGATGCTGGTGGAGCACGACGATGAGCTGGAGCGGTTTCTGTCACAGACCCATGACAACGTCGGGCTGGCGTTTGATACCGGACACGCCTTCGTCGCCGGGGTCGATATCCCGCGCGTGCTGGAAAAATATGGTCACCGTATACGCCATCTGCATCTGAAAGACGTCCGTCCGCAGGTGCTGGGGCGCCTGTATCGCGAAAACCTGAGCTTTAACGAGGCGGTGCGCGCCGGGCTGTTTACCATCCCAGGCGACGGCTGCATCGACTATGCGCCGATCCTCGACTTTGCCCGCGACAGCGACTACCGCGGCTGGCTGATTATCGAAGCCGAGCAGGACCCGGCGATGGCGCCGCCGTTGGCCACCGCCCGCCGCGCCTTCGCCTGGCTGGCGCACCATTTCTCGTCCCCTTCATCATCAGAGGAGCACGCATCATGAGCGCGCGGTTAAATATTGGTCTCATCGGCTCCGGTTTTATGGGCCAGGCGCATGCCGACGCTTACCGTCGCGCGGCCATGTTCTATCCCGATCTGCCGAAGCGCCCCTATCTTTACGCGCTGGCGGATCAGGATCAGGCGCTGGCCGAACGTCATGCGGTGAAGCTGGGGGCGGAGAAGGCTTACGGTGACTGGCGCGAACTGGTGAACGATCCGCTGGTGGACGTGGTGGATATTACCTCGCCGAACCATCTGCACTACACGATGGCGATGGCGGCGATCGCGGCGGGTAAACATGTCTATTGCGAGAAGCCGCTGGCGGTTAACGAGCAGCAGGCGCAGGAGATGGCGCAGGCGGCCCGGCGCGCGGGGGTGAAGACCATGGTGGCCTTTAACAACATCAAAACCCCGGCGGCGCTGCTGGCAAAGCAGATTATCGCCCGGGGCGATATTGGCGAACCGGTGCGCTTTCGCGGCACCTTTGATCAGGGGTTTTATAACGACCCGAACCTGCCCTGGTCCTGGCGCTGCTCGAAAACCCTCGGCGGCAGCGGGGCGCTTGGCGACCTCGGCGCCCATACCCTGTCCGTCGCCCAGTTTTTGATGGGCGGGATCCGTGAAGTGACCGCCAGCGCGCAAACCTGTCTGCGCCAGCGTCCGGTACCGCAGACCGATGCCGGGTATGCCAGCCGGGTCGCGGCCGATGCCGAGTGGCGGGAAGTGGAAAATGACGATCAGGTTCAGTGTCTGGTCAATTTTGACAGCGGCGCCGCGGGGGTGATTGAAGCCTCGCGCATCGCCGCCGGGCGCATCTTCGGCGTCTTTTGGGAGGTCTCCGGCACCGAAGGCACGCTGTATATGGACGGGGAGCGCTTTAACGAACTGCAGGTCTATCGCTTCCGCGATGACAAACACGACCGCGGCTTTAAAACGCTGTATGCCGGGAGCCAGATCCCGGCCTATGCCGGCTTCTTCGGCTTCGATTTTGGCGGCGGTGGGTTGGGCTATTTTGACGTCAAGGTGATTGAAGTGCATGACCTGGTGCAGGGGATTTGCGGGGACGACGACTGTTATCCCAGCTTTGAATTTGGTTTACAGAATCAGCGCGTGCTGTCGGCGATTGAAGCCTCAATGGTCAGCCGTCGCTGGGTTAACGTGGTTAAGGATTAAGGAGCCGTTATGTTTCCCTCACAATTACCGACCCCGCGCCGCCCGGCGGCGCAGAGCATTCCCTCCCTGCGCTGGGGCATCATCGGTCCAGGCTGGATCGCCGAGCGCTTTGTGCACTCATTGAAAACCCAGAGCCGGCAGCAGGTGGTGGCCGTTGCCTCCCGCAGCCAGGCGAAGGCCGACCGGGTAGCCGCGGAATGGGGGATCCCCCAGGCTTACGGCCATGTGGCGGAGATGCTGGCGCGTCCGGATATTGATGCGGTGTATATTGCGACGCCGCACAACCATCACTTTCCCGACGGCATGCAGGCGCTGAAGGCGGGCAAACACGTGCTGATTGAGAAGCCCTTCGCGCTCAACCTTGGCGAAGGACGTGAACTGCAGGCCGAAGCCGCCCGCCAGGGAAAACTGGCGCTGGAGGCGATGTGGTGCGATTACGCGCCGAAGTATGATGTGATCCGCCAGCTGCTGGAGGATGGGGTACTCGGCGACCTGCATACCCTGCTGGCCGATCACGGCGAGTATTTTACTACTGACCACCGCATCTTTAATGCCGACCTTGCCGGCGGGCCGATGATGGATCTCGGCAGCTATCTGACCTCGTTTGCGCTAATGGTGGGCGGTATGCCGCAGGAGATAGTCGCCCGCGGCAGCGCGACGGCAGAGGGGCTTAACGGTCAGACGTCGATGCTGTTCAGCTGGCGGAACGGGATGCAGGGGCTGTTAAACACGACGTTGTTCAGCAACACGCCGGGTGGGGCGGTGGTGGCCGGACGCCAGGCGACCCTGACGATCGACGGTCAGTTTTACGCCCCCGGCGGGTTCACCCTCGCTGCCAGCCAGGGCGGGCAGGCGCTGCGCTGGGAAGAGCCGCGCAATCGCTACGACCAGCTGTTCTGGCAGGCGGAGCATTTTGCCTGGTGCGTCGGTCAGGGGCTGCGGGACTCGCCGCTGCGGCCGCTCAGTCGGGTGCTGCAGAATCTGCAGGTGATGGATGAGGTGCGGCGCCAGGTGGGCGCGGTGTTTAACGAAGAACGCTAAGGGGCCGGCCGGGCTTTGGTTTGCAGGCAGCGCGAGCGTGTCCGCCATTGCCCGGCAGCGGGACGCGCACGGTGCCGGCTGTCCTTGCCCGGCGGCGCTGCGCTTGCGCGGGCCTGGGATATCTATGCAACCATTTGATATTAAAGCAGATTAATGCCTGTGTTATGTAGGCCGGGCAAGGCGTTGCCGCCGCCCGGCATAAAGGCAGGTTCAGAGCCTGATAGCTGGTGCCACGCAACCCCTCATCGACAGTCGTCGACGGCGACAAACTGGCCGCGCTGCAGAGACTGAACGGCCGCTTCGGCAATCGCCTGCGCCTGCAGGCCGTCCACCAGGCCGGGCAGGTCGGCCACGGTTTCGCCATTCAGAGCGCGGATAAAGGCGTCAAGATGCTGGTAATAAGATCCTTGCACCCGGCTGAACCAGTCCGGCCACAGGCCTGGCTCAATGCGCTGATTGCCGCGCCACAGGGTAGGGCCCACCGGCGACTGGCTGCCGGACTCCAGCGCGCCCTCTGCGCCCAGCAGGGTGATCCGTTCATCATACCCGTGGCCGGTGCGGCGGGTGTTGTCCAGCTGCGCCAGCGCGCCGCCGCGCATCTGCATCATCAGGATGGAGGTGTCAACATCGCCAAATTCGGCGATTTCCGGCAGGGCCAGCGCCGCGCCCATCGCCGCCACGGTATGCACTTCATCGCCGGTGAGAAAGCGCAGAAGGTCGAAGAAGTGAATCGCCTGATCGCGCATCTGACCGCCGGAGCTGCGCAGATAGTCGAGCGGCGGCATGCTGGAGGCGCGGCAGACCATCTGCACCAGCTCCACCCGACCGATCGCGCCCTGCTCCAGCTGGCGGCGGAGCTGCTGATGGCTGCTGTCGAAGCGCCGGTTAAAGCCGACGGTGACCGGCACGTTCAGGGGAAGCACCCGCTCCACCACCTCGCGGGCGCGCGCCAGGGAGAGGTCGATCGGTTTTTCGCAATAGACCGCCTTGCCCGCCCGAGCGGCGGCTTCCAGCAGTTCGGCATGCGACGGGGTCGAGCTGGCGATCAGCACAGCGTCGATGGCGTCGCTACGGAGAGCCTCGCTCACCGTCACCGCCCGGGCGCCATAGCGGGCGGCCAGCGCCTGGGCGCGCTCCGGCGCGACATCGGCTACCATCGTCAACTCGCTCCCGTCATGACGGGCGAGGCTGGCGGCATGAACCTGACCGATAAAACCACTGCCTACCAGGGCAAAACGTTTGCAATTCATTATTTTTCTCCAGAATGGCGAAGGGACGATGCCACCATAATCGGTTTGCTAAACTCACTGACACTGCCGTTTTGATGTATTTCCATCATTGAAGAGAGGGGCGATGAAAAACATGTCACTGGCGATGCTGGCCAGACAGATTGGCGTCGGCGTGGCCACTGTGGACCGGGTGCTGAACGAACGCGGCGGCGTATCGCCGCAGACCACGCGCAAAGTGCTGCAGGCGGCGCGGGAGGCGGGGCTGAAGCGCATCCTGCCGGAGGAGCACCGCTTTCCCTGGCAGATTGAGCTCTTTCTCAGCAGCAATGACTCGTTCTTTTTTCCGCAGCTGGCGCAGGATTTCGCCGCCGTCGCGGATAGCCTCGGCTATCGCCGTCTGACCCTGCACCGCACCTTTGTCCCGGAGTCGCAGCCGGCGACCCTGGCCCGGCGCATTATGCGCAGCTGCCAGCAGCGTCAGGGGATCATCGTCTTCGGCAATGACCACCCTGTGGTGCATGACGCGCTGCGCCGCTGCCGGGAAGCGGGCGTCCCCGCCATCACCCTGGCGACGGATCTGCCCGGCGCCGACCGGCTCTGCCACGTCGGGATCAATCAGCTGCAGGCTGGCCGCACCGCGGGGTTAATGATGGGGAGAATGACGCCGCGGCCCGGGGAGGTGCTGATGGTGAGCGGCCGGGAGGATTACAGCGCGCATCGCCTGCGCATCCAGGGGTTCCGCGAGGTGCTGAGCCAGCGCTTTCCCCACCTGCAGCTTAATGAGGTACTGGCAGGCGAGGAGCGGCGGGAGCAGATCACCCGCCTGCTGGAGCAGGCCCTGTGCCGCAGCCGGCATATTGTCGGGATCTATAATACCGGGCTTGGCAATACTCAGATTGCCGAGGCGCTGGCTCGCCACCGCCGCGAAAGCGACGTCTGCTGGATCACCCATGAGCGCTACAATACCACCCGCCAGCAGCTGGCCCGGGGCAGCCTGGCGTTAACGCTCGATCAGAACACCCGCCAGCACGCCCAGCTGGCGATCGACCTGATGCTGCGCCATCTGGAGTCCGGCTATCAGCCGCAAACCTATGCCGACGGGAAAGTCGACTTTATCCTCTACAGCGCCGAGAACGTGGACTAAGGCGTGCGGCGCCTCCCTTCCTGACAACACGGATTTCCCCGGCGGGTAAATGTCAACCCCGCCGGGGGCGATCGCTTTAAAGCGTTGTCTGCCTCTCATTTTTCGCTCATTTATGCAGCAATGTTAGATGTCTGTCAAAATTCTGTTACTGCATAGTTTTAAAATTTTCATTTCAGTTATTTACTTATAAAAGTTTCAAATGTCTTGTTAATGAAATAAATAGTCTGGAATTCACGGTGTGGCATAAATGGACTGATGTTTCAAAAAAGTGATGATAAAACAGCCATTATTTGTGATTCCGATCACGACGAAATGCGGAAAACCCCGCAGCGCCGTCGCCGTTACAACAGACATTTGTCGCAACCTGACTGAAATTAATTTTTCATTTTGTTTCATTCACCGGCGTACCTACAAAATCAAGGATCAACTATGAATATTAAGAAAACGATTGTTGCCTCTTTGTTAGCCTGCATGCTGCCTGCGGTGGTTATGGCAAAAGATGTCTCCATTGGCGTCTCGATGGCGCTGTTTGACGATAACTTCCTGACGATCCTGCGTACCTCGATGCAAAAAGAGATGAAAAAAGATGGGGTGAAATCGCAGATCGAGGACGCGAAAGGGGATGTCTCCCAGCAGCTGCAGCAGGTGCAGAACTTTATCGGCCAGGGGGTGGACGCCATTATCGTTAACCCGGTGGATACCAATGCGGTGAAACCGATCATGGATCAGGCCACCAAGGCCGGGATCCCGCTGGTATTTGTGAACCGTCGCCCGCAGGCGGAGCTGACCGACAAGATGGCCTACGTGGGGTCGGACTCGATTCTCGCCGGCCGTCTGCAGATGGAAGCGCTGGCGAAAGCGATGAACGGTAAGGGCAATGTGGCGATCCTGCTCGGCGACCTGGCGAATGAATCCACTCGCGACCGCACCAAAGGGGTGGAAGAGGTTGTCGCCAAATACCCGAACATCAAAATCGTGCAGAAGCAGACCGCGAAATTCACCCGCAATGACGCCGTGGACGTGGTCAGCAACTGGATGACCAGCGGCGAGGATATCCAGGCCATCGCCTCCAACAACGATGAAATGGCGATCGGCGCCCTGCAGGCGCTGGGTAAAAACCCGAACCATATTCTTATCGCCGGCGTGGATGGCACCCCGGATGCGCTGCAGATGCTGAAGAGCGGCAAGATGATCGCCACCATCTTCCAGGATGCGAAAGGCCAGGGCGAGGGCGCCGTAGACGCGGCCATCAAGCTGGCGAACGGTGAGAAAGTGGAGAAAATCATCGACGTGCCGTATCAGCTGATCACCAAAGAGAACATGGCTGAATTTACCAATCGTAATCAGAAATAATCCTGGCCAACCTGTGGTACGGAGGTGGATGTATGAACGCTTTTGCCCTTGAAGCCGAAGGTATCAGTAAGTTCTTCCCCGGCGTGAAGGCGCTCGATAATGTCTCATTACGCGTGCGCCCGGGAACGGTGCACGCCCTGATGGGTGAGAACGGCGCCGGTAAATCCACGCTGATGAAGTGCCTGATCGGTATCTATCGCCCGGATAAAGGATCGATTCGCGTGAAAGGAGAGCCGGTGGAGTTTACCGACACCATGGATGCGCTGCGCTCGGGGATATCGATGATCCACCAGGAGCTGAATCTGGTGCCGCATATGACGGTGGCGGAGAATATCTGGCTGGGGCGCGAGCCGATGAAGTACGGCTTTGTCGACCACGGCCAGCTGACCCGCCAGACCCAGGCGCTGCTGGATAAGCTGAATATTCGCTTAACCGCCGACCGGCTGGTGGGCGACCTGAGCATCGCCGCCCAACAGATGGTGGAGATTGCCAAAGCGGTCTCATGGAACGCGGATATTGTGATCATGGATGAGCCCACTTCGGCGCTGACCGAAGGCGAGGTAGCTCACCTGTTCACCATCATCCGCGACCTGCGGGCCCAGGGCAAAGCGATCATCTATATCAGCCATAAAATGGATGAGATCTTCGCTATCACCGATGAGATCAGCGTCTTTCGCGATGGGACCTGGGTGGGGAGCAAAAACACCACCGAATTTACCCGCCAGTCGCTGATCACCCAGATGGTGGGCCGCGAATTAACCCAGCTGTTCCCGAAATTTAATAACACCATCGGCGAAGAGGTGCTGACCGTGCGCAATCTGACGCGCCAGGGCGTGTTCCATGATGTCAGCTTTACCGTGCGTCGCGGCGAGATCCTCGGCGTGGCCGGGCTGGTGGGCGCCGGGCGCAGCGAGGTGATGGAAAGCCTGTTTGGCATGGAACGCTTCGACAGCGGCGAAGTGCTGATCGACGGGGCGCCGGTGACCATTGATTCCCCCTCCGTGGCGATTGAAAAGGGAATGGCGTTATTAACCGAAGACCGTAAAAAGTCGGGCCTGTTTCTGGTGCTGTCGGTGCTGGAAAATATGAGTATCGTCAAAATGCCGGAATATATCGGCAAGAGCGGTTTTGTCCAGCACGTGAAAATGGCCGAAGACTGCATGGAGCAAATCCGTCGGCTCAATATTAAAACGCCGACGATGGATCAAATTATTAATAACCTGAGCGGGGGGAATCAGCAAAAAGTTCTGATTGCGCGCTGGCTGTTAGCGCAACCGAAAATCTTAATTCTCGATGAGCCGACCCGCGGCATCGACGTCGGGGCGAAGGCGGAAATTTATCATCTTATCAGTGAACTGGCGAACCGGGGGGTGGCGGTCATTATGGTCTCCTCTGAGCTGCCGGAAATCCTTGGCATGAGTGACCGGGTCATGGTGATGCATGAAGGCCGTATCACCGGCATCCTGGAAAAAGACGAAGCCGACCAGGAAACCATTTTGTCGTTGGCATCCCATTGAGGCACAGAGAATGAGTAATATGAAATTAACGGCGGCTCCGGCCAGCGAGGGTTCCTCCTTCTTCGCTAATTTGCGGCATAAAATGCCGAAAGATACCGGCATCTTTGTGGTGATGCTGGTGATTGCCCTGACCTTTGAAATCGCCGGCTGGTATGTTCGCGACCAGTCGTTCCTGCTCAATACCAACCGCCTGGTGCTGATTGTGCTACAGGTGGCGATCATCGGCATCATCGCCGTCGGCGTCACCCAGGTGATCATCACCACCGGGATTGACCTCTCCTCCGGCTCGGTTATCGCCCTCGCGGCGGTGGTGGCGGCGAGCCTGGCGCAAACCTCCGACAGCCTGTCGCCAATGTTCCCGGCGCTGGTCAACCTGCCGGCGGTGATCCCGATTTGCGCGGGGATCGGCGTCGGCCTGCTGTGTGGGCTGACCAACGGTTTCCTGGTGACGCGAACCGGCATCCCGCCATTTATCGCCACCCTCGGGATGATGGTCTCGGCGCGCGGTCTGGCGCAGTATTACACCCAGGGCAATCCGATAAGCTTCCTCTCCGACAGTTTTACGGCGATAGGCCAGGGGGCGATGCCGGTGATCATCTTCTTCGTGATTGCCGCAGTGTTTCACATTGCGCTGAAGCATACCCGGTATGGCAAATATGTGTATGCCATCGGCGGCAACATGACCTCGGCCAAAGTGTCCGGCATCAACGTGAATAAATACCTGGTGATCGTCTACACCATCGCCGGGGCGCTCTCCGGGCTGGCTGGGGTAGTGCTGGCGGCGCGCGTCAGCAGTGGCCAGTCGAGCATGGGGATGTCCTACGAGCTGGACGCGATTGCCGCGGCGGTGATCGGCGGCAGCAGCTTAATGGGTGGGGTGGGGCGCATTACTGGCACCCTGATTGGCGCGATGATCCTTGGCCTGATCAAGAGCGGCTTTACCTTTGTCGGCGTCGATGCCTACGTGCAGGATATTATTAAAGGGATCATTATCGTCGCGGCGGTGACCATCGACATGCGCCGCAACCGGAAAAAACGCTAATCTTATCAACTGGCGGCAACGGCGAAGCGCGTCGTTGCCGCCAGCCCTGTCCAGAAATAAACAAAATACGTCCCGCCAGGCGCCGGCTGTCTGTTTTTCCCGCGCTGCGCATCCTGTACAGTTTCGCGACTTTTGTTGTCCATTCGCCAGGGGGCCACGCCTTGCCCCCTGTTTCTGGAGTCGTATGAATACACCATCCTTAATCAAATCCTCGCCGCTCTCGCGACCGGGGAGAAGGGGCATTATCGTCAGCCTGCTGGCGGGACTGGCGATCCTGATCCTCAGTCGGGGCGTGAACCTGCCGGCCAGAGAGGTTTACCGTGAGATGCATACCCGGCAGCTGGAGGAGGATGCGCGGTGGGTGGCGGAACGCCTTGAACAGCGGATGAACACCCCCGCTCCGCAGCGGGAAGCGACCTGGCCGCTGGCGGTGATGCGCGCCGCTCTGCATACCCTGGCCCGGCAGCGGCATTATCGGCTACTGCTGGTGAATGGCGACGGGCATCTGCTGGCGGCATCGCATGCGCTGCCGGCCAGCGTGCTGGCCCAGGTGCAGGCACAGTTCCCGCGGGAGATGCAGCCGCCGCTGTTCGGCAGCCATTACCAGACCATTCAGCCCTTCGCCCCGCATCAGCGGATGTTAAGCCGGGCGCTGAACGGCAATGCCGGCCTGGCGGGCTGGAATCTCGTGATGCTGGCGCCGGACGGCGGATTGCCCTCGCTGCTGATGGCTTACCGCTGGCAGGTAACAATTGGCCTCGGCGTGGTGCTCGCCAGCATGCTGCTGACGCTGAGGCAGGCGGCGCGCGCCCGGCGAAAACGCTAATCGCCGCCGGCGCCGTCAGGCATGGCGAAACTGCAGGGTAGCGGGCAGATAGCGCTGGAGCGGCTCCGGCGCCTGGCCGTCGATCAGCTGGCTGAGCAGATCGTAGCAGTGCCAGGCCAGCTGGCGATTATCCTGCTGCACGGTATCAATGCGCAGGGAAAGTGAATCGTACAGATAGTGATCGTCGAAGCTGGCGAGATGAATATTGGAGTCCAGCAGATGGTGCTGGCTCATATAGCGCAGGACCCCTTCCAGCAGGCCGCAGGCCGCGGTGAACAGCGCCTTCGGCGGCCGTCCCAGCCGCGCGCAGAGCGCGGCGAACATCTCGTAGCCGGAGCTGGGGTGATAGTTGCCGTTGATCACCCATTCGGGACGCAGCGTAACCCCCGCCTGAGCCAGGCCCTGGGTGAATCCCGCCAGCCGGTCGCGCGAAGGCGATAGCCGCGGCTGGCCGCCGAGAAACCAGAACTCGTCCGCATGCTGAGGGGCGATGCGGGAGATCAGTTCGGCCGTTGGGGTGACCGAGTCAGTCATCACCAGCGGCAGGGCGCTGTCGCTGGGGGAGCGGTCAAACAGCACCACCGGCAGCTGTTCGCTGAGCTTCAGGTAGTCGGCATCGCTGTGCATGCACGAGGCGACGATCAGGCCGTCGACCTGGCGGGCAATCATGTTATTGACCACCACGCTCTCCTGGCCGGGGTTTTCGTCGGTGCAGGAGATAAGCAGCTGCACGCCGGCTTCCCGGCAGAGCGTCTCAAGCTCATGGGAGAAATGGCAAACCCGTAGTTGGTGATTTCCGGCACCACCAGGCCAATGGTATGGCTGCGGTTATCACGCAGCGAGCGCGCGTGAATGCTCGGCTGATAGTGCTGCTCGCGGGCGATCGCCAGCACGCGCTCGCGCGTCTCCTGCGCCACGCGCAGCTCTTTGCCACGACCGTTGAGTACCAGGCTGGCGGTCGCTTTGGAGACGCCCGCCAGTTCGGCGATATCTTTGATAGTTACGCGTTTGGTTTTCATCAGCACCCGGGAGCCTGAAAGCAAAACGCTTATTCTACCATGCATGGCCGCAGCAGCCAGCGGCAGAATGCCACCGGCGTCGCACCGCTGAAGATGAGCTGCCCCGGATAGCCCGGGAAGAAGCGGCTGCTCATTACCCCTTCGCCATCGTTGATGAAAATTTCCACACTGGAGCGGTCGATAAAGATCTGCAGCCGCCGCGCCTCGCCGCGCCAGTAGCGATGATGCATCTCCGCCGTCTGCAGGCCGCGGCGCGACAGGCGCAGGCCGTCGCGGTTGACGGTGAGCTGCAGGGCGCCGGCAAAATCCAGCCCCAGCGTGCTGTTGGGGGCGATGTCAAAGGCCAGCTCCATCGGGGCGAGGGGCAGGGTCTGCCCGCGCCAGCCCTGGGCTTCCCCGCGCAGGGCGGTCAGTTCGCGCAGCGGACGCTGATACAGGGCACCCGACCGCCACGCCAGTTCGCGCACGCAGGTCATCTGGTGGATCCATCCCTGCGCGCGGGTGGGCTGATGCATCTCTTCCCCGTCCGGGACGCCCATCCAGCCGACCAGCAGGCGGCGGCCATCTTCGGCCAGCATGGTCTGCGGCGCGTAGAACTCAAATCCGCTGTCCAGCTCGTGCAGCGGGCCATGGTCGAAGGCGCCGCGTTCGGCGTCGAAACGGCCTGCCATCCACACCGCAGGATAGGTATTGAGAAAACGCTGTGCTTCGCGGGCCAGCCCCTGCGGGCAGCAGATCAGCAGGTGGGTGTCCGCCAGCGGAAACAGGTCCGGGCACTCCCACATGTAGCCACCGTTCGCCAGGCCGTTAACGTCATGCCCGGCTATCTCGCCCACCAGGCGCCAATCCCGCAGGTCGCTGGCGGTAAACAGCAGCACTTTGCCGCGCTGTTGCACATCCTGCGCCCCGAGGACCATGTACCAGCGCCCGTCCTGGCGCCACACCTTAGGGTCACGTACATGGCCGGTGTAACCGTCAGGGAGCGGCAGCACCGGCCCCAGCTTGCGGAAGGTGCCATCGGCATTCTCTGTCGCCAGGCACTGCCAGGCGGTGCGCCCGCCGTCGGGGAATTTCACGTTGCCGGTGTAGCACAGGGTCAGGGTACCCTCGAACTCGACTGCGCTGCCGGAGTAGCAGCCGTTGCGGTCATACTCTTCATCCGGCATCAGGGCGATAGGTTCATGCCACCAGTGCAGCAGGTCGGCTGAGCTCCAGTGTCCCCAGCACTTATAGGTGTGGTCGCAGGCGAGCGGGTTCCACTGATAAAACAGGTGATAACGCCCGGCGACCTGGCAAAAGCCGTTGGGATCGTTCAGCAGTCCGCTGACCGGCGCCAGATGCCATTGCGGGTAATGGTCGTCGGCCAGCGCCTGCGGCTGGCCCTGCATAACGGCCTGCAGGATCGCAGGCAGGCGTGACGGTAATGACATTATTCAGCGTCCGTTTTGTATTTCAGCGTCAGAGAGAGCGCGAAGGCCACGGCGAAGGCGATCGCCATCCCGATAATGTAGTTCAGCAGCGAGCTGGCCTGCACGATGGCCATTCCCGGGATCGCCGTCAGGCCCACCGCGGTCATGTAGACGTGCATCGACACCACCCAGGCGCCGCCGGCGGCACCGCCCACCAGTGCGGCGATGAACGGTTTCACAAAGCGCAGGTTAATCCCGAAGATCGCCGCCTCGGTGATCCCCAGCATCGCCGAAAACGCCGACGGCAAGGTAATGGCTTTGATTTTGGCATCTTTGGTTTTAAACCACACGGCAAAGCAGGCGCCGCCCTGAGCGACGTTGGCCATCGCCCAGATAGGCAGCAGGAAGTTGACGCCGATCGACGGATTGCCGAGCAGACCCGCCTCAATGGCATGGAAGCTGTGATGGATACCGGTAATGACGATCACCGAATAGAGGCCGCCGAACAGCAGGCCAGCCAGCCAGCCGGCATGGCTGATAAGCGTGCTGAGGATAAACGAAATGCCGTCGCCGAGCGCGCGCCCGGCCGGGCCGATCAGCAGCAGGGCGATAAAGCCAGAGATAATCACCGTCAGGAACGGCGTGAGGATCAGATCCAGCGCGTCAGGAATAACGCGGCGCAGCCGTTTTTCGACAAGGCTCATAAACCACACCGCCAGAAGCACCGGGAAGACCGTGCCCTGATAGCCGATCATCGCCACTTCGATGCCGAAGAAATTCATGGTGTGGAAGCCGGCGGCGACGCCCCAGGCGTTGGTCAACGCCGGGTGGGTGAGGATCCCGCCGAGGGTCGCGCCCAGATAAGGGTTGCCGCCAAATTCGCGGGCGGCGGTAAAGCCGATCAGGATCGGCAGAATAATAAACGCCGCCGAGCTGCACATATCCAGCATGATATAGATAGCGTTGCCCGGGTCGACCCAGCCGTAGGTTTTCACCATCCCCAGCAGGCCCATCAGCAGGCCGGAGGCGACGATGGCGGGAATAATCGGCACAAAGATGTTGGACAGCAGGCGGGCAATGCGCTGGAACGGGTTCAGCTTTTTCGCCGCCAGGTCGGCGGCTTCGGATTTGCTCGATTCGCTGATGCCCGCCGCCTGGATAAAGGCAGCATAGACTTTATTGACCACCCCGGTGCCGAAGATGATCTGCATCTGTCCGGCATTACGAAAGCAGCCTTTCACGCCGTCGATTTTGCCAATCGCCTGCTGGTCGGCGAGCGCGTCGTCGACCAGCACCAGCCGCAGCCGGGTGGCGCAGTGCGCGGCGCTGGCGATATTTTCCTTGCCGCCCAGCAGGGGAAGCAGTGAGCGGGAAATCTGTTCAAAATCCATAGTACCCTCTGAATGCATGATGATATGGCGTGGGCGGCGCCGGCCATGGCTGGCACCGCGAACCTTATATTTATGTTTTACTTACCCTGTCGCCCGGGTTCACGTCAGAACCAGGTCTCCATTTGCATACCGAACGACCATTCGCCGCCCGATTTGAACCCGTTGCTGCCTAACGCGTCGTCGTTGGCGTAGTTATCCAGCTTTTTGCTCCAGTCCATCCACGATGTATAGAAGCGGATCTCCGGGCGCGAGAAGAAGTCGCCGATGCTGCCGACCTTGAAGGTCGGGGCGAAGGTCAGCTTGTAGAAGCTGCCATTGACCGCATGGCGATCGTTGTAGCCTTCAGGCTGCAGATCCATGTACTGATAGCTGCCCTCCCAGGCGAGGGCGAAGTTCTGCGTCACTTCCTGAATCAGACGCAGGTTGAGAGTGGCCCACTGATAGCTGTCGCCATCGACATAGCGATCTTTACTGCTCTGCGCCAGCACGGCCGGGGCAATAAACCAGCGATCGCTCAGCGGGGTGGTGCCGTAGCTGGCGAAACGCCAGGTGTTGGCCCCCGGACGCAGCGCGCCGTCGGAGCCGATGCCTTTGACCTCGGCGCCCAGGCCGTGACCGTACAGCAGGGCCGTTTTGCTGGTCCCGTCGCGCAGGCCATAGAAGCTCTCATTGTGCAGACCCAGCAGGGCATGAACCCCGGTGTTAGCGGCATCGCCTTTCACCAGATTGCCGTTTGCGTCCTGGCGGTCGTCATTATCTTTCGCCCGCATCCCGCTGACCATCATCTGCACCGGGCCGGCAAAGTTATTCATGCTGACGATATAGTTCTGCACGCTGTTGCTGCTGTCGGCGATATCGCCAAAGTTGCGGCCGTATAACGAGAAGTTGCTGCGCAGGCTGTCGTTCCACTTCACGTCGTAGATCCCGCCGCCGGTCCCGGCGAGGAACACCACATCCGAGTCAATCCAGTGGATATCGAAGTTGTCGCGGTCAAAGCGCTTCCCGGCCCACAGGGTCGAGCCTTTGAACGGACCCTCGAAGGTCGGCAGATTGCCCAGCTCGACGAACGCCTGGCGCACGTTCAGGTCGCTGCTGCTCGCCGTCCAGTCGTTATAGGTGGTTTGCCCGTCGGCCACCATCACTTTGAACCGGGTGGTCGCCCCGTTGTCCAGGGTCTGCTTATGTTCGAGGTTCATTTCCACATAGGTGTCGGCCTGGTTACCCAGACGACCAATGGCGCCGCCGGTTTCCCCGGCGGGGGTCATATAGGCCCCGGATTTCGTGCTGGCGGCGGAGTCGTTCATGATCACCCCGGAGCGGGCGTAGCCGTGGAACTCAAAGCCGCCGGGCCGTTCGGCTTTTTCTTCCAGTTGGGTGGTGCGCTTGGCCACCTGCTGGGTGGTGGCCTGGGTTTGTTGCTGCTGCTGGGTTAGCTGCTGAACTTTCTGCTCCGCCGAGGCGGCGCGGCTTTCGGCAGTGCTGGCGCGAGTCTCGGCATCCTGCAGACGTTTTTCCAGGGCGGCGAGACGCGCTTCAATGCTGTTCAGGTCTGTCTGCCCATGGGCGGCGGCGGCGCCGGTTAGCAAAGCAATAAGAATGGCTAACTTCCGTTTTTTATACATGTTGGTGACATCCAAAGGTAAATCAGTGAGTGTGCTAACGTTTGCTAAACCGGTTTAGTTAATATGGTAAACATGTCGGTAATGCGGTGAAAATAAAAATTGCTAAACCGGTTTAAGAATTGTGATGTCGCCAGCAAAGTGGGCCGTTAGCCGGCCCAACGGGATCACAGCGAGCGCTGAAGATCGTCCCTGTAGGGCAGGGCGGTCATGGCGCCTTTGGCGGTGGTGGCCAGCGCGCCGCAGGTTTGCGCCAGCGTGAGGTCGGGAGCCAGGGCGGCGAGGTTGTCAGGGATACCATGGGCGGCGAGTCCGGCGAGCAGCCCGGCGACAAAGGCATCGCCGGCGCCGGTAGTATCGACGGCGACCACCGGGCGGGCAGGGAAGTGGCTAACCTGCCCGCGCAGCGCGGCCTGCACCCCCGCTTTGCCCTGGGTCACCAGCAACAGCGTCGGCTGGTAGCGGGCGTTCAGCCGGGCGATGCCGCTGACGATGTCGTCGCTGCCGCTGATAAAAGCCAGCTCCTCTTCCGAGAGTTTTATGGCGTCGGCGAGGGCCAGCGCCCGGTCGAGACAGTCGCGCAGTTCCTGCGGATCCTGCCACAGGTCGCTGCGGATATTGGGGTCGAAGCTGACATAGCCCCCGGCGCGCTTTATCGCCTCCATCGCCGCGAATGCCGTGCTGCGGCTCGGCTCCGCGCTGAGAGCGATAGAGCAAACGTGCAGCCACTGACCGGCGGCAAACGGCGGAAGATCCTCAGGCGCAAGAAACAGGTCGGCGCTCGGGCGGACCATAAAGGTAAAGGTGCGCTCCCCGTGGCGATCGAGATCGACCACCACCGTGGAGGTGCGCTGCGCCGCATCGAGGCGCATATAGTTCACATCCACCTTCTCCTGCGCCAGGGTGTGACGCATAAAGCGGCCGAAGGGATCGTCGCCGACGCGGCCGATAAACCCGCTATCGCCGCCGAGCCGCGCCACGCCGACCGCGACGTTGGCCGGCGCGCCGCCGGGGCATTGCAGCAGGCGGCCCTCTCCGTCGGGCAGGAGATCGACGACCGCATCGCCGAGTACCCAGATTTTACCATTCATAGGACTAGTTCCTCTTAGCTAAACTTTGTTAAACCGTTTTAGCTAATTAAAGCACAGCCTGGCGGCAAGCGGAACGATTGGCGGACGAAAGGGCGGGGCGAGGGTGAAAAATGTGAGCCAGGCGGAATATTTCGCCACTCCAGATCTGGACTTTTCCTTCCTGACCCGCTTAGGTATAGTTCCACAGGCCGCGGTTAGCCCCGCCGCGGTGATAAAAGGTGAAGGAGTGCGTAGCGCGATGAACCCCAGTTTTGCCGATATTTACGATCGGTACCAGAAGCTGACGCTGACCACGCACCTGCCGGCGGTGATCGCCTGCAGTGAAACCCTGAGCCTGAGTAAAGACCAGCCGTTTCTGCCGCAGCCGGGCTATCTCTATTTTTTGCTGCAGGGGCAAATGACGCTGGCCTTTGGTGACGAGCAGAACCTTATTGGGATTGTTATCGCGCATATGCCGTTAGGGTTGCTGGAACATTATTGTCCGTCGGTGGCGCTCTATTATCAGTGTCTGGGCGAATGCCAGCTGGCGAAAATATCCGCCAGCGATTTTGAACGGATATTCTTTCATTTGTCGCCGGGCTATATGCAAGAGCTGACCACGATCCTGGCCTATATGGGTATATTTGCCCTTGATGCCCACTATGAACGCGGCAGCCAGACTAGCTTTCAGACTATTAAGTCGATGCTGTCGCGCTATTTATATCGCGCTGAAATCGATGGTGGGCAAC
Organism: Klebsiella sp. K5-45; assembly: GCF_030128605.1. Classification (NCBI taxonomy): domain Bacteria; kingdom Pseudomonadati; phylum Pseudomonadota; class Gammaproteobacteria; order Enterobacterales; family Enterobacteriaceae; genus Klebsiella; species Klebsiella sp. K5-45. Next base: position 261,525 of record NZ_JAKUZW010000003.1, on the reverse strand, counting down.
ATGAAAGTCTGTCGGCATTTATTATTAAACGGACCAATCTCTCGCGCAGCTATGTTTATCAGGTGCTGGCCGCCCTGCGCGAGGGGGGATATATCACGGTGAAAAAAGGCAAACTGATTTCCATCGACCGCCCTATTCCTGAGAAATTCTGATTCAGATTCGTCGGTTCCCCGACATAACGTCGCTAAAACCCGCCCGGGGAAAGCGCTAAGCGCGCGTTTTCTCCCGGCCCTGCTACGCCTGAATCTGGCCGTTTTATTTATTTAACCTTGCACTCTGGAGTTATTTTATGACCCTGGACTATGTGGCGCTGGCGATTCTGATCGCCGTGGCCTTAATACTTTTTTATGGCGTGATTGTTATTCACGATATTCCTTATGAAATCGCCAAAGAGCGGCGCCATCCTCATCAGGATGCGATTCATTATGCCGGCTGGGTCAGCTTATTTACCCTGCATGGCCTGTGGCCCTTGTTGTGGATCTGGGCGACGCTGTGGCGCGAAGACCGCGGATGGGGGATGCGCCGCATCGCCGACGACCAGCAGGTGCTGCATCAGCGTCTGGAAACGGTGGTCCAGCGGCTGGAGCAGGTGCAGCGCGAAGTGGACCTTCTGAAAGCGAAGGAGGCAAAATAATGGAAACGTTAATGTTGCTGACCTACGCCGCGCTATGCATCGTGGTGTTTAAAGTCTTCCGCATCCCGCTCAATAAGTGGACCGTGCCGACGGCGGTGCTCGGCGGTATCGCCCTGATTGGCGCGGTGATCTTCGGGATGAATTACAACTTCCCCTATACCGACGTCGGCAATCAGGTGTTTCGCACCGTACCGATTGTGTCGCAGGTGCGCGGTCGGGTGCAGAGCGTACCGGTGAGGCCTAACCAGAGGCTGCATAAGGGCGATGTGCTGTTTACTCTCGACCCGACGCCGTTCCAGGCAAAGGTGGACGATCTGCAGGCGCAGATTAAAGCGGCCAGCCAGGATGCGCTCTCCCTCAACGCCGCGTTAAGCCAGGCGGAGGCCGAGCTGAGCAGAGCGGTGGCTCAGCGCGACCAGTCGCGGCGGGAGTATGCCCGCTTTCGGGAGGGGCATGCCCAGGGCGCCTTCTCCGATCAAATGGTCGATACCCGTCTGCAGACGTGGAAAGCCGATGAAGCCAGCGTCAGCGCGGCTCAGGCGAAAGTGGTTCAGGCGCGTAACGCGCTGGACTCGGTGGTGAAGGGCAAAAATACCACCGTGGCCTCCCTGCTGGCGCAGCTGCAGAAGGCGCAGTTTCAGCTGGATAACACCGTCGTCCGCGCCCCGGAAGACGGCTATGTCAGCACCGTCGGCTTACGCCCTGGCACCATGTCCACCGCGCTGGGAATGCTGCCGCTGATGACCTTTGTGCCGGTGGAGGGCGACGCCTCGCGGGAGTATGTCGCGGCATTTCGCCAGAACGCCCTGCAGCGTCTGTACAAAGGCGAGCCCGCGGAGCTGATGTTTCCGGCCATCCCGGGCACCGTCTTCCGCGGGGAAGTGGCCGATGTGCTGCCGGCGATTGGCGAGAGTCAGTTTCAGGGCCAGGGCAAACTGCTGACCACGGACGCGCTCAATACCCATGGCCGGGCGCTGGTGGTACTAAAGGTGACCGATCCACGTTTTGCCGAATACGCTCTGCCGCAGGGTGCTACCCTCGAGGCGGCGGTCTACTCAGATCACCTGAAAGAGCTGTCGCTGATCAGGAAGATCCTGATCCGCATGAAGAGCTGGGAAAACTACATCTATCTCGATCACTAAGCTGGCGGGCGCGGGGAGGACCAACCATCCCCGCGCCGCGGTCAGGCCTCGCGGTCCACCAGCCCGTCAATAATCACCTGCCGCACCCCCTGCGAACAGGGTTCAATACGGCCGCGCACGCCATAGACGGCCGCCAGGGTCTCAGGGGTGATGACCGTGGCCGGGGTGCCGTCGCCGAGCAGCTGGCCCGCTTTGAGCATCAGCACGTGGTCGGCGTGACGCAGGGCAATATTGATGTCGTGCACCACCACCAGAGTCACGATGTTGCGCCGCCGGGTCTCCCGGCGCACCAGATCCATCACGTGAAACTGGTAGTTGAGGTCAAGCGCGCTGAGCGGTTCATCGAGTAGTAGCAGGCGCGGCTGGCGAATCAGCGACTGGGCGAGACCCACCAACTGTTTTTGCCCGCCGGAGAGCTGATCGAGGTAGCTCATCGCCAGGTGGGCAATTCCCAGCTGTCGCAGCAACGCCATTACCTCTTCCTGCTGCTGGGCGCTGTGGCGTCCCCCGGCGGCGCGCTGGGCCACGATAATCGACTCCAGCACATGCAGATGCACGCCGGCGGGCAGCGTCTGCGGAAGATAGACCACCTGTTCTGCGCGACGTGAGAACGGCTGCATCAGCAGATTTTCTCCCTCCAGGCGCAGCTCGCCGCGGCAGGGGCCCAGCCCCGCCATCGCTCGCATTAACGTCGATTTACCGCTGCCGTTTGGCCCCAGCAGCGCAGTGATTTTCCCCCGCGGCAGATGGGGAACCGTCAGGTTCTCGATCACCTTGCGTCTGGGGTAGCCAGCGCTGAAGTGAGACAGCGACAGCCCGGATAACGTCTGGTCGCTCATACTTGCCCCCGGTGACGTAAAATAATGCTCAAAAAGAACGGGACCCCTACCAGGGAAGTGACGATCCCCACCGGAATAATGGCCCCCGGTATCAGGTTCTTCGAGGCGATGGAGGCCAGGGAGAGCACCAGGGCGCCGATCAGCGCGCTGGCGGGCAGGTAAAAGCGATGATCTTCGCCGAAGAGCATCCGCGCAATATGCGGCGCCACCAGGCCGATAAAGCCGATTGGCCCGACAAAGGCCACCGAAAGCGCCGACAGAATGCTGATCCGCAGCAGCGTGCTCAGGCGCAGACGGCGAACGTTAATGCCAAAGCTGATGGCCCGGTCCTCGCCCAGCCTTAGGGCGGTCAGCGCCCACGCGCTGCGCAGCGACAGGGGCATCACCAGCGCCAGGGCGACCAGCAGGATGGCGACTTTGCTCCAGGAGGCGCGGTCGATGCTGCCCATGGTCCAGAACACCAGCCCCTGCAGAGTGTCTTCATTGGCGATGAACTGCAGCATCGAGACCAGGGCGTTAAAGGTAAAGACCAGCGCGATGCCGAACAGAATGACGCCGGAGGTAGCCACCTGGGTCCAGCGGGTAATGCCATCCAGCAGCAGGGCCGCCAGCAGGGCGAAGATAAAGGCGTTGGCCGAGATAAACCACTGGCCGGGAATACCGGGCAGACCAATACCCAGCACAATCGCCAGCGCGGCGCCAAACGCCGCAGCCGAGGAGACGCCCAGGGTAAACGGGCTGGCCAGCGGGTTATTGAGGATGGTCTGCATTTCGGCACCAGCCAGTCCCAGCGCCAGACCGACGATAATCGCCATCACCGCATAGGGTAGGCGGATATCCCAGACGATGGCGCGAATGCCCGGATCGGCGCTGGCCGGATCGGTTAACGTCTGCCACAGGCTCTGCAGCGGCAGTCCGGAAGGGCCGAGCATAAAATCGAACAGCAGTGAAGCGACAATCAACAGCGCCAGCAGCAGCAACAGCAGCAGGCGGCGACGCACGATATGGCGATAATGATCCATCACGCCAGAAGTCCCGGCGGGCAGCTCGTCGAGCACGGAGTCGGAGGTTAAACGCATGCCGGATTACTCGCTCTGCTGCCAGGAAAAGACGAACGGCTGGTCCGGCAGGTCGGTGAAGTGACGCACGATATAATGGTAAGTCTCATCGGGGTTGAGATCGCGGAAGGCCTGCGGATAGATATCTTTCGCCAGATATTCCATGCCGACAATATTCCACGGATGGTTATAGAAGTGGTGATAGACGCCATAGGCCCGCTTTTCCTGCACCGCCGGGATCTGGCTGACCCCCGGTCGCGCCAGCAGCGTCTGCGCCTGGGCTTTCACCGCCTCCGGCTTAACCTCATAGCCGAGGGGCAGCACCTGGCTGTTTCCGCGCTTCGAGCCGGTCATTATCCAGGCGTCGGGCTTCATGCTGATGATTTTCTCCAGCGAGACGAACCCGGAGGCGCCCGGCAGCAGCTGCGAACCGATATTGTTCGCCCCGACCGCCTCCACCAGCCCCCCCCAGCCGCTGTGGCCGTGAGTAAAGCAGCAGGCGTCGCTGTTGCCGGCCAGCGCTTCCACGAAGACGTTGGCCTTCGGCGTGATGGTCGCGGTTTTCTGGCGAATCGACTGCAGCTGCTGACGATAGTAATCGGTAAAGGCTTTGGCCTGGCTCTCGCGGTTGAGGACTTTGCCCAGCAGGTCGATGCTGGGAGCGGTATCTTTCGCCGGGTCGATCTCATAGTCGACAAACAGCACCGGAACGTGCAGGGCGCTGAGCTTGTCGATGACGCCGCTCTCCATCAGCGCTGGCCTGGCGCGCAGCTGGGCGATCATCAGATCCGGCTGGCGGGCGATGACGCTTTCAAGATCGACATTCCCCTTGTCGCTGAAGCCCATGTCAAGGATCGTGGCCGACTGCGGCCACGTCGTTTTCAGCATCTGCCAGGTGGCAACGTCCTGCTTTTTCGCCAGATTATTCCATGCCACCAGCCGCTTAAACGGATTGTCCCGGTCCAGCAGGGCGAGGGTCATAATGTCGCGGCCATCCTGCAAAATAATACGCTGCGGCTCTTTAGCCAGGGTGACCTGCCGGCCGTCAAGGTCGGTAACCGTCAGAGGATATTGGGTCGCATAGCTGAGGAAGGGAGTCGCGATCAGCGCAGTAAGCAACAGCGATCTTACTGATTTTCTTGCCATAAAATGAGTTCCGTTTGCCAATTTATAAATATAATGATTCTGAGAATTATTCTCGAGTAAACGTCAACGGCAAGTATATCAAGCGCAAATTTCACGAAATGTAACAAACATGATGGAAATTATGCCAACGCCGACAGGGTGCGCAGCGGCAGCATTTTCTGCCATGGTTGCAGGTCGAAGACGTTTTTCAGGCTAATTCCTAATGTCATCCCCGGTTCGTTGTGCCATCCTGAATACGACTCATAACACGACACGTGAGAGAGGATATTATGAAAAAAGCAATGATTGCGTTATCGGCTATTCTGGTTGCGGCTCCGGTTTTTGCTGCGACAACACATGCAACAGATGATACCGTCGCGGCGGCCAATGCCAACGCCAACACCGCCAAAGAGAAGCTGCATCAGGCCCAGCACGAAGGTGAAGAGCAGCAGCTGAAGGCGAAACATGCGGCCGAAGGCAAACAGAATAGCGTCGGCAGCCAGGTGAGCGAAGGCGCGCAGAAGACCTGGAACAAGACCAAAGAAGGGACTGAGAAAGGTTGGGATAAGACCAAAGAGGTCAGCGAAAAAGGCTGGAACGCCACCAAATCCGGCGCAGAAAAGGGCTGGGATAAAACCAAAACCGGCGCTGAAGAGTTAAAAAATAAAGTGACTGAGTAAGTCCTGATATCAGTCTGAATAAAGGTCGCGAGAGCGGCCTTTTTTATTGCTCGTACTCCCCCATAATGCCTTCCCCGACAGCAGAAACCGCAGATGCCAGGAATCGTCCTGGTTAAGCGGATACTCACTCTTTCTTCACATTTTCCCGTTACAAAGAACTTCAATCAGGAGGTGTACGATGAAAAAGATGATTTCTCTGGCGGTAATATTATCCACTGTGCTGAGCGTCCAGGCCTTTGCCGATGGCCCAAACGACGGCCATCGTCCGGGGCAGCCAACGGTGTGGCAGAACGGTTCGGATCATCATGGGCATGCGCCGCAGGGCGGACCTGACGCGCATCGTCAGGGTGACCATGACCAGCGTGGCCCGGATCGTGACGGGCATGACAAGCGCGATCAGGCACGGCATGAGCAGGACCATTTCGCCTGGCGCGGTAACGATTTCCGCAAAGGCCACCCGGCTCCGGCGCCGTTCCGTGGCGATGAGTATCGCGTCCGTGACTGGAGCGACCGCGGCCTGCCGCCCCCGCCGGAGGGCCATCACTGGTCCTATATCGACGGTAACTATGTGCTGATCGCCGCGGCGACCGGGATCATCACCTCGATTCTGGTGAGCGGCGCCCTCGGCCACTAAATGCACGTCTCCCAACGCCGGGCAGGGAACACCTGACTCGGCGATGGATCACCGCCGGGGCTACGGGTTCAGTTCTTCATCCGGCCAGTATTTATAGCCATTGACCATCGCCTGGGCGGCCAGCCCCTTGTCGGTGATTTCATAGACGTTCACTTTTGACGGCAGCGAGGAGGTGTCCTTCGCTACGCCGTTCGCGGAGGCGGCGATCGGCGCGATGCCTTTGTCATCATATTTCGCCGCGGCGTTCGCATCGGCGCCGACCATATATCCCTGGCGGATAAAGGTCTCCAGGGCCGCTTTATCATGGAAAACCAGCACCGTGCGTTGCTGTTTAATCCCCATCCCCAGGCCGGCGCCGCCCTGGGCCATTTTCATATAGGTGTCCTTCCCGGTGGCCTTATCCCGCACCACGCCGTAGCCGCTGCCAAATCCGAACAGCAGGATCTTGCTGCTGTTGTTGGCGAAGACCGCATAACCCTTCGCATGCTGAATATCGCTGCGGGCCTCGGGCTGCACGGTGTAAAGTTTATTGAGGGTTTCGTTGCGCATCTTCTGAATACTGGCCCGCTGCTGGCTGGCGGTATCCCCCTGCGCGCTGCAGCCCGCCAGCGCGGTCATGGCGACGAGGAAAAGCGTCTGTAATCTCATAGAAGTCTTTTTATTTAAATCTGAATACGGCCGGAAATAGTAGGGTAAATAACGGTTAATCCTCCATAAAATAAACATTTATTTTTAAATTTCACCGTTTCGAATGCTTTTTACACTGCCGCGAACGCATTATTAAATAAGATGCCGTCATTTCCGATATTAGAAATCCTGCTTGCATAAAGTTTTCACCACGATACCGTGTTAAGTCCTTACGATATTTCCCGGAGAGCGGCATGAGTGATTATGTAATTCCAGAAATTAAAGCGACGGAAGCGGAAATGATTTCTCTGCGTCATTATTTACATGCCAATCCGGAATTAAGTCTGGAAGAGTTTAATACCAGCGAACTGGTCGCCAGCAAGCTGACCGAGTGGGGCTATCAGGTGACGCGCGGCCTTGGCAAGACCGGGGTGGTCGGCAGCCTGAGCAAAGGCGATTCGCCGCGCACCATCGGCCTGCGCGCCGATATGGACGCACTGCCGATCGAGGAAACCACCGGTTTACCCTGGGCCAGTACGGTATCGGGGAAAATGCATGCCTGCGGTCATGACGGCCATACCACCATTCTGCTGGCGGCGGCGAAATACATCGCCTCGCCGGCCTGTCAGTTCAATGGCACGGTGCATCTGATTTTTCAGCCGGCGGAAGAGGCTATCGGCGGCGCCGATTTAATGATTAAAGACGGCCTGTTTGAGCAGTTCCCCTGCGAACGCATTTTCGGTCTGCACAACATGCCGGGGTTGCCGGTGGGTAAGCTGGGCTTCTATGCCGGCAACTTTATGGCCTCGGCGGACACCGTCAAAATCACCCTTACCGGCTACGGCGGCCACGGCGCCCATCCGGAGCGCACCGTCGACCCGATCGTCGCCGGCGCGGCGCTGGTGATGGCCCTGCAGAGCATCGTGGCGCGCAACGTGCCGCCGGGCGAAACGGCGGTGGTCAGCGTCGGCACCTTCCAGGCCGGTATCGCCTCCAACGTCATTCCGGAGAGCGCGGTGATGGAGCTCAGCGTGCGGGCGATGAAGCCGGAAATCCGCGACCTGCTGATCAAACGTATTCACGAGCTCAGCGAATTTACCGCTAAAAGCTATGGTGCCAGCAGCGCGGTGGAGGTTTACGACTCCTACCCGGTATTAACCAACAGCCCTGAAGAGACTGACTTCGCCCGAGCGCTGGCTCTGGAGGTGTTTGGCCACGAAGGGGTGCTGGAGTCGGTCTCGCCGATGAACGCCAGTGAGGATTTCGCTTTTATGCTGCGCGAACGTCCGGGCTGCTACTTCCTGCTGGGCAACGGCGAGAAGGGGGAGAAAGGCGGCTGCATGGTGCATAACCCCGGCTACGACTTCAACGATGACATTATCACCACCGGCGCGACGCTGTTCGCCCGTCTGGTGGAAAAGCACTGCCGTTAACCTCTGGAGAAGAACTGGAATGAAAAAATCACTACTGCTATGGCTGGCGTTAATGGCGTCGACGTCGGCGCTGGCCGAAGGGGGAAAGGCGATCCGCTTTGGCGTCGACCCGACCTTCGCGCCGTTTGAATGGAAGGATCCGCAGGGCAAGCTGGCGGGGTTTGATATCGATTTAGGCAACGCCATTTGCCAGCAGCTGCAGGCGAAATGCGTGTGGGTGGAAAGCAATTTCGACGGCATTATCCCGGCGCTGAAGGCGCGGAAATTCGACGCCATCCTTTCCGGGATGTACATGACCGAGAAGCGTAAAGCGCAGATTGCCTTTAGCGACAAGCTGTATAACGGGCCGGTGTTCCTCGTGGCGCGTAAAAATACCCTGAAAGGCAATACGCCGGAGCAGCTGAAGGGCAAAACCATTGGCGTCGAGCAGGGCTCGGCGCAGGAGACTTACGTTAATCAGCACTGGCGTCCGCAGGGGATCAACATTGTGGCCTACCAGGGGGCCGATAGCGTGGTGCGCGATCTGGAGTCCGGGCGTATCGACGGCGCGGTACTCTCCGGCATGATGGCCGACTACAGCTTCCTGCAGCAGCCGCAGGGTAAGGAATTCGCCTTTGTCGGCGGCCATCTGCAGGATGATACGCTGTTTGGCGCCGGGGCGGCTATCGGCTTACGTAAAGACGATGAGGCGCTGCGTCAGGAAATAAACGGCGCGATTGCTAAGATCCTTGCCGACGGCACCTATAAAAAATTAGCCAGCAAATATTTTAGCTTTGATGTTTATTCCGGGACATAATGTCTGAGTGTACCCGCGGGCATGGATCGCCCGCCGTAAGATTCCTTTTCTGATTATCCAATCGACCTCCTCTCCTGACCCCTGTGGTTACCTGAGGGAAGCAGAATATAAGCTAAGGAGTACTCGGCATGATGACACGTCCCTTGGGCAAAACCGGATTTTCCATCGCCCCGTTAGTGTTTGGCGGTAACGTCTTTGGCTGGACCATTGATGAAAAAACCAGTTTTGCCCTTCTTGATGCTTTTGTTGACCACGGCTTTGACGCTATCGATACGGCGGATGTTTATTCCCGCTGGGCAGAGGGCAACCAGGGCGGCGAATCCGAAACCATTATTGGCCGCTGGCTGCAGGCGCGTCCCGGCATGCGCGATAAGGTCAAAATTTTCACCAAAGTCGGCTCCGATCTCGGCCTTCCCGGCCATAAGGGACTCAGCAAAGCCTGGATCCAGCAGGCGGTAGACGACTCCCTGCGCCGCCTCAATACCGACTATATCGACCTCTATTTTTCCCACTGGCCGGATCCGCAAACCCCGGTAGCGGAAACGCTGGAGGCTTTCCACAGCCTGCAACAGGCGGGGAAAATTCGCGCGATGGGGGCCTCTAACCTCGATGCAATGCAGCTGGCGGGGGCGCTGGAGGTAGCGCGCAAGGGCGGCTTGCCTGCCTGGCAGGTGCTGCAGCCGGAATATAACCTCTATCACCGCTCCGCGTTTGAAGGCGCGCTGTGCGATCTCTGCGTCAGCCGCGATATCGGGGTGGTGACCTACTACAGCCTGGCCTCGGGATTCTTAACCGGTAAGTACCGTCAGCCGTCGGACCTGGCGCAGAGCCAGCGCGGAGGGGGGATTGGTAAGTACCTGAATCCGCGCGGGATGCGGATTATCGATACCCTGGTGGCGGTCGCGGATGAGCAGGGGGCGAAGCTGGCGGAAGTGGCCCTCGCGTGGCTGATCGGCCGCGAAGGGGTGACCGCGCCGATCGCCAGCGCCACCAGCGTGGCCCAGGTGGAAAGTTTTGCCCGCGCGGCGGCGCTGAGCCTGAGCGCGGAGCAGGTGGCGCGACTGGACAGCGCCAGCGCCTGAGTCACGCCCTCTTCCCGGCGGGGAGAGGGTGGACAAATGGCGCGGACCGCAGGTCGGGTAAGGCGCCAGCCGCCACCCGGCATAAAAGCGGCTCCGTACCCGCTATCATCGCCCGGTGGCGCAGCGCTTACCGGGCCTACGATGTGTCAGCCTGTGACAGGGACCTGTAGGCCAGGTAAGGCGCAGCCGCCACCCGGCATAAAGCGGCTCCGTACCCGCTGCCATCGCCCGGCGGCGCTGCGCTTGCCGGGCCTACGATGTATCAGCCTGTGATAGGGACCTGTAGGCCGGGTAAGGCGCAGCCGCCACCCGGCGAAATAACGGCACAATCGTCAATTTCCCTGTTTGCAATGCGCCTGGCAGGACTACAACTTCTATGTCATTTCCGGACAGATTGCGCTCCCGATATGTCTTCTGCGTTATGTCATTCATGGCGCAGGGAGCGTACAGGGGGCGGCCAGTCGCCGCCGCCCCCTGTACCCCCGGGCTCCGGCCAGCAAAATCGCCGCTGCGCGGTCCCTTCGACTTATCCCTGCAGGCTTCGGGTCGGGCCGAGGCAGCGTCCGTGCAAAACACGGCCCTCAGCCCGCATCCATGCGGGCTGCCCCGGCCTTCCGGGAACGTCTCAGCGATTTTGAGGCCGTCAGCACTGGCAGTTTCAGTCGTGCAAGTGGGTAAATCAAGGACAGGTCGCACGAACCCTGTAGGCCGGGTAAGGCGTAGCCGCCACCCGGCAACATGACGGGCAGGGGGCCTGAAAGCGTGCCCGGCGGCGGCCCTTTATTCCTGATGGCGGGTGAGGTTGAGGATCTTCGCGCTGGCGCCGACCGGGAAATTGCTGAGGGCGCCGAAGTCGCTGCCCTGATAGCCCATGATCTTGCCGTCGGTGCGCATCTGCTGAAGATCGATGAGGATCACCCCCAGCGTGGGAATGATTTTCTCGCGCCAGACGAACAGATAGAGATCCTCCGCCACCTGCACGTAGTGGCAGCGGTCGACATCCGCCAGCCCCTTTTCCACGCCGTCCAGACACTGCCAGGCGTAAAAATTATCGTTGAGATAGATGTGCTCATAGCGCTCAGTCGGGCTGTAGGTGTACTGATTGCGCATGCCGACCAGCGCATCGGTAAAGCCCGGCAGCGGCCCCGGCTGCGCATCCAGGCGGGCGAAGACAAAGCGCGCTTCTACCGCGGTCAGCGGCAGGCCTCGCTCTACCCGGCTGAAAGCGTCCAGCCGCGCGGCGGCTTCGTCCGGCAGCTGGCCGTAGACCAGGGTGGCGTTGCGCTGCGTCAGGTTGCATACCGCGCTGACGCTGGCGTTATCCCGCTCCGGGTCAAGGAAGTCGATAAACAGAATATCCGGGCGCAGGGCGGTCGCCCGCCAGGGGGCGCGCTTGCCGTTCCAGCTTAGCGTCTGCTCATCTTCGATGATCAGCTGCTGCGGCTCACTTCCGGCGACATAAAAGGTAAAGCGCTCGCCTGCGGGCAGGCTGGCGGTGGCGAGTAAATTACCGTGTGGCGCAAAACCATCGGCCAGCGCGCCGACCTGGATAAATACGGCTTCTGAAGTCATAGGGGCTCCTGAACAGAGTAGGGCGTTAGGCAAACGCCAGAGTGGGAACATCGACGATACTGGCGCCGCCGTCGGCGACCAGCGTGGCGCCGCTGATGATGGCGGCCTGCGGCGAACAGAGAAACTGACAAGCCTCGGCTATCTCCTCGGGGCTGGCGGGGCGGCGCAGCGGAACGTCGCGACAGACCCGCTGATAAGCCTCAGTCAACGATAGCCCTTCCGCCTGCATCAGCGGGAGCATCTCTTCATCCGCCATCGGCGTGGTGACCCAGCCGGGGCAGACGGCGTTGGCGCGCACCCCCTGGGGACCGTAATCGCGGGCGACGGAGCGCATCAGGCCGATTAAGGCGTGTTTGGCGGTGACGTAGCCGCAGGCCTGCGGACCGGCGGCCAGCGAGGCGATGGAGGCGACAAACAGCACGTTGCCACGGCGGGTAATCAGCGAGGGCAGGCAGGCGCGAACGCTGGCGAAGGCGCTGGTGAGATTGCCGTCCAGCGCCTCGCGCCACTGGCGGTCGCTGGTCTCGGCGGCGGGGCTGTTGCCCATCCCGCCGGCGCTGCAGATGAGGACATCAACACCGCCGCTCTGGTCGAGAATGGCCGGCAACAGCCGCTGGCGCCACACCTCGCCGTCGGCGGCATCGCCCATCAGCGCCGTGGCGCCGGTCTCATCGGCGACAGCCTGCAGCGGCGCCTCGCGCCGTCCGGTAATAAACACGCGGTCGCCCGCGGCGCGCATCAGCCGCGCGCAGGCGGCGCCAATTCCGGTTCCGCCGCCGGTGATCACCACGACTCTCGCCATTCGCTCTCTCCTGTAATGGGGTTTCCGATTACCTTAAAAAGCGCGTCAGCTCCCGGCTATCGCCCGGAAGAACGATAGCCGCGGGGTTAATGGATCTCGCTCACCGGGATCGCCTGCGGCGCCGGAACCGGCTTCATGGTGGCGGGATCGACCGCCAGATAGCGTCCAGTTTTGCTGTCAATACCGACGTAATCGATCATCTTGCCCTGCGCCCTGGTGACCATGGTGCGTCTGGCGAACGCCTCGTAGGCCTCGCTCATCGCTTTGACCCGATCGGGATGTTGGGCCGCGACGTCATGGGTCTCCAGCGGGTCGTCGTGCAGATTAAACAGCTGCCACGGCGCGTCACCGGCGGTGAGGCCCCGCGGCACCAGCCGCCGCAGCTTCCATTCACCATCGACCCACGCCGCCTGATGGTGCAGCTCAACGCCGTATTTCCCGCGCGGCGGCGCCTGTACTTCGCCGGTGAGATAGCGCTTAAAGCTGACGCCGATCATCGGCAACACCGGCTTCTTCGCCAGCGATTTGTTCGGATCGATACCGGCGAATTCATACAGGGTCGGCGCTACGTCGTACACCGCCATCGTCGAGGCGTCGATGTGACCGTGGCGCGTGATCCCGGGACCGGCGATCATAAAGTCGGTGTTAATCCCGCCCTGGGCGCTGGTGGTCTTATGGTAGTTGGCGTAGGGAGCGTTGCTGACGTTGGCCCAGTGCGGGCCGTAGGAGACAAACGAGCCTTTGCGGCCGATGTTGTCATAGCGGTTATCGAACTGCTTCCAGAATTCCGGGGTAGATTCGTAATAAAAACCCTGCGCCGGGTTGGCGCCGTTATCGGTTAAAAAGACCAGCAGGGTATTTTTATCGCGCCCGGTTTGTTTCAGCGTCTCCATCAGGGTGCCGATTTGCGCGTCCATATTGGCGATCATCGCCGCATACACCTGCATCACTTTCGCCGTATATTTCTGCTGCTCTAGCGTTAGCGCCTCCCACTCTTTATCCAGCTCCAGATGCGGCAGCGGGGTATCGTCATGGATAATTCCCAGCGCTTTCAGGCGGGCGATGCGCTGGCGATAGACCTCGGCGTAACCCTGCTCATACTGGCCTTTGAAGCGCTTAATCCACTCGTCGGGGGCCTGCAGCGGGTCGTGCGGGGCGGTGAAGGCCAGCCAGGCGAAGACCGGTTGTTCCGGCGGCGTATCTTTAATCCAGCTATTCATCTGCCGGGCGTAGGCCTCGCTGGAGTAGAAATCGTCCGGCAGGGAGACGCGCTCGCCGTCGCGGGTGTAGTAGGTGTGGAAGGCTTCAACGGTCCCGAGCGGGACGGCGTCGTTAAAATGGCTGGTGCCGCCGCCCATAAAGGCGAAGGAGTGGTTAAAGCCGCGGTCCTTCGGCGTGGCGCCGGGAACAAAACCGAGGTGCCACTTGCCGGCCATCAGGGTGTTATAGCCCGCGTCTTTAAAACGCTCGGCCATGGTGGTGACGCGGTCGGTCAGCCGCAGCTCGTAGCCCTCCTTGCCAATGGTGCTGTCGTACCACCACATACCGCCCATCCCGGCCTGCTGGTTGCTGTTACCGGTGAGCAGCATCGAACGCGCCGGGGCCGACATCGGCGAGGTGTAATACTGGCTCATGCGCATCCCCTGCTCGGCCATCGCCTGCAGGTTGGGGGTGGGGATTTCGCCGCCGAAGGGGCTGATGTCAGAGTAGCCCATATCATCGGCGATAATCACGATGACGTTCGGACGCTCTTGCTGGGCGGCGTGCGCGCCACCGGCGAGGATCACACTGACCGCCGCGGCCATGGCTGTTTTATTCACAACGGATTCTCCTGTTTCTGCGGGTATCACTTTCAGAGCAATGGGCTACGCCGGATGCGCGGCCCCGACAAACGCGGCCCGCCAGGCTTGTAGCCCTTGAAGGTCGCGGGAAAAGGGGCGCACGGGCGCCAGAATTTCGCTAAAGAAGCGGTAGTAGCCGCCGCAGAGGCGGTTGTTGCCCGCGGCGTTCAGATGCGCCGGGCAGCCGCCCTGGCAGACCATTTTGACCGCGCAGGTCTGGCATTCGCGGCGCAGGCTTTTCTGCTGACCGAAAGGCAGCTGCACCGAGGCGTCAACCGCGTGCGCCAGCGTCATGTCGTCAAGGCGGCCCAGCCGATGTTCGGCGTTGATCAGATGGTCGCAGGCGTAGAGCTCTCCGTCGGGCTCCATCACCAGATTGCTGCCGCAGCGGGCGCTGTGCACGCAGCTGCCGCTGGTGTGAGTGAAGTACTGCGCCCACGCCTGCTCGATATTGATGACGAACACCCGCCCCTTGTCGCAGCGCTTCTGCCACTGCCGCCAGATGCCGACCATAAAACGCCCCCAGTTATCGGCACTCAGCTGATAGCCCTCGCGCAACGCTGCGCCTTCGCTCATCAGCGGCTGAAACTGTAGATAGCGCGCGCCGAGGCTGACCAGCCGGTCATAAATCGCCGCCGCGTGGGCCGCCATCTCGTTATGCACCACCACCAGCAGGTTAAAATCCACCTGATGCTGGTGGAGAAAGCCGATGCCGCGCAGTGCCGCCGGCCAGCTGGCCCGGCCGCGTTTATCCGGACGATGCTGGTCCTGTAGCGCTTCGCTGCCTTCGAGGCTCAAGCCGATAATAAAGCGATGCTCGCGGAACAGCCGGCACCAGGCGTCGTTGATCAGCGTGCCATTGGTCTGCAGACTGTTGCTGATGGTGACGCCGTCGGGGGCATAACGCGCCTGCAGGGCGAGCGCTTTTTTGTAAAAGCTCAGGCCGGCCAGCAGCGGCTCACCGCCCTGCCAGACAAAGTTGATTTCCCGCGCGCCGACGGGCTGGGCCGCGATGTAGCGGCGGATAAACTGCTCCAGCCGCGCCTCGTCCAACTTGTTGACCGGCGTTTCATCCTGGGGGTAATAGCAGTAGCGGCAGGCGAGATTGCAGGCGGGGCCAATCGGCTTCATCAGAATATGAAACGGCACCGGCGAGCGCGGCTCAGCGGCCAGCGGAATTTGCTGCTGGCGCAGGGCGGCGATATTCAGCATCGGCTTATCCTCGGTTAATGACCGGCGCTGTTGCTATTATTTTGGCAACAGCGGGTCAGGCGTAATCACATGATTAAGCCGCGGCGAAAATTAATGGCATCCTGTTAAGGGTATAAGTGAAAAAAAACAGAAATCCATCGTTCTTAAGGATGAGAGAGACGCGTCCGGGATAGGGTTTTTTTATCACCAGAGGCAGGTACGCCGGGTATTAATCTTTTTTGTTTATGTTTTAACGCCGCTATCGTAAGGCATGGCGAGTGTGTTTTTTAAATGCTTTATATAACAATGCATTGCTGAAAATTTTGTAACGGCTATCACATTGTTAATATGTTAATGATTGTGTTACTTAAATGTGAAATGTATGCTTCAATTATCGGTAGTCATCCATGTGTCATGCACCATCATCTCGACGGGGAGGCCCTATCATGTCTGCTTTGTTAAAAGCCAGCCGTAATGATGCGATAATAGCCCGTTGTTTACAGACTATTTCTCAGTTAATTCCACTGACTTCAGCGGTGTTTTATCGAGTAAATAACCGGTTAAAACCCGAAAACTATATATTGCATAATATTTCCGATAATACGCACCAACAATATCTGGAAAACTTCCAGCCGCTGGATCCGCATTTACCGGCGCACTTTAGCCACCAGAACACCACCGTGGCGGCGATGACGCCGCGGCTCTGCGATCGCAACCGGCATTATTATCATGAATTTATGTTGCCGAATAACGTGCGTGACATGACCGAGATCTTTATCCGCCGCGAGCGGCGGATCATCGCCGGTATCTCGCTGATGCGCGACGTGCCTTTCTCCAGCGAAGAGCGTCATCGGGCCCAGGCGGTGCTGCCGCTGGTGGAGCTGGCGATCCGCGACTGCCTGCAGGAAGAAGATGACCTGCCCGCTATCCTGACCGCCAAAGAGCGGGAAATCGTCGGCATGGTGCGCGAAGGGGCCAGTAATAAGCTGATTGCCCGCCAGCTGGATATCTCGCTCTCGACGGTGAAAACGCACCTGCGCAATATCTTCGCCAAGACCGAAGTGGTCAATCGTACCGAACTGGTTTCCCGAACCTGGATGCCGGCTGCTCAGCGTTCGCTGAATCTGTGATCTGACTTTCACATCCCGCGCGCGCCGTGGCAACACGGCGTTTTCCTGATGCCTGTGGGTATCACTCCCTGGAGGATCCTCCGGGGGGAGGCTTTTTTGACCGGAGCACGCCCTACGATGTCGAGTACACCTGTCACTGATAATGCGCTTTCCCGGCCCGCCGGGCTGGTGGTGTCCCTGCGTTTGCTGGCGGCGATTGTGATTTTTGCCGCTATTGCGCCGGGTATTCTGATGACCGCGCCGGCGGTGGCGGCGCAGCTGGCCAGCGAATGGCAGCTAAAACCCAGGCAGGTAGGCTGGCTGTTCTCAGCGGAGCTGGGGGCGATGAGCCTGGCGACGCTCCCGGCGTGGTGGTGGATGAGTCGCCTCGACTGGCGGCGGGTCGCCCTGATGGCCGGGGCGGTGTTTCTGACCGCCAACCTCGCCTCGGCGGTGGTCACCCAGTATGAGACGCTGCTGGCGGCGCGCTTTATCGCCTCACTGGCGGGCGGCACGCTGATGATTCTGTGCATCAGCTGCGCGGCGGGAACGCCGAACCCGTCGCGGGTCTACGCCTTTTGGGTGCTCGGGCAACTGCTGTTGGGGATGCTTGGCCTGCTGGCGCTGCCCGGCCTGTTCGCGACCTTTGGCCTGAAGGTGGTGTATCTGATCCTCGCCGCCATCATGCTCTGCTGCCTGCCGCTGGTGTCCGCTTTCCCGCCGCGCTTTCAACCGCTCTCTGCCTCCCGCCAGCAGCCGTCGACGGCGCTGTGGCGTCAGGCGCTGGCGGTGCTGGCGGTGCTCACTTTCTATATCAGCCTCAGCGCAGTGTGGACCTTTATCGGCACCATCGGCAGCACGGCGGGGCTGAGCCCGACGCAGGTGGGGCTGGTGCTGGCGGCGGCGACGGTTTGCGGCATTATCGGCGCCGGCGGCGCGGCCCTGCGCGGCACCCGGCGCGCCGATCGCTTACCGGTGTGGCTGGGCTATGGGCTGCTGATAGTCAGCGTCGGGCTGCTGGTTGGCCAGCCGCTGCTGGCGCGCTACGCCATCGCGGCGCTGCTGTTTAAGTTCACCTGGACCTTCGTGCTGCCCTTTATTCTCGCCCGCGTCGCCGGGCTCGATAACAGCGGTCGGCTGATGAACAGCATCAATCTGGTGATCGGCGGCGGCATGGCGGCCGGCCCGGCGCTCGCGGGGGCCTTACTGCAACACTTCGCCAGCGCCGACCCGCTGCTGGCGGCGGCAGGCGTCTGCGCGCTGCTGTCACTGATTTTAATTGTGGCGGCTTCCGCCGCCGGGAAGGGTTAGCCCACGGGAGGATAGAGTGAAAAGAAAAACCGGTTTCTTCTTTGATGAACGTTGTTTCTGGCACAGTACCGGGCTGCACGCAGTGACGCTGCCGGTGGGCGGGTGGGTACAGCCACCCGCCGGCGGCGGTCATGCCGAATCGCCGGAGACCAAACGGCGGATGAAAAACCTGATGGATGTCTCCGGGCTGACGCCGCAGCTGGCGCTGCGCAGCGCGGCGCCGGCGAGCCTTGCGGACCTGCGGCGGATCCATCCCGACAGTTATCTGGAGCGCTTCAAGGCGATAAGCGATAACGGCGGCGGCATGCTCGGCAAAGAGGCGCCGCTGGGGCCGGGCAGTTATGAAATCGCCTGTCTTTCCGCCGGGCTGGCCTGCGCGGCGGTGGAAGCGGTGCTGAAGGGGGAACTGGATAACGCCTATTCGCTGTCGCGTCCGCCCGGACACCACTGCCTGCCGGACCAGTCGATGGGCTTCTGTTTTCTTGCCAATATCCCCATTGCCGTGGAGCGAGCGAAAGCGCTGCTCGGGCTCGGCAAGGTGGCGATCATTGACTGGGACGTTCACCACGGCAACGGCACCCAGCACATCTACCTGCAGCGCGACGACGTGCTGACTATCTCCTTGCATCAGGACGGCTGCTTCCCGCCGGGCTACTCTGGCGAGGAGGATCGCGGCGTGGGGGCGGGGGAGGGTTACAACATCAATATTCCGCTGCTGGCCGGCGCGGGGGATGACAGCTGGCGCTATGCGCTGGAAACCATCGTTATTCCGGCGCTGGCGCGCTTTGAGCCGGAGCTGATTATCATCGCCTGCGGCTATGATGCCAACGCCATGGATCCGCTGGCGCGCATGCAGCTGCACAGCGACAGCTTCCGGGCGATGACTGAACAGGTCCAGCAGGCGGCGGATCGCCTGTGCGGCGGGAAACTGGTGATGGTGCACGAAGGCGGCTACGCCGAATCCTACGTGCCGTTCTGCGGCCTGGCGGTGATGGAGGCTCTGAGCGGCATCCGCACCGAGGTCCAGGATCCGCTGCGGGAATTTATTCAACAACAACAGCCGCGGGCGGAGTTTGCGCAGTTCCAGAGGCAGGCTCTCGATCGGCTGGCGCAGCAGTTTGGCCTGCAGTAGTCGCTCCCGCTCACGTTGATCCCTAAAGTCCCAATATGGGACTTTTACTTTGCTTAGTCCCGAAATGGGACTAGTCTCTGCACATGAAGATAATCTCAGTGAAAACCTTAAGGGACTTCTGGGCGGAGAATCCCGACGCTGAACAACCGCTAAAGGCCTGGGTAGACGAAGCGACAAAAGCCGACTGGAAAACCTCGGCGGAGATAAAGGACCAATACCGCAGCGCAAGTATTCTGAAAAATAAGCGGGTGGTATTCAACATTAAAGGAAATGATTACCGGTTAATCGTAGCCGTTGCTTATCTGCGGGGGTGGGTGTTCGTTAAGTTTATCGGTTCGCATAAGGAATTTGACGAGATAAACGCTGAGACGATAGAGAGGAAGTAAATGATGAATGTGAAGCCTATCCGCACTGAACAAGATTACGAAGCCGCGTTAAGCGCGGTCGAACCTTTTTTTGATAATGAACCTGCGCCGGACACGCCGGAAGGGGATTTTTTTGAGGTGATGTGCCTGCTGATTGCTGAGTATGAAAAAAAGCACTATCCCATCGAGCCGCCGACGCCGATAGAGGCGATCAAGTTTCGCATGGAGCAGCAGGGGCTGACCGTCAAAGATCTGGAGCCGGCGATTGGTAAATCTAATCGCGTGTATGAAATTCTCAATGGTACGCGTAACCTGACGCTCCCGATGATTCGCCGACTTCACGCACAGTTCGGCATTCCTCTGGAGAGCCTGATCGGCGCGTGATGGCGCGGGCATCCGGCTCATTCATGCATCCACTGACTTACCGCCTGATTAATCATCGCCAGCACGCTGAGCAGCAGCATCCGCTGCTGCGCTTCCAGCCGCAGATAACGGCGCAGCGGCGGCATTTTACAGACCACTTCGCTGGCGGCCAAGGGTTCAATGCTGCAGCGCCAGCCGCGACCGTTAAAGGTCAGCGAAAAGCGGCGGTAGTCCAGCTCGCTTAAGGTCTGCTGGAGATTAGGGAAACCATTGAGATAGCCGGCGAGTGCCTCGCTGCCTTTGCCGCCGATAAAGCGGATCGGCTGGCGTTTCCACCAGCCGGATTGATGGGCGCGAATTTTACCGCGTACGGGCCGGGTCACCGGCCCCTCGACGACAAACTCGCAGCTGTGAATGCTGGCCATAAACAGCCGCTTCTGACGCACGCTGAAGGTCACGGCGGTGGCGTTGTTCAAGCGCAGCAGCGCGCTGCGCTCGCTCAGCTTTTCGCAGGGCCAGCCGGCCAGATCGCGCTGCACCGCGTTCATTAACGGCGTTTCAAACCAGGGGACGGAGGACATCTGGCGTCATCTCCCCGCGGGTCTGTTTTTCGTAGTTGTTGATGGCGCGCTCCACTACCTCTTCCACCACCAGCGGCTTGAACGGATTGACGCGCTGCACGCACACCGTCCAGAACAGGGCGTAGGCGGCGGTCAGGCCGAGCATAATGCCGAACGGCACCAGCACCTGGCGACTGTCCATCCCCGGCGGGGTGATATTGACGATAGCGATGATAATGCCGACGCTGGAGATAATCTGCGGCAGTGGGAACCACGGCGAGCGGTAGGCGCGCGGCAGGTCCGGGCGGCGAATGCGCAGCATCACCACCGACAGCGTCACCAGCAGATAGGCGACGCCCCAGGCGCAGACCGCGGCGAGGATCAGCGGCACGATGCGGTCCAGATCGCCGTTCAGATACTAGGCGTGCAGGCAGGGGATCGCCACCCCGATGGCGATGGCGATTACCGGCGTTTTAAAGCGCGGATGCAGCCAGGTCAGGAAGCGGGGCAGCGCGCCGTCCAGCGCCATACCGTAGATAATGCGCGGCACGGCGGCCATCAGCGTATTGATGGTGGCGCAGCCCGCCAGCAGCAGCCCGACCCCCAGCCAGTACTGGCCGGCGTGGCCCATCACCCGCTCGGCGAAGGCCGGGATCGCCATCGGCGTATCCAGCAGATGGACGTTGTTGGCCGCGTCGAGCACGGTATTCTCCACCTGGCGGTTGATCGCCGCACCGTAGATAAACATGCAGCTGGCGACCCCCAGCAGGCCCAGCGCCATCGCCCGCGGTATGGTGCGGTGGGCCTGTTTGATCTCCGGCGCCATCGGCGTCACCAGTTCGCAACCGACGAACATAAACATCGCCATGCCGATATAGCCGAACAGGCCGTTGATATCGCTAACGTTCAGCGGCGTGCCGAACCAGCCGGAAAGATGAGTCACCGGCGCCATAAAAATGCCGCACAGGCCGAAAATGGTCAGCGTGGTCCACATGCCGAAGGTCAGCACCACTTCGACCTTGCCGAAGATTTCCACGCCGATGGCGTTCAGCAGGCCGAAAATCACCACCATGCCGACGCCCACCATCCAGGTGTTTTGGTGAGCGGCCATTTGGGCGTTGATCGATTCGAAGTTCACCAGCGCCATAATGCCCGCCAGGATCGTCTCCGCCGTCCCGGCGAAAATATGGACGATCAGATAGGCGCACAGCGCGCCGGTGATAGCGAAAAAGCGGCCCATGCCGCAGGAGATATAGTCGTACACCGAACCGGTGGTGGGAATGAGCGTCGCCGCCTCGGCAAAGGTGGTGACCTGCGCCTGCATCATAATAAAGGCCAGCAGCACCGCCAGCGCGAAGGTATCGCCGCCCATGCCGAAGCCGCTGGTCACCGTCAGGATCACCGGGCTGGCCATAATCAGCCCGACGGAGCTGGCGAGGGTGGTCGGGAAGCCGACGACGCCGCGCTCAAGATGGCTGGCAAGTCTGTTACTAAACATAGTCAACCTCTGCACAATAATGGGGTAGGGCAGGGAATAGCCAGCGCCACTCCCGGATAGTCATAATTTAGGCGGGCATCCTGCTCAACGAATATCGTCCGGAAGGTGGAGGGTGGCGCATGATTCTGTGACGCAGTCCATGAATGTGAGGGTGGATAAACAAGATGACCCCGAGAACCGGGGCCATCCGTCTTGCCACGTTGCGCCTGTTTCTGCCGGGTGGCGGCTAGCGCCTTAGCCGGCCTACGGTCCGCGCGGCCTGCCTTTAATGTATTCACCATGCTGACTGAAACTGCCGGTGTTGGCGGCCTCAAAACCCCCGGTGACGCTGCCGCTTACCGGGGCTACAGCGCTGTGCGATTTGGTAGCCCGGAGAAGGCGCAATGCGCCGCCTCCGGGGCCCCCCCCTGCGCCGCCGGGCAGTATCAGCGCGTTAGCGCGTCTCGACGTTCGCCAGGTAGTGCTTCACAAAGCGCGGCGTCAGGATTTTCCACTCCACTTCGGTGCCCTGTTTAACAAACCAGCTATCGCCCGGCGCAAAGCGCTGCGGTTCACCGCCGGCGACGGTCAGCTCCACTTCGCCTTCCAGCACGGTGGCGTGTTCGGTAAACGGATAGGTCATGGTAAAGCTCCCCTCAGTGGACGAAAACAGTCCGCAGGTAAAGGCATCCTGAGGCTCGCCGTAGATCATCGCCCCGGCCACCTGCGGGTCGCCGGCGGTCGGCGTCGCGCCGAGCAGGCTGACGCTGCCGATTGGCTGCAGGTCGGGCACCGGGTGTTTAAGTTTAAAAGCGTGCATAGCGTTCTCCTGGTTAACTCCGGCCTTTCCAGAAACCGGCGGTTTGATGCATCAATTTTCCGGCGGTGACCAGCAGCAGGCGCAGGCTGTCACGGCCGTGGATGGTCGCGTGGGGGATGCTGCTCAGCAGACGATAGCGGTCTGAACCGCCGTTGATCCCTTCGGCGAGGATTTTGCACACGATGTGCGATGGGGTGACGCCGAAGCCGGAGTACCCCTGGACGTAAAAGACGTTGTTGTGATCGCGTAGCGTGCCGATCTGCGGGAACAGGTTGGCGCTACAGGCCATTGGCCCTCCCCAGGCGAAATCGATCTTCACATCCTTCAAATAGGGGAAGACCTCCGCCAGCAGGGTGCGGTTCCAGGCGGCGAAATCGTTCGGCGTATACTCCACAAAGCGGGTGGCGCTGCCGAACAGCAGGCGGTTTTCCCGGGTGACGCGGTAGTAGTTAATCACCGGGCGAATATCGCTGAAGGCGCCGCGCAGCGGGCTGATGCGCTCGATCAATTCATCGGAGAGCGGCTCGGTCGATACCTGATAGGAGTAGGTGACCAGCGTTTTGTTGTAGATCTCCGGCTCCATATTGTTGAGGAAGCTGTCGCAGGCCCACAGCAGTTTGGCGGCTTTGACGCTGCCCATCGCGGTACGTACCCGCACCTGTTTGCCGTAATTCACCTCCACCACCGGCGAGGATTCGAAGATCTTCACTCCCAGCGAATGGGCGGCCTGCGCCGAGCCGAGGAGCATATTGAGCGAATGGATCTGGCCGCCGCCCATATGTTTCAGCGCGCCGCAGTAGACCTCGGAGCCCACCACCTGCTGCACCTCTTTCCCGGTATACAGCTCGATCTCTTCATCCGGGGTGGCAGCCTTAAACTCCTTCTCCCACTGGCGCAGCGTTTTCAGTTGCCGCTGGTTATAAGCGAGATAGCCATAGCCGGGGACGAAATCGGCGTCGATATTATATTTGCGGATGCGTTCGCGAATGATGCCCGCGCCAAGGTTGGCGATTTTAAACAGCGTTTCCAGCCCTTCTTTGCCGACGTGCTTTTTCACCGCTTCGATGTCGTGACCGATACCGGCCATCACCTGGCCGCCATTGCGCCCGGTGCCGCCATAGCCGAGATGGCGCGCTTCCAGCACCACCACGTTGGTGATGCCCTGTTCCGCCAGCTCAAGGGCGGTGTTAATACCGGAGAAGCCGCCGCCGATAATCACCACGTCGGCTTCAATATCTTCCCGCAGCGCCGGAAAATGGAGGTGGTATTTCTTCGTCGCGCCGTAGTAGTTCAGCGCATCGATTTTGATGTTCATCGCGTTACCCTGTGGTCTTGCCTCGCTCAAGTGCCTCATCACAGCACGCCGCGCGGGCGTTGAATATCGTCCGGAAGAATGACGTTCTTTAGAACGATAGGCGGCGGCGGGAAGCCGTGCTGTGATGGGCCAACGTTGCTGAAAAAACGGGTACTGACGATGAGCGAGATAACCTTACTGGCGGAAGTGACCGCCTTTTTACGCCAGCCGCACGGGCAGTTTATCGCCGGTGAGCGAGAGGCGGGCCGCGGCGCGCCGTTTGCGGTGATCAACCCGGCCACCGGGCGGGCGATCGCCGAGGTCACCGCGGCGGATAGCGACCAGGCGGATCGCGCGGTAGAGAGTGCCCGCCAGGCGTTTAATCAGTGGCGCGAAATGCCGACGCTGGCGCGCGGAACCTTGCTGCTGAAGCTGGCGGATGCCCTGGCTGAGCATCGCGAAGCGCTGGCGCAGCTGGAAAGTCTCTGCTCCGGCAAGACCATCACGCTGGCGCGCATGCTCGAGCTGGATCAATCGGTCGCTTTCCTTCGCTACTTCGCCGGCTGGGCGGGGAAAGTCACCGGCGAAACCCTGAATGTGTCGCTGCCGTCGATGGCCGGGGAGAAATATACCGCCTTCACTCGCCGTCAGCCGCTGGGGGTAGTGGTGGGCATCGTGCCGTGGAACTTCTCCATCATGATTGCCGTCTGGAAGCTGGCGGCGGCCCTGGTCTGCGGCTGCACCATTGTTCTCAAGCCGAGCGAGTATACGCCGCTGACGCTGCTGCGCGTGGCGGAGCTGGCGAAAGCGGTGGGTATTCCGGACGGGGTGATTAACGTGGTCAACGGCGCCGGCGGCGAGATTGCTCAGCGGCTGATTACCCACCCGGCCTGCGCCAAGGTGAGCTTCACCGGCTCGGTGGCCACTGGCGAGAAAGTCCAGCGGTCGGCCAGTGCGTCAGGTAAACGGGTGACCCTTGAGCTGGGGGGCAAAAACGCCGCGCTGTTCCTGGATGATCTGACGCCGGAGGCGATGGTCAACGGCATTCTGGAAGCCGGCTACCTGAACCAGGGGCAGATTTGCGCCGCCGCGGAGCGCTTTTATCTGCCGCAGGGTAAACTGGATGCGGTGCTGGCGCTGCTGAAAGATAAGCTCAGCGCCTTCGCGCCGGGATCGCCGCTGGATGAGCGCACGCTGATGGGGCCGCTGGCCAACCGCCAGCAGTATGACAAAGTTTTGCGGCTCATTCAGACCGCCCGCGACGAGGGCGATACCATCGTCTGCGGCGGCGAAGCGCTGCCGGGGGAGGGCTATTTCCTGCAGCCGACCGCGGTCAAAGTGCGCAGCGAAGAGAGCACCCTGATGCGGGAGGAGACCTTCGGTCCGGTGTGCAGTTTTATCGGCTATCGCAGTGAAGAAGAGGCGCTGGCGCGGATGAATGCCTCACCGTATGGCCTGGCGGCCAGCGTCTGGTCGGATAATATTCGTCAGGCGCTACGCTACTCGGAGGCGATTGAGGCCGGCATCGTATGGGTCAATATGCATACCTTCCTCGACCCGGCGGTACCGTTCGGCGGCATGAAGGGCTCGGGCATCGGGCGCGAATTCGGCAGCGCGTTTATCGATGACTACACGGAGCTGAAGTCGGTGATGGTGCGCTATTAAGTTTTGTCGGTGGAGGTAGCCTTAACCGGGCTTCAGGCGTCTGCGTAGGCCCGGTAAGCGCAGCGCCTCCGGGCAAGGACAGCGGATGGACAGCCGCGAATGTGCCAGGCGACGACGGCGCCTTGCACGGCCTGAGTCCGTGCAAGCGAAGGTTAATGTCCCCGCCGCCATAACCCCTCGCAACTTGCGACAATCCCCCCTTAGTGATAAAAGGTGCCCCTTCGCAAAAACACACAGGGGAACGACGTGAAAGACGCGTCAACGTCGTCGGATGCCGTAGAAGAGAGCGGCCCGACGCTTCATCGCGGTTTACAGAACCGACACATTCAACTTATCGCCCTTGGCGGCGCGATTGGCACCGGCCTGTTTCTCGGCATTGGTCCCGCTATCCAGATGGCCGGTCCGGCGGTATTACTGGGCTACGCCGTCGCCGGGATTGTCGCTTTTCTGATCATGCGCCAGCTGGGCGAAATGGTGGTGGAAGAGCCGGTATCCGGCTCCTTTGCCCACTTTGCCTACAAATACTGGGGCCCGTTTGCCGGCTTCCTTTCCGGCTGGAACTACTGGGTGATGTTCGTGCTGGTGGGAATGGCGGAGCTGACCGCCGCCGGGATCTACATGCAGTACTGGCTGCCCGACGTCCCGACCTGGATCTGGGCGGCGGCCTTCTTCCTTATTATTAACGCCGTCAATCTCGTCAACGTGCGCCTGTATGGCGAAGCGGAGTTCTGGTTTGCGCTGATAAAAGTGCTGGCGATTATCGGCATGATTGCCTTTGGCCTGTGGATGCTGTTTGGCGGCCACGGCGGCAGCAAAGCCGGGTTCGACAACCTGTGGAAACACGGCGGCTTCCTCGCCACCGGCTGGCACGGTCTTATCCTGTCGCTGGCGGTGATCATGTTCTCCTTCGGCGGGCTGGAGCTTATCGGCATCACCGCCGCTGAAGCGCAAAACCCGGAAAAGAGCATTCCAAAAGCGGTCAACCAGGTGGTTTATCGTATCCTGCTGTTCTATATCGGTTCGCTGGTGGTGGTGCTGGCGCTCTACCCGTGGGTGGAGATCAAATCCGACAGTAGCCCGTTCGTGATGATTTTCCATCATCTCGACAGCAACCTGGTGGCCTCCGCGCTGAACTTCGTCATTCTGGTGGCTTCGCTGTCGGTGTATAACAGCGGCGTGTACTCCAACAGCCGGATGTTGTTTGGCCTGTCGGTGCAGGGCAATGCGCCGACGTTCCTCGCCCGCGTCAGCAAGCGCGGCGTGCCGGTGAACTCTCTGCTGCTCTCGGGGATTATCACCTCGCTGGTGGTGGTGCTGAACTACTTACTGCCGCATGAAGCGCTGGGACTGCTGATGGCCCTGGTGGTGGCGACGCTGCTGCTGAACTGGATCATGATCTGTATGGCGCACCTGAAGTTCCGCGCCGCCCAGCGCCGCAAAGGGCGTGAATCGAAGTTTAAAGCGCTGCTGGCGCCCGCCAGCAACTACTTCTGCATTGCTTTCCTTGGGCTGATTCTGGCGCTGATGTGCACTATCGACGGGATGCGCCTGTCGGCGATCCTGCTGCCGGTGTGGATCCTGTTCCTGTTTATCGCCTTCAAACTGCTGCGCCGCCCGGCGTAAGCGAGATGCCCCGCCGTCCGGCGGGGCTGCCTGGCTTTTTATTGTGATCCTCTTCGCAGGTGGGGCATTTGCCTGGCGATCTTCTTTTTGTAATCGATTACTTTTGTTTGGAGCGATTTTGTAATCGATTACTTTTCTGAGGGCGAGAAACATGGTCACAACAACAGAAGGTCGGGAAAGTGTCCGCGTGAGCCACCGTTTTCTGGTGCCGCGGCTGTCGTTAATGATGTTTATGCAGTTCTTTATCTGGGGCAGCTGGTCGGTGACCCTGGGGCTGGTGATGACCCGCTATGAGATGTCATTGCTGATCGGCGATGCGTTCTCCGCCGGGCCGATCGCCTCCATCCTGTCCCCCTTTGTGCTAGGGATGCTGGTGGATCGCTTTTTCGCCTCGCAGAAGGTGATGGCGGTGATGCACCTGGCCGGGGCGGCGATCCTGTGGTTTGTCCCCCAGGCGCTGGTGGCGCAGAATGGCGCGCTGCTGATTGGCCTGCTGTTCGGCTATACGCTGTGCTATATGCCGACCCTGGCGCTGACCAACAATATCGCCTTCCACAGCCTGGCTAACGTCGATAAAACCTTTCCGGTGGTCCGCGTGTTCGGCACCATCGGCTGGATTATCGCCGGGATCTGCATCGGGGTGACCGGCATCTCTGACACCACCGGCATCTTCACCGTGGCGGCGCTCTGTTCGGTGGCGCTGGCGATCTACAGCCTGACGCTGCCCCACACCCCGGCGCCGGCCAAAGGCATGCCGGTTCAGTTTCGCGATCTGCTGTGCGCGGACGCCTTCGCGCTGCTGAAAACCCGCCATTTCCTGATTTTCTCCCTCTGCGCCACCTTAATTTCCGTGCCGTTAGGCACCTATTACGCCTATACCGCGTCGTATCTGGCGGATGCCGGCGTTAAGGATGTCAGCACCGCGATGTCCTTCGGCCAGATGTCAGAGATCGTCTTTATGCTGGTGATCCCGCTGCTGTTCCGTCGCCTCGGGGTGAAATACATGCTGCTTATCGGCATGGCGGCGTGGTTTGTTCGCTATGCCTTTTTCGCCCTCGGGGTCAGCGAAGAGGGGCGCTTCCTGCTCTATCTGGGTATTTTGCTGCACGGCGTGTGCTATGACTTTTTCTTTGTCGTCGGCTTTATCTACACCGACCGCGTGGCGGGCGAGAAGGTCAAAGGCCAGGCGCAGAGCATGATTGTGATGTTCACCTACGGGATCGGCATGCTGCTGGGCTCGCAGATCTCCGGCGCGCTGTATAACCATCTGGTGGCCGGCCAGAGCGTGCCGCAGGCCTGGGTGACCTTCTGGTGGATCCCGGCGGTGGCCGCCGCGGTTATCGCGCTGATTTTCCTTTTCTCTTTCCAGTACAACGAGAAAGAGCCGCACTAATTTTACAGGAGGGGGTATGAAAACGATCAAGGGACCGGGCATTTTTCTGGCGCAGTTTATCGGCCCGCAGGCGCCGTTCAACACCCTGGCGGGGATGGCGCAGTGGGCCGCCGGCCTGGGGTACAAGGCATTGCAGATCCCCTGCAACCACCCGGCGATTTTCGATGTCGAGCGGGCGGCGGCGAGCCAGACCTACTGCGACGAGGTCCGCGGCACCCTGGCGGAGCATGGGCTGGTCATCAGCGAGCTGTCCACTCATCTTGAAGGGCAGCTGGTGGCGGTGCATCCGGCGTATGACGCGGCGTTTGACGCCTTCGCCCCGGCGGCGCTGCACGGCGATCCGCAGGCGCGCCAGCGCTGGGCGGTGGAGAAAGTGCGCCAGGCGGCGGTGGCCTCCGGCCGCCTGGGGCTGCAGGCGCATGCAACCTTTTCCGGGGCGCTGGCATGGCCCTTTTTTTATCCGTGGCCGCCGCATAATCAGTCGCTTCTGGATGAGGCCTTTGCCGAGCTGGCCCGGCGCTGGCGGCCGCTGCTGGACCTCTTCGACGAGCAGGGGGTCGATGTCTGCTACGAGATCCACCCCGGCGAAGACCTGCACGATGGCGTGACCTTTGAGCGTTTTCTCGCGCGGGTGGATAACCATCCGCGCTGCAATATGCTCTATGACCCGAGCCACCTGCATCTGCAGCAAATGGATTACCTGACCTATATCGATATCTATCATGCGCGTATTAAGGCGTTTCACGTCAAGGACGCCGAATTTCGCCGCAACGGGCGCAATGGCGTCTACGGCGGCTATCAGCCCTGGCAGCAGCGGGCTGGCCGTTTCCGCTCTCCCGGCGACGGGCAGATCGACTTCAAAGGGGTGTTCAGTAAGCTGACCGAATATGATTTTGACGGCTGGGCGGTGCTGGAGTGGGAGTGCTGCCTGAAGGATGCCGAGACCGGCGCGCGCGAGGGCAGCGAGTTTATTCGTCGCCATATCATTCCCGTTGCCGGACGGGCCTTCGATGACTTTGCTGCCGGTGGGAGGGAATAACATGATTCAGGTTGCGATTATTGGGGCTGGGTTTATTGGCCCGGCGCATCTGGAGGCGCTGCGGCGGCTGGGGGATATCGAGGTGGTGGCGCTGTGCGACAGCAGCCTTGAGGCGGCGCAGCGCAAGGCGCAAGCGTTGAATATTGCCCATGTCTACGACAGCGTGGCAGCGCTGCTGACCCATCCGGGGCTGCAGGTGGTCCATAACTGTACGCCGAACCATCTGCATGCCCAGATTAACCGGCAGATCCTCGCCGCCGGGCTGCACGTCTTCTCCGAAAAACCGCTGTGTATGACGGCGGAGGAGGCGCGGGAGCTGGTGGCGCTTGCCGCCCGGGCCGGCGTGGTGCATGGCGTCAGTTTCGTCTATCGACAGTTCGCCATGGTCCAGCAGGCGGCGGCGATGATCCGCCATGGCGAGGTCGGCAGGATCTTCGCGGCGCACGGCAGCTATTTACAGGACTGGATGCTGCTGGAGACCGATTACAACTGGCGGGTTGATTCGGCGCAGGGCGGCGCATCGCGGACGGTGGCTGACATCGGCTCCCACTGGTGCGATACCGTGCAGTTTATGACCGGTCGGCGGATTGTCGAGGTGATGGCGGATCTGTCTATCGTCTGGCCGACGCGTAAAGCGCCGGTCAATGGCCAAGCGACCTTCAGCGCCGTTCACGAGGCGCAGGGATATGAAACCCGGCCTGTCGATACTGAGGACTTTGGCACGGTGCTGTTGCGTTTTGACGATGGTAGCAAAGGCAGCTTTATGGTCTCTCAGGTGAGCGCCGGGCGGAAAAACCGTCTGGCGGTGGAGGTTAACGGCAGCCGCTGTTCTCTGGCCTGGGATCAGGAAGTGCCCCAGCGGCTGTGGATCGGCCACCGCGAGCAGCCGGATCGGCGGCTCAGCGACGACCCCAGCCTGCTGCGGCCGGAGATCGCTGACAGCGCCCATTACCCCGGCGGCCATATTGAGGGCTGGCCGGACGCCTTTAAGAATATGATGGGGCATTTTTATCAGGCGGTGCGCGCCGGGAAGATGCCGGAGGCCGGGGCCCGGCGCTTCGCCGCTTTCGACGACGGCGCCGATGTGATGTACATCATCGAGGCGATCGTCAAAAGCCATCAGCAGCAGCGCTGGGTGAGCGTCGAACGCTGAGGGCGGGGGAGCGAAGGATTATTTCACCCCAAGATAGCCGTCGAGATAGGCACCGGAGAGTTCGTTGCCGAACAGGACGGCATCTTTATTTTCCATTGCATTATCCCATTTGTCGCTGGCGTTGCCGGTAAAGGCGTGCTCGGTGCGGGTGCCCTGCGCCGCCTGCTGTTTGATGGCCTCCGCGGTGCGGCGGGCGTCGCTTTCGCTCATGCCAGCGGCTTTATCCTGCTGGCCGCGGGCGTACATCGCCGTGAAGGTCGGCAGGTTTAAACGATAATTTTCCTGACGGTTGACGGTGAAGTTGCCGCCGACAAAATCGGAGCGGTGGGCGACGAACGCGTAGGCGTGGCGTTCCGGTGACGATTTTGACGAGGTGCAGCCGGTGATCGTTGCCAGGGCACAGCTGAGGGCGAGAATCGCGGTGGAGAGCCTCATGGGGATATCATCCTTAATCATAAAAGAACAAATGGGGCGCAGGCGGTCTGTTGCGCCTCCTGCGCTAATGAGAATATGAAACGGCAAAAGGATGCGCGTTATCGGGGCGGGAGAGAAGCCCTGATTATTAATAGTGTCCCGAGACGCCGTCTCACTGAGCCACGCTTTCGCGCCAGGCTGGCAGGCCAACCAGAGCTCATTTATGATAGCCTGCAGGATCCACCTCTATCGCAGGAAGTGCAGGGTTTATGTCTATTCAGAAAATTGCTCGTCTGGCCGGCGTTTCGGTGGCCACGGTGTCGCGGGTGCTGAACAACAGCGATACGGTAAAAGCCAAAAACCGTGAGCGCGTGCTGCAGGCGATCAAAGAGAGCAACTATCAGCCGAACCTGCTGGCGCGTCAGCTGCGAACCGCCCGCAGCAATATGATCCTGGTGATGGTGTCTAATATCGCTAATCCTTTTTGCGCCGAGGTGGTGAAAGGGATAGAAGAAGAGGCGGAGAAGAACGGCTACCGCATTTTGCTGTGTAATTCCGGGTCGGATCTGGCCCGCTCGACCTCGGGCCTGCAGCTGCTCTCCGGCAAAATGGTCGACGGCATTATTACCATGAACGCGCTCTCCAGCCTGCCGGAACTGACCACCATGATTGGCGATGCACCCTGGGTGCAGTGCGCGGAGTATGCCGACACCGGCAGCATCTCCTGCGTCGGGATTAACGACGTCGAGGCGGCTCAGGGGGCGGTGTCCCGGCTGGCCGACGCCGGCCGCCGTCGCATCGCGCTCATTAATCACGACCTCAGCTATCGCTACGCCCGCCTGCGCGAGCGCGGCTATAAAAGCGTGCTGCACGTGCACGGTCTGGCGTATCAGCAGGTGACCTACGCGCAGGATCTTAGCGCGGCGGCCGGTAAACGGGCGATGGAGCAGCTGCTGTCGCAAGACGAGAAGCCCGACGCGGTGTTTGCCGTTTCGGACTCCCTTGCCGCCGGGGCGCTACGGGCGATTGACCAGGCTGGACTGCGGGTGCCGGAGGATATCGCGGTGATCGGCTTCGACGGCACCGAGCTGGCGGAAGTGGTCTCCCCGCAGCTGACCACCGTCGAACAGCCCTCCCGGGCGATCGGCCGCACGGCGGTGGATCTGTTAATGAAACGCATCGACGATCCCGACGCTGCCGTCGAGCGGGTGATGATGGACTGGCGCGTGATAGCCCGCGCCAGCGCCTGAGGTCAGCGGGAGAAGGCGCCCGCCAGCGCGCGAACGTCGTTGCCGGTGGGCGTCTGATGAATGCGTAAGCCAAACTCCTCCACCACGGCGAAGACATGATCGAAAATATCCGCCTGGATCCCCTCATATTCCGCCCACACCACGGTGTTGGTGAAGCAATAGATCTCGATCGGCAAGCCGTTGGCATCCGGCGCCAGCTGGCGCACCATCAGGGTCATATCCTGGCGGATGCGCGGATGATGACGTAAATACTCCTGCAGATAGGCGCGGAAGGTGCCGACATTGGTCATTCGCCGCTCATTGAGAACCGACTGTTCCCCGGCATACTGCTGGTTCCAGGCGCTAATCTCCTCGTGGCGCGAATCCATATAGGGTTTAAGCAACTTCGCCCGGATCAAGCGCTGCTGCTCCTGTTCATCGAGGAAATGAATGCTGGTGGTGTCGATGTTGAGGCTGCGCTTAATGCGGCGGCCGCCGGAGGCCGACATGCCGCTCCAGTTTTTAAACGAGTCGGAGACCAGCGACCAGGTCGGAATGGTGGTGATGGTATTATCCCAGTTACGTACCTTGACCGTAGTGAGGCCGATATCGATCACCGCGCCGTCGGCGCCGTATTTCGGCATCTCCAGCCAGTCGCCAAGCTTGAGCATATCGTTGGCCGAGAGCTGGATACCGGCCACCAGGCCAAGGATCGGATCTTTAAATACCAGCATGAGCACCGCGGCCATGGCGCCGAGCCCGCTAATCAGGATCGCTGGCGACTGGCCTATCAGCAGGGAAATAATCAGGATGCCGATAATAATCGCCGTCACCAGCTTAATTCCCTGGAATATCCCCTTCAGCGGCAGCTGAGAGGCGGCGGGAAATTTCTGCGCCAGCTTTAAGATCACATCCAGCAGTGAGAAGAAGGACAGCATGGCATATATCATCACCCATAGCTGAGCCACGGTGGTTAATATTTCCGCGGCCTCGCTGCCTTTTTGCAGCCACAGCACCGCCTGCACGTTGACGATGATCCCCTGCAGGGTAAAGGCCAGTCGGTGAAAGAGTTTATTCTGCGTGATGATTTGCAGCCACAGATGGCTGCTGGCCAATGCCCGTTTTTCAAAAGCGCGAAGCACCACTTTGTGCAATATCAGATGCACGACGACGGCGGTGAACAAGATAATGCCGAAGATAATCATCAGCGAGCGGGTGGGAGTTATTTCGATTCCTAAGGCGGCAATTTGCGATATTAATTCCTGCATAACGTCTCCTGAATATCCAGCGGGTATGATGACCGCTGGATAACGATTATGCAAATCACCGCCGCCGGTATTACGACGCTACCGTCGCCGGCTGTCGGTTGAGATGATGACGCAGCCACAGCGCGATGGCCCCCAGCAACAGCATCATAGCCACCTCGACCAGCAGAAAATCAATCAGCGCCTGCGGATAGTTTCCGCCGCCGCGACGGGCCAGCGCCAGGAACAGCGAGCCGAGGATAGCCGGCCCAAGGCCGAGAGTCGCCTGCTGCAGGGTACTGAGGATGGCGCTCCCGGCCCCGGCGTCGCAGGCGCTGATATCGCGCATGCCAATCCGGTAAAAGCTGTTGACGATCAGCGCCTGGCCGTAGCCGATCAGCGCCGTGGCGGGGACCAGCGTCAGGGCGGTGGTGGCGATCCCGAAGCGGGAGAAGGTGGCGCACAGCAGCAGTAGACCGGCGATCTGCACCGCCAGACCGGTCAGCAGGATCCGCCCCATGCTGTAGCGGGCGATAAGCCGCGGGGCATACAGCGCCGAAATAAAATAGGCCACGCCGAGGGCGATAAAGCTATTGCCGGACTGCCACGGCGCCATCCCCAGCCCCTCCTGCATGGTCAGCGCCATGCAGAACATAAAGCCGGACCAGGCGCTGAAAAACAGCAGGGCGATGGCCATCCCGAAGCGGATGCTGGTCAACTGCAGCAGACGCGGCGGCAGCAGGGGATGATCGCCGCGCTGCTGCTGGCGCAGGGCGCTCTGACGCATGGCGAACAGCAGCGGCAGGACCGCCACCAGCATCAGCTGCAGCCACAGCGGCCAGCGCAGCTCCGGACCGAGGGCCATCGGGAACAGCAGGCAGCAGAGGATGAGGGCGAGGTACAGCGTGCCCTGCCAGTCAATCCGCGACGGCGTCTCACGACGGGTTTCCGGCACATAGCGGCGGCTCAGGGCCAGCACCAGCAGGCAGATCGGCACATTGATAAAAAAGGCGTTGCGCCAGCCCAGTCCGGCGATGTCCGCCGATACCAGCCAGCCGCCGCCCATCTGTCCGACAATAAAGGCGATCCCGCCGATCCCGCCGTACAGGCTGATAGCCCGGGCGTGGGCCGGGCCTTTGAGGGTGACGTGCAGGGTGGCGAGGATCTGCGGCACAATCAGCGCCGCACCGGCGCCCTGCAGAGTGCGGGCGGCCAGCAGGGCGCTGATGCTGTTCGCTATGCCGCACAGCAGGGAAGCAATGCCAAAGAGCGCGACGCCCCACATAAACAGGCGCCGGCGGCCATAGTTATCGCCAAGCTTACTGCCCATCGCCAGGCAGACGGCAAAGGCGACACCGTAGAGCGCGACGATAAGTTCCAGCTGCGTGGCGCTGGCCGCCAGGGTATGGGTGATGGCGTCCAGCGCCACATTGGTGATCGAGGTATCAATAAGCGGCAGCATCTGGCCGCCCAGCAGCAGCAACAGACCGGCGCGGCCGGGTGAAACAGCAGACGTTTTCATGGGAATCTCCATTGCGTCATTCAGCAGACCGACGTAGCATTACCGATAAATTAAACGGGTACCAGTTCCTGTCTATACTGGTACTGGAACTACCATGCTGGAGGGGTGATGACCACGATGCCGCAACGGGAGTCGACGTTCGCCGTGCCGGACGATCGGCGCAAACAGCTGGGGGCGTTTCTGCGCGCCCGCCGTGAAAGCCTCGATCCGCAGCGCCTGGGGTTACCCCGGGTGGGCCGCCGACGCACGCCGGGTCTGCGCCGGGAAGAGGTGGCGATGCTCGCCGACGTCGGCGTTACCTGGTACACCTGGCTGGAGCAGGGGCGGGAGGTGAATCCGTCGGAGGCAGTGCTGGTGGGGGTGGCGAATGCCCTGCAGTGCAGTCCGCTGGAGACCAGGCATCTGTTCGTGCTCGCCGGGCTGACCCCGCCGGAAGCCACCCAGGTGACGGCGTGCGAAGGCATTAGCCCCGGCACCCGCCGCATGCTGGACAGCCTGATGCCGCAGCCGGCCAGCATTCAGAAACCGAACTTTGATATTGTGGCCTGGAACGACAGCTTCTGCCGCCTGATGGGTGTCGATTTCGCCACCCTTGCGGAAGAAGATCGCAACTGCATTTATCTGTATCTGACCCATGAGACCTGGCGCAGCCGGATTGAAAATCGCGATGTGCTGCCGACTTTTGTCTCCTATTTCCGCGCCGCGATGGCCGAGCACCGTGGCGATCCGGCATGGGAAAACAAACTGGCGCGCTTTTTCGCCGCCTCGTCGGAGTTTGAAGCGCTGTGGCATCAACGCTACGAGGTGCGCGGCGTGGAAAACCAGATTAAACATTTTAACCACCCGCAGCTCGGGCGATTCAGCCTGCAGCAGATGTACTGGTATTCGGCGCCGCGCAATGGTTCGCGTCTGCTGGTCTACCTGCCGATGGACGAGGCGGGCGAGCAGGCGCTGGCGTGGCTGGACCAACATTCATGACAAGGACTCAGATGGTTGAGAATGTGCCATCTTCGGGTATTGCCCGGCCGGGCTGCTGGACGGTTCCCTCTCCCGCCGGGAGAGGGGCAGGGTGAGGGAAAGCACTGCAGGGAAGTCTTTTATGTTATCTGCGACTTCAGCGCACATTGCGCTCCCGGTTAGTCTTCTGCGTTATATCTCTCATGGCGCAGGGAGCGCACAGGGGGCGGCCAGTCGCCGCCGCCCCCTGTACCCCCGGGCTCCGGCCAGCAACATCGCCACTTCGTGGTGCCTTCGACTTATCCCTGCAGGCTTCGGGTCGGGCCGAGGCAGCGTCCATGCAAAACACGGCCCTCAGCCCGCATCCATGCGGGCTGCCCCGGCCTGCCGGGAACGTCTCAGCGATGTTGAGGCCGCCAGCACCGGCAGTTTCAGCAGCCCCAGGACCCGCGGTGATTTGGGTTTGTAGGCCGGGTAAGGCGTACGCCGCCACCCGGCAAAAAGGCGAGCATATTAGCGAAAACAGGTTTGTCATCAGTCTCAAGGAATGCCTATGAACGTAACCCGAAAAGAGCAGCGAATTATTCAGCGCGCGCTGAATGCCTGGCAGGCCAGCGGGGAGTTAACCCCGGCGGACAGTCAGCGGCTGGCGCACACGCTGCGCGTCTCCCCCTTCGACTGGCGGCGCCTGAGCCGCTATGCCTTCTGGACCGCGCTGGCCTGCGTGCTGATTGCTCTGGGCAGTCTGTTTGCCGACAGCGAACTGGTGGCGTGGCTGCTGAGCCTGTTCAGCCACTCGGCGCTGACGCGGATCCTGCTGCCTGCACTGCTGGCAGTCGCCTGCTACGGCTGGGGTTTTCGCCGCCAGCAGCGGGAGACGCAGTGGCACTACAGCACCGAGGCGATTTTGTTTCTGGGCGTCGTCTTTACCGCGTTGGCGCTATGGCAGTTGGGTGAACGGCTGGATAACGGCAGCGGCCATATCGCGCCGCTGTTTCTGGCCGGATGCATGATTTACGGCGCTATCGGCTATGTAGCCCGCTCCGGGCTGGTGTGGCTTTTTTTTCTGCTGGCGCTGGGCAACTGGTTTGGCGCAGAAACCGGCTACGTCTCGGGGTGGGGCGCCTACTGGCTGGGCATGAACTACCCGATTCGCTTCGTCCTGTTCGGCGGCACGCTGCTGGCGCTCTGCTACGGCGCGCAGTCCTTGCTTCGCCAGCGTCAGCTGTTTACCGTCAGCAAGGCGATGGGCCTCACGTACCTGTTTATTGCGCTGTGGATCCTGTCGATTTTCGGCAATTACGACGCTGACAGCTGGTACAACGTAAGCCAGGCGCGACTCCTGCCGTGGGGGCTGCTGTTTGCCGCGGCGGCAGGCGTCTGCATTTTTATCAGCCTGAAAACCGATGACGCCATGCTGCGCGGCTTTGGGTTAACCTTCCTGGCGATCAATCTCTATACCCGCTTCTTTGAGTTTTTCTGGAACGGGATGCACAAGGTGCTGTTTTTCCTGATCCTTGCCGTCTCGCTGGCGGTGATTGGCCGCTATGCCGAGCGCATCTGGCACGCGGGTGAAGGGCGGGGGAAGAACAACTAACCTCGTTTTGAGCATGCTCACCACTCAGGCCGCGCTAAGTCGCGGCTTTTTTTCGTCCCTGATTCCAGTTTTAGCGCATTTTTCTGCGATTGGCTGCAAATGAGCATAGGCTTGCCGGGTATCTCAAAGATTAGCCTTTAAGGCAATTTATCTTCTATGCTAACATTCAGAGGAAGGGAGTCTGATGTTCAGAATGGTTGTGCATGTGGACGTTAAAAAGGAGTTGCAGGCGCTTCCGGCTATTGTCCAGGCGAAGATGATCAGGCAATTAGACAAGTTACGCCAAAATCCCACCGCGCTGAGAGAACCTGATAGTAAACCGCTTGGACAAGGGCTATTTGAAATTCGAGCGTTAGGTTCGGTACAGGGGCGGGGGATCTACGTTTTTCAGCAAAACAAAACGCTCTTTCTGCTACGTGTTTTTGTCAAGAAAACGCAAAAAACCCCGTTATCGGAAATTCGCCTGGCGCTGAAGCGATTAGAGGAGATGCGCAATGAGTAAAAAGATCATTGACTGGGATACGTTAAAAACAGAACTGCTTAGCCAGCCTGAGGTTCAGGCTGCGTTCGATGCGCAAGAACGTCAGCACCGATTACGTACTATGCTGGCACAATGGCGCGAGCAGGCGGGGCTGACCCGAGCCCAGGTTGCGCAGAGGATGGGGGTGAGTGCGCCAACGGTCTCCAGAATGGAAGCCAATATCACCCGCACCAGCCTGGATACCTTAACGCGATACGCGTTAGCGTGCGGTATAAAGCACCCGCAAGTTTTACTTTACTAAATTAACGCGCCCGGCGGCGCTGCGAGGTGTAAGCCTGTAAGAGGATCCCGTATGCCGGGTCAGGCGCAGCCGCCACCAGGCATAAAATCGGCTCCGAGCCCGTTGTCATCGCCCGGCGGCGCTGCGTTTGCGCGGGCCTACGGCAAAGGGTAACTATCTGATATATGGATGGTTATGTAGGCCGGTTAAGGCCTGGCCGCCATCCGGCACTGACAAGCGGCACCAGAGGCGCCCGGTTAAAGGCGCCCGTGGAGAGATTAAATCTCGGTAATGGTCGTCGACTGCGGCAGACGCGACTTCGGCAGGGTAGCGTTGAAATCCTCCACGCTATGGTGGCCAACCGGGACCACCACCAGGCTGGTGTAGCCCTTGGCTTTCAGGTCAAACTCCTCATCGAGGATCGCCAAATCAACCCCTTCGATCGGCACGGCGTCGAGGCCCATCGCCGCTACGCCCAGCAGGAAATTGCCGAC
The DNA here is from genome assembly GCF_030128605.1 of Klebsiella sp. K5-45. Classification (NCBI taxonomy): domain Bacteria; kingdom Pseudomonadati; phylum Pseudomonadota; class Gammaproteobacteria; order Enterobacterales; family Enterobacteriaceae; genus Klebsiella; species Klebsiella sp. K5-45. The sequence continues at coordinate 222,547 of NZ_JAKUZW010000003.1, read as the reverse complement.
GTTGAGATACACCTGCTTCGCCATCCACTGATCGTCATCTTTCAGCTCTTTGCGGTGCATATCGGCAAAGAAGGTGCGCCCCTTGTGGTTAGCGGCTTTTGCGTCAGGAGTGGCGAAACGGCCATCGGCCTCTTCCTGATCCACGACGCGCTGCAGCCAGGCGTCGTCCATCGCGGTTTTCGCGCAGAACACCACCACGTGCGAGGCGTCAAGAATTTTACGTTCGTTGAACACGTAGGTACCGCTGGCGGCTTTCGCCACGCGGGCTTTGCCTTCATCGGTGCTGGCAACGATAAAGTGCCACGGCTGGGAGTTAGTGCTTGACGGGCTGTACTGCAGCAGCGTTTTCAGCTGTTCCGCTTCCCCGGCAGTCAGCTTTTTCGTGGCGTCAAAGGCCTTGGTGGAATAGCGCTTCAAAGCGACCGATACGATATCCATAACTCTTCCTCACAGTTTACAGCACCTTACCGGTGCGTTCAGGAGAGGAAGAGTACAGCGAAGATCGCAAAATGATAAGGGTGAAAAATGCGATAACACTTATCGCGTTTGGCTGAAAATCAGCGCGGACGCAGGCGCTGCTGCGCCTTTTTGCTCAGCTTGTTCACCACCTGGTGCCACGAATCGTCAATCAGCTCGGCCAGCAGATCCTCGCTGATGTCGTCGCCCGGCACCACCGTGATCCAGTGTTTCTTGTTCATATGGTAGCCGGGTTCGATACTGCGATAAATTTCCTGATTGAGCAGCGACTTCTGCGGCTCGGCCTTCAGGTTGACCAGCGCCCGCCCGCGAATGGTCATGGTGATCATAAAGATGCGGCCGTCGACCTTAAACACATCGTACTCCGGCCCAAAGGGCCAGCAATGTTCGGTAAACGGGTAGGTCAGGGCGATACGGTGAGCGCAGGGATGCAGTGTTTCCGGCGTCATTAGGCGTCCGCCTCATGCAGGGCGTTCCACATGGCTTCAAAACCGAGGGCGATAATCTCCCGGGCGCGCTGCGGATCGTGGCTGGCGAATTCGATGGTGGTTTCCGCCAGCGACAAAAACAGGGCGTCGCCAAAGGCGCGATACGCCTCGCTGAGGAATATCTCTTTCACCGATAGCTGGCACATTTCGTTGAGCTCCGGAAAGCTCTCTTTCACCTGGCGGCGGGTTTCGTCAGTGATGCGCTCGCTGAGCGCCATTCGGCGGATCGCCTTGTGCTCCATCGGGTTGCGCACGCCCCAGTCGATATAGCTGTTCCAGATATTGCGCGCGTTCTCTTTCGGGCGCTTCTCGTCCGGATCCAGCCCGGCGATCATGGTGCGCACCAGGCGCAGCTTAATGGCGAGGTACAGTTCGTTGAGCAACTCATCCTTGGTAGCGAAATAGCGAAACAGCGTCCCCTCGGCCACACCGGCGCTGCGGGCGATGGCCGACGTCGAGGCGGCGATGCCGGACTGGGCGAAAGCCGCGGTGGCAGCTTCCAGTAACGCTTGCTTTTTATCTTCACTCTTTGGACGAGCCACTACTTTTTTCCTCACGCAGGTTTAAACAAACCGCCGATCTTTGCACGTCTGACCTGGTTGCTGCAACGGCGGAACGCAAAAATTGAAAATCGTCTTGACGACTTTCATCACATTCCTAATAATGAGTGCGTACTCACTCATAATCAAGTTATATCATAAAGCCTCCGGGATGGGGGCTTTTGTCTGGTCAGGATATGAACCGTGTCACTTTCAGCGTGGTCGCCATCATGTTACTCGCAGCAGCAACGACATTGCCGTTTGTCCTCAATGCCGGTTTTGGTAAGGCGCCGCAGGGGGCACAGCTTAGCCAGGTGGAAGCGTCCCCCCACTACCGGGATGGCCAGTTCCATAACCAGCTGCCCACGCCGGGGTTCACCGGGCAAAAAAATATGCTGGCGGCATGGTGGGATTTTTTGATGACCAAACGGGAAAACGCCCGTCCCGCGCAGCCGCTGCCGCTGGTAAAGACCGATCTGGCGACGCTGCCCCTCGGGCAGGACGTGATGGTCTGGCTCGGCCACTCCTCCTGGTATCTGCAGCTGGCGGGAAAACGCATCCTGATCGACCCGGTGTTCAGCGATTACGCGGCGCCGTTCTCCTTTATTAATAAAGCTTTCCCCGGCGACTATCCGTGGCGGGCGGAAGGGATGCCGGAGATCGATCTGCTGATCATCTCCCACGATCATTACGACCATCTGGATTACGCCACCATCCGCGCTCTGCTGCCGAAAATTAAGCGGGTCATTACGCCGCTGGGGGTTGGCTCGCATCTGCGTTACTGGGGGATGGACGGGGCGCTGATTACCGAAGCGGACTGGCAGCAGGCGATTCCGGTTAACGACGAGCTCATCGTCCACGTCCTGCCGGCGCGGCACTTTTCCGGCCGTGGGCTGAAGCGCAACCAGACGCTGTGGGCCAGTTTTCTGTTCGTTACCCCGCAGCAAAAGATTTATTACAGCGGCGACAGCGGCTATGGGCCGCACTTTAAAGCGATAGGCGATGAATTTGGTCCGGTCGATCTGGCGATCATGGAGAACGGGCAGTATGACCAGGACTGGAAATATATTCACATGATGCCGGATGAAACAGCTCAGGCCGCCGACGACCTGCGCGCTCGCGCGGTGCTGCCTGGGCATGCAGGACGATTCGTTTTGGCGAAACACAGCTGGGATGAACCGTATCAACGGCTGGCGGCTGCCAGCGAAGGAAGGGCCTGGCGTCTGCTGACGCCTGTGCAGGGCGAGCCGGTGTGGGTCGCCGATAAGACGCAATCATTTAACGCCTGGTGGCGCTAAGCGCCAGTGCAGTATCAGAGGAGAGAGCATATGACGATTTCCGCTCAGGTGATTGATACTATCGTCGAGTGGATTGATGACAACCTGCATCAACCGCTGCGTATTGATGATATCGCTCGCCATGCCGGGTATTCGAAATGGCATCTGCAACGGCTGTTTTTACAGTATAAAGGGGAGAGCCTGGGGCGCTATATTCGCGAAAGGAAGCTGCTGCTGGCCGCCCGCGATCTGCGTGACACCGATCAGCGGGTCTACGATATCTGCCTGAAGTATGGCTTCGATTCGCAACAGACCTTTACCCGCGTCTTCACCCGGACCTTCAATCTGCCGCCGGGCGCCTACCGTAAAGAGAACCACAGTCGCGCCCACTGAGGCGCGCCCTTCCTGGTTTAGCGTTCGAGCGAAAACCAGCGACGCCACACCCAGCGCAGCACCAGATACTCAATGGCGCCCAGTGCTAAGAACCACAAACAAAACAACACCGTATAAAGCTGGTTGAGATCCATCATATGGAATGTCTCAACCAGCTTTTGCGCCAGCGTCAGGCCCAGCGACGGCGCGGGCAACAGCAGACAGGAGAGCAGAGCCAGGAGCAGGATCCCGGCGGCGGAGAGGAGCGTTTCCAGCGGATGTTTCATGTCATGTTAATCATCAGTTAAAAAACATATTGTCCGGCAAAATAATCCCTAACGCAATATGCTTTGTATTTTACTCGCCTTAATGCGCTTCTGTTTAATATTATGGCCTGCCTTTTATTCCCATGTTAATTAATCTGAAATAATTTGTAATTAAATTAAAATCAGTCTCCTGTAAATTACTGTCATTATTATGCCAGCGCTTTTACAAAACTATAAGTGCTATATCCCACCAGCGTGGCAGCGATGATGGCCAGCAAGATGTACAGCGCCAGACGGCGTCCGCGGTAGATTCCAAACATATTTAACCTCGTTTAGTTTTGGTTTATTAATATTCTGTAATAGTTGGCTCGTGGAATTAACTTACCACATATTTTTTATTTTGCGAAAAATTTAGGCTTGTATTGGTTCACATTTTTATCGGCTTTTTCGCCACCTTTTACTGCATTGGCCAGGAATGATTTCAGGCTTTCCGACTCACGGAATTTATAAGGAAAATGTAATTTGACCAAGATGAATAACCCAAAGTTTACGACGCCCTCGGGCGACACCGCGCCACGGCAGGTCTGGCAGCAGACCGTTGACGCAGTGCTGGCGCAGACCAAAAGCCAGGCCGCTGGGTTAAGTTCCGCAGACGCCGCCGAGCGCCTGAATAACTGTGGGCCGAACGCGCTGCCGGAAAAGAAAGGGAAACCGGCCTGGCTGCGCTTTCTTGCCCACTTTAACGACGTACTGATTTACGTGCTGCTGGCCGCCGCGGCGCTGACCGCCATCATGGGGCACTGGGTCGATACTCTGGTGATCCTCGGCGTGACGGTGATTAACGCCCTGATCGGCCATATCCAGGAGAGCAACGCCGAAAAGTCCCTGCAGGGGATCCGCAACATGCTCTCCAGCGATGCCCGCGTCCAGCGTAACGGCAAACATGAGACTATCCCGACGCGCGACCTGGTTCCGGGGGATATCGTTATCCTGCGCGCCGGCGACCGCGTGCCGGCGGACATGCGGCTGATTGAAACGCACAACCTGCGGGTGGAAGAGGCGATCCTCACCGGCGAGTCGACGGTGGTGGATAAAATCACCGACGCGCTGGAAGGCGACCTGCCGCTGGGCGACCGGGTGAACATGGTCTTCTCCGGGACCACCGTCAGCGCCGGCGGCGGCGTCGGCGTGGTGACCGCCACCGGCGCGCAGACCGAACTCGGCCACATTAACCAGATGATGGCGGGCATTGAGAAGCACCGCACCCCGCTGCTGGTGCAGATGGATAAGCTCGGCAAAGCGATTTTCGTCATTATCCTCGCCATGATGGTGGCGCTGTTTATCTTCAGCCTCGCGCTGCGGGATATCCCGATGGGCGAGCTGCTGCTGTCGCTGATTAGCCTGGCGGTGGCCGCGGTACCGGAAGGACTGCCGGCGATCATCTCAATTATTCTGTCGCTCGGCGTGCAGACGATGGCGCGCAAGCGGGCGATTATCCGTAAGCTGCCGACTGTGGAAACCCTCGGCGCCATGACCGTGGTCTGCTCGGATAAAACCGGCACCCTGACGATGAACGAAATGACCGTCAAGGCGATCATCACCGCCGACTGCTGCTACCGGGTGGAAGGCGACAGCTATGAGCCGCAGGGGCGGATCTTCCTTGAGGGGAGCGATGAGCCCGTGCAGGTTCAGCCGGGTACCGTGCTGGAGACCTGGCTGCGCACCATCGACCTGTGCAACGACAGCCAGCTTATCCAGGATGAGCGCGGCCTGTGGGGGATCACCGGCGGGCCAACCGAAGGGGCGCTGAAGGTGCTGGCGGCGAAAGCGCAGCTCCCGGCGGTGGAGGCCCGTCTGGTGGCCAAGATCCCCTTTGACTCGCAGTACAAATATATGTCCACGCTGCAGCACATCGATGGCGATGCCCGGGTGTTAATCACCGGTGCGCCGGACGTCATCTTCGGCATGTGCCGTGAGCAGATGAGCCGCCAGGGCGCGGTGCCGTTCGAGGCGCAGTACTGGGAAGAGGAGATGGCGCGCTTCGCCCGTCAGGGGCTGCGCATGGTGGCGGCGGCCTGTAAGCCGGCCAGCCTTGATGCCACCACGTTGAACCATGAGGATCTGCAGGAGGGACTGATTTTCCTCGGCATCGCCGGAATGATGGATCCGCCGCGTCCGGAAGCTATTGACGCTATCCACGCCTGCCAGACCGCCGGCATCCGCGTGAAGATGATCACCGGCGACCACCCGCAGACGGCGATGAGCATCGGCCAGATGCTGGGGATCACCAACAGCAGCCAGGCCATGACCGGCTACCAGCTGGAGCACATGGACGATGCGGCGCTGGCGAAGGCGGCGGTGGAGTACGACATCTTTGCCCGCACCAGTCCGGAGCATAAGCTGCGCCTGGTGAAAGCCCTGCAGGATAACGGCGAAGTGGTCGGCATGACCGGCGACGGCGTCAACGACGCGCCGGCGCTGCGCCAGGCCGACGTGGGTATCGCGATGGGTATCAAAGGTACCGAAGTCACCAAAGAGGCGGCTGACATGGTGTTGACCGATGATAACTTCGCCACCATCGCCAGCTCGGTAAAAGAGGGCCGTCGGGTCTATGACAACCTGAAGAAGACCATCCTCTTCATCATGCCGACCAACCTGGCGCAGGGGCTGCTGATCATCATCGCCCTGCTGGCGGGGAACATGATTCCGCTGACCCCGGTGCTGATCCTGTGGATGAACATGGCGACGTCGGCGACGCTCTCCTTCGGCCTGGCCTTTGAGGCCGCGGAGCGCAACGTGATGAACCGCCCGCCGCGTAAAACCGGCCAGCACGTGATGGATGGTTTCGCCGTGTGGCGGGTGGCTTTTGTCGGGTCTATGATTGCTATTGCCGCCTTTATCCTTGAGGCCTGGCTGGCGCCGCGCGGCCACAGTCCGGAGTTTATCCGCACCGTGCTGCTGCAGATGCTGGTGACGGCGCAGTGGGTCTACATGATCAACTGCCGCAGCAGCGACAGCTTCTCCCTGAGCATGGGCCTGCTGCGCAACAAAGGCATCTGGCTGGTGACCGGTGTCCTGCTGCTGATGCAGCTGGTGATTATCTATGTCCCGCTGATGCAGAACATGTTTGGCACGGAAGCGCTGCCGCTGCGCTACTGGTTTGTCACCCTGGTCATCGGCATCGCCATGTTCCTGGTGGTGGAAATCGAGAAGCGTCTGACGCGCCGGTTCCGCAAAACGGCCTGATCGATCTCGCGCGCCTCGCCGCAGGCGCGCGTTACTGTCGCAAGGATCCCCTATGATTAAAACCTTCCGCTTTGCGCTGCTGGCTAGCGCCCTGGCCAGCAGCGCCCTGACGGCCACCGCCGCGCCGGCGGTGCCGGTCCGCGTCGCCACGGCCGAACTGGCTCCTCATGCTGAAGAACGCGCCATCCCCGGACGCGTCGAGGCAATCCGCGCCGTCGACATTCGCGCGCGCACCGAAGGGGTGATTGTTCAGCGCCACTTCCAGGACGGGCAGTATGTGACCGAGGGCGACCTGCTGTTTACCCTCGACGACGCACAGCCCCGCGCGGCGCTGGCCCTGGCGCAGGCCGAGCTGAAAAGCGCAGAGGCCTCATTACGCCAGTCGCAACAGCTGCTCACTCGCTACGAGCGACTCATCAACAACCACTCCATCAGCCGCAACGACGTCGACACAGCCCGGATGCAGCGCGACGTCGCCGCCGCTGCCGTGCAGCAGGCGAAAGCCCGCGTCGAGGCCCAGCAGATTGTGCTCAGTTATACCCGGATTGCGGCGCCGGTGACCGGACGGGTGGGCCACAGCGCCTTTCACGTCGGGACGCTGATTAACCCATCCAGCGGCGTGCTGGTGGACATTGTGCAGCTGGATCCGGTGCGGGTCTCGTTCGCCCTCGACGAAGCCGCGTTTTTCAGCAAAACCGGCCAGCATGCCGACATCCACGCTCTGAAGCAGGCGTGGCTGGCGCAGATTGACGTGGATGGCAAACGGCGCGATGGGGTGTTGACCTCCATCGATAACCGGATTGATGCCCGCACCGGCAGCGTGGCGGTGCGGGCGGAGTTCGCCAATCCGCAGCACCGTCTGCTGCCGGGCGGCAGCGTAACAATCCTGTTCCGTCCGCAGGAGCTGCAGTCACGGGTGATGATCCCGGCCGCCGCCGTGCAGCAGGATCCGCAGGGCTTTTTCAGCTGGGTGCTGAAGCCGGACCATACCGCCGGGCAGCGTCGTCTGACCCTCGCGGGACAGCAGGGGCAGCAGTTTGCGGTTGAGAAAGGGCTGCAGGCGGGCGAGCAGGTGATCACCGACGGCGCGCAGCGTTTACGCGAAGGCGCCGCGGTACAGGTGCTGAACTAAGTAAGGAGAAGGGATGCTGACCTTTTTTATCCGTCGTCCGCGATTTGCCATGGTGATCGCGCTGCTGCTGACCTTTGTCGGCGCGGTGTCGCTGAAGCTGATCCCGGTGGAGCAGTACCCGGCGATCACGCCTCCGGTGGTGAACGTTACCGCCAGCTGGCCAGGCGCCAGCGCGTCAGACGTGGCGGAGGCTATCGCCGCCCCGCTGGAGACCCAGCTCAACGGCGTCGATCATATGCTGTATATGGAGTCCACCAGCTCGGATGAGGGAACGTACCGCCTGAGTATTACCTTCGCGGCGGGCACCGATGCCGACCTGGCGGCGATCGACGTGCAAAACCGGGTGTCGCAGGCGCTGGCGCAGCTCCCGCCGGAGGTGCAGCAGAATGGGGTCCAGGTACGCAAGCGCGCCAGCAACCTGCTGATGGGGGTAAGCCTTTATTCGCCGCTGGGCACGCTGTCGCCGCTGTTTGTCAGTAACTACGCCAGCACCCAGGTGCGCGAGGCGCTGGCGCGCCTGCCCGGCGTCGGCGAGGTGCAGATGTTTGGCGCCCGGGATTACAGTATGCGCATCTGGCTGCGTCCGGACCGCATGAACGCCCTCAACATCACCACGGATGACGTTGCCCAGGCGCTGCGCGAGCAGAATGTGCAGGGCGCGGCGGGGCAGGTGGGCACCCCGCCGGTATTCAACGGTCAGCAGCAGACGCTGACCATCAACGGGCTGGGGCGTCTGAACGAGGCGGCCAGCTTTGGCGAGATTATCCTCCGTCGCGGCGCGCAGGGACAGCTGGTGCGCCTCACCGACGTGGCGACCATCGAGCTGGGCGCCCGCAGCTACAGCTCCGGCGCGCAGCTCAACGGTAAAGCGTCGGCCTATCTGGGTATCTACCCGACGCCCACCGCCAATGCCCTGCAGGTCGCCAGCGCAGTGCGCGCTGAGCTTAACCGCCTGCACACCCGCTTTCCGGCGGATCTCACCTGGGAGGTGAAGTTCGATACCACCCGCTTTGTGGCGGCGACGATCAAAGAGATCGGCGTCTCGCTGGCGCTGACCCTGCTGGCGGTGGTCGTGGTGGTGTCGCTGTTCCTGCAGAGCTGGCGGGCGACGCTGATCGTAGTGCTGGCAATCCCTGTGTCACTGATCGGCACCTTTGCGGTGCTCTATCTGCTGGGCTACAGCGCCAACACCCTCAGCCTGTTCGCGATCATTCTCGCCCTGACGATGGTGGTGGATGACGCCATTGTGGTGGTGGAGAATGTGGAAACCAAAATGGCGGAAGGGCTGGATCGCCTGCAGGCCACCGCCCAGGCGCTGCGGCAGATCGCCGGGCCGGTGATCGCTACGACCCTGGTGCTGCTGGCGGTGTTTGTGCCGGTGGCGCTGCTCCCGGGGATCGTCGGCGAGCTGTACCGGCAGTTTGCCGTGACGCTCTCCACCGCGGTGGCCCTGTCGAGCCTGGTGGCGTTAACCCTAACCCCAGCCCTCTGCGCGCTACTGCTGCGCCCGCGTCCCGCCCGGCCGGCGGCGGTGTGGCGGGCGTTTAACCGTCTCCTCGACGGCACCCGCGACGGCTATGGCCGGCTGGTTGGCTGGATGAACCGCCGCCCCTGGCTGGCGCTGGCGGCGACGGTCGCGGCGGGCGCGCTGGTGGCGTTCAGCTTTAGCTCAATGCCGAAAGGCTTCCTGCCGCAGGAAGATCAGGGTTACCTGTTTGCCAGCGTGCAGCTGCCGGAGGCGGCGTCGCTGGAGCGTACCGAAGCGGTGATGGCCCAGGCGCGCAAGCTGCTGATGGCTAACCCGGCGGTGGAGGATGTGATTCAGGTGTCCGGCTTCAACATTCTCAACGGCACCAGCGCCGCTAACGGCGGGTTTATCTCGGTAATGCTCAAGGACTGGCATCAGCGGCCGCCGCTGGATGCGGTGATGGCGGATATCCAGCGCCAGCTGCTGTCGCTGCCGGAGGCGACGATCATGACCTTCGCGCCGCCGACCCTGCCGGGCCTGGGCAATGCCTCGGGATTTGACCTGCGCATCCTGGCGCAGGCCGGTCAGTCGTCGGCGGAGCTGGAGCAGGTGACGCAGGAGATCCTTCAACTGGCGAAACAGCATCCGCAGCTGAGCCGGGTGTTTACCACCTGGAGCAGCAACGTGCCGCAGCTGACCCTGACGGTCGACCGCGATCGGGCGGCGCTGCTGGATGTGCCGGTGGCGCAGATCTTCAGCAGCCTGCAGACGGCGTTCGGCGGCACGCGCGCCGGTGATTTCAGCCTTAACAACCGTGTCTATCATGTGGTGATGCAAAATGAGATGCAGTGGCGCGAGCGGGCTGAGCAGATTAGCGAGCTGTACGTCCGCAGCCGCGACGGCGAGCGGGTGCGGCTGAGCAATCTGGTCACCATTACGCCGACGGTGGGGGCGCCGTTTATTCAGCAGTACAACCAGTTCCCGTCCGTGTCGGTGAGCGGTTCAGCGGCCGAGGGGGTCAGCAGCCGTACGGCGATGGCGGCTATGGAGCAGATTCTGCAGGCCCATCTGCCGCCGGGGTATGACTACGCCTGGAGCGGCATCTCCTGGCAGGAGCAGCAGACCGGCAATCAGGCGGTGTGGATCGTGCTGGCGGCGGTGGCGATGGCGTGGCTGTTCCTGGTGGCGCAGTATGAGAGCTGGACGCTGCCGGCGAGCGTCATGCTTTCGGTGCTGTTCGCCATCGGCGGAGCGCTGCTCTGGCTGTGGACGGCGGGCTATGCCAACGATGTGTATGTCCAGATAGGACTGGTGCTGCTGATCGCCCTGGCGGCGAAGAATGCGATTCTGATCGTTGAGTTTGCCCGCAGCCGGCGCGAAGAGGGATTGTCGATAGTCGACGCCGCGCGCGAGGGCGCCACCCGCCGCTTCCGCGCGGTGATGATGACCGCGGTGTCGTTTATTATCGGCATCATGCCGATGATGCTCGCCACCGGCGCCGGGGCGCAGAGCCGGCGGATCATCGGCACCACGGTGTTCAGCGGAATGCTGGTGGCGACGATGGTTGGCATCCTGTTTATTCCTTCGCTGTATGTTCTGTTTCAGCGTATGCGCGAGTGGGCGCATCGGCGGGGGTAAGCGCGGCGCTACCGGTCGGTAACGGGGATACTCCAGGCTGCAACGACTACCGGGCGGTCACCTCTCCCTTTGGGAGAGGGGTAGGGTGAGGGGGGGTTTTGCGTTCACGTTGCGTTTGGGCGTGAGCCCCGCCTTATCTGCCGACCTCCGGTTCGCCGATTTCAGCGGGAATCGGCCCTGCTGCACGCCCGTAGATTTCAGGGGCCATATCATAGCGAACAGACTCTGTAGGCCCGGTAAGCGCAGCGCCACCGGGCAAGGACATCGGGCACGGCGGCAATACCTTGCCCGGCCTGTCGTTAATTTATTCACTCTCCTGGCTGGAATGGCCGCCCCCAAACGCGCCCGCTATTTCCTCTCCACCGTTATGATGGTCACGAACGGATGATATTGCCACGGCACGCTGCCGCCTTTGCGGTACATCTTCGACAGGGTGCCGTCGAGATAAAGCATCTGCCGCACCCCAAGCTTTGACTGCGCATAGCAGGCAAAATCATAGAAGTTGGTCTCGCGATCGCTGAGCATAAACACCACCCGGCCCTGCTTATCGATGCCAACCCCGTTGCGCAGTTTGCGCGAGCTGGCGGAGGGCTTCAGCCGCCAGTTGATGACGCCATTCTCAATCAGCATCGGGCCGGACTGCACCGCATAGCGGATGGCGGGAGAGCGTTTGTACGCCGGCAGCGGCACGATTTTCGCCCGGCCGTTCTCCACCAGGAATACGCCGCCGGGGCGGATAAAGAAGTTCCCGCCGCCGGCGGAGCGGTTTACCGGCGTCAGGCGTTTGCCGTCTTCGATATACAGCCCCAGCGGCGCGTAGGCCTTATCGTAAATGCCGCCGTTCATCGCCATCTGCACCCGGCCATCGCCATCGATACCCGCCAGCAGCGAACGCAGGGAACCCCAGGCTTTACCGTGCCGATCCTGCCAGTACATTGCAATGCGCTCTTTCTGCGCATCCACCCGATAGCTCTGCAGGGTTAGCGTCGGGTCGGTGAGGGTACAGGCGGCGCTGGCGACGGCGGCCAGGGGCAGCAGCGCCAGGGGGAGCAGGCAGCGTAATAACATGGGCAATCCTTTCTATGGTCTGCGCCGAGTATACCCGCCTCGCTGTCTTATGCCGCCCAAATCTCACAGTGTTTTTGCACCAGCCCGGAAAGCGAACCGCCGTTGGCGATAAACTCGCGCATCTGCTGCGCCTCGCTGTGCGGCGATTTCGCCTGGCGAACCACCGCCTCCAGCGCCGCCGTCGCCTTCAGCTGATGGGCGAAAGGTGCCAGCCGGTCGGCGAGCTGCAGGATCTCCTGACGGATGCTGCGCTGCTCCCCGCTGCGCACGTCGGTAAGGGTTCCGTCCAGCCCGTAGCGGCAGGCCTGATAGCGGTTAAAAGGATACAGCAGATAATCGTCAGGCTGGTGCTTAAAAGGACGCTCCGTCAACAGCCAGCAGGCCAGGGTCTGAATAAAGCCAGCGATATGGATCGCCTGGGCGAGGGTCAGGGGGGTGTCCATCACCCGCACCTCGACGGTACCAAACTGCGGGCTGGGGCGAATATCCCAGTGCAGATCCTTCATGCTGTCGATCATGCTGGTGTAGCTCAGCTGGCGGAACAGGCGACGAAACCCCTGCCAGTCGGCCACCCACGGCATCGGACCGTTGTCGGGATAAGAGGAGAAGCGGTTGAGGCGCGAACAGGCGAAGCGGCTGTCGGTGCTGTCGAACCACGGCGAGGCGGCGTTGAGGGCGATGAAGTGCGGCACAAAGCGCGACAAGCCGTGCAGCAGATAGATGGCGTCGTCGCCGCTCTGGCAGCCGACGTGCACATGCTGGCCAAAGACCGTCGCCTGTTGCGCCAGATAGCCAAAATGCTCGACGGTTTTGACATAGCGCGGATTGTCGCTGATCTGCTGACGCTGCCAGGCATGAAAGGGGTGGGAACCCCCGCCGCAGATCTGCAGATGATGATGCAGCGCCGCGCGCTGGACCGCCTGCTGGATGGCGCTGAGCTGGATTTGCGCATGGCTGATGTCGCGGCACACCCCGGTGGCGATCTCCAGCATGCTCTCGGTGATATCGTGCTTGGCTTCTCCCACGGTCAGCTCATGCTGGACGTCGGCAATCAGCGTCGAGGCATCCTGGCTGAGGTCGTAACCCGGCGGGTTCACCACCTGCAGCTCCAGTTCGATACCGAGGGTAAAAGGATCGGAGCGGTGAAAATCGGCTAAAGGCATAGTCTCTCCCGGTCGATGTGTTCCCTGAAGTATAGAAGGGATTGATCCCGACGGAGAATACGCCGCGGCGGAGGACGGGGATGAATAAAAAAGTGACGCAGAGTGATTATTTGAAATTTGCCATATAGCGACTGGTGCAATTCTGCAACATATTTCCCGCTGGCGGTGCGACGGAATAAGGTGCAATTATTTTCCCATAATTATCATGGTGATAATATAAGTCCTTCTTATTTTACCGGTCGGTTTCGGCCTATTTCCGCCCGCGCAAGAGCTGGTACGCATTTTGCCTGTTAATTCGTGACACTTTATTTAACAGGGATCATGTGATGCACAAAACAACGTTATTTTCGCGTGCCGGTCGTCTCGCCGTGGCGGTGAGCGGCGCACTGGCCCTGGCGGGCGCCGCCTTACCTGCCAACGCCTCCACGCTGCGGATCGCCATGACCGCCGCGGATATTCCGTTAACCCTCGGCCAGCCGGATCAGGGCTATGAGGGCAACCGCTTTACCGGCATCCCGCTGTATGACGCGCTGGTGGAGTGGGATCTGTCGCAAGGTGAAAAGCCCAGCGATCTGGTGCCAGGGCTGGCGACCGAGTGGCACATCGATCCGCAGAACACCAGCCGCTGGATTTTCACCCTGCGTCCGGGGATGAAGTTTCATGATGGGACGGAGGTGAACGCCGACGCCATCATCTGGAACGTGGATAAGGTGCTCAATAAAGCAGCGCCGCAGTACGCCCCGGGGCAGATCGGCAACACCCTGTCGCGGATGCCGACCCTCACCGGCGCGGAGAAAATTGACGACCACACCGTGGCGCTGACCACCTCGGAACCGGACGCGCTGCTGCCGTACAACATCACCAACCTGTTTATTGTCTCGCCCACGGCGTGGCAGAAGCAGTATGACGCGGTGCCGGCCAGCGCGGGGGATAGCGCCACGCGCAGCAAACAGGCGTGGACCGCCTTCGCCGCCCATGCGGTGGGCAGCGGCCCGTTCAAACTGGAGAAGCTGGTGCCGCGTCAGCAGCTGATCCTCGCGAAAAACCCCGACTACTGGAACAAAGATCGCATTCCCCGGGTGGATACGGTGGTGCTGATCCCTTTGCCGGAGGCCAACGCCCGCACCGCGGCGCTGCTGTCGAAGCAGGTGGACTGGATTGAAGCCCCGGCGCCGGACGCCATCGATCAGATCAAGTCTCAGGGTTTTCACCTTTACGCCAACACCCAGCCGCACCTGTGGCCCTGGCAGTTCTCCTTTGAAAAAGGATCGCCGTGGCAGGACATTCGGGTGCGCAAAGCGGCCAACCTGTGTCTGAACCGCGCCGAGCTGAAGAGCTACCTCGGCGGCTACATGACCGAGGCCACCGGGGTCTACGAGGCCGACAGCCCGTGGCATGGCAAACCCACCTTCCAGATCAAATATGACCCGGACGCCGCCCGTCAGCTGATGACCGAGGCTGGATACAGCGCCGGCAAGCCGCTGCACGTCACGGTGGCCACCTCGGCCTCCGGCTCCGGGCAGATGCAGCCTTTGCCGATGAACGAGTATATCCAGCAGAGCCTGAAGAGCTGCTTCTTCAATGTGGATATTAAAGTGGTGGAATGGAACACCCTGTTCACCAACTGGCGCCTGGGCGCCCGGGATCCCTCGGCAAAAGGGATCGACGCGATCAACGTCAGCGCCGCGGTCAATGATCCCTATTTTGGCCTGATCCGCTTCTCGACCGCCAAAGCGTTTCCGCCGGTGGCGACCAACTGGGGCTACTTCGCCACCCCAGAGACGGAAAAACTCGCCGCCGCCGTCAAGCACGCCTTTACCCCGGAAGCGATGAATAAAGCCGCCGGCGATCTGCACGCCGCGCTGGTGGATCAGGTGCCGTTCCTGTTTGTCGCCCACGACGTCGGGCCGCGCGCGATTTCGCCCGCGGTGACCGGAGTGGTGCAACCGCAGAGCTGGTTTATCGACCTCAGCCTGGTGAGCAAAAAAGAGTAATCGCGAAAGGGGCAACCGATGATCAATACGCTGCTATACCGCATTCTGCTGGCTATCCCCACCATGCTTGGGGTGGCGGTGATCTGTTTCATGCTGGTGCAGATCGCGCCGGGCGACCCGCTGGTGTCGGTGATGCCGCCGGACGCCTCGGAGGCGCTGCGCCAGACGTTGATGCAGGCCTACGGCTTTGATAAGCCGCTGCCTCTGCAGTTTATCCACTGGCTGTGGCGGGCGCTGCACGGCGACCTCGGTATGTCGGTCGCCACCGGCCGCCCGGTGATAGACGAGGTGATGACCGCAGTGGCTTACTCCCTGCGCCTGGCGCTGCTGGCGACGGCGATCGGCTTCGTCCTCGGCAGCCTGTTTGGCTTTGTCGCCGGCTATTTTCGCAACAGCGTCATTGACCGTCTGGCCTCGGTGTTGTCGGTGTTTGGCGTCAGCGTGCCGCATTACTGGCTGGGGATGCTGTTGGTGATCCTCTGCAGCGTCAAGTTCGCGCTGCTGCCGGCCACCGGCGGCGGGCCGATAGGCGAGGTGGGCTGGCAATGGGACTGGGCGCACCTGCAGTTCATGCTGCTGCCGGCCATCACGCTGTCGGTGATCCCGACCGGGATTATCGCCCGCACCGTGCGCTCGCAGGTAGCCGATATCCTCAGCCAGGAGTTTATCGTTGGCCTGCGCGCCCGCGGCCTTAACGAATCGCGCATCTTCGTCCACGTCATGAAAAATGCCGCGCCAACCGCGCTGGCGGTGATGGGGCTGCAGGTGGGCTATCTGATGGGCGGCTCGATCCTCGTGGAGACCGTCTTCTCCTGGCCGGGGACCGGGCTGCTGCTCAACACCGCCATTTTTCAGCGCGACCTGCCCCTGCTGCAGGGCACCATCTGGGTGCTGGCGCTGTTTTTCGTGTTGCTCAACCTGTTGGTGGATATTCTGCAGACCACCCTCGACCCGCGCATTAAGAGGAGCTGACCATGGTGGATACGGCAACGACGAAAGCGGTCCCGGCCGCGCCGGCCAACGCTTCCCGGCAAGGTTACTGGCGCGGCGTGCTGCGCCGCTTACTGCGCGATCCCGGCGGCGTGGTGGTGGGGGTAGTGATCCTCCTGCTGCTGGCCCTGGCGCTGTTAGGGCCATGGCTTATCGTCAAAGACCCCTATCAAACGTCAATGTTCCTGCGCCTGAAGCCCATCGGCAGCGACGGCTTCCCGCTGGGCTCTGATGAGCTGGGGCGCGACATGCTGTCGCGACTGATCCTCGGCACCCGGCTGTCGCTGTTTATGGGGATTGTCCCGGTGGTGTTCGCCTTTTTTATCGGCGGCGCCATCGGGATCATCGCCGGCTACATGGGCGGCAAAATCAATACCGTGATTATGCGCACCGTGGATGTGTTCTATGCCTTTCCCTCGGTCCTGCTGGCGATTGCGCTGTCGGGGGCGCTGGGGGCGGGCATCGGCAATGCGCTGCTGTCGCTGACCCTGGTGTTTGTCCCGCAGGTGGCGCGGATTGCCGAGAGCGTGACCGCTCAGGTACGGCATATGGACTATATCGACGCCGCCCGGGCCACCGGCGCCAGCGCGTTGACCATTATCCGCGTCCAGGTGCTGGGTAACGTGCTCGGGCCGATCTTCGTCTTCTCCACCGGGCTGATTTCGGTGTGCATGATCCTTGCCTCCGGCCTGTCGTTTCTCGGCCTCGGCGTGCGGCCGCCGGAGCCCGAGTGGGGGCTGATGCTCAATACCCTGCGCACGGCAATCTATACCCAGCCGTGGGTGGCCGCCCTGCCGGGCCTGATGATTTTTATCACCTCCATTTCGTTCAATATCCTCGCGGACCGCCTGCGTGCGGCAATGGCGATTAAGGAGTAAGCGATGCAACCCTTTATCAATATCGATCTCGGCGGGCCGGCGCAGCCGCTGCTGAAGGTCAATCATCTGCTGAAGTACTTCCGCGGCGGCAAAGGCCGGGAGGTGGTCCAGGCGGTGGACGATATCAGCTTCACGGTGATGAAAGGCGAAACCCTGGGGGTGGTCGGCGAGTCGGGCTGCGGCAAATCGACCACCGCCCGGCTGCTGATGCAGCTGCTCACCCAGGACAGCGGCGAACTGATCTTCGACGGGCTGGAGGTTGGCTCGTCGCGTCTGCCCATGAAAGCCTACCGTCGCCAGGTGCAGATGGTTTTCCAGGATAGCTATGCCTCGCTCAATCCGCGCATGACCATGGAGGAGAGTATCGCCTTCGGCCAGCGCGTCCACGGCGTCAGCGCCAGAGAGGCCAGCGAATACGCCCGCTATCTGCTGGCGCACGTCGGCCTTGAACCGGCGCGCTTTGCCGACCGCTACCCGCATGCGCTCTCCGGCGGCCAGCGGCAGCGGGTGAATATCGCCCGCGCGCTGGCGATGAAGCCGCGGCTGGTCATTCTTGATGAGGCGGTGTCGGCGCTGGATAAATCGGTGGAAGCTCAGGTGCTGCAGCTGCTGCAGGAGCTAAAACGCACCCTCGAGCTGACCTATGTGTTTATCAGCCACGATCTGCACGTGGTTCGCTGGCTGTCGGATCGGATCCTCGTTATGTACCTTGGCGAAGTGGTAGAGATCGGCCCGGCGGAGCAGCTGTTTACCGCCTCCGCCCACCCCTATACCCGGGCGCTGTTAAGCTCCATGCCCTCCATGGACCCGGAACACCGCACCCTGACCTCGCCGCTGAGCGGCGATCCCCCCAGCCCCATCGCGCCGCCGAGCGGCTGTCGCTTTCACACCCGCTGCCCGCATGCGAAGGCGGTCTGCGCCGAAGTGAAACCGCGGCTGGAGGCGGTCGGGGAGGGGCACCAGAGCGCCTGCCTGATGGTGCAGCCGGCCTCGCTCTGGCATCAGAGCATCCCCCTTAAGGAGGTCAGCCATGTCGGATAACGCCTTTGTCCATGTGCGCGACCTGCGGGTCGTCTTTCGCCGCGACGGGCAGACCATCAACGCGGTCAACGGGGTCTCCTTTGACGTACAAAAGGGGGAGGTGATGGCGCTGATTGGCGAGTCGGGTTCCGGCAAGAGCGTGACCCTGCGGGCGCTGATGCTCCTGCACCCGCCGGGGAGCAGTGAGCTCTCCGGCACCCTGCGGGTGGGTGACGACGCGGTGCTGACGATGAGCGCCAGCCAGCTGCGGCGCTACCGCGGCGGGCGCTGCGCGATGATTTTTCAGGAGCCGCTACTGGCCTTCGACCCGGTCTACACCGTTGGGCAGCAGATTATTGAAGGGCTGCGTCGCCACGAAGGGCTGTCGCGCCAGGCGGCCCGGGACAGGGCACTGGAGGCCCTGCGCCAGGTGCGCATTCCCAGCCCCGAGCGGCGGCTGGACGCTTACCCGCACGAGATGTCCGGCGGGATGCGCCAGCGGGCGATGATCGCCCTCGCGCTCTCCTGTAACCCGCAGCTGCTGCTGGCGGATGAGCCGACCACCGCCCTCGACGCCACGGTGCAAATCCAGATCCTGATCCTGCTGCGCGAGCAGCAAAAGCAGCGCGGGCTGTCGATCGTGTTTGTGACCCACGACATCGGCGCCGCGGTGGAGATCGCCGACCGGGTGGCGGTGATGTACGCCGGGCGGATCGTCGAGGAGGCTTCTATGAGTGAGATCCTGCGCCACCCACGCCATCCTTATACCCGGGTGCTGCTGGGCAGCCGGCCGAAAGAGGGGCTTAAGAAAGGCGATGCCCTGCACTGCATTCCCGGCGCGCCGCCGGATCTGGCGCGCTTGCCGCCCGGCTGCGCCTTTGCCGAGCGCTGCCCGCACCGTCGCCCGGTCTGCGAGCAGAGCCTGCCGCCGACGGAATCCGTCGCGGAGCGCCATGCGGTGAGTTGCCACCGCTGGCGCGAGCTGGCGATTGACGCCAACGCGCAGGCCCTGGCCGTCTGACCGGCGGCAACACACCACGATGAAGACCAGGCGCTGATGCCTTTTTTCCCACCGCCGGTTGCGCTGGCGGCGACCTTGATGTCAGGAGACCACCATGAGCTGTGATGTACTTTTTACCCCCGCCACCGACACCACCGGCTGGCGCATCAATGGCGACCGCCTGTGGGCGTCGTTAATGGATCTCGCGCAGATCGGCGCCACGCCGAAGGGCGGCTGCCGCCGTCTGACCCTCACCGACCTCGACCGTCAGGGGCGGGACCGGGTGATTGGCTGGGCGCGGGAGGCCGGGATGAGCGTCACCATCGATAAAATCGGCAATGTGTTTATGCGTCGGGAAGGGCGCAACCCCAGCCTGCCGCCCATCGTCTCCGGCAGCCATATCGACACCCAGCCCACCGGCGGCAAATTTGACGGCAACTACGGCGTGCTGGCGGCGCTGGAGGTGGTGCGCACGCTCAACGATCTGCAGATTGCCACCGAGGCGCCGATTGAGGTGGTGTTCTGGACCAACGAAGAGGGGTCGCGCTTTGTGCCGGTGATGATGGGCTCCGGGGTCTTTGCCGGGGTCTTCCCGCTGGAGGAGACCTGGGCCGTCACGGATAAAGAGGGCGTCAGCGTCGGCGAGGCGCTGGCGCAGATCGGCTATATCGGCGAGCAGACCCCGGGAGAGCATCCCGTAGGCGCCTATTTTGAGGCGCACATTGAGCAGGGGCCGATTCTCGAAGATGAAGCGAAAACCATCGGTATCGTGCAGGGCGTGCTGGGGATCCGCTGGTACGACTGCGTGGTGACCGGTCAGGCGTCGCATGCCGGGCCCACGCCGATGCGCCTGCGTCAGGATGCCCTGCAGGTGGCGACCCGCATTATGCAGGAGGTGGTAGCCATTGCCGGACGCAGCGAAGAGGGACGCGGCACCGTCGGCAGCGTGCAGGTGTGGCCCAACAGCCGCAACGTGGTGCCCGGAGAGGTCACCTTCTCCATTGATATGCGCAATCTCAGCGATGCGCTGGTGGATGAAATGGATCGCCAGCTGCGGGCGTTTATCGCGGAGGTTGAGCGGGAAAGCGGTCTGCAGGTGGCCCTGAAGCAGGTGAGCCACTATCCGGCGGCGCCCTTCGATGGCGAATGCCAGCAGGCCATTGCCGATGCCGCGCAGCGGCTGGGCTACCCGGCGCGGCCGATCGTCTCCGGCGCCGGGCATGACGCAGTGTATATGAGCTACCTGGCGCCGACCGGGATGATTTTTATCCCCTGCAAGGATGGGATCAGCCATAACGAAATGGAGTATGCCTCGCCGGAGCACGTCGCCGCCGGCGCCAACGTGCTGCTGCAGGTGATGCTCCAGTACGCGCGGCCGCTGTAGGCGGTCGCCCTCCCCGGCGGGGCGACCTGTTTCCAGCCGTTTGTCATGTGGTAGCCCGGGTCAGCGGTTACGCCGCCGAAACCCGGGACGGCGGATGTAGGGGCGGTCAATCACTGCTCCTGCTCTCTGCGCTAACCCGCCGGCGGCCACATTTGCGCGAGCCCATCACGCACAGCACCACGCCGAGGGTAACCGCCAGCATCAAGGGGCTGACGGTTTCGTGCAACAGCGCCGCCGACAGGCCAAGCCCGAAGAACGGCTGCAATAGCTGGAGCTGGCCGACGGCGGCGATCCCGCCCGCGGCCAGCCCTTTGTACCAGAAGATAAAACCGATCAGCATACTGAAGAGCGACACATAGCCGAGCGCGGTCCAGGAGGAGGCCGATATGGCATGCCAGGACGCAGGCTGAACCATCAGCGAGGCGGGGAGCATCAACGGCAGGGCAATCACCAGCGCCCAGCAGATCACCTGCCAGCCGCCGAGCTCCCGCGTCAGCTTCGCCCCTTCCGCATAGCCGAGGCCGCAGGCGATAACCGCCGCCAGCATCAGCAGATCGCCGCTGAGCGACGTCGCCGCGCTTTGCGTCAGGGCGAATCCCATCACCAGCAGACTGCCCAGCAGCGAAAAGATCCAGAAAGCGCGCTGCGGACGCTCGCCGCCGCGCAGCACGCCAAAAATAGCGGTCATCAGCGGCAGCAGACCAATAAACACAATCGAATGCGCCGAGGTGATGCGCTGCAGGGCCAGCGCCGTGAGCAGGGGAAAGCCGATCACCACCCCTGATGAGATGATGATCAGGGGGACAAGCTGCACCAGGCGCGGGCGTTTCTGGCGAAAGCCGACCAGCAGGGCGACGGCAAGCAGCCCGGCGATGGAGGCGCGCAGAAAGGTCAATAACAACGGATCCATATCCTGCACCGCCAGCCGCGTCGCGGGCAGGGAACCGCTAAAAATAATCACCCCCAGTAAACCATGAAACCATCCGGACCAGGGACCGGGCGCCGATTTATCCAATATTGAATCTACCACGTTAACCTCGCGTTATCTGATTGGGCTGCGCCCGCTTGAGCATCGTCAGTGGCGATGGTAATGTGGCCAATCTGATACAATCAAATTATTGTCATAGATACATTTCACGATGAAAGCTCGATACAAAGCCGTTGTCGACCGATACGCGCAGGCGATCCGCAGCGGGCAGCTGCCTGCCGGCAGCCGTCTGCCAACTCACCGTACCCTTGCCGCCGATGAACGCCTCTCGCTGGCCACCGCCACCCGCGTCTACCGTGAACTGGAAGAGATGGGGCTGGTTAGCGGCGAAACCGGCCGCGGCACCTTCGTGCGCGACCTCGCGCTGCCGCCGGGGCATGGGGTCGATCAGCAGGTGGTGGCCGCTGACGTCGTGGATCTTAACTTCAACTACCCTTCGCTGCCGGCGCAGGGCGATGCGCTGCGCGAGGCGCTCAGGCAGCTGGCGATGGCGGGCGATATTGATTCGCATCTGCGCTATCAGCCTCACGCCGGGCGGCTCGCCGAGCGGGACATTATCGCCCGCCATTTGACCTGCCGACACTTTGCGCCGGCCGCGGAAAATGTCCTGATCGTTAACGGCGCACAGCACGGGCTGGCGGTGACCGTTATGGGGCTGTTACGTCCGGGCGATGTGGTGGCGGTTGATGCTCTGACCTATTCGGGCTTCAAGGTTCTGGCGGCGCTCTATCATCTGGAGCTGGCGGCCATCCCCTGTGGGGCCGAGGGGCCGGACCTGCAGGCGCTTCATGCGCTGTGCCAGCAGCGGCGAGTGCGGGCGGTGTATACCATGCCGACGCTGCACAATCCGCTGGGCTGGGTGCTCAACGCCGGGCAGCGGCAGGCGCTGGCCGACCTCGCGCGCCAGCACGATCTGCTGATTATTGAAGATGCGGCTTACGCCCGGCTGGTGAGCCGCCCGCCGCCGCCGGTGGTCAGCTATGCGCCGGAAAGAACGGTGTATGTCACCGGATTTTCGAAAAATATCGCCACCGGGCTGCGCGTGGGGGTGGTGATTTCTCCGCCGCGCTATCGGCCGGAGATTGAGCGCGCCATCCGGGCCACGACGTGGAATACGCCGACGCTGATAAGTTCGCTGATTTGCGCCTGGATTGAAGATGGCACGGTGGCCCGCTTTGAAACACAGAAACGCCAGGATGCGCGACAGCGGCAGCAGGTGGCCCGCGAGGTGCTTTGCGGGCTTCCCGTTGTCAGTCATCCCGATTCGTACTTCGTCTGGCTGCCTCTGGGGGAAGAGAGCCGGGCCGATCGGCTGGCGAACGCGCTGATGGAACGGCGTATTTCGGTGTCGACCGCCGAGCCGTTCTGCGTCTCCGCCACGATTCCACAAGCGCTGCGCGTTGCGCTCGGATCGGTGCCTTTCGACAGTCTGCGCCCGGCGCTGCTCAGCGTGCGCGATGCCGTTGAGTACGAACAATTTCGCTAACCCATCTGCTCCAGCTGGCCGCGCAGGACCTCCACCCCCTGGGCGATGGCGTCGGGGTTAATGGCGTGGAAACCCATGCGAAAGTAGTTATCCGGCGGCGCGGCGCTGAGAAAATGGCGCGCCCCGGGCTCAATCAGCACGCCGGCGTGGGCGGCGCGCCAGGTGAGCTGCTGGGTGTTGATCTGCGCCGGGGTCTGCAGCCAGAAGGCGTTAGCGTGTTCGCTCCCCGCCAGCGCGCGGCACGACGGCAGATAGCGCTGCAGGGCGGCGTGCAGGCGCTCCCAGCGCTGGGCGGAGTCGTAGTGGTAGCGCCGCAGATGGGTTTCATAATGGCCCTGGGCGAGGAAATGGGCCATCTGGTACTGAATGTTGGTCGGCGGATGGCGATAGACCAACCGGCGCAGGGCGCGCGCCTCGTCGATCAGGTCCGGGTCGGCGACCATAAATCCCAGCCGCAGCCCCGGCGACAGCGCCTTTGACAGGCTGCTGACATACACCACCCGGCCGCTGCGGTCGCTGGCCTTCAGCGCCGGCAGCGGGTTGAGGGTAAAGTTACTTTCCGAGTCATAATCATCTTCAATGATCACCGCGTCATGGCGGGCGGCATGATCCAGCAGCTGGCGGCGGCGCGCGCTGCTCATTGCCACCCCGGTGGGCACCTGGTGGCCGGGGGTGACATAGTAGTAATCGCAGGGACGTTCGTTAAGCACGATCCCCTCTTCATCCACCGGGTGCGGCACCACCTCGGCGTCGGCGAGCAGAAAGGTGTTGATGGCTTCGCGAAAGCAGGGGTTTTCGACGCCAATGCGGGTGGTGGAGGAGAGCAGCAGCCGGGTCAGCAGGTAGAGGGCGTTTTGCGAGCCCAGGGTAATGAGAATTTCGTCCGGGGCGGCGACAATGCCGCGCTTGGGCAGCACCCGGGTGCGGATCTGCTCGATGAGCATCGGCACATCCTGGTCAATATGGTCGATGACCCACGCCGGGTCGCGCACCCCGCCGTGCAGCCAGTTCGCCGCCGAGCGCCAGGTGGCCAGCGGGAACTGCCGGGTATCGGGCTGGCCGTAGATAAACGGGTAGCGGTAGTGCATCCAGCCCGCCGGTTTGAGGATCGACTCCTGCTGGCTGGGGGTCATCTGCAGCCGGTCGCCCCAGCGTGGTGCAGCCGCTTCGCGCTGCGGTGCACTCTCGACCGCGGGCGGCGAAGCATCGTGATAGTCGGGGTGCAGGTAGTAACCACTTCGCGGGCGGCTAATCAGGTAGCCCTCGTTGACCAGGCTTTCGAACACCAGGGCGGTGGTGTTGCGCGAGACGCGCAGCTGGCTGGCCAGCTGGCGGCAGGAGGGGAGCGGGGTGTCGGCGGCGAAGATCCCGCTGAGAATGGCATTCACCAGCGTCTCTCGCACCTGTTCCTGCAAACCGCGGCCAGGCTCAAAATCAACGTGTAACAGGTGACGGATCATACGGGGCTCCTCTGGCAATAACGCATCGCGACCACCCGCTAAGCTCAGCAAATTCCATACCACCCTTCCGCCATCTGACACAGCGATGCGGCCCATCTGGCTCTATACGGAATTGCAAAACGCTCCCACATTAAAAACGCATTCAGCCGCCGTGGACCGGAACCTCCCGGCCTCTATTTTGCATAAACCTTTTCGCGTTCTGGAATGAACCCGTCTGGCCAATCCATCAGGGGTGAAATAATGAAAAAATCATTGGCATCAATATGTCTGAGCGCTGTATTAACGGTTGCTTTTTCTTATCACGCCGTCGCGGCCGATCTGCCGAAAATAGAAAAATCCGGCACCCTGAAAGTGGCGACGGAAGATGATTATGCGCCGTTTAACTTTATGAATAATGGCCAGGCCGATGGCTTTAACAAAGATATGCTTGAGGAGTTACGTAAATACGCCAAATTTCATGTCGACCAGAGTATATTACCGTGGACCGGATTATTAGCGGCTGTCTCCACCGGACAATACGATATGGCCTTAACCGGGGCGGTTATTACCGATGAGCGGCTGAAAGTCTTTGATTTCACCCCACCATGGGCCTCCGCGCAGCACTATTTCGTCAAACGCGCTGGCGATACCTCGCTAAATACCATTGCCGATCTCAGCGGCAAAAAAGTGGGCGTGCAGGCAGGCAGCGCGCTGCTGGCGCGTTTGCCGGAGCTGAAGGCGATGCTGGAGAAGACCGGCGGCAAGCTGGGACCGGTGGTGGAGTACCCCTCCTATCCGGAAGCCTACGCCGACCTGGCGAATAAGCGGCTGGATTACGTGATTAACGTGGTTATCTCGGTAAACGACCTGGCGAAAGCCAAACCGAAGGTCTTCGCCAAAGGGCTGGCCGTCTCCGGACCGGGCTATATGGCGTGGCCGATCCCGAAAAACTCGCCGCAGCTGCTGGCCTATATGACCAAGTTTATGAACCACATGAAGGAGACCGGCAAGCTCGCCGAGCTGCAGAAAAAATGGTTCGGCGAAACCTATGACAACCTGCCCACCGAGGCGATCACCAGCCCGGAACAATTTCATAAGCTTGCCGGTCTGTAATATTTCGCGGCGGGTGACCGCCGCCTGTTGCTGAGAAGGAGGGCCTCATGGATGCAATTTCCTGGCAGTTATTAATCGAAGGCGCATGGACGACCCTCTGGATTTCGGCCATCGCTATCGCCTTCGGGGTGGTGGCGGGGCTGCTGATCGCCCTGGTGCGGATGCTGCGTCTGCCGGTTATCGACCAGCTGCTGGTGGTCTATATCAGCCTGGCCCGCGCGACGCCGCTGGTGACGCTGGTGCTGTTTCTGTTTCTTTCGCTGCCCACGATGGGCATTAACCTCGACAAGAACGTGGCTGCCATCGTGGCGCTGACGCTTAACACGTCGGCGTTTAACGCTGAGATCTGGCGCAACGCCTTCCGCACCTTTCCGCGCGAACAGCGGGAGGCGGCGGAGTCGGTGGGAATGCGCCGCTGGACCTACTTCCGCTACATCATGCTGCCGCAGATGTGGATCGAAAGCCTGCCGGCGCTGGTCAATGAGATGTCGTTTTTGATCAAAGGTAGCCCGGCGATCGCCGTGATTGGCGTGGTGGATCTTACCCGGGTGACCAACCGTATCTCCTCGGTCACCTACGAGCCGCTGTCGCCGATCCTTGCCGCCGGCCTGCTGTATGTGGCGATCATCGGCTGTTTATTGAAACTGCAGGGGATCGCGGAACGGAAAGCCAGGCGCCTGGCGCGCTAGCAACGGGAGGTATTATGAATCAGTGGGGCGTTATCTGGTCGGTACGCGATAGCTTTATTGCCGGGTTATTCGCGACCCTCGAACTGTTTATTACCGCCGCCCTGGCGGCCCTTATTATCGGTATTGCGCTGTGCTATTTGAGTGAATATCAAAAGAAAGTCCTTAACCGGGTTATCATTGGCTTTGTCAGCCTGATGCGCGCGATCCCTTTTTTGATCCTCGCCTATCTGCTGTATTACGGACTGCCGCAGCTCGGTATTAGCATGGAGCCGTGGACCGCCGGTTTATTGGCCCTGATTATTTATCATGGCGCCTACTTCTTTGAAATATTGCGCAGCCAGCGGCGGGTATTTTCCGGCGGGTATATTGAAGCGGCGATTGCTCAGGGCTTTTCTCGCTATGCCATTTTTCGGCGGATTATTTTACCCAATATCGTCTCTTCCGCCTTACCGCTGATCGGCAATCAGCTGATTATCTGCCTGAAGGACACCGCTTTCCTGAGCATTATTACCGTTCAGGAGATCACCGCCGCCGCCAACAGCGTCCAGGCGACCTACTTTATTCCGTTTAACGCCTTTATCGTCGCCATTGGGCTTTACTGGGCGATCAGCATTCTGCTGGAGCTGCTGATTAAGCGCCTGACCGCCTGGGGAGCCAAACGAGGAATGAGCCATGCCTGAGTCTATTGCCGTAAGCGTCAAAAACGTCTCCAAGCAGTTCGATAATGTGGAAGTCCTGCGGGATATTAACCTGACGGTGGAGAAGGGGACCGTGGTGAGTATTCTCGGCTCGTCCGGGTCGGGAAAATCCACCCTGCTGCGCTGTATGAACTGGCTGGAACAGCCGGACCGCGGTGAAATTCATATCGGCGGTCAGCGGCTGGGGATTGATGAACAGCGCGGCCGGGCGATGTCGCACCGCCAGCTGGCCAAAATCCGCGAGCGGGTGGGGATGGTGTTTCAGAGTTTTAACCTGTGGCCGCATCTGACCGTGCAGCAGAACGTCAGTGAGGCGCTGCTGCGCGTTAAGGGCATGAAGCGGGACGAGGCTAAGGCCATGGCTATGCGGCAGCTGGAGAAAGTCGGCATGGCGCACAAAGCCGATGTCTACCCGATCACCCTCTCCGGCGGGCAGAAGCAGCGGGTGGCGATCGCCCGTTCGCTGGCGATGTCGCCAGAAGTCATCCTCTTCGATGAACCGACCTCGGCGCTGGATCCGGAGCTGGTGAACGAGGTGTTAGGAGTGATGAAAGCCCTTGCCGCCGAGGGCTACACCATGGTGGTGGTGACCCACGAGATGGATTTTGCCCGCCAGGTGTCCAATGAGGTGGTGTTTCTGGAGAAGGGGCTGCTGATTGAGAAGGCGCCGCCGGAGAAGTTCTTCACCCAACCTGACTCCGAACGCGTCAGGCAGTTTCTGCAAAGCAGCCGCTAGACCGGCCTGTCCCCCCTGCCGGCAGCGCCGGCAGGGGAAGCGTCGGGCTTCGCTTAATCCCGATCGATGGCGAACGGCTGCCACGCCTGACGCACCGGCATCACCTCTACCCGGTTAATGTTCATATGCGCCGGCAGCGTGGCGATATAAAACATCTGCTCGGCGATATCGCGCGCGCTCAGCGGCGTGGTGCCGCGATAGAGCTTATCCGATGCCGCCTGGTCGCCCTTAGTGCGCACCAGGGTAAATTCGGTCTCGGCAATCCCCGGCGCCAGATCGGTGACTCGCACGCCGGTGCCAAGCAGATCGCAGCGCAGGTTATAGCTGAACTGTTTCACGAAGGCCTTGCTGGCGCCATAGACATGGCTGCCGGGATAGGGCCACTGTCCGGCGATCGAGCCGATATTGATAATGCTCGCTCCGGCGCCATGGCGAATCAGCGTCGGCAGCAGGGCGTGGGTGACCGTCACCAGACCGGTGACATTGGTGTCGATCATCGTTTTCCAGTCCTCCAGCGCCACCTCCTGCGCCGGCAGCGGCGACAGCGCCAGCCCGGCGTTGTTGATCAGGGTGGTGACATCGGCGAAATCGGCGGGCAGCGACGCCACGGCGGCAGCCACTGCCTCGCTGTCACGAACGTCAAGCTCAATAATATGCACCGGCACCTTAGCGGCGAGGCTGTCCTGTAAGGCCTTCAGTCGCGGATAGCGGCGCCCGCTCAACACCAGCGACCAGCCCGCGTCGGCAAACACCTGCGCTGCCGCTTCGCCAAAACCCGAGGTCGCCCCGGTGATAAACACTACGTTGCTCGTTGCCATCTCATTCTCCTGTGCGGTTGTCCCTTCACTATAAAAACGCCGGACGGCAAGGCACAGGGCCAGACGACGGGCGGGGATGTGACACCGTGTCACATCGTTTTGCGCGCACTGGCTCTATCCGATTTGCGCGGCCGCGGCCAATGATGAAGCCAACCACTACGACATGAGAGAGGGCAGGGTATGAAGCTGGCAATTCACAACGAGGTCGCGGTAAGCAATGACGAAGTTCGGCAATTGGATCGCGCCTATGTGTTTCATTCATGGTCGATGCAGGGCAATCTCAACCCGCTGGTCATCGCCGGGGCGCAAGGCTGCGAGCTGTGGGATTATGAGGGGAATACCTGGCTCGACTTCAGCAGCCAGCTGGTGAACGTCAACATTGGCTATCAACATCCCCGGGTGCTGGCGGCCATGAAAGCTCAGCTGGAGACCCTGGTCACCATCGCGCCCGCCACCGCCAACCTTGCCCGCGGCGAAGCGGCGAAGCGCATCGTCGACCTGGCGCCGGCGGGCTTCAGCAAGGTGTTCTTCACCAACGCCGGGGCGGATGCCAATGAGAACGCGATTCGCATGGCGCGGCTCTATACCGGGCGCGACAAGGTGCTCTCGGCCTATCGTTCCTACCATGGCAACACCGGCAGCGCGATCGCCGCCACCGGCGACTGGCGCCGGGTGCCGAATGAGTTCTCCCGCGGCCATGTACACTTCTTCAACCCCTACCTTTACCGCAGCGAGTTCAACGCCGCGACCGAGGAAGAGGAGTGCCAGCGCGCGCTGGCGCATCTGCGGCGGATCATTGAATGCGAGGGGCCGACGGCCATCGCGGCGATCCTGCTGGAGTCCATCCCCGGCACCGCCGGGATCCTCGTGCCGCCGGCAGGCTATATGCAGGGCGTGCGCGCTCTGGCCGACGAGTTTGGCATCGTGCTGATCCTCGATGAGGTGATGGCCGGCTTTGGCCGCACCGGCAGCTGGTTCGCCTTCGAACAGGATGGCGTGGTGCCGGATCTGGTGACCTTTGCCAAGGGGGTTAACGCCGGCTACGTGCCGGCGGGCGGGGTGCTGATTAGCGAGCCGATTGCTCGCTACTTTGACGACCACTTCTTTGCAGGGGGGCTGACCTACTCCGGCCATCCGCTGGCGATGGCGGCGATTGTCGCCACCATCGACGCGATGAAAGAGGAGAAGGTGGTTGAGAACGCGGCCTATATCGGCAATGAGGTGCTGCGACCCGGCCTCGAGGCGCTGGCGGAGAAGCACGCCATTATCGGCGAGGTGCGCGGTCGCGGCCTGTTCCAGGCGCTGGAGCTGGTAAGCAGCCGTAAACAAAAAACGCCGTTGACCGCCGCCGACATGGCCGCGATCAAAGGGGCCCTGACCGAGGCCGGGCTGCTGGTCTTTGTGGTGGAGAACCGCATTCACGTGGTGCCGCCGTGCACCATTACTGCTGAGCAGGTGGCGCAGGGGCTGGCGATTTTTGATGCGGTATTCGCCCGCTTTGCCAGCCTGGCGAAGTAGGGGAGGGGGCCGGATACTGTTGCCCGGCGTCGCTGCGTTTGCACGGGCCTACGGGGTATGAGCCTGTGTGTGGATCCCGTAGGCCGGGTAAGGCGCAGCCGCCACCCGGCGAAATAACGTCACAACTGAATATTTCCCTGTTCGCGCTGCGTCTGGCAGGGCTACAGCTTCTGTGTTAATTCCGGGCAGATTGCGCTCCCAATATTTCTTCTGCGTTATGTCATTCATGGCGCAGGGAGCGCACAGGGGGCGGCCAGTCGCCGCCGCCCCCTGTACCCCCGGGCTCCGGCCAGCAAAATCGCCGCTGCGCGGTACCTTCGACTTTTCCCTGCAGGCTTCGGGTCGGGCCGAGGCAGCGTCCCTGCAAAACACGGCCCTCAGCCCGCATCCACGCGGGCTGCCCCGGCCTTCCGGGAACGTCTCAGCGATTTTGAGGCCGCCAGCACCGGCAGTTTCAGCAAGGCTGGTGAATAAATTAACGGCAGGTCGCACGAATCGTAGGTCGGGTAAGCGAAGCGCCACCCGACAAAACAACGGCGCATCCGCTGCCTTCACCTCATTCGGTGTTCCCCGTTGACCAGCGCGTCGCGATCGAAAAAGCGCTGGATCACGCCCTCCGCCATAAACGCCGCCCGATCGGACATATGGGCGATGACGTCGGCATCATGGCTGACCAGCAGATAGGTCATGCCGTGCTCCTGTTTCAGGCGGTTTAGCAGATTGAGGATTTCCGCCTGTACCGACATATCCAGTGCCGAGGTCGGCTCATCCAGCAGCAGGATCTGCGGGCGCAGCAGCAGGGCGCGGGCAATGGCCACGCGCTGCCGTTGACCGCCGGAGAGCTGATGCGGATAGCGGCGCGCGGCGTCGGCGGCCAGACCCACTTGCTCAAGGGCGGTGGTCACCCGCGGGGCAACGTCGCGGATGCCGTGGATCTGCAGCGGCTCCGCCAGGGTGCGCCACAGGGTATGGTTGGGATGCAGCGAAGCATACGGATCCTGAAATACCATCTGCACGTTGCGCCGCAGCTCGCCCTGAAAGCGGGCGCCCGGCGTAATGGCCTGGCCGAGCAGATCCACGCTGCCGCGCCATTCGCGCTGTAATCCGGCGAGCACGCGCAAAATCGTCGATTTACCGCAGCCCGAGGCGCCGATCAGGCTGAAGGTTTCCCCGGCGTCGACACGGAAACTGGCGGCGGAGACCGCCGTCTTCGCGCCGAATGTTACCTGTAAATCCTGAAGATTAACGATCGCCATGGGCCGTCTCCGTAAAGTCCTGAGTTCTGTCGAGGGTCGGCAGCATCTGGCCGTAAGTATGCGCATTCGGCCGGCAGGTCCACAGGGTGCGGGTATAAGGGTGCGTCGCCGTCGGTAGCGCCCGCGCTGGCATCTCGTCGACCTGTCTCCCCTGGTACATCACCAGCACGCGATCGCAATGCGCGGCCACTAACGGCAGATCGTGGCTGATCAGTAACATGGCCATCTGCCGCTGCGCGCACTGCTCCACCAGCAGCTCGAGGATCTGGTTGCGCAGGCGGGCGTCAAGGGCCGAGGTCGGCTCGTCGGCTATCAGCACCTTCGGGTTATTGAGCAGCGCGAGGGCGATCATTACCCGCTGCCCCATCCCGCCGGAGAGTTCGCCGGGATAGCGGCTGAGGACCGGGAGCTCCAGACCGACGGCGGCGATAGCGTCTTTGACCGCCTCGGCGCGCCCGCGGCGGCTGAGACGCTGATGCAGGGTTAACGCCTCTTCCAGCTGCGTCTGAATGGACTGCACCGGATTCAGCGCATAGCGCGGGTCCTGCAGCACCATAGCGATATCGTTGCCGCGCAGCTCGCGCCAGCCGCGGGCGCTAAGGGTCAGCACATCACGCCCCAGCACCTCCAGCCGTTCGGCGCTCACTATCCCGGGCTTGCGCACCAGGCCCATCAGCGCCCGGGCGGTCATGGATTTGCCGGAGCCGGATTCGCCCACCAGCGCCAGCCGCTCGTTGCCGAGGGTGAAGCTGACGTTGTCCACCACCCGGGCGGTGGGGTAGTCGACAGCGAGTCCCTGCACGGTCAGTCGGATGTCAGTCATGTTGCGGCTCCAGAATATCGCGCAGGCCATCGCCCAGCAGGTTAAACGCCAGGCTGGCGAGCAGGATCGCCGCGCCGGGGATGGCAGCGATCCACCACTGGTCGAAAATCACCTGCATCCCGTCGGCAATCATCGCTCCCCACTCCGCCATCGGCGGGCGAGCTCCAAGGCCGAGAAAGCCGAGCCCGGCGGCGGCGAGAATAATACCCGCCAGATCGAGCGCCAGCCGGACAATTGCCGACGGCAGACATAGCGGCAGAATATGGCCGACCAGCAGCCGCCCGCCGCGGATGCCCAGCATCTCCGCCGCGGCGAGATAGTCGCTATGACGCAGGCGCTGAATTTCGCTGCGCGCCTGACGGGCGTAGGCCGGCCAGGTAGTCAGGGCTAACGCCAGCGCGCCGTTGACCAGCCCCGGGCCGAGCATCGCCACGAACGCGAAGGCGAGGATCAACCGCGGCATCGACATCACCACGTCGGTAAACCGCATCAGTATTCGCTCCAGCCACCCGCCATAGTAGCCGGAGAGGATACCCACCAGCAGCCCGACGGGCAGGGTAATGGCGGTTACCAGCGCCACCAGACCCAGCGCCGGACGTGCGCCGTAGAGCAGGCGCGACAGCAGGTCACGGCCGTAGATGTCGGTGCCGAGCCAGTGCCCCGCGCCAGGTCCCTGCAGACGGGCGGCGGCATCCTGCCAGTTGGGATCGTGCGGCGCCAGCCACGGGGCGAACAGCGCGGTCAGCACCAGCAGGATCACCAGGGCCAGGCCGCTGAAGGCGGCGGGTGATCGGCGCAGACGGCGTAAAAACAGATAAGTCGGCATCAGCGCACCCTCGGGTCGGTTAACCGCACCAGCAGGTCGGTCAGGTTATTGATCAGCACAAAACTCACGCCAATCAGCAGCGTGCCGCCCATGATCGCCGTGGTATCCCCGGCGAACAGCGCGGTGGTGAGATAGCGGCCGATCCCCGGCCACGAGAAGACGGTTTCGGTGAGCACCGCCCCTTCGAGCATCGAGGTCCAGGCGAGGGCGGTCACCGTCAGCAGAGTGCCGCGGATATTGGGCAGGACGTGGCGCAGCAGAATTGTCATCTCACCAGCCCCTTTGGCCCGCGCCAGCAGAATGTACTCTTTGTTCATCTCGCTCAGGCAGGCGGAGCGGGTCAGGCGGGTGATGCTGGCCAGCGAGTAATAGGCCAGCACCAGCACCGGCAGCAGCAGATGGCCGATGGCATTTTTAAACGCCGCCATATCGCCGGAGAGCCAGGTGTCGATCAGCGCAAAACCGCTGCGCGGCTCGACGGTGTACTGATAAATATCGTCGAGGCGACCCGGGCCCGGCGCCCACTGTAGCCGGGCGTAAAACAGGGCCAGCATCAGCAGGCCGAGCCAGAAAATGGGCACCGAGTTGCCCAACAGGGTAAAGGTGCGCACCGCCACATCCCACGGCGAACCGGCGTAACGGGCGCACAGCACCCCGGCGACGATGCCCAGTACCGCGCCGACGATCAGCGCCAGGGTCGCCAGCTCAAGGGTTGCCGGAAAGACCGCCAGCAGGTCGTGAAGCACCGGCTGGCCGGTGGCGCTGGCGATGCCAAGATCGCCATGGGACAGGTTGACCAGGTAGTGCCAGAACTGGACCGGCAGCGGTTGGTCAAGACCCAACTGATGGCGAACCTGGTCGTAAGTCGACTGACTGGCATGGTCGCCGACGATCTGCAGCACGCGGTCGACCGGCGACAGCGCGGAGAGCGCGAAGGTGACCAGCAGCAGCCCGAACAGCGTCAGCAGCAAGGTAAACAGCCCCTGCAGCAGGCGGGTAAGATGAGTGGAAAACGATGGCATGGAAAATGGAAATTCCTGGTATATCAACATGGTTCCCGGCGGCGCGACGCCCACCGGACCCGGGTGGCGAAACGGTCATCCGGGCAGGGCGAGGCCGCCATGCCCGGTGACATAACCCGCTTACTTGGTGACGTTATCGTACCAGACCATATCGGCGTTCAGCCCCTGCTGATAGCCCTTCACGTTGTCGCGCACCACGATCTGGGTTTTCCCCTGGTCAATAAAGACGTATGGCGAATGCTGCAGCAGGGTTTCCTGCATCGTTTTGTACAGGTCGAGGCGTTTCGCCGGGTCCGGCTCCGCCACCGCGGCGAGGGTGGCTTTATTCAGCTCAGGGATCTGCCAGCCGTTGAGCCCGGCCACGGTGCTGGATTTACCATCGTTCCATGCAAAGGCGCTGGCGTTGGAATGGGCATCAAAGTAGTCCGGGATCCACAGGCGGATCGCCGCCTGATGCTGCTTCGCGCGCACCCGGGCATAGACCTGGCTGCCGGCGGCGGGTAGCAGATCCACCTTCACCCCACCCTGGGCAAAGCTGGCCTGCAGCGACTGGGCGATGGTGATAAACGGCGGTTTGTTCTCCACGTCGAGGGTGAAGTGGGCATCCTTAATGCCCGCTTTATCTAGGATAGCCTTAGCTTTTTGCGGGTTGAAGGTGAAAGGATTGGTCTCCAGCGCCCCCGGCAGTCCGGCCGGCAGGAAGCTTTGATGAATAAAGTACTGTCCTTTCAGCAGATTCTTGGTGATGCCTTCATAATCGACCAGCCAGCGCGCCGCCTCCCAGAAGGCCGGATTATTCAGCAGCGGGTTGGCGCTGTTGGCGGTATTAAACACCAGGTAGTTTTGCTCGGCGGACGGGATGCTCAGCACCTTCACGCCGGGTTTATCCTGCAGGGCGGCTATCTGGTCAGCGCCGAGGTCGCGGGCCACGTCGGCATCCCCCTGCTGAATCAGCAGGCGGCGGGAAGCCGGGTCGGGGACGTTTTTAATAATAATGCTCTTGATCTTCGGCGCGCCGGTGGGGGAGCTGGCGTTGGCCTCCAGCACAATGGCCTGATGCGGCTGGTAGATGCGCATTTTATAGGCCCCGCTGCCCGCCGAGTGCATCTTCAGCCAGTCGTTGCCGAAGTCGTTATTTTTCGCGTTCGGCGCCACCTGTTTTTCATCAACGATGGAGGCGATGGGGGTGGAGAGAATATTCAGCGCCACCGCCGGGCTTACGTCGGCGGTCCAGTGCAGCGTCAGGGTATGATCGTCAACTTTTTTCAGCTGGCTGGCGATGTTGTCCGGCTGCCAGCCGAGCACGTTGAGAATAAACGCTGGCGATTTATTCAGCGTCACCGCGCGGGTGTATGAGAAAATCACATCTTCCGGGCGCAGCGGATTACCGGAGGCGAATTTGGCATCCGGCTTCAGTTTAATGGTCAGGGTTTTCGCCGCCGGATCGGCCTGCCAGCTTTCGGCGAGAATCGGTACGATTTTTTCAGGGTTGTTGCGGTCCGGCTGCACCAGACGCTGGTAGAGGCTGGGGACCGTCTGAATGCTGGAGAGTTCGTTTGCTTCCGCCGGGTCGAGGCTGACGATATCGTCGAGACCCTGGGCGACCACCAGCGTGTTGGGCGGCGTGGCGGCATGCGCGGCGGTGGAGAGCGCCGTCAGTACCAGTAAAGGCAACAGTTTTTTGGTCATGTGCAATCCCTGAAAAATGGTTATTTTAATTTTTTATGCCTCGCTACGTTAGGCCGCTTGCCAAAAGGCGTAAAGTCAAAATAAGGATATTCTTATGCTAAAAACGCATAATCAAGAACGACAGGTTATTGCCGGTCGCGCAGAAGCGCCTTTCTCCGCTGCGGGCTTCTTGCTATAACGCATTGTCTATTGCGAGGAGGTGGGTGTGCCGGAAATCAATGAGTTTGGCCAGCAGGTGAACGACCTTGTCCCAGGCTGGCAGGGGGCGCGAGTCCTGCGACGGACGGCGTTAAATGGCCGTTTTTGTCGACTGGAGCCGCTGGACGTTGACCGTCATGCGGCGGATCTGTTTGCCGCCTATGCGCTCGGTGACAACAGCGACTGGACGTGGCTGGCGTCTACGCGGCCGGAGAGCGTGGCGGCGACCGCCCACTGGATCGCGGGCAAGGTGAATGATGATGCCCTGGTGCCGTATGCGGTGATTGACCTCCATAGCGAGCAGGCGGTGGGCATCGTCAGCTATATGGCGATCGAACGGGAAATGGGCACGGTTGAGATCGGCCATGTCACCTGGTCGCGACGGATGAAAAACACCCCGCTGGGTACCGAAGCGGTCTGGCTGCTGCTGAAGAACGGCTTTGACCATGGCTATCGTCGGCTGGAGTGGAAATGCGATTCGATGAATGTCGCCTCGCGCCGCGCCGCCGAACGGCTGGGCTTTAGCTGGGAAGGACGTCTGCGGCAGAGGCTGGTGCGTAAAGGGCGGACGCGCGACAGCGATATGCTGTCCATCATCGACGGCGAGTGGCCTGCGCGCGATGCGGCGCTGCGGGCGTGGCTGGCGGCGGAAAACTTTACTGCCGACGGGCAGCAGATCAAACGCCTGGAGGCGTTTCGCTAACTCTGCAAAGTGAATGGGCAGAGCGCATCACGCCAGCTCTGCCCATACAAAGGCTATTTCTCGATCATCTGAATAATTTGATCCCGGTTAATGGCATGTTCATTTCCCGCGATATCCTCATAGGTGATTAACCCAGTATCGTCATCGACCTCCGGTTTTCCGTGGGTGATAATCATCTCACCATTTTTTTTCTCTAATACATAATCGCTGGAACACCCCGCAACGGTGAACGTTAATAATGCCAAACCGAATACTGCAACGAACTTTTTCATTGTGCTACCTGTTGTAAAAAAGCCACGGTGGGCCGCAGAATATGACAGACTAACCAGTTATCGAAAGTGGGTCATAATTAACACCGAATAAAGTATTAACATGGCGACTAACGTAATAACCACTATACGACGTTCAAGGGGCGTGGCCTTTTTCTTAGATTCATCATCTGGTTTTGTTAACATAATATTCTCTCTGTTAGCCCTGTCAGTGCTCCCGATTCCGACACCGGCAGAGGTGAGTTCTCGGCAATATTGTCGGGATGAACGACTTGCTAGTTGTTATTTAATACCCAGAGTTAAAGTAACGATTCCAGTGATAACCATTCAAAGACCCGTTCAGGCATTTTTGGCTAACACAACATTAAAAATCTCATTTTTATGGCTGAAGCTGGCTATGCCTGCCGCAGACTCTGTTGCGCAGGCAGCACGCTTATTATCTTTTTGCACGTAACGGATAAAAATAGCTGTTATTATCAATGCTCCGGGGCTGGAAACGGCAAACCCCGGATGACGTTATTAAATGATTCTCACCAAAATATTAAAGAGGCCTATTTAAGATGATGAGAATCACAATTCGCCATTAAGCTAATATAATTTTGCAAATAAGCTATAGATTCGTCGGTTTACAAAATAAAGGTACCTTCAATAACCAGACAGGCTTCGCCTGAGAGTTCAACACGTCCGTTATCTTTGATGTGGCAGAAGAGTTCTCCCTTACGGTTGCCACCTTGCTGGGCATGAAGCGTTTTTTTCGCCAGTTTCTCACTCCACAGCGGCGCCAGAAAAGTATGTGCCGAACCGGTGACCGGATCTTCGTTGACTCCCACCTGCGGACCGAACCAGCGAGAACGAAAATCGAAGGTCCGTGATGCGGCGGTGACCACCACGCCACGGGTGTTGAAGGCATTCAAGGCGTTAAAGTCGGGTTTAAGCGCGTCCAACAGCGCTTCGTCATCAATGACGACAATAATATCGGAGGCTTGCCAGGTTTCACCTGCGTCTTCAGCCAGTCCCAGCGCCTTGAACAATCCTTGCGGCGCGGCGATGGGTGACGGAACAACCAGCGGAAAATCCAGGGTATATTTTCCGTCATGTAACGTGACGTCCAGCGCGCCGCTGCGGGTGAAAAAACGCACCCGATCGCGCGCTTGTTGATTGAGCAGCACGCTGGCCGCAGCCAGCGTGGCATGACCGCAGAGATCGACCTCGACGGCTGGGGTAAACCATCGCAATCCGAAACCGTCAGGCTGCCTGACAACAAAAGCCGTTTCCGACAGGTTGTTTTCCGTCGCAATGCGCTGCAGCACGCTATCTTCAGGCCACGCCTCCAGCAAACAAACCGCGGCGGGATTGCCGGTAAAGGGGCCTTTTGAGAAAGCATCGACCTGATAAAAGCGAATGCGCTGCTGTGAATTATTTTTCATTCATCACCTCAAGGTCATTATAAACCGTATATCGTGTTACCCCCAGGGCCTGAGCCGCCTGCTGCACGCCCCCGCGCATTTTAAAAATACCTTTCGTATGCATTTCAGCGACAATTTTCAAACGCTGCGCTTTTTGTATTTTTTTACCCGGTACTGAATATTTATCAATGATTTCCTGGATTGACTGATCGATCAATCCGCCTAAATTAAGATCGACCGCCTCTGCGGCCTCCTCCGGCGATGGCAGCAGCGCGTCAAGGCTCTTGCGTATTTGCTCAAAAGGCGAGGGGTCGACATTAATACAGAAGGCGATAAGCGGATATCCCTCTTCGCTGTAATAAATTGTCGATGCGCTATTGAGCGTTTTCCCTGAAGCGGTGACGGTTTTATAATCGCTTATGGTTCTCGGCTTGTTGTTATTCGTCTTCTGCAGAAGCAGCGCAAAACCGGTATCTTTTTCCGGGCCGGCTAATAAATGATCGCCATTACCCCTGCCGCTAACATGACCGTTAATAATTTTGATAATGGAATGTTCAGGGGTAGTGAGATTATGCAACACCACCTCCTGATTTGCTGATAACGTTCCCGCCATGGCGTCCATGGCTGCTTCGAGCGGCCCGGCGATCTGTGCAACCTGCTGTGTGTACTCTGATGTCATGGATGATCCTCTGCTGGAATCGTGGTCAGGAAGCGACCCCGGAACGCTATTTTACCATGGGAGATACGCTGACAGGATTAAGTTATACGCACAATGTTTAATTATCAACAAAAAGTTGAATTTTTAGCGCTGGCAGCGTAAATTCCGCTGCGCAAAGCGTCAGCGCTCATGTCGGGTGCGTCTTTATGTTATGGAAATATAATGAGAATTTTTGGCTTGATAGTCATTGCCGTTCTGCTGGTGGCCTGCGGAGTCATTCACCCCTTCGGCGACAAAACCATCTATCAGACTTATTCGGTATCCGATCGGCTGGGGCTGCACTGGCGCTATGACTGCATACGCAGCGCCCTGAAGCCGCAAGGCTATGAGGTTGAGCGCATCATCCCCGAGCAGAATGCGCCAAACTTCTTTGATATTTCGCAGCACGGCACACGAGTCGCCCAGATCGATATGTATCAGGTGGCTGGGGCGAGGACGATAAGTATCACCCTGATATCCGGTGCAAAACAGGTGAATGCTGCTATCGATAGCATTATTCAGCCGTGCCTTGATCGCTAAGGGATGCTGGAAAGGTGAGGGATGCTGGAAAGGTGAGGAGTGTCCTTTCCGCACGGGAAAGGACAAGCGTGGCCTAAACGGTTAGCGGCGAACCGGCGCGTCGCCAGCGACATAATACGCCGCGGTGCTGCGCGGCAGCGGCTGGTGGCCGCGAATAGCGTCAGCCATCTTCTCGCCGATCATAATGGTGGTGGCGTTCAGGTTGCCGGTGATGATCTGCGGCATAATCGACGCATCGATCACCCGCACGCCTTCCAGACCGTGGACCCGGCCTTCGCCGTCGACCACCGCCATCTCGTCGTAACCCATCTTACAGGTCCCGCATGGGTGGAATGCGGTCTCGGCGTGGTTGCGCACAAACTCATCCAGCTCGGCATCGCTCTGGCAGTCAATACCCGGGCTGATTTCGCGGCCGCGATACTTATCCAGCGCCGGCTGGTTCATGATCTCCCGGGTAATGCGAATGGCGTCGCGGAACTCCTGCCAGTCCTGCTCATGGGACATATAGTTAAACAGGATCGCCGGGTGGGCGTGCGGGTCGCGCGACTTCAGGCGCACGTGGCCGCGGCTGGGAGAACGCATCGAACCGACGTGGCACTGGAAGCCATGCTCTTTCACCGCGTTGGAGCCATTGTAGTTAATCGCCACCGGCAGGAAGTGGTACTGAATGTTCGGCCAGGCGAACTCGGCGCGGCTGCGGATAAAACCGCCCGCTTCGAACTGGTTACTGGCGCCGATCCCGGTGCCGCCGAACAGCCACTCGGCGCCGATCTTCGGCTGGTTCCACCACTGCAGCGCCGGGTAGAGCGACACCGGCTCTTTGCATTCATATTGTAGATACATCTCCAGATGGTCCTGCAGGTTCTCACCCACGCCGGGCAGATCGTGCACCACCGGGATATCGAACTGCCTGAGCAGCTCGGGATTGCCGACGCCGGAGCGCTGCAGGATCTGCGGCGAGGCAATCGCCCCGGCGCACAGCAGTACCTCTTTGTTGGCCGTCGCTTTTGACGGGATAGTGCTTTCCCCCTCCAGCCACTCGACGCCCACCGCGCGCTTGCCGGCAAAAATAATATGATCGGTCAGCGCATGGGTGCGGATGGTCAGGTTGGGGCGACCGCGCGCCTGGTCGAGATAGCCGCGGGCGGTGCTGGCGCGACGGCCCTGCGGCGTCACGGTACGGTCCATCGGACCAAAGCCTTCCTGTTGGTAACCGTTAAGATCGTCGGTGCGCGGATAACCCGCCTGCACCCCGGCTTCAACCATCGCCTCGAAGAGCGGATTATTGCCCGGCTTCGGCGTGGTGACGCTCACCGGGCCATCGCCACCGTGGTAGTCGTTGGGCCCGATATCACGGGTTTCCGCTTTCCGGTAGTAGGGCAGGCAGTCGAGATAGCTCCAGTGTTCCAGCCCTGGCGCGGCGGCCCAGTTATCGAGGTCCAGGGCGTTGCCGCGTATGTAGCACATGCCGTTGATCAGCGACGAGCCGCCGAGCCCTTTGCCGCGTCCGCACTCCATGCGGCGATTGTTCATGTACGGCTCAGGTTCGGTCTCGTAGGCCCAGTTGTAGCGCTTGCCCTGCAGCGGATAAGCCAGCGCGGCGGGCATCTGGGTGCGGAAATCGAACCGGTAGTCCGGGCCGCCGGCTTCCAGCAGCAGGACGGTGGTGTTTGGATCTTCAGTCAGTCGTGTCGCCAGAACGTTGCCGGCGGAGCCGGCGCCAATAATGATGTAGTCAAATTGCAAAAAAACCTCCCGGTTAAAATATGGACTGGAATTTACCCATCTCAACCTGGATGGACTTCACCTGGGTGTAACTCTGCAGGGTCATCACGCCGTTCTCGCGGCCAATGCCGGAGTGCTTATAGCCGCCGACCGGCATCTCCGCCGGGGATTCCCCCCAGGTGTTGATCCAGCAGATACCCGCTTCGAGCTGATGAATGGCGCTGTGGGCGCGGTTCAGGTCGGCCGTGACGATACCCGCCGCCAGACCGTAGTCGGTATCGTTGGCGCGGCGGATCGCTTCTTCATCGGTGTCATAGGTGAGGATGGACATCACCGGGCCGAAGATCTCCTCGCGCACGATGGTCATCTCATCGCTGCAGTCGGTAAACACGGTCGGGGCCACCCACGCGCCGTTGTCAAAGCCTTCGCCCTTCAGCACGTCGCCGCCGCACAGCAGGTTCGCGCCTTCTGCTTTGCCTTTGGCGATGTAGCGCAGCACATTGTCACGGTGCGGGAAGCTGACCAGCGGGC
This sequence comes from Klebsiella sp. K5-45, assembly GCF_030128605.1. Classification (NCBI taxonomy): domain Bacteria; kingdom Pseudomonadati; phylum Pseudomonadota; class Gammaproteobacteria; order Enterobacterales; family Enterobacteriaceae; genus Klebsiella; species Klebsiella sp. K5-45. The sequence continues at coordinate 180,977 of NZ_JAKUZW010000003.1, read as the reverse complement.
CAAAGTTGGTGCGTTCATCGAACAGATCGCCCGCACGGATGCGGCCCACGCGCTCAACGATTTTCTGCTCAAACGCCGCCTTAACCTTCGCGGGGACGAACACCCGGGTGCCGTTGGTGCACACCTGTCCGGAGCTGAAGAAGTTGGCCATCATGGCGATGTCGGCGGCGAGATCGAGATCCGCATCGTCGAAAATAATCAGCGGCGATTTGCCGCCCAGCTCCATCGTCACCTCTTTCAGGGACGAGCCCGCCGCGTTGGCCATCACCTTTTTGCCGCTGGCGACGCCGCCGGTAAAGGAGACCTTAGCGATACCCGGATGCTCGGTCAGGTACTGGCCGGTCTCCGCGCCCACACCCGGCAGGACGTTAAACACGCCGTCCGGCAGACCCGCTTCGGTATAGATTTCGGCAAGTTTCAGGGCGGTGAGCGGGGTCACTTCGCTCGGCTTGAAGATCATCGCATTGCCGGCGGCCAGCGCCGGGGCGGATTTCCACAGAGCGATCTGGATCGGGTAGTTCCATGCGCCAATCCCGGCCACCACACCCAGCGGTTCGCGGCGGGTGTAGACGAACGACGTCTCGCGCAGGGGGATCTGACTGCCTTCCAGCGCCGGGATCAGCCCCGCGTAATACTCCAGCACGTCCGCGCCGGTGACGATATCCACGGTTGAGGTTTCGGAATACGCTTTACCGGTGTCGAGGGTTTCCAGCTTTGCCAGCTCGTCGTTCCGTTCGCGCAGGATATCGACGGCGCGACGCAGGATGCGCGAGCGTTCCATGGCGGTCATCGCCGCCCAGATTTTTTGCCCACGCCGCGCGCTCTCGACGGCGCGGTCGACATCCTCGCGTCCGGCAGCCTGTACGCTTGCCAGGACTTCACCGTTGGCCGGGTTAATGGTCTCGAAGGTGCGACCGCTGGTGGCGGATGTATAACCACCATGGATATAAAGCTGCTGTTCTGCCATTCGGGACATAAATTCTCCTCGGTTATTCGGTCGGTAAATGCTGGCTGATGAAGTGGCTGGTCAGCGACTGCGCCAGCGTCTTATCCAGCGGTTTGCCGCTCAGGGCGGCGCGCAGCCACAGGCCGTCTATCAGCGCCGCCAGCCCGTAGCCGGCCTCCTGGGCCTGCTGGCGCGGCAGCTCGCGGCGGAACTCGTACACCAGGTTCGACAGCAGGCGGCGGCTGCTCACCTGCTGCAGGCGGTAGAGCATCGGCTGGTGCATGCTGCTGGCCCAGAAGGCCAGCCAGGCCTTCATCGCCGCGCTGCTGATCTGCGTCTCATCAAAGTTGCCGCCGACTATCGCCTGCAGGCGCTCTCCGGCGCTGCCGTCCGGCAGAGCGTGCAGACGGTTGAGCACCGCGTCGCGTAGCTGGCTGGTGATGTCGCGCATGGTCGCCTCCAGCAGACCATTTTTGTCTTTGAAATAGTGACTGATGATCCCCGTCGACACGCCCGCCCGCCGGGCGATCTGCGCGATGGTCGCGTCGTGCATTCCGACTTCATTTATTGCGTCCAGCGTGGCGTCGATCAGTTGCCTGCGCCGGATTGGCTGCATCCCCAGTTTGGGCATTTTTGCCACTCCATTCATCAGCGTTGGTTAACTATTAAAGCGGTTTTTGATTGGACGTTCAATATAAAATGTGTCTTAATTGTTACGTGATTGAATTTTAATAGTTACAAAAACAGTGGGGATACTGGATGACAGATCTTTCGCAAAACAGAGAAAAGGACAAAATCAATCCGGTGGTTTTTTACACCTCTGCCGGACTGATTTTGTTGTTTTCCCTGATGACGATCTTTTTTCGCGATTTTTCTGCCGAGTGGATTGGGCGCACCCTGGGCTGGGTGTCGAAAACCTTCGGCTGGTACTATCTGCTGGCGGCGACGCTGTATATCGTCTTCGTCGTCTGCATTGCCTGCTCGCGCTTCGGATCGGTGAAGCTCGGGCCGGAGCAGTCCAAGCCCGAGTTCAGCTTGCTGAGCTGGGCGGCGATGCTGTTCGCCGCCGGGATCGGCATCGACCTGATGTTCTTCTCCGTGGCCGAGCCGGTGACGCAATATATGCAGCCGCCGGAAGGGGCGGGGCAGACCATCGAGGCGGCGCGCCAGGCGATGGTGTGGACCCTGTTTCACTATGGCTTAACCGGCTGGTCGATGTATGCCCTGATGGGCATGGCGCTGGGATACTTTAGCTATCGTTATAATTTGCCGCTGACCATCCGCTCGGCGCTGTACCCGATTTTCGGCAAACGGATCAATGGGCCCATCGGCCACAGCGTCGATATCGCGGCGGTGATCGGCACCATCTTCGGCATCGCCACTACCCTCGGCATCGGTGTGGTGCAGCTCAACTACGGTCTGAGCGTGCTGTTCGATATTCCGGACTCGCTGGCGGCGAAAGCGGCCCTGATTGCGCTGTCGGTGATCATCGCCACCATCTCGGTCACCTCCGGGGTGGACAAGGGCATCCGCGTGCTCTCTGAACTGAACGTCGCCCTCGCGCTGGGGCTGATCCTGTTCGTGCTGTTCATGGGCGATACCTCCTTCCTGCTCAATGCGTTAGTGCTCAACGTCGGCGACTACGTCAACCGCTTTATGGGCATGACGTTGAACAGCTTCGCCTTCGACCGCCCGGTAGAGTGGATGAACAACTGGACGCTCTTTTTCTGGGCGTGGTGGGTGGCCTGGTCGCCGTTCGTTGGCCTGTTCCTGGCGCGCATTTCGCGCGGGCGCACCATCCGCCAGTTTGTGATGGGCACCCTGATCATTCCGTTCACCTTTACCCTGCTGTGGCTGTCGGTGTTCGGCAACAGCGCGCTGTATGAGATCATCCACGGCGACGCGGCCTTTGCCGAGGAGGCGATGCTCCACCCGGAGCGCGGCTTCTACAGCCTGCTGGCGCAGTATCCGGCGTTTACCTTTAGCGCCTCGGTGGCGACCATTACCGGTCTGCTGTTCTACGTCACCTCCGCCGACTCCGGCGCGCTGGTGCTGGGGAATTTCACCTCGAAGCTGAAGGACATTAACAGCGACGCCCCGAACTGGCTGCGCATCTTCTGGTCGGTAGCTATCGGCCTGCTAACCCTCGGGATGCTGATGACCAACGGCATCTCGGCGCTGCAGAACACCACGGTGATCATGGGGCTGCCGTTCAGCTTTGTGATTTTCTTCGTGATGGCCGGACTGTATAAATCCCTGAAAGTGGAAGATTACCGCCGGGTCAGCGCCAGCCGCGACACCGCCCCGCGCCCGATGGGCCTGCAGGACCGGCTGAGCTGGAAGAAGCGCCTGTCGCGGCTGATGAATTACCCGGGCACGCGCTATACCAAACAGATGATGGAGACGGTGTGCTACCCGGCGATGGAGGAAGTGGCCCAGGAGCTGCGGCTGCGCGGCGCCGCGGTGGAACTGAAGAGCCTGCCGCCGGAAGAGGGCGAGAACCTTGGCCACCTCGACCTGCTGGTGCACATGGGCGACGAGCAGAACTTTATCTACAAGATCTGGCCGCAGCAGTACTCGGTGCCGGGCTTTACCTATCGGGCGCGCAGCGGGAAATCCACCTATTACCGGCTGGAGACCTTCCTGCTTGAGGGTAGCCAGGGTAACGACCTGATGGACTACAGCAAAGAGCAGGTGATCACCGATATTCTCGACCAGTACGAGCGGCACCTGAACTTTATCCATTTGCACAGGGAAGCGCCGGGGAACAGCGTGATGTTCCCGGATGGCTAGCCAGGGAGCCCCCGTCGGCGAAAGACTGACGGGGGCGACGGGCGGTTACTGGTAGTTAAAGGCGTCCGGATGGTTGTCGAGGCTACCGCTGAGGGCGGCAAACAGCACGGTTTTGCCATCGATGGACAGGGCGTCGCTGACGTTAAGCCAGGTCAGCTTCTCCTGGTCGGTTTTTTCATCGACCACCGAGTAAACGCCTGACATCTGTTTGCTTTTCTCCGACCAGATCACCGCGATACGCTCGTGGCCGCAGTCGTGGGGTTTGCAGGCGCTTAACACCTGCCAGGATTCGCTGCCCAGCTTCACCGTCTGCGCCGGCGAACCGGTGCCGCCGGTGGTCACCCAGGCGGGCAGCTGATGGCCTTTGACCATCTGGTTAAACGACGCCCGGGTGGCGCTATCGTGGGCCAGACTGTTCAGCGTGACGTCGCCTTGCGCCATAACGCTGGCGGAGGCGGCTAAGGCGATAATAGCGGTAAGCGTTTTAAACATGTTTCCTCCTGGACTTATTCCGTCCTGATAACAAGCCTCTTTATAGTGAGCGTAGATAATGATTAATGCAAACTTTGACATATATCCCGTGAATGATTAGCGGCGGTGCGCGCATGGACGTTACGCTAAGCGATATGCCATGATGCGGATTGATTAACTTTTTCCAATATATGCCCTTGTGATAAAGCAGTTAGCGAAATGGCATAGTTATTCAGGCGATAAAGCATGGCGTATGTGAATCATCTACTGACGTTTATTGAGAGTAATCCGGCGCTGGCGGTGGGATTTAACCTTATTCTGCTGCTGCTCTCCGGCATATTTGCCCACCTTTTATGCAAGTTCTTGCTGATTAAAGTGGTGCGTAAGGTCTTCTTTGGTAGCCATAAACAGGACGTGCCGCTGGAGAAGGATCGACGCATCGCCGAAAAGCTGTCCAATTTCATTCCGGTTATTATCGTCTATTACGTTCTGCAGTTTATGCCGGCGATGCCGGCATCGCTGGTGACGGCGATTAATACCGTCTGCGGGATCTTGTTTTTTATTTTTATGTCGGTGTTTTTCAACGAGATGCTGGATATTGTTAACAGCTCTTATCTGCGAAAAACCAAACGTAAAAATCATTCCATTAAGGGCTATATCCAGATAGGCAAAATCTTAGTTCACATCCTGGCGGCGATTATGATCCTCGCCGTGATGTCGAATAAATCGCCGATTATTATTATCTCCAGTTTGGGGGCGGTGGCGGCGGTGCTGATGATCGTGTTCCAGCATACCCTGCTGTCGCTGGTGGCGAACGTTCAGCTGTCGTCCAACGACGTGCTCCAGCTGGGGGACTGGATTGAAATGCCTGACAAGAACCTCAGCGGCGAGGTGACGGATATCGCGCTGCACACCATTACCATCCGCAACTGGGACAATACCATCTCCCGTATTCCCACCAAGAATTTCCTCACCGAGACCTATACCAACTGGCAGGCGATGTTCTCCTCCGGGGCGCGGCGGATCATGCGCAGTATCGCCATCGATCAGCACTCGGTGCGTTTTCTCGACCAGGAGATGCTCTCCTCGATGCTGGCCATCCGCGGGGTGAATGAGCCTTTGACCACGTTGCTTGACGGCCGGGATCCCGGCGGCGTGGCGGACCGCTGGTTTGTCGATAACGGCCTGACCAACCTGACTCTGTTTCGCCACTACCTGATGCACTATCTTGCCGAGCGGCCGGATATTATTAAGGAGATGTACATTGTGGCGAGAACGCTGAAACCGTCGCCGTCGGGTATCCCACTGGAGATTTACTGCTTCACCTCCTCGACGCTGTGGAAAGACTACGAAAACACCCAGTCGGCGATATTTGAGTACATTACCGCGGTGGCCGGGCAGTTCTCCCTGCGACTTTATCAGTATCCCGCCGGGCACGATTTCTGGCGTCTCTCCCAGGAGCACGCCGCCCGGGCGGGCCTGCCGCCATCGGCCGAAGGCTAAGCGCTGATCTGCTGGCGCCAGAGGGCGATCTCCTCTTCCAGCCAGGCGATGAACCGGGCGATTTCCGGCCGGTTCTCTGCCTGCGGGGAGACGGTCAGCCAGTAGTGCCAGGGGTAGGGGACGGTGACGGCGGTGAGCTGCACCAGCTCGCCGCGGGCTATGGCTCCCGCCACCAGCGAGCGCCGCTCCAGCGCCACGCCGGCCCCCAGGCGAACCGCCTCCAGCACCAGGTTGGAGTCGTTCAGGCGCAGGCCCGCGGGGACGATGGTCTTTTCCAGCCCCGCCTGGCTGCACCAGGCGTGCCACGACTCCATGGAAAAAACGATATCGCTGGCGGCGATCGCCTGCGGGGTGGTCGGCAGGTCGCCGCCGCGATAGTGCGGCGCGGCCACCACCAGCTGTTCATCGGCAAACAGATGCCGGCTTTCCATCCCCTCCCAGTCGCCTTGCCCCATGCGAATGGCCAGATCGATACCCTCCTGCTGCAGGTTGACTACCGCCAGACTGGTCAGCAGGCGCACCGCGATCTGCGGATGTCGCGCCTGAAAGCGCGCCAGCCGCGGCAGCAGCCAGTGGCAGCCAAAGGAGGGGAGGGTCGCCAGGGTCAGTTCCATCGTGCGGGGTTTTATCTGCACCATCCGTGTGGCGTCGGCGATGTGCTGTAACGCCTCGCGGATTTGCAGGGCATAGAGCCGCCCCTCTTCCGTGATGCGCACCCCGCGGCCGTGGCGGACAAACAGTGAGACGCCGACCAGGGCTTCCAGCTGTTTGATGTGCTGGCTGACCGCCGAATGGGTCACGCTCATTTCGTGGGCGGCCTGCGTCACGCTGCCGAGGCGCGCCACCGCCTCAAAGCTGCGCAGGCTGGCGACAGGGGGAAAATCTGCCATGGTGATCTCTCTGGTCAAGGAGTCGATACGTTAACGTTACTACCGGGTTAGCGGGTTTTATAGCCGCCGTGAACAGGCTGTCGAGGGGATGCAGGCTGTCTCAGTCGGTATAGCACAGGGGAGACCGGCGGACTACCCCGTGGCGCCAGTTTGTTAGTTTTCCTAACCATTGCGGTAAGCATCCCCTGATATTCGCGGGGCGGGTTTTCCAGTAAGGTAAGCCAGCAACCCCTTTATCGCAGGCAGGAGTGACGATGAAACTCATTGGTATGATGGATTCACCTTATGTAAGACGCGTGGCGGTCTCTCTGGCGCTCTATGGCGTGGAATTCGAGAGCCTGCCGCTATCGGTCTTTAGCGGCTTTGACGAATTTTCCCGTATTAATCCGGTGGTCAAGGCGCCGACGGTGATTCTTGATAACGGGACGCAGCTGATGGACTCCACGCTGATCCTCCATTATTTCGAAACGGCCAACCCCGCCGGGCGTCGGCTGCTTCCCGCTCATCCCGAGGCGCTGGCCCACGACCTGCACCTGCTGGGGGTGATCCTCGCCGCCAGTGAAAAAGCGGTCCAGCATGTTTATGAGCACCGTCTGCGGCCGGAAGAGAAGCAGCATCAGCCGTGGATAGCCCGGGTGACCGGCCAGCTGCTCGCCGCCTGTCGGGAATGGGACGCCCGGCTGGCAGACCGCGCTGTCGCCGCGCATCCGGACCAGGTGATGGTCACCAGCACGGTGGTCTGGTCCTTTATCCAGTTGATGATCCCGGCGGTGGTGCCGGCAGCGGAGTTTGCGCATATTCGCGCGCTGGCGCAGAAGGGGGAGGCGCTGCCGGCGTTTCAACAGTATCCTCTGGCTTAACGGCGGGGATGGAGAGGGGCGCCGCAGCGTGGCGCCCTGAAGCAGGAAAGGATCACCAGCAGACAAACCCGCCGTCGACCACCAGGTCTACGCCGGTGCAGAACGAGGCGGCGTCGCTGGCGAGGAACAGCGCCGGGCCGGCCATCTCTTCCACCTTCGCCATCCGCTGCATCGGCGTCTGGCTTTCAAACTCGCGGGTTTGGTGCACCATCTCCGGACGGGTATTCATCGGCGTGGCGGTATATCCCGGGCTGATGGAATTGACGCGGATCCCTTTGCCCACCCACTCCATCGCCAGGCTTTTCGACAGATGGATCACGCCGGCTTTGGAGCAGTTGTAATGCGCCTGGTCGAGGCCGCGGTTAACGATGATCCCCGACATCGAGGCGATGTTGATAATCGACCCGCCGCCGGATTCCAGCATCAGCTCCGCTTCCGCTTTGCAGGAGTTCCACACCCCGGTGAGATTGATATCGATCACCCGCTGCCATTGCTCGCTCTCCATCTCCAGCGCCGGATTGGCGTTGGCGATCCCGGCGGCGTTAACGGCGATGTCGAGGCGGCCAAAGCGGCTTTTGGCCAGCGCGACGGCGGCGCGCAGGTCGGCCAGCTGGCGGACATCGCCGGTGTAGGCGCAGGCCTGGCCACCAATGGATTCAATATGACTGACCGTTTCCGCCAGCCCACCGTCGTCGCGAAGATCAAAACAGACCACCCGCGCGCCGGCGCTGGCGAGACTGCAGGCGATGGTCTGGCCAATGCCGCTGCCGGCGCCGGTGACAAAGGCGACGCGATCCCGCAGGCTAAACAGCTGTTGTGCAAAGTCTTTACCGATCATAATGATTATTCTCTTCAATATAGTGTCGAACATCGGGAGCCAGGCTTCCCGGTTGGCGGCGCGCCTTATCCGGGCTACCGTGCTCAGGACATAATCAAACCGCCATCGATGTTAATGGTCTGTCCGGTGAGATAGCGGGCGTCGTCGGAGGCGAGAAACGCCACCAGCCCGGCGACGTCTTCCGGCTTGCCGGCGCGCTTCATCGGAATGCCTTCGACCCACTCCGCCATCAGCTCGCCTTTGCCGTAGCGCTTCTGCTCGGTGCTGAGAATTTCGCCCCACACGCGGTCGTTGTAATCCCACATTTCGCTTTCAATAATGCCCGGACAGAAGGCGTTGACGGTGATATTCCACGGCGCCAGCTCATGAGCCAGGCTTTGGGTAATGCCGATCACGCCCATTTTGCTGGCGGCATAGTGCGGGGTATAGATGAAGCCCTGGCGCCCCTGACCGGATGAGGTGTTGATCAGGCTGCCGTGATTCTGTTTCACCATATATTTGGCCGCCTCGCGGCAGCACAACCAGACGCCGGTGGTGTTGACCGCCAGCACTTTTTCGAAATCGGCTTTTGGCATCCGGTCGTAGTAATCGATGGTGATCACCCCGGCGTTCTGAATCGAGACGTCAATGGTGCCGAAGCGGGCGGCGGCCTGCTCATACAGCCCCTGCACCTGCGCTTCGTCGGTCACATCGACCTGCAGCGATAAAATGTCCGCCTGATAGCGCTGACGCAGGGTTTCGGCGGTCTCATGAACCCGTTCGGCGTTGGAAACCATTACCAGGTTCGCGCCGTCGCGGGCGAAGCGCTCGGCAATACCCGCGCCGATGCCGCGGCAGGCGCCGGTGATCACCACCGTTTTGTTCTGGAAATCTCGTTGCATATGTTGTTCCCTTTCGCTGAGCCGGGCACCAGGCCCGGCGGAAGATATGAATCGTTGCCGGTTAGCTGGAGGTGGCGCCGTTGGGGGGGATGGCGGCCAGTTTCTCCTCATGGCGACGCATCAGGATGACCTTGCTCTGCAGCTTCTGCTGGAACTGGTCGACGACCACGGCGGTGACGATCACCACGCCTTTAATCACCATTTGCCAGAAATCGCTGACGCCCATCATCACCATGCCGTCGGCAAGGAAGACGATGACGAAGGCGCCGATAATCGAGCCGGTTACCCGACCACGGCCGCCGGCCAGCGCAGTGCCGCCGAGCACGGTGGCGCCGATGGCGTCCATCTCAAACATGTTGCCGGTCATCGGGTGCGCGGTTTGCAACTGTGATGCGACGATCAGGCCGACAAAGGCCGCGCACAGGCCGGAGAAGGCATAGACGAATATTTTCGCTTTCACAATCGGCACGCCGGCGAGGCGGGCGGCGGACTCGTTGCCGCCGATGGCGTAGATGTAGCGGCCAAGCGGCGTTTTGGTGGTCAGCCAGTAGCCCAGCACCAGGAAGCCGATCATCAGCCAGATGGGCAGATAGACGCCGAGCAGGGTGCCGGAGCCGAGGGTGGCGAAACCGGTGTTGCCCAGCGCTTCCATGCCGTTGAGATTCGGGTAGGTGCTCCCGTCGTTAAACAGCAGCGCGGAGCCGCGGGCGACGTACATCATGCCTAAGGTGCAGATAAACGGCGCCACGCCGAAGCGGGTGATCACCGCGCCGTTGACCAGACCGACCAGCACGCCGAAGATCGCCACGCAGAGGATCACTTCCGGGACGTTAAAGAAGAGGATGTCGCCGTTCCACAGCGGCAGGCCGTTGGTCAGCAGCGCGCCTGCCACCATGCCGCAGATCCCCGCCACCGCGCCGACGGACAAATCAATGCCGCCGGTGAGAATGACCAGCGTCATGCCGATGGCCAGCAGACCGGTGATCGCCACGTGCTGGGTCATGATCAGCAGGTTAGAGGCGGTCAGGAAGTTGGGTACCATCACGCTGAAGAATGCGATCACCAGCAGCAGGGCGATAAAGGTGCGGGCCTTCAGCAGGTACATATAAATCATATATTTCTGGTTCATGATGGATTCCAGCCTGATTAATCTTGAGGTGTTGAAGCCGCGATTAACTGTTCGCGGGTCACCGCATGGCGCGGTAGATCGGCGGTAATGCGGCCATCGGCCATCACCAGGATGCGGTCGGCCAGGGCCATCACCTCATCCAGTTCAGAAGATGAAAACATCACCGCCAGCCCCTGCTGGGCCATTTTGCCGATCAGGTGATAGACGTCGGTTTTCGCACCGACGTCGATGCCGCGCGTCGGTTCGTCGAGGAACACCACCTGCGGCTGGGTCATCAGCGCTTTACCCAGCACCACTTTTTGTTGATTGCCGCCGCTCAGCGAGGTGATGGGCAAATTGGCGTCGCTGACCTTGATCGCCAGCTGCTGGATCATCGCTTTCACGCAGGTCTCTTCTTTTTGCGGATTCAACCAGCGCCAGGCGCGGCGAAAACCCTGCAGGCTGAAATCAGAGAGCGTCATGTTGGCCTGAATCGACATCATCTGCACCACGCCTTCGCCCTGGCGGTCCTCCGGCACCAGCGCCAGCCCTTTTTTCAGACGCTGCTGAAAGCGTGCTTTGCCGATGCTTTCGCCATTGAGGTGCACCTCGCCGCGCTGGCAGGGCATCAGGCCTACCAGGCCTTTGAACAGCTCGGTGCGTCCGGCCCCCAGCAGGCCGTAAATACCGATCACTTCGCCTTTGCTGAGGGTGAAGGTGACGTCATTGAGCTTGTAGCCGCCGCTGGGATGCAGCGCGGTCAGTCCCTTGACGTCAAGCACCGCGTTGCCTTTTGGCGCCGGTTGATAATCGAAATGTTTTTTCTTATCGCCGACCATCTGCTCGATGATCCACGGCACGCTGGCGTCGCTGACGTGACGCTCGCTGATAAAGCGGCCGTCGCGGAAAATGGTGATGTGGTCGCCGATCTCCATCAGCTCTTCGAGGCGATGCGAGATATAGATAATGGTCACGCCGCGGCGCTTAAGCTGCGCGATCACCTTGAACAGCACTTTCACCTCAGACTGGCTCAGCGCCGAGGTGGGTTCGTCCATGATCAGCACCCGGGTGTCTTTCGACAGCGCGCGGGCAATCTCGACTAATTGCTGGTGGCCGATACCGAGTTCGCCCAGCGGGGTGTAGGGATCGACATCCAGCTCCAGTCGCTCCAGCAGCGATTTGGCCAGCGCGTACTGATATTTTTCGTTGATGCGTCCTTTCTGAAAGAATTCATTTGCCATGAAGATGTTGTCCATCACATTCATATTGGGAAATAAATTCAGTTCCTGGAAAATAATGCTGATGCCGAATTTCTCTGCCTGATGGGTAGAGTTTAAAGTCACCGCCTCGCCATCGAGAATAATTTGCCCGGAGGAGGGCGTTTCCACACCGGCAAGCATTTTCATCATGGTGGATTTACCCGCACCATTTTCTCCGATCAGCACGTTGACCTTATTTCGATAGACCCGGTAATTGACATTATCCAGGGCGGTCACGCCGGGATAGACGCGCGACAGGCCACGAGTTTCGATAATCACTTCAGACTCAACGGGCTGGGGAGCGACGAGATCGTGCGGCGCCATATTATTGCCCCCCCGCGTGAACGATTTTCGCCGGGGTAATTTCCGGGAGGGTTGGCGGAATATCCCACGCCGAGAAGACGCCGTACACGTCCACGCTGTCGCCGGTTTTGACGTTGGCTGTCTGAATCATTTTGACCGCCTGGCTGTTGATATTCTTGCTGTACTCGCCGAACAGCACCTGGTCGTTAAAGTCCTGATAGCTGGCGCCGCTGTAGCCGTCGCGCAGCTGGGTGCCGCGCAGGGTGGGGCCAATTTGCACCGTCACATTGCCGACGCTGGCGTCGGACAGGGTCATCTTGCCGCTGCGCGAGGCGGTATCGAGCTTGCTGACAGTACCTGAAACCTTGACGTAGAAGATGCAGGGGTTTTCGTCCTGCGCGCGGTAGCCAAGGGCTTTGCAGGCGCTATCGATATCTTTTGCCGCCTTGAGCGCGCTCATCAGTTCCGCCGCCGGGCGCGCTTTCGCCACCACCTGGGGTACGATGCTCTGCTGCCAGGTTTTATCCATGTTCGCCATATGCGGGTTGGGCGGCGATTTCAGATCTGCCAGCTCCTGCTGCGAGACGATGCGACAGCCCCCAAGCGCCAGTACGGCTAGCGTCAGACAGGTTTTCTTAAACATAATGCTCTCCTCTGCGCCCCCGCGGGGGCGCAACCACCCGAACTCAGGACTTAATGTTGAAATCCTGGACTTTATCGGCGTTATCCTGGGTAATCAGAATGCCGCGGAACATCACGCGCTGTTTGGCCGGCTTTTCGCCTTTTTGCAGGTAATTATCCAGATCGGTGACGCCCTGAGCGGCGATGGCCTGCGCTTGCAGCATCACGGTCGCCTGCAGGGTGCCGGCTTTCACGGCGTCGCGCTCATCGTTGCTGCCGTCGATGCCGACGACGATCACATCGCTACGGTTGGCCGCTTTCAGCGCTGCAATCGCGCCGAGGGCGACCGGCCCGTTGCCGCAGATCACGCCTTTCACGTCCGGGTGAGCCTGCAGAATGCTGTCCATGATGCGCTTGCCGTCGATCAGGGTGCCTTTGGCATCCTGTTTCGCCACGCTGACCATATCCGGATACTGGTCAATGACCTGATGGAAAGATTTAGAACGGGTGACGCAGTTATTATCGGCGAGGTTGCAGGTCAGCTCGGCGTATTTGCCTTTCTCCGCCATCTTCTCGACGAAGACGTTGGCGACCTCGGAGCCGGCCTGGAAGTTATTGTGGGTAATTTGTTCCAGCGCCACATCATCAACCGGAATTTCACGGTTAATTAAGACCACCGGAATGCCGGCTTTTTTGGCCTTTTCAATGGCGGCGACGCTGGCGGTGGAGTCGGCGTTATCAAGAATAATGCCCTGCACCTTTTTACCAATGGCGGTGTCGATAAGCTCATTCTGCTTTTTGACATCTTCGCCATGCGACAGCACGGTGGTTTTATAGCCGAGCGCCTGGGCTTTTTCGCTGGCGCCTTTGGCTTCCGAGGCGTAATACGGGTTATCCAGCGAGTTGACCATGATCATAATGGTGCCTTTCTCCGCGGCGTGCGCGGCAAAGGAGAAGGCGGTCAGGGTAGCAGCGGTTAAAAGGGTTATACGTAATTTCATGACTCTGTTCCTGTATTTTTATATTCGAACAAATGAGCCCCTGAGCGGGCAGGCTTTTACGGTCTGAAATTTCCCCTGATGTATTCGGGGATAGCGATATCGTTATGGGCCGGGTTTCTCCTGTGATAAGTGAATGCGTGTTGTCGCGCAGTCTGGCGGTCAGGCTGGCGAGTCCGGTTTCCATAATGTTCGGTCGACCGCATGGCGCCACTCCTGCCAGCGCGTTTGTAAGCGCTGGTGGCGGGCCATGTCGGGCTGAAAGGCGCTGTGTTCGGTTAAGAAGGCCTGCAGATCGGCGGTCGACCCGGGATGGAGCGCTTTGCGGGCCAGCAACGCCGCGCCGATGGCGGACAGCTCCGGCACGTCGCTGCGCATCACCGGGCAGCCGAGCAGATCGGCCTGGTATTGCATCAGCCAGTCATTGTTGGTCGGCCCGCCGTCCACCATCAGCGCCGTCAGGGTGAACTCCTCATGCTGACGCATCGCCACCACCACGTCGGCAATCTGATAGGTGATGGACTCCAGCGCCGCGCGGATCAGATGCGCGCGTTTCACCCCGCGACTCAGGCCGCAGATCACGCCGCGGGCGCTATCGTCCCACCAGGGGGCGCCGAGACCGGTCAGCGCCGGCACGAAGTACACCCCGAGGGTCGAGTCGACGGAGGCGGGAAGGGTGTTCAGCTCATGGGCCAGCTCGGCGGCAGAGAGCTCGCTCAGACCGGTGCTGTCCGCCATCCAGGCGACGGCATCGCCGGTGTGGGGAATATTACCTTCCAGCCCCCACACTAGCTGATCGCCATCGTGCCAGGCGACAGTGGTCGCCAGCGCCTCGATATCGCACTGCGCCGATTTGACCGGCGCCATCACCGATGAGCCGGTGCCGTAGGTGGCTTTCACGCAGCCCGCTTCGCCGAGCGCGTGGCCGAACAGCGCCGCGTGGGAGTCGCCGATCATCGCCATAATGGGAATACCGTCTGGAATAGCGGCCAGCCCTTTGGTATGGCCGAAGAGGCCGCTCGACGGTTTAATTTCCGGCAACGCCGCGCGCGGAATACCGAATAGCGCTAGCATCTCGTCGTCCCACTCGCCGCGGTGCAGATTCAACAACTGGGTGCGGGCGGCATTGGAGTAGTCGCAGCAGAAGGCTTCTCCGGCGGTCAGATTCCACAGCAGCCAGCTGTCGATGGTGCCGAGGCAAATCTCGCCGCGTTCGGCGCGCAGGCGGCCATCGGCAGTCGCATCCAGCAGCCAGCGCATTTTGGAGGCCGAGAATAGCGGGGCGATCGGCAGGCCGGTGGCCTGTTTAATACGCTGTTCCTGACGTTCGTGACGCAGCGTGTCGCAGAACGCGGCGCTGCGGGTGCATTGCCAGGTAATGGCTGCGTTAATCGGTTCGCCGCTGTCGCGATACCAGCCGATGGCGGTTTCCCGCTGGTTGCTGATGGCCAGCGCGGCGACGTTTTCCGCGCCGACGTGGGCCACCGCGCTGGCGATCACCGCCAGCGAGGCGGCCACCAGCGCCTCGCCCGACTGCTCCACCCAGCCGTCGCGCGGCGTTTGGAGCGCCAGCGGCTGCGAGAATTTGACGATAACCTTGCCCCGGCTATCCAGCACCACCGCTTTGGCGTTGGTGGTGCCTTCATCCAGGGCGATGATGAACTCTTTTGCTGTCGCCTGCATCGTGCTCTCCTCGGTCACCCGGTGTCCTGGAACAGCGGAGACGGGATATCTTCCACCGTCTCATGCGTTTACGCAGGCCATGATGTGACATTTCGTTATCATCTTCTTAATCACTGAATATATATTCGATAGTGATTATTTATTTGATACCTTAAGCCACAAACCCGGTGACGGGCTACCGGAAAAATCATCAATTGTGCTGGCAATCACATTTCGCCGATCGGCGAAAGCGGCGGCAGGCGGCTGGAGTGGTAGATTAACTCATTGAATTTCAATGCAATAACTGAGGCAGCCCTGAGGCTAAAAAAGCGCGTCAGGGCGGCAGAGAGGAAAAACAGCGCGGCAGGTTAGTCGCTGACCAGCATGCGGGCGGTAGGATAATCGGTGATTAAAACGTCAATGTAGCCGCCGGTGAGGGCGCCTTTGATGGCCGCGACTTTGTCAGTGCCGCCGGCCAGCGCGACCACGTTCGGGCATTTTTTGACCTTCTCCAGCGCCATGCCGATCACCGGATCTTCATCATCGCGTAACACCGGATGGCCGTTTTTGTCGTAGTAGTGCAGGCAGATATCGCCCACCGCGCCGCGCGCCGCCAGCACCTGCAGCATATCTTCGTGATAGTAGTTCCCGGAGGTTTTCAGCAGCTGGGAGGGTTCGAGAATGCCGATGCCGACGATGGCGATATCCACCTCGTCAAAGCGCGACACTACGTCCGCGACGTCCTTGCTGGCCAGCAGTCGGTTGCGCTCCTCCATGGATCCCTCAATGCTCTGCGACGGCAGCAGCCAGGCGTCGCAGTTCAGGCGCTGGGCGAGGGTCTGGGTAAGAATCGTCGCCTGCACGTTACCGTTGGGCCCGACGCCGCCGAGCAGCTGGATCACGCCGCTGGCCTTCAGGTTCTGCGCATGAACTTCATCGACCATCGCGCGAATGGTTGAGCTCCAGGAGGAGACGCCAATCAGATCTTTTGGCCGTAGACGGGTTTCCAGGTAGTGGGCGGCGGCGGAGCCAATCGCCCGCTTAATGGTGTGATCGCTGGCCTCTTCCTCGGTATCCACCACCACCGCCTGCTTAAGACCGTAGCGATCCTCAAGCCCTTTTTCGAGCTTCAGAAAAATGTTTGACGGCTGTACGACGCTGATTTTGACGACGCCCTCTTTCTGGCAGCGGGTAATGGCGCGGGAGACAAATGACTGTGAGAGCGAGAGAAGTTGGGCGATATCAGACTGCTTTCGTCCTTCCAGGTAGTAAAGCGTGGCAATCTTAACCAATAGCCGTTGTTCATCCTGCTTAGCCATATTAATCCTCGAAAATCATTTATCGCCTGTGTTCAGGCGCTTAGCGGCAGCCATTTTATTTAGGGTATAGAGGCTTCTATCATACGCGAAAAAAAATCACACTTAAGTGTGACAGGCATCTAACTTTTGCCAATCCTCAAAATCGACTATGGACAAAAACAAAACAGCCAGGTCATAATCGAATAAAGAATCATCATTGAATATATATTCAAGGCGATTTCAAGTCAACGTGTTTCTCCGGGCTAAGTCCGGAGCGGGAGGCAGAATGTTCCTGAGTAGGGCGCTGTGGCAGAAGGCTTACCACCCGGCATAGGGATATCTGGTTTTTTTAGTCCTTGCTGGAATAAATATTCCATGCTGAAAATAAATTCAGAGGTGTGAAATGAATCCCTACAGATTTGATATTCAGACGCTGGAGCGTAAAGCCCGCGCGGTGCGGCGCCACATTGTGCGCTTAAACGCCAATAGTCCGGCCGGCGGCCACACCGGGGCCGACCTCTCGCAGGTCGAATTGTTAACCGCACTCTATTTCCGCGTTCTCAACGTCGCGCCGGATCGGCTCGACGACCCGCAGCGCGATATCTATATCCAGTCGAAAGGCCACGCGGTGGGCTGCTACTACTGCGTCCTGGCGGAGGCCGGCTTCTTCCCGGTCGAGTGGCTGGAGACCTACCAGCATGCTAATTCTCATCTCCCGGGCCACCCGGTGCGGCAGAAAACGCCGGGTATTGAGCTGAACACCGGCGCGCTGGGCCACGGTTTGCCTGTTGCGGTGGGGCTGGCGCTGGCCGCGAAGAAAAGCAACAGCACCCGCCGCATTTTTTTGATCACTGGCGACGGCGAACTGGCGGAAGGCAGCAACTGGGAAGCCGCCCTGGCAGCGGCGCATTACGGTCTGGATAACCTGGTCATTATTAATGATAAGAACAATCTCCAGCTGGCCGGGCCGACGCGCGAAATCATGAATACCGATCCGCTGGCCGACAAATGGCGCGCCTTCGGCATGGCGGTCAGCGAATGCCAGGGGAACGACATGGCCTCGGTGGTCGCAGCCATCGAGGGGCTGCAGCAGAAGGGTAAACCAAACGTCATTATTGCCAACACCACGAAAGGCGCGGGGATCTCCTTTATCCAGGGGCGCCCGGAGTGGCACCACCGGGTGCCGAAAGGTGAAGAGATCGCTCTGGCGCTGGAGGAACTGAAAGATGAGTAATGCAGAACACCTGGCTAACGTCATGGTCGAGGCCTTTATCGCCGCTGTGGAAAGCGGTGTCGATCTGGTGCCGGTGGTGGCCGACTCCACGTCGACGGCCAAAATCGCCCCCTTTATTAAGCAGTTTCCCGGCCGGCTGGTGAACGTCGGCATCGCTGAGCAGAGTATGGTCGGCACCGCCGCTGGTCTGGCGCTGGGCGGCAAAGTGGCGGTGACCTGTAACGCCGCGCCGTTTCTCATTTCGCGGGCTAATGAGCAAATCAAAGTGGATGTCTGTTACAACAACACCAACGTGAAGCTGTTTGGCCTTAACGCCGGGGCCAGCTACGGTCCGCTGGCCAGCACCCACCATGCGATTGACGATCTGGCGGTGATGCGCGGCTTCGGCAATATCCAGATCTTCGCCCCCTCCACGCCGCGCGAATGTCGGCAGATTATCGACTATGCCCTTGCTTATCAGGGCCCGGTCTATATTCGCCTCGATGGCAAGGCGCTGCCGGAGCTGCTTGACGAGTCGTATCGCTTTGTTCCCGGCGCCGTGCTGACCCTGCGCGAAGGCGAGGACGTCGCGCTGGTGGCCACCGGTTCGACGGTGCATGAGGTGGTGGAGGCAGCGCAGCGGCTTGCCGACCTCGGCGTTCAGGCGAAAGTGGTCAGCGTGCCGTCGATCCGCCCCTGCGATACCGCGGCGCTGCTGGCGGCGCTTCGGCCGTGCGGCTCGGTGATCACCGTGGAAGAGCATAACGTCAACGGCGGTCTGGGCAGCCTGGTGGCGGAGGTGCTGGCGGAAGCAGGCGTGGGCATGACTCTACAGCGCTTGGGGATCCCGGACGGGGAGTACGCCGCCGCCGCCGATCGCGGCTGGATGCGCCAGTACCACGGGTTTGATGCCGCCGCCATCGTCGCCCGGGTGCAAAACAGGGGCTGATGGCCTGAACGCCCGTCGCGTGAAGCGCGCGGGCGTTTACTGCTGCAATGCGCAAAGCGTGATGACCTGCTCCTCCGACGCGGTCCAGTGCAGCGGATAGCGTTGCCCCGCAAACCGCAGCGCTACGGTGCTTGCCGTTACCTCCACGATCTGAAAGTCGTCGAACCCCAGCGCGCGCTGGCTTGCCGTCGGCGTCGCCTTAAACCCACTCTCTTTCGCCGAAAACGCCAGCGTCAGCGCCAGCGGGAAGGGCAGGCCGCTGTGTAACAGCACCTTTTTTTCCACCTCGTTGATAATGCTGCTCTCCAGCTCCGCCGCCAGCGGTGGCGTAAACCGGCGCTCGATATCGACCCCCACCGGCCGGTCAGTCACTACCGCCAGCGCGCGCTGGCCGCAGTGGCTGATGCTGCCGAACCAGGGCGCGGGCCACAGCGGCTCGCGCCGATCACCGATGGCGGGAGGCTGTTTTTCCCCGACCTCGCGCAGGGCGTACACCGCGGCGATGCGCCCGGCCAGGTGCTCCGCCTGCCGCTTGCGGCCCCAGCCGCTCAGGCTGGCGTGGTAGGGCAGCCACAACAGATCTTCAGGCTGGAAAGTCGCCGGGTCGAAATCGATCTGCTGCAGCGTATAGCCGGCCAGCGGCAGGGTGGCGTGATGGATGCGCATAGGGCAAGAATACCGTGGTTGTCCCCGCCCTTTGTCTTGCAAGGGCGGGGCAGGGAGAACCCGCTATCAGAAGTGGGTGTTGACGCTCAGGTACCAGGTGCGGCCCGATTCGTTGTAGGTCTCGGCGCCGGCGCCGTACATCGTGCCGGTGGCACCCCCGGTGGTCTGGGCGTTGCCCGCGCGCCAGTGGCGCTTGTCGAAGACGTTATCCACGCCGCCGGTCAGACTAACGTATTTGGTGACGTCCCAGGTCGCGCTCAGGCCGAGGATGCTGTAGGGGCTGACCTCGTTCTTCTCGCTGCCGGTAACCGGTTGACCCTTATAGTTGTACTTCTTCGGCTCCTGTTTGCCGTACCAGGTAAAGGTCGATTGCAGCGAAACATCATCGCGTACCTGCCAGCTCAGCGTGGAGTTTAGCGTGTATTCCGGGATAATCGACAGACGATCGCCGGTCTCTTTGTTCTTACTCTGCAGCATATAGGTGATGTTGTTGGTCCAGTTGACGGTCTCGCTCACCGGGACGTTGAGCGTGCCTTCCAGGCCTTCCACTACCGCTTTCGGCACGTTTTCCCACTGGTAGAGATCGGTACCTTTACCGTTTTGATAGACCGGAGCATAGCCTGCCTCAATCTTGTTGCGGTAATCGTTGCGGAACCACGTGACGCCCGCCAGCCAGCCGTCGCGTTTAAACTCAAGGCCAATCTCTTTGTTGATGCTGGTCTCGGCTTTTAAATCTTCATTCCCCTGCAGATAGCAGCCGTCTTTGCTGGCGTAGCAGCCCTGGCCTTTGCTGTAGAGAATGTAGTTCGGGTTGGTCTGATACAGGCTCGGCGCTTTATAGGCGCGGGCGATGCCCATCTTCAGCGTGAAGTCGTCCCACAGCCCTTGGGACAGGTTAAGGGACGGACTCCAGTTGTTGCCGACGATGCTATGGTGATCGAAACGCAGCGCCGGGGTCAGCATGGTGGTGTCGGTCAGCTCCATGTTGTTCTCAGCGAACAGGGAGAAGATCTCCGCCTGCGAGTACGGGCTGCGGCCGGTGCTGTCGTAGCCCGGAATTTCTCCTCCCGACAGCGCCTGGGTATTGGAGGCATTATCCTTCATCCGCTGCTGGTTCCACTCGCTGCCCAGCGTCAGGTTCTGATTAACCAGATAGTCGAACGGGATGCTGACTTCGCTGTGCAGCATCACATCCGCCAGATCGATATCGGTGAACTGGTTGCTGTTGAAGATCCCCTCGGTACCCCCGGCCAGACCTTCGCCTTTGCGCGAGTTGCGGGTGCGTTCGTACTGCGCCCAGTTGCTGGTGGTCACGCCGTTGTCCCAGGCGCCGTTCCAGGTGACCGAGTAGGTGTTGCGGTACAGACGGTTGGTCTCTTTGCCGTAGTTCTCTTTCACCAGGTCGTTGGAGTTGGTGTTCTGAGTGTCGCCGGCATAGAGGTTCCCCTGGCGGCTGTAGCCGGCCTCAAACTCCAGTGACTGCATCGGGGCGAATTCCCAGCGCACCAGACCATCGATGTTTTTATTTTTTACCCCTTCGCGCCCGGCCGGCAGGGTGTCGGCATAGATCCCGGTGCGTTCGGACTGATGACCCTGGTTGATGTCCCAGGCGTCGGCCTGCGTTTTGTCGAGGTTACCGAACAGGCGGAAGCTGAAATCGCCGCCCAGCGGGCCGCTGAGGCTGAAGTTGGTGCGCTTGGTGGAGCCTTCGTCTTTGTGCTCCGGGGCGTTCATATAGGTGTTCCAGGAGCCGTGCCACTCATCGCCGGTTTTTTTGGTGATGATATTCACCACGCCGCCGGCGGCGCCGTTACCGTAGCGGGCGGCGGCCGGGCCGCGAATCACTTCGATGCGTTCGATCATCTCCGGCGGCACCCAGCTGGTGTCGCCGCGGGTGTCGCGCTCGCCGCGCCAGCCGAGACGCACAGAGTTGCGGCTGGTGACCGGCTTGCCGTCGATCAGGATCAGGGTGTTTTCCGGGCCCATGCCGCGGATATCAATCTGGCGGTTATTGCCGCGCTGGCCGCTGGTGGAGTTGCCGGTCAGGTTGACCCCCGGCATGGTGCGAATGATCTCCGAGACGTCGCGCGCCGGCGGACGCTTGCGGATCTCATCGGCGGTGATGGTGGAGACGCCCGGCGCCTGCAGGTTCTGCTCGGCGGCGGTGACCACCATGGTCTCTTCCGCGGCGCTGTTTTTATCGTCGGTGGCGGTTTCCGCTGCGCTTAACGGAAAAGCAACCCCGTAAATTCCCAGATTGACCAGCAAGGCCAGGGATTTGATCCTGTTATTCATTGTTATTCCTGCTTTTTTGTCGCCACGTTCCCCAAACGCCCCTTCCCACCGGGAGGGGAGGCGGCATAAATGTTGCCGGAAGAGGGCAAAGGCACTCCGTCGCTAGCTGAATAAGCTCTCTTCGACATGTGTTGTGAAAGACGCGCTTCCCACGGCGCGCTAATACGCTATTGCAAATGCAAATAGTTATCAATAATATTATCAATAAAGAATGACAATTAATTAAAAAAGTCACGCGATACATAGGGTTAATGACAGAATGTTAACGACAGGAAGCGAGGAGTGGTGGCGAACCCTGCAGGGTCCGCAGTCCCGGGCGGTGGATGACGCCATCGAGGTGACGTTCTGGTGGCGGGATCCGGCAGGGGATGAAACGCGTTCTCCGCGCCGTCGGGTATGGCTCTATATCACCGGCGTGACCGACCACCATCAGAATGCGCGGCCGCAATCGCTGCAACGTCTGCCCGGGACCGACGCCTGGTGCTGGCGAACCACGCTGTCGCCGACCTGGCGCGGCAGCTACTGCTTTATTCCCTCCGACCGTGACGATGATTTTTCCCCTGAGGTGTTCAGCGCTGATAAGCCGGACCGCGCGCTGCTGCGCGAAGGCTGGCGCAAACTGCTGCCGCGGGCGATAGCCGATCCGCTGAACCCGCACAGCTGGCGGGGTGGACGCGGCCATGGGGTCTCGGCTCTGGAGATGCCGCAGGCGCCGGCGCAGCCCGGCTGGGACCAGCTTAATGCAGCGCATCCTCCCGCTCGTTGCCTTGAGTGGCGCAGCGCGCGTCTGGGCAACCATCGCCGGGTCTGGATCTACACCCCCGGCGAGGCCGTCGATCCGCAAACACGGCCGCTGGCGATCCTGCTTGACGGCCAGTTCTGGGCCGAAAGCATGCCGGTGTGGTCGCCACTGGCCGCGCTGACCCGCGAGGGGAGACTGCCGCCGGCGGTCTACCTGCTGATCGACGCGATCGATAACCAGCGCCGCGGGGTTGAGCTGCCCTGTCATCGCGATTTCTGGCTGGCGGTGCAGGAGGAGCTCCTGCCCCTGGTCCGCGGCCATGCCCCGTTCAGTGACCGCCCGGATCGGACGGTGGTGGCCGGGCAAAGCTTCGGCGGCCTGGCGGCGATGTTCGCCGCCCTCAACTGGCCGCAGCGATTTGGCTGCGTGCTCAGCCAGTCAGGCTCCTACTGGTGGCCGCATCGCGATGGCCGCGGGGAGGGCTTTATCGGCGAACGTCTGCGCCAGGGCGAGGCGTCCGCGGCCGGGCTGCGCATCTGGCTGGAGGCGGGCCAGCGTGAACCGATTATTTTTCGCGCCAACCAGGCGCTGCTGGCGCAACTCACCACCACGCAGCAGACAATTTTCTGGCGTCAGGTTGACGGCGGGCATGATGCGCTCTGCTGGCGAGGCGGGCTGACGGCAGGGCTTATCCAGCTCTGGCAGCCTCTGCTGTCGCCCCCTTAGCACAGCGCTTTACGACAGGAGTTTGATATGCAATTCAGTAACCCCTTCGACAATCCGCAAGGGCAGTTTTACATTCTGCGCAATGATCAGCAGCAGTACAGCCTGTGGCCGGGGCACTGCGCGCTGCCTGCCGGATGGACGGTAGTGTGCCCTCCGCAGTCGGTTGAGGCGTGCAACGCCTGGCTGGCGGCTAACTGGCCGACACTGACCCCCGCTCATCATGCGGCATAAGGAGCTGACCATGACCACTCGTTTACCGCTGGTTGCCGCGCAGCCGGGGATCTGGATGGCCGAGCGCCTCTCCACTCTGCCTGGCGCCTGGAGCGTGGCCCACTATGTTGAACTGCGCGGCGCGCTCGACCCCGCGCTGCTGGGTAAGGCGATTGTCGCCGGTCTGCAGCAGGCAGACACCCTCAGCCTGCGCTTTGAGGAACAGGAGGGGGAAGTCTGGCAGTGGGTAGCGGCGGAGCGCACCTTTGCCGAACCGCCCATCATTGACCTGCGTACGACGCCGGATCCGCATCGTGCCGCCACGGAGCGGATGCAGGCAGATCTGGCGCAGGATCTGCGCGTCGACGGCGGTAACCCGCTGGTGTGCCATCAGCTGCTGCGCGTCGGCGACGACCGCTGGTACTGGTATCAGCGTTATCACCATTTGCTGGTGGATGGCTTTAGCTTCCCGGCGATAACCCGGCAGATCGCCGCCATCTACCGCGCCTGGCAGCGCGGGGAAGCCACTCCTGAGTCGCCTTTCACCTCCTTCGCCGAGGTGGTGGACGAGTACCAGCGCTACGCCGGCAGCGAGGCCTGGCAGCGGGATAAAGCTTTCTGGCAGGCCCAGCGTCAGGCGTTACCGGCTCCCGCCTCACTCTCTGCCGCGCCGCTGGGCGGACGCGCCGCCGGGAGCGATATCTGGCGGATGAAGCTGGAGATGAACGCCGACGCCTTCCGCCGCCTGGCCAGCCATGCGCCGCAGTGTCAGCCCGCTGATCTGGCGCTGGCGCTCACCACGCTGTGGCTGGGCCGCCTGTGCAACCGGATGGACTACGCGGCGGGCTTTATCTTTATGCGCCGGATGGGCTCAGCGGCGCTGACCTCGACGGGGCCGGTGCTCAATGTCCTGCCTCTGGCGGTGCATATTGACGCCCAGGAGACGCTGGCGGACCTGGCGATGCGCCTCGCCGCTCAGCTGAAAAAGATGCGCCGCCATCAGCGCTATGACGCCGAGCAGATCGTCCGCGACAGCGGCAAAGCGGCAGGGGACGAACCGCTGTTTGGCCCGGTGCTGAACGTCAAAGTCTTTGATTACCAACTGGATATCGACGGCGTCGAGGCGGTGACCCATACTCTCGCCACCGGCCCGGTCAACGATCTTGAGCTGGCGCTGTTCCCCGATGAGACCGGCGGCCTGTCGCTGGAGATCCTCGCCAACAAGGCCCGGTATGATGAAGCCGAGCTGCGTCGCCACATGGCGCGACTGACTGCGCTGCTGGCGCAGTTTGCCGCCGATCCGACGCTGCGCTGCGGCGACGCGGAGATGCTCTCCGCCGACGAGCTGACCCGCCTGACGGCGGTCAACGATACCGCTATGCCGCTGCCTGCCACCACCCTCAGCGCGCTGGTGGCCGACCAGGCGCGGAAGACTCCTGATGCCCCAGCGCTGGCGGATGCAAACTGGCAGTTCAGCTATCGCGAGATGCGTCAGCAGGTGGTGGCGCTCGCGCAGCTGCTGCGTCAACGCGGCGTGAAGCCGGGCGACAGCGTGGCGGTGGCCCTGCCGCGCTCGGTGTTCCTGACCCTGGCGCTGCACGGCATTGTCGAAGCGGGGGCCGCCTGGCTGCCGCTGGACACCGGCTACCCGGACGACCGTCTGCGGATGATGCTGGAAGACGCCCGGCCGTCGCTGCTGATCGCCTCGGAGGATCAGCTGGCCCGCTTCAGCGATATCCCCGGGCTGGAGAGCCTCTGCTACCAGCAGCCGCTGGCCGTTGCGGATGACGCGCCGCTGGCGCTGTCAAAACCGGACCATACCGCCTACATCATCTTTACATCGGGCTCCACCGGACGGCCGAAAGGGGTGATGGTCGGCCAGACCGCCATCGTCAACCGCCTGCTGTGGATGCAGGATCGCTATCCGTTATCTGCCGACGACGTGGTGGCGCAGAAAACACCGTGCAGTTTTGACGTTTCGGTGTGGGAGTTCTGGTGGCCGTTTATCGCCGGCGCGCGGCTGGTGATGGCCGAGCCGGAGGCGCACCGCGACCCGCAGGCGATGCAGCAGTTCTTCGCCCACTACGGCGTGACCACCACCCACTTTGTGCCGTCGATGCTGGCGGCGTTTGTCGCCTCGCTGGATGCCGACAGCGTCGCCGCCTGCCGCACGGTGCGGCGGGTATTCTGCAGCGGCGAAGCGCTGCCGACGGAATTGTGCCGCGAGTGGGAGCGCTTGACCGGCGCGCCGCTGCATAACCTGTACGGCCCGACGGAAGCGGCGGTGGACGTCAGCTGGTATCCGGCCTGCGGGCCTGAGCTGGCGGCGGTGACCGGCAGCAGCGTGCCGATTGGCTGGCCGGTATGGAACACCGGGCTGCGCATTCTGGATGCCGCGATGCGCCCGGTGCCGCCGGGGGTGGCGGGGGATCTTTATCTCACCGGCATTCAGCTGGCGCAGGGCTACCTGGGGCGTCCGGACCTCACCGCCAGCCGCTTTATCGCCGACCCGTTTGCCCCCGGCGAGCGGATGTATCGTACCGGCGACGTGGCGCGCTGGCTGGCGAACGGCGCGGTGGAGTATCTTGGCCGCAGCGACGATCAGCTGAAGATCCGCGGGCAGCGCATCGAGCTTGGCGAGATTGACCGGGCGATGTCGGCCCTGCCGGACGTGGCGCAGGCGGTGAGTCACGCCTGCGTCTTCAACCAGGCGGCGGCGACCGGCGGCGATGCCCGGCAGCTGGTGGGCTATCTGGTCTCTGACTCCGGCCTGCCGCTGGATACCGCGGCGCTGAAAGCGCGGCTGGCGGAACAGCTGCCGCCGCATATGGTGCCGGTGGTGCTGATGCAGCTCGCTGACCTACCGCTCAGCGCTAATGGCAAACTGGATCGCAAAGCGCTGCCGCTGCCGACCCTCGGCGGCGAGCGCAGCGGCCGGCCGCCGGAGCCCGGCATGGAAACTCTTGTCGCCGCCGCCTTCAGTCAGCTGCTGGGCTGCGAGGTGAATGATATCGACGCTGATTTCTTTGCCCTCGGCGGCCATTCGCTGCTGGCGATGCGCCTGGCGGCACAGCTTAGCCGCCAGCTGGTGCGACAGGTGACCCCGGGGCAGGTGATGGTGGCCTCGACAGTGGGCAAACTGAGCGCGCTGCTGGCGGCCGATCTCAGCGATGAGCAGGCTCAGCGCCTGGGACTGGATACGCTTCTGCCGCTGCGCGAGAGCGACGGTCCGACGCTGTTCTGCTTCCATCCGGCCTCCGGCTTCGCCTGGCAGTTCAGCGTGCTGGCGCGCTATCTCAGCCCGCGCTGGTCAATTACCGGTATTCAGTCGCCGCGCCCGCAAGGGCCGATGGCCAGCGCCGCCAGCCTCGACGAGGTCTGCGAGCATCATCTGCAAACGCTGTTGGCGCAGCAGCCGCACGGCCCTTATTACCTGTTCGGGTATTCGCTGGGCGGCACCTTAGCCCAGGGCATTGCCGCCCGCTTGCGCCAGCGCGGCGAAGCGGTGGCCTTCCTCGGCCTGCTGGATACCTGGCCGCCGGAGACGCAAAACTGGGCGGAGAAAGAGGCTAACGGGCTGGATCCGGCTGTGCTGGCGGAGATTGCCCGCGAGCGCGAAGCGTTTCTTGCCACCCAGCAGGGGCAAGCCTCCGGCGAGCTGTTCTGCGCCATCGAAGCCAACTATGCCGATGCGGTACGGCTGTTAACCACCGCGCACAGCGCGAAGTTTGACGGCAAGGCGACGCTGTTCGTGGCGGAGAAGACGCGGCAGGCGGGGATGGATCCGCAGGTTGTATGGGGCCCATGGGTGGGCGAGCTGGAGGTGTTCAGCCAGAACTGCGCCCACGTCGACATTATCTCCCCGCAGGCCTTTGAAGCCATCGGTCCGGTGGTCAAGGAGATTCTGGGATAACGGTTGAGTTCGGGCTACAGCAGGTAGCCCGACTCAGGGTAGCGCAAGCCGGGGAAAGGGAGAATTACCGGCGGCCCAGCGGCACCACCAGCGGCGTATGCGCCACCGGATCCTCAATGATCGTGCAGCGCAGGCCGTAAATCCGTTCAATCAGTTCCGCCGTGACGATTTCCTTCGGCGCCCCCTCGGCGACGATCTTGCCGTCGCGCAGGGCGATCAGGTGGGTAGCGTAGCGGCAGGCCTGGTTAAGATCGTGCAGCACCGCCGCCAGGGTATAGCCCTTCTCGCGATTCAGCTCGCTCAACAGCTCCAGCAGGTCGATCTGATGGCTGATGTCCAGCCAGGTGGTCGGCTCATCCAACAGCATGATCTCTGTCTCCTGGGCCAGCACCATCGCAATCCACGCCCGCTGGCGCTGGCCGCCGGAGAGCGTATCGACGCTCTGCAGCGCCAGGTCGCTGATTCCGGTCGCCCGCATTGCGTTGTTTACCGCCGCTTCATCTTCTTTGCGCCAACGGGTGAACAGCGGCTGGTGCGGGTAGCGCCCGCGGGCCACCAGCTCCTGCACCGTGATATCGCCAGGAGTGGTGGCATTCTGCGCCAGCAGTCCGATGCGGCGGGCAACCTCTTTCGTGGCATATTGCTGGATCTGCGCGCCGTCGAGCCAGACATGGCCGCTGGCCGGCGCCATCAGGCGGCTGAGGGTGCGCAGCAGCGTCGATTTGCCGCAGCCGTTGGGGCCGATAATGGCGGTGAAGTGGCCGTCAGGGATGGTCACGTTCAGCGACTCGGCGATAGTCTTGTTCCCGTAGGCCAGGGTTAACTGCTCGCCGCGCAAACGGGAGGGGACAGCACTCATTTTTTGCGGGACTCCTGAATCAACAAAGCAATAAGGTAAATACCGCCGAGGCTGACGGTTAGCACGCCCACCGGCAGTTGCCAGGGCATAAACAGCCGCTGGGCGCCGTAATCGGCCAGCGCCAGCAGCAGCGCGCCGCACAGGGCAGACTGGGTTAATCCCCAGCGGGCCGTGCCGCTCAGGCGGCGGGCGATATGCGGCGCCACCAGCGCGATAAATGAGATTGGCCCGGCCAGCGCCGTCGAGGCGGCGGTGAGCACCACTGCCACTAGCATCAGCAGCAGGCGCGAGCGTTCGACCTGCACCCCCAGCGCGCAGGCGGTATCGTCGCCCATCTCCAGCAGCCGCATCCGGCGAACCAGCAGGGCGCTGCCCACCAGCATCAACAGGATCAGCGGCGCTGACGGCCAGGTTTTACCCCACGTCAGGCCGTTAAGCGATCCGGCGTTCCACAGGCCCGCAGAAAGGGCGGTCTCCAGCGAGGCGCGCAGCAGCAGCCAGGTGTTGAATGCCACCAGCATGGCGCGCACGCCGATGCCGATAATGATCAGGCGGAAGGTCTCGATCCCGTTGCGCCAGGCCAGCAGCCAGACCACCAGCGAGGTCAGCACCCCGCCGGCCATCGCCGCCAGGGCGATCGCCGTCAGGTTCTGGCCGAAGAGCACCATCGCCACCAGCACGCCGCTCCAGGCGCCGGTGTTAAAGCCCATCACGTCCGGGCTGCCGAGCGGGTTACGGGTCTGCGACTGGAAAATGGCGCCGCTGACGCCGAGCGCGGCACCGATGAGCAGCGCCATTAACACCCGCGGCAGCCGCCATTCGTTTACCACCATCGCGACGTTGCGCGGCGCGTCGCCGAACAGCGCCGAGAACACCTGGTCAATCGTTAGCGGCACCGGGCCTTGCGCCAGCCCGAGCAGGGAAATCAGCAGGCTGGCGGCCATCAGCAGCAGACAGCTGGCTATCAGGCGGCGGGACGGGGCAATCACAGGCCACCTCCCCGCGGCTGGCGGCGCACCAGCCAGATCAGCATCGGCGCGCCGAGAAAGGCGCTCACCACCGATACCCGCAGTTCGCCGGGCACCAGCAGGCGGCCAATCACGTCGGCAAACAGCAGCAGCGCCGGGGTGGCGAGCAGGGTGACCGGCAGCGACCAGCGATGATCGGCCCCCACCAGCCAGCGCGCCATATGCGGCATCATCAGACCGATAAAGGCGATAGGGCCGACGACGGCGGTGGCGCTGCCGCACAGGACGGTGATAACGATCAGGCCGATCAACTGGGTGCGGGCGACGCGGCTGCCGAGGGCGGTGGCGGTATCGTTGCCGAGGCTCAGGCTGTTAAGCGCCCTGCTCAGCAGCAGGGCGGCGATCCCCGCCACCACCACCGGCAGCAGGACAATTTTCAGCGTCTGCAGGGTGCGGATATCCAGCGAACCGGCCTGCCAGAAGCGCAGCTGATCGTAGGCGTCGGGGTTGAGCAGGGCGATGCCGTTGGACAGCCCTTCCAGCACCGCCGCAAGGGCGACCCCGGCAAGGGTGAGGCGCACCGGGCTCAGCTGGCCGCCGCCCTGGCTGCCGGTGAAGGCCACCAGCAGCGAGGCGCAGAGCGCGCCGCTAAACGCCAGCAGCAGCTGCTCCTGTGGAGAGGTGATCCCGAACAGCGCCGCGCCGAGGACGATGGCGAAGCTGGCGCCGGAGTTGACCCCCAGCAGGCCGGGGTCGGCCAGCGGGTTACGGGTGAGCGTCTGCATCAGCGCGCCGGCGAGACCGAGGGCGATGCCCGCCAGCAGACCGGCCAGGGTGCGCGGCAGGCGCGCATCCAGCACGATGGTGCAGTCGGCGCTTTGACAGGTTCCGCTAAAGGCGGTGAATACCGTGCCGATCGGCAACGATTTGGCGCCGATCGTCAGGCTAAGCGCGGCGGCTAAGGCGAGTAGTAGCAACAATCCGGGCACGGCGACAGAGCGTACCGCGGTCGTAGAAAACGACATAACTGACATCCCTGATATGATAATGATAGTAATTATCGTTATCGATTTTATTCAGCTATGGTAGCATGACCCACAGGAAAAAGGGTATTAAAAATAACGACAAGGCGCTGTAATGAACCGACAATCCTGGCTGCTTAACCTCAGCCTGCTGAAAACTCACCCGGCGTTTCGCGCCGTTTTTATCGCTCGCTTTATCTCTATTCTGTCGCTTGGTCTGCTGGGCGTGGCCATCCCGGTGCAGATCCAGATGATGACCCATTCGACCTGGCAGGTCGGGTTGTCGGTGACCTTGACCGGCGCGTCGATGTTTATTGGCCTGATGGTGGGGGGCGTACTGGCTGACCGCTATGAGCGCAAACGCCTGATCCTGCTGGCGCGCGGCACCTGCGGCGTGGGCTTTGTCGGCCTGTGTCTGAACGCCCTGCTGCCGGAGCCGTCGCTGGCGGCGATTTATCTGCTGGGGATCTGGGACGGTTTCTTCGCCTCTTTAGGCGTGACCGCGCTGCTGGCGGCGACCCCGGCGCTGGTGGGGCGGGAAAATCTGATGCAGGCCGGGGCCATCACTATGCTGACGGTGCGCCTGGGCTCGGTGATTTCGCCCATGATCGGCGGCCTGCTGCTGGCCTCCGGCGGCGTAGCGTGGAACTTCGGCCTGGCGGCGGCGGGGACGTTTATCACCACCTTAACCCTGCTGCGTCTGCCGCAGCTGCCGCCGCCTCCGCAGCCGCGTGAGCATCCGCTGCGTGCCCTGCTGGCGGGGCTGACCTTCCTCTGTCAGAGCCCGCTTATCGGCGGGATTGCGCTGCTCGGCGGCCTGCTGACCATGGCCAGCGCGGTGCGGGTGCTCTATCCGGCGCTGGCCGGGAGCTGGCAGATGTCGGCCGGACAGATTGGCCTGCTGTACGCCGCGATTCCGCTCGGCGCGGCCCTGGGGGCGTTGACCAGCGGCCAGCTGGCCCAGACCGTGCGGCCGGGCGCGCTGATGCTGGCGACGACGGTGTGCTCCTTTGTCGCCATTGCGCTGTTCAGCCTGATGCCACACTGGGCGTTGGGCGCGCTGTGCCTGGCGCTGTTTGGCTGGCTGAGCGCTATTAGCTCGCTGCTGCAGTACACCCTGATCCAGACCCAGACGCCGGAACATATGCTCGGGCGGATTAATGGTCTGTGGACCGCCCAGAACGTCACCGGCGACGCCATCGGCGCGGCGCTGCTCGGCGGGTTAGGGGCGGTGATGACGCCGGTCGCTTCCGCCAGCGCCAGCGGATGGGCGCTGGCCCTCGTCGGCGTGCTGCTGGTGGGGCTGCTACGCGAGCTGCGCCGCTTCCAGCGCCCGGAAATCGTCAACGAAAGTTAAGTAGGGGGCGATTGCCCGGTGGCGGCTGCGCCTTACCGGGCCTGGGGGTGCGGGCATTGTAGGCCGGGCAAGCGCAGCGCCGCCCGGCAAAGCGTTCAGGCTGGGTTCCCGTCCTGATGGCACAGCCCGTGTTAGCCGAACAGGCTGGAGAGACGCTGGAGCACCAGCAGGGCGCTGTAGTAGTCAAGACGGAAGGTCTCGGTGCCCAGCGGGTAGACGCGTTTCCCTTCGACCGCCGGGAGATGCGCCAGCAGCGGGTTGGCGTAGATGGCATCGACATCTTTCTGGTCGCCAGCGAACAGGAACAGGCTCTGGCCGTTCAGTCCGGCCGCCAGGTTCTCCCCGCCCAGCTGCACGATATCGTGGCGTTTGCCCTGGCTGTGGCTGGCGGGCAGGCCGCCTGGCAGCGTCGCCAGACTAAAGCCCAACTGCTGGAGCATCTGCCCCTGGGCCGATTCCGGCGTCCAGATATTGGCGCTGTGCGCGGCCGCGGTATAGACGAGGGCGGTGACCGGCTGCGGCGGCAGCTTCATTTTTTCTTTTAACGAAACGAGCTGTTTATTGAAGTCGGCGATGCGCGCGCTGGCCTGCTGCTCATGGCCGGTGAACTGCCCCAGCTGGGTGAGCAGCGTTTGCCAGCTTTTATCGTCATAGTTGATGACCAGCGTTGGGGCGATCGTTTTGAGCTGATCGTACAGCGGCAGGGCGGAGTCGCCGCCGGTGGCGCTCACCAGGATCAGATCCGGCATCTGGGCGGCCACCGCTTCCGCGCTCGGTTCGCCGATATACAACCGCGCCAGCTTGCGGGCTTTGGCGACCTCGCTCCACTGGCGCAGAAAGCCCTGGCTATCGGCCACGCGGTTGTTCGGGGTGGTGGCGCCGCTGGCGACCACCGGGGCGTCAATCGCCAGCAGCGAGCCGGTGAGGGTGACGCTGGTGGAGACGATGCGCAGCGGCTGGCTCGGCAGGGTGTGCGTCCCGTAGCTGTCGGTGACCTGGCGCGGCCAGTCCGCCGCCTGGGCTGAGGTAATTCCTAAAAACAACAGCATGCCGGTCAGCGCACCGCGGCGGCAAAAAGAAGAGAAGTTCACGTCATCGCATCCTGATTCGAAGGGTAATAAATGCGTCTCATTTTCAACTTTGCGTTGACAGGATGCAAGCCAAAGTGGCGGCGCGATGACGTAACGCGGTTGACATGGCGGGCAATACCTTTTAGGTTAGCCAACCAAAATACAAATGATAATTATTCGTAATATATTTATCGTTTTTGGAGGATGATATGGAAACGTCACTGGCTGAGGATGTACAGAAACCTACCCGGACCTTGTCGCCGGACAGCTTCTTCTTTATGTCGCCGTACCGCAGTTTTAGCACCTCAGGCTGCTTCCGCCGCCTCTCAGCGCCCGCCGTCGGCGGCGATGCGCTGAACGGCGAGTTCCAGCAGCAGATGGCCGCCGCCTTTGCCGAGGCCCGGGCGGCGGGGATCCGCAAGCCGGTGATGGTCGGGGCCATCCCGTTCGACACCTGTCAGCCTTCCGAGCTTTATATTCCCGAGCGCTGGGAAGCGTTCTCGCGACCGGAAAAACAGCGTTCCGCCCGCTATGCCGCGCCGCTGGAGGCGATGGCGGTGGTGGAGCGCCGGGAGATCCCGGAGCAGGACGCGTTTCTAGCCATGGTGGAACGCGCCGCCGCGCTGACCGCCACCCCGGAAGTCGACAAAGTGGTGCTATCACGACTAATCGATATCACTACCCGCGATCCTGTCGATAGCGGCGCCCTGATGGAGCGCCTGATCGCTCAGAACCCCGCCAGCTTTAACTTCCATGTGCCGCTCGCCGACGGCGGCGTGCTGCTGGGCGCCAGCCCGGAGCTACTGCTGCGTAAAGAAGGGGCGCATTTCAGCTCACTGCCGCTGGCCGGCTCCGCCCGCCGCCAGCCTGACGATGTGCTGGACCGCGAAGCGGGCAACAGGCTGCTGGCGTCCGGCAAAGATCGCCATGAGCACGAGCTGGTGACCCAGGCGATGAAGAGCGTGCTGGGCCCGCGCAGCAGCCAGCTGTCGCTGCCGTCATCGCCGCAGCTGATCACCACCCCGACGCTCTGGCATCTGGCGACGCCGATCGAAGGCACGGCGCTGGCGGAAGAAAACGCCATGTCGCTGGCCTGCCTGCTGCACCCGACTCCGGCGCTGAGCGGCTTCCCGCACCAGGCGGCGAAGCGCCTGATTGCCGAACTGGAACCCTTCGACCGTCAGCTGTTCGGCGGCATCGTCGGCTGGTGTGACGATGAAGGCAACGGCGAATGGGTGGTGACCATCCGCTGCGCGCGTCTGCAGCAGCGTACGCTGCGCCTGTTTGCCGGCGCGGGCATTGTTCCGGCCTCCTCGCCGCTGGGCGAATGGCGCGAAACCGGCGTCAAACTGACCACCATGCTTAACGTATTTGGCTTGAATTAAGAGGCAAGGATGATTGCATTTACCCGTTGGCCGGATGAGTTCGCGGCCCGCTATCGTCAAAAAGGCTACTGGCAGGATCTGCCGTTAACCAATCTGATCACCCGTCACGCAGAAAACGACGCCGTGGCGATTATCGATGGCGATCGACACATTAGCTACCGCCAGTTTAACCAGCGGGTGGATAACCTTGCCTGCTCTCTGCAGCGTCAGGGACTGAAGCGCGGAGAAACCGCGCTGGTGCACCTGGGCAACGTCGCCGAGTTTTACATCACCTTCTTCGCGCTGCTGCGCATCGGCGTCGCGCCGGTGAACGCGTTGTTCAGCCACCAGCGCAGCGAGCTTAACGCCTACGCCGCGCAGATTAAGCCGGCGCTGCTGATCGCCGACCGCGAGCACGCGCTGTTTGCCGACGATAGCTTCCTCCATGCGTTTATTGCTGAACATGCTTCCCTGCGCGTGGCGCTGCTGCGTAACGACGGCGGCGAGCGCGATCTGGCGACGGAGATTAACCGCCCGGCGGATAACTTTATCGCCAACCCAACCCCTGCCGACGAAGTGGCCTTTTTCCAGCTCTCCGGCGGCAGCACCGGGACGCCGAAGCTGATCCCGCGTACCCATAACGATTACGACTACAGTATCCGCCGCAGCAACGAGATCTGCGGGATCAACGCTAAGACGCGCTACCTCAACGCGCTGCCGGCGGCGCATAACTACGCGATGAGCTCCCCGGGGGCGCTCGGCGTTTTCCGCGCCGGCGGACGGGTGATCCTCGCCGCCGACCCGAGCGCTACCCTCTGTTTCCCGCTGATTGAAAAACATCAGGTCAACGTCGCCTCGCTGGTGCCGCCGGCGGTCAGCCTGTGGCTGCAGGCCATTCACGAATGGGGCAGCAACGCGCAACTGCAATCGCTGCAGCTATTGCAGGTCGGCGGCGCGCGCCTGTCGGCGACCCTTGCCGCGCGCATTCCGGCGGAAATCGGCTGCCAGCTGCAGCAGGTGTTCGGCATGGCGGAGGGGCTGGTGAATTACACCCGCCTTAACGACAGTCCTGAGCGGATCATCCATACCCAGGGCTGCCCGATGTGCCCGGACGATGAAGTGTGGGTGGCAGATGCCGAGGGCAACCCGCTGCCACGCGGCGAAGTGGGCCGCCTGATGACCCGCGGGCCCTACACCTTCCGCGGCTACTACAACAGCCCGCAGCATAACGCGGAGGCCTTCGACGCCGAGGGTTTCTACTGCTCCGGCGATCTGATTTCGATCGATGAAGACGGGTATATCACCGTTCAGGGCCGGGAAAAAGATCAGATCAACCGCGGCGGCGAGAAGATCGCCGCCGAAGAGATCGAAAACCTGCTGCTGCGCCATGAGGCGGTGATCCACGCCGCGCTGGTCAGCATTGAAGACAATCTGCTGCGCGAGAAGAGCTGCGCTTACCTCGTGGTGACCTCGCCGCTGCGCGCCGTCGCGGTGCGCCGCTTCCTGCGCGAGCAGGGGGTGGCTGAATTTAAACTGCCGGACCGCGTGGAGTGCGTAGCCGCTCTGCCGCTGACGCCGGTGGGCAAAGTCGATAAGAAACAATTACGTCAGTGGCTGGCCGAAGGCAAGCTGGGCTGAAGGAGAACAGAAAATGGCAATCCCTAAATTACAGGCTTACGCGCTGCCGGAAGCCAGCGATATTCCGGCGAACAAAGTCAGCTGGGCCTTTGAACCTTCCCGCGCCGCGCTGCTGATCCATGATATGCAGGAATACTTTCTCAATTTCTGGGGCGAAAACAGCGCGATGATGGAGACAGTGGTGGCCAATATCGCCGCCCTGCGCGACTTCTGCAAACAGAACGGTATTCCGGTGTACTACACCGCCCAGCCGAAAGAGCAGAGCGATGAAGACCGCGCCCTGCTGAATGATATGTGGGGGCCGGGGCTGACCCGTTCGCCGGAGCAGCAGCAGGTGATTGCCGCCCTGGCGCCGGACGAAAACGACACCGTGCTGGTGAAATGGCGCTACAGCGCGTTTCATCGCTCGCCGCTTGAAGAGATGCTGAAAGAGAGCGGCCGCGACCAGCTGATCATCACCGGCGTTTACGCCCATATCGGCTGCATGACCACCGCCACCGACGCCTTTATGCGCGATATCAAACCGTTCTTTGTCGCCGACGCGCTGGCGGACTTCAGCCGCGAAGAGCACCTGATGGCGCTGAAATACGTCGCCGGCCGTTCCGGCCGCGTGGTGATGACCGAAGAGCTGTTGCCGCTGCCGGCCAGCAAAGCGGCGCTGCGCGCGCTGATCCTGCCGCTGCTCGACGAATCCGACGAACCGCTGGATGATGAAAACCTGATCGACTACGGTCTGGATTCGGTGCGGATGATGGCCCTCGCCGCCCGCTGGCGCAAAGTGCACGGCGATATCGACTTCGTGATGCTGGCGAAAAACCCGACCATCGACGCCTGGTGGGCACTGCTTTCCCGCGAGGTGCAATAATGGCGGCGCTGGATTTTCGCGGCCAGACCGTGTGGGTGACCGGCGCCGGTAAAGGCATTGGCTATGCCACCGCGCTGGCTTTTGTGGAGGCCGGGGCCAACGTCACCGGTTTCGACCTCGCCTTTGACGGCGAACGCTACCCGTTTGCCACCGAAACGCTGGACGTCGCCGATGCCGACCGGGTACGCGAAGTGTGCAGCCGCCTGTTGGCGAACACCGAGCGATTAGACGTGCTGGTGAACGCCGCCGGGATCCTGCGCATGGGCGCCACCGACCAGCTGAGCGCGGAAGACTGGCGGCAGACCTTCGCGGTCAACGTCGGCGGGGCGTTTAATCTGTTTCAGCAGACGATGGCCCAGTTCCGTCGTCAGCGGGGCGGGGCCATCGTCACCGTCGCTTCCGATGCCGCGCATACGCCGCGTATCGGCATGAGCGCCTATGGCGCCTCGAAAGCGGCGCTGAAAAGCCTGGCGCTAACCGTCGGCCTTGAGCTGGCGGGCAGCGGGGTACGCTGTAATCTGGTGTCGCCGGGTTCTACCGATACCGATATGCAGCGCACGCTGTGGGTCAGCGACGATGCAGAGCAGCAGCGGATCCGCGGTTTCGGCGAGCAGTTTAAGCTCGGCATCCCGCTGGGTAAGATTGCCCGCCCACAGGAGATCGCCAATACCATTTTGTTCCTCGCCTCTTCTCACGCCAGCCATATCACCCTGCAGGATATCGTGGTAGACGGCGGCTCGACGCTGGGGGCGTAAATGACCTGGAAACGAGCGCTCACGCTGGCGGCGCTGAACGCCAGTAGCGAAAACACCCTGGTGGCGCATCTGGGGATCGTCTACACCCGGCTGGAAGCTGGGCTGCTGGAGGCGGAAATGCCGGTGGATGCCCGCACCCATCAGCCGTTTGGCCTGCTGCACGGCGGGGCCTCAGCGGCGCTG
This sequence comes from Klebsiella sp. K5-45, assembly GCF_030128605.1. Taxonomy (NCBI): domain Bacteria; kingdom Pseudomonadati; phylum Pseudomonadota; class Gammaproteobacteria; order Enterobacterales; family Enterobacteriaceae; genus Klebsiella; species Klebsiella sp. K5-45. The sequence continues at coordinate 143,751 of NZ_JAKUZW010000003.1, read as the reverse complement.
GCGGAGACGCTGGGGTCGATGGCCGGCTGGCTGATGACCGAAGAGGGGCAGTGCGTGGTGGGCACCGAGCTGAACGCCACCCATCACCGGGCGGTCTCCAGCGGGAAAGTGCGCGGCGAGTGCCGCCCGCTGCATCTTGGCCGGCAGAGCCAGAGCTGGGAGATTGTGGTGTATGACGAGAAGGGGCGGCGCTGCTGCACCTGTCGTCTGGGCACCGCGGTGCTGGGCTAAGGAGCCGCTGTTTCCCCGGCTCGCGCTACGCTTAGCCGGGCTACGGTTTTGACGCCCGGCGGCGCTGCGCTTGCGCGGGCCTACGGTCTGCCCCGGCCTTCCGGGAATGTCTCAGCGATGTTGAGACCGCCAACACCGGCAGTTTCAGTCAGCATCGATGCCGTTGTAGGCCGGGTCAGCGCAGCGCCACCCGGCAAAATCACGGCGTAACTGGACCGATTCGGTCATCGACTGGCAACCCGCATAATCCTTTCATTCATTTTCCTGCCTTAAGTGATCTCGCTAGCAATGTGAGACAAATCTCTGTGGGTGGACGGCATCTGCGCTGTTTCGATGTTGTTAAATTCTGCGTTGTGATCTAGAAACAAAATGTAACATCCTGATTACCCTACCGGTGGACCACAACAATGAATAATTCAGGGAAATACCTTATCTGGGCACTGCTCTCCGTGATCGGAGCCTTTGCCCTCGGCTACATTGCTTTAAACCGGGGTGAGCAGATCAACGCGCTGTGGATTGTCGTCGCGGCAGTCTGCGTTTATCTGATCGCGTATCGTTTTTACGGCCTGTATATCGCCAAAACCGTGCTCGGCGTCGATTCGACGCGCATGACGCCCGCGGTGCGGCATAACGATGGCCTCGACTATGTCCCGACTGACAAAAAAGTGCTGTTCGGACACCATTTTGCCGCCATCGCCGGCGCGGGGCCGCTGGTGGGCCCCGTGCTTGCCGCGCAGATGGGCTATCTGCCGGGGATGATCTGGATCCTCGCAGGCGTGGTGCTGGCCGGGGCGGTGCAGGACTTTATGGTGCTGTTCGTCTCCACCCGTCGCGACGGCCGTTCGCTGGGCGAACTGGTGAAAGAGGAGATGGGGGCGACCGCCGGGGTGATTGCCCTGGTGGCGACCTTTATGATCATGGTGATCATCCTCGCGGTGCTGGCGATGATCGTGGTGAAAGCGCTGACCCACAGCCCGTGGGGAACCTATACCGTGGCCTTTACCATTCCGCTGGCGCTGTTTATGGGGATCTATATTCGCTATCTGCGCCCGGGACGCATTGGCGAAGTGTCGGTGATTGGCCTGATATTCCTGGTGTTCGCCATTATCTCCGGCGGCTGGGTAGCGGAAAGCCCGACCTGGGCGCCGTTCTTTGACTTTACCGGCGTCCAGCTCACCTGGATGCTGGTGGGCTATGGCTTTGTCGCCGCGGTGCTGCCGGTCTGGCTGCTGCTGGCCCCGCGCGACTACCTCTCCACCTTCCTCAAAATCGGCACTATCGTCGGTCTGGCGATCGGCATTCTGATTATGCGTCCGACCCTGACCATGCCGGCGCTGACCAAATTTATTGACGGTACTGGCCCGGTATGGACTGGCAACCTGTTCCCGTTCCTGTTTATCACTATCGCTTGCGGCGCGGTGTCGGGCTTCCACGCCCTGATTGCCTCCGGTACCACGCCGAAGATGCTGGCGAATGAAAATCAGGCCTGCTTTATCGGCTACGGCGGCATGCTGATGGAATCCTTCGTGGCGATTATGGCGCTGGTCGCCGCCTGTATCATTGACCCGGGCGTCTACTTCGCGATGAACAGCCCGATGGCGGTGCTGGCGCCGGCGGGAACCACCGATGTGGTGGCGTCGGCGGCGCAGGTGGTGAGCGGTTGGGGCTTTGCGATTACCCCGGAAACGTTGACGCATATCGCTAATGAGGTGGGCGAGCAGTCCATCATCTCCCGCGCCGGCGGGGCGCCTACGCTGGCGGTGGGCATGGCCTACATTCTCCACGGCGCGCTGGGCGGGCTGATGGACGTCTCGTTCTGGTACCACTTTGCCATTCTGTTTGAAGCGCTGTTTATCCTGACGGCGGTGGATGCCGGCACCCGTGCGGCGCGCTTTATGCTGCAGGATCTGCTGGGTGTGATCTCCCCGAACCTGAAGCGTACTGATTCGTTACCGGCTAACCTGCTGGCGACGGCGCTGTGCGTGCTGGCGTGGGGCTACTTCCTGCATCAGGGGGTGGTCGATCCGCTGGGCGGTATTAACACCCTGTGGCCGCTGTTCGGTATCGCCAACCAGATGCTGGCGGGGATGGCGCTGATGCTCTGCGCAGTGGTGCTGTTCAAGATGAAACGTCAGCGCTATGCGTGGGTGGCGCTGGTGCCGACGGCCTGGCTGCTGATCTGTACCCTCACCGCCGGCTGGCAGAAAGCCTTCAGCCCGGACAATAAAGTGGGCTTCCTGGCGATTGCCAACAAGTTCCAGGCGATGATCGACAGCGGCAAAATTCCGGCGCAGTATACCGAGTCGCAGCTGGCGCAGCTGGTGTTTAACAACCGTCTCGATGCCGGGCTGACCATCTTCTTTATGATCGTGGTGGTGGTGCTGGCGCTGTTCTCGATTAAAACCGCGCTGGCGGCGCTGAAGGAGAATAAACCGACGGCGAAAGAGACACCCTATGAGCCAATGCCTGAAAACCTGGACGCGATGGTGACCCAGGCGAAAGGGGCGCATTAACCTGTGTGCCGGGTGGCGGCTTCGCCTTACCCGGCCTGTCTTTCTGATCCTCCCTCTCCCTTTGGCAGAGGCTCGGGGTGAGGGAAACAAAAGAGAAATGACTTATGTTCGACACCCTTTCCAAAGCAGGTAAGTACCTGGGCCAGGCCGCCAAAATGATGATCGGCGTGCCGGATTACGACAACTACGTCGAGCACATGCGCGTCAACCATCCGGATCAGACGCCAATGACCTGGGAAGAATTTTTCCGCGAACGCCAGGACGCTCGCTACGGCGGCAAGGGCGGGGCGAAGTGCTGTTAACCCTCTTTCGGCAGATAGAGGCTGATCTGCTCCTGCTTACAGCCGTAGAGCGCCGCCAGCTTTTCGCGGGTGCGCTTCTGCGGCCGGGAGTCCAGCGCTTCCAGCTGTGACACGGCGGACTGGCTGATGCCGAGTTTCTCCGCCACCTCCTGCTGGGATAACCCACGCAGGATACGCCACGCGGCCTGCAGGCTGACGTTCTCGCTATGCATGATGTCGCACACTTCACCCGGTAAACCTACGTTATCGTAGATATCTGATTCGTAAGGGATGTCTTCCCAGTCGTTTTCATCATCGTCATCATACTCAAGCATGGCTAAACGCATGCGAAAATATTCACCGTAGGGAATGACAACATACTGTTTTTTTCCTTCTTCATCCTTGATGAACTGAATAGTCATATTCCGTATGCTCCTCATGAAGGTAGGTGGTGGTTGTCCGGCGTTTTACCGCCACTACGTAACAGGTATCACCCGGCGGGTCTCCGAAGGTGTAAATGACCCTGTAATCACCTAATCGCAACCTGTAGTGGTTTTCGGGAGAAGATAATTTCTTGATATCCGCGACAGGTGATGTTTTATCATCCATCTTCTCCAGCCTGAATTTAATGCGGTTCTGATATCGCGTATCGATTTTAGAAAATTGCTTCTCTGCTGTTTTTGACCAGACAATCTTCATCCGTACCTCCACTGTACGCCCACACAGAATATAAGGAAATAATAAGACTATTAGATAAATTCCGAATTTCTAATGGGTTACTGTAGAGCGGAGAAAAACCGGGAGAAAGCGGCAAAACGGGAACCGTCGAGGGTGCTCGGGAAGGCCTCTGCCGGACGACAGAGGCTTGCAGGAAATGTGCGATCAGGCGTTCAAACCACCGTCCACATCGAGACCGGTGCCGGAGATCTGCCCGGCGGCCGGGCTGGCGAGGAAGGTGACCGCCGCGGCGATGTCTTCCGGCTGGCCGTAGTGGCCTAACGCAATAAGTTGACGCTGAGCATCGGCCTGCTCGCCGTCTTCCGGGTTCATATCGCTGTTGGTCGGGCCGGGATGGACGAGGTTAACGGTGATACCGCGGGGGCCTAAATCGCGCGCCAGGCCGCGGGTCAGGGAGTTGAGAGCGGACTTGGTCATTGAGTAAACCGCGATGCCCGGCTGCGCCACGCGGTTAGCCAGACAGCTGCCGATGTTGATGATGCGGCCGCCGTCGGACATATGCACCAGCGCCTCCTGGATAGCGATAACCACCCCACGAATATTGACGTTAATAAGCGCGTCAATGTCCGCCAGCGTCATGGACTCCAGCGGGCCGCCGCGCGCGATCCCGGCGTTGTTGACCAGAATATCCAGCCCGCCGAGGGACCGCGCCGCATGGGTCACAGCATCCTGTATCGCCTGCGCGCTGGCGCTGTCGGCCTGCACCGCTTCACCGTGCCTACCCAGCGCCTTTATTTCCTCGGCGACCGCCTGGGCTTTATCGGCCGATTTTTCATACGTTATAACCACATCTGCGCCGGCGCGCGCCAGCGACAGCGCGATAGCGCGCCCCAATCCACGGCTGGCGCCGGTAACCAGCGCCTTCTTACCTGTTAAATCGATCTGCATGATGACCTCGTTGCGAGAGTGGTGAGCATCATCATTAGGTATAGACGGTCGGGGTGATTAACGGCTGAAGTATTCCACCTTCTCAAACGCCGCGCGCAGAACCCCAGGGGTTAAGGTCACCGGTAAATAATGAATCGACTCGCCCGGGCGCAGGGTATGGGCAATGACCCGGTCAAGCTCTGCGCGGTTATTGATATCAACCTCCAGCGCCGCCAGCGTCGCCGGCAGGTTAAAGCGCTGCCAGGCCTGCACCAGCTGCGCCAATACCTCATCCTGACCGAGCAGGGCGCTTTGCACCAGAATGCCGTAGGCCACCTTGGTGCCATGGAGGAATTTATCCGTCTGCGGCAGCACCGTCAGCCCGTTGTGCACCGCATGGGCGGCGGCGACCCGGGTGTAGCGTTCCCCCAGCCCGCCAACCATCCCGCCGCCGGCGATAACTGCATCCACCACATCGCGAAACGCCTGGGTCAGCTCGCCGCGGCGCTGGTCCGCCAGCGCCGTTTCGCTGCTGTCCAGCAGCACGTCGCGGATCGCCAGCGCGCCGTTAATCCCCAGCCGCACGGTGAGCGGCAGAGCCTCCGGCTGCGGCGCCAGTACCACGGCCTCATACCATTTGGCTAAGGTGTCGCCAATGCCCGCCAGCAGGTACTCCGCCGGGGCGTTGAGAATGATGCGCGGCTCGACCAGCACCAGGAAATTCGCGTCATCGAACATCTCAAAATTCAGCGCCTGTCCGGCGTCGCTGTACCACACCGACAGCGGCGTCCACGCCGCGCAGGTGGCGGCGATGGTCGGGATGGCCACCAGCGGAACCCCCAGGCGGCGGGCCAGCACTTTCGCGCTGTCGAGCAGCGCGCCGCCGCCGACGCCAATCACTACCGCCCGATCGTCACCTGAGGCCTGCACCAGCCCCGCCACGTCGCGTTCGCTGCAGTGGCCGGTAAAGCGGATCTTTTTCGCTTCCGGCAGGTGGAAGGCCGCCGGCAGAAAAGGCTCGGCGCCGACCAGGGCGCGCTCGCCATAGACCCACACCGCCCGCGACAGCTGGTCGGCGTTAAAAAAATCGCTTAGCCGCTCAAGGCTGCCAGGGTGGGAAAAATAGTTGGCCGGGCCGGGCACGACGCGGATATCGCTGTTGCTCATGGGTGCTGTCCTTATTGGTGTTGGGCTAACCTGATGTTATGTCTGGACATCCAGATGGCTAATATTATTTCGTTGTATCTTATGCTTTTTACGCAGTTGTCAGCCAGCAGCGGCTATGAAAAATTCGTTAAATCAGAAGATTAATTGCCGCACGGGAGCAGTGATGAGCGCGAATCGCCTTGAGATGCATAACATTAGCCTGGCCTTCTCCGGCTTTCAGGCGCTGAACAAGGTGGCCTTCACCCTTTATGGCGGGTCGGTGCATGCCCTGACCGGCGCCAACGGCGCGGGTAAGTCGACGCTGATGGCCGTGTTGTGCGGCACCCACGCCCACTATGAAGGCGAGGTGACGATCAACAACCAGCCGGTCACCATTCGTTCGCCGCGGGATGCCAAACAGCTGGGGATCCACCTGGTGCAGCAGGAGGTGGACGTGGCGCTGGTGCCGGGCCTGAGCATTGCCGAAAACATCATGCTGGACAGGCTGGCTGAGCCGGGGACGACCTTCCGCTGGGCGCGGGTTCGGCAGCTGGCGCGCGAGGCGCTGGCGCAGCTGGACGTGGCGCTGGACGTCAGGCGTTCTATTGATAGCTGCACCCTTGCTGAAAAACAGCAGATCCTGCTGGCCCGCGCCCTGTCGCACCATTGCCGCTTTTTGATTCTGGATGAACCCACCGCGCCGCTGGATCAGCATGAAAGCGAACGCCTGTTTGCGGTGGTGCGCCGTCTGCAGCAGCAGGGGATCGGGGTGGTGTTTATTTCGCACCGTATTCACGAGCTGAAGGCGATCTGCGACACCCTGACGGTGCTGCGTGACGGGCGGCTAATTGAGAGCGGCCCGATGGCGCCGCTGAGCGGGGAACAGATTGTCGAAAAGATGCTGGGCCACGAGCTGAGCGATATCTTCCCGCCGCCGCGACCGCCGCACGGTGAAGAAGTGCTGCTGCAGGTAGAAGGGCTGCACGATGAGGCGCTGCTGCAGGATATCTCGCTGCGCCTGCGCAAGGGGGAAATTCTTGGTATCGCTGGGCTGGCCGGCGCCGGCAAAACTGAGCTGTGCAAAGCGCTGTTCGGCGCCAGCAAAAGCCGGGTACAGCGCGGCGAGCTGAACGGCCAGCCGTGGCGGCCGCGCGATCCGGCCGATTCGGTAGGGCGCGGCCTGGCGCTGGTCCCGGAGGAGCGGCGCAAAGAGGGCATTTTCATCGAAGAGCCGATCGCGATGAACCTGGCGGTCAGCGCCGATAACAGCTTTTCGCGCTGGAGCCTGTTCGGCCATCGGCAGGCCTGGCGCTGGGCGGAGGAGGTGATTGCCCGCCTCGGCGTGCGCGCCACCGGTCCCGGTCAGACGCTGCGCCGTCTGTCCGGCGGCAATCAGCAGAAAGTGGCCATTGGCAAATGGCTGCGCAGTCATGCCAATGTTTTGATTTTTGACGAACCGACCAAAGGTGTCGATGTGAAAGCGAAAACCGATCTGTTCATGCTGATCGATGGTCTGGCACGGGAAGGCAAAGGGGTGATTTATGCCTCGGGTGAATTCGCCGAGCTGGTCGGTTTATGCGACCGCATCTGCGTACTGTGGGACGGACGGATCGTGGCGGAGATCCCCGGCGCGGAAGCCCGGGAAGAGACACTGCTTTATTATTCAACCGGAGGAGCGGCAGCGTGAGCAAGGCCCTGGCAGTGAACGCGACGGTATCGGGCCGTCAGCGATTTTTTGATTTTCTCTATAAGTGGGGCATGTTGCTGACCGTGGTGCTGCTGGTGGCGGTCTTTGGCCTCGCCTCGGACAATTTCCTTGACCCGTTCAACATCATCAACATTCTGCGCTCGATTGCCATCGTGACGGTGATTGCCATTGGGGTGTCGATTTCCCTCACCATCGGCGGCTTCGATCTGTCCGTCGGATCGACGGCATCGCTGGCCAACGCCCTGGTGATCTCCCTGTTCGTCTGGCATGGCCTGGGGACCACCGAAGCAATCCTGATCACCCTCGTGCTCTGCACTCTGGTAGGACTGTTTAACGCCTTTCTGATCGTGGTGCTGCGCATCCCCGACATGCTCGCCACCCTGGCCAGCCTGTTTGTGATTCAGGGGGTGGCGATGACCTACAGCTACGGCGGGTCGATTACCGAAAACATGGTGCTGCCGAGCGGCGAGATGGCGGAAGGCACCATCCCGGCGGCGTTTGGCGCGCTGGGCCAGGTGCCGACAATCGTCATCATCATGCTGGTGGTAACGCTGGTCGCCCAGCTGGCGCTGTCGTTCACCACCCACGGCCGGCGGATGTACGCCATCGGCGGCAACCCGGAGGCGGCGAGGCTCTCCGGCCTGCGGATCACGCGTTATAAAGTGGCGGCGTATGTGATTGCTTCGCTGCTGGCCGGGCTGGGCGGCATTCTGCTGGCCTCGCGTATCGGATCCTCGCAGGTTAATGCCGGCGGCGGCTATTTGATGGACGCGGTGGCGGCGGCCTGGATCGGCTTTTCGCTGGCCGGTTCCGGGAAACCGAACGCCCTGGGGACGCTGGTGGGGGCGGTGATCCTCGGCGTGCTCTCCAACGGCCTGGTGATGCTCTCGGTGCCGTATTACGCGATGGACATTATTAAAGGGCTGGTACTGGCTGGCGCGCTGGCACTGACCTATTTTCAGCGCCGTACTTAACATTTTACAGGGTAAACCGCATGAAAAAGATCGCACTCTCTCTCATTACGCTGGGTCTGCTGCAGTCGACGGCGGCGCTGGCCACCGCCCCGACGCCGGTGCCGGCGGCCATTGCCGAACACAACGGCCCGATCCGCATTGCCGTGATCCGCAACCTGGGGTCTGACGATAACACCACCCAGTTTGTCGCCGGGGCGCTGCAGGAAGGCAAAAAGCTCGGTTTCAAAATCAGCACCTTCCTGAGCAACGGCGATGACGCCAAGTTCCAGGACTTCGTCAACCAGGCGATCAGCCAGAAATATGACGGCATTATTCTCTCCCAGGGGCGTGACCCCTATTCGACGGCCCTGGTGAAGAAGGCGGTGGACGCCGGGATCAAAGTGGCGGTGTTCGATACTGCGGTGAGCGGTGAGATCCCGGGAGTGACGGTCAGCCAGCAGGATGACGCCTCACTGACCGAGCTCTCCTTTGGCCAGCTGGTGAAAGACTTCAACGGCAAGGCCAACATCGTCAAGCTGTGGGTGGCGGGCTTCCCGCCGATGGAGCGCCGTCAGGCGGCTTACCAGACACTGCTGAAGCAAAATCCGGGAATTAAAGAGCTGGAGTCGATCGGCGCCGTTTCATCCGATGTGCAGGGCGACACCGCTAACAAGGTGGGGGCGATCCTCGCCAAGTATCCGAAAGGGAAAATCGACGCTATCTGGGGCACCTGGGATGCCTTTAGCCAGGGGGCCTATAAAGCGCTGAAAGAGAACGGCCGCACCGAGATCAAACTCTACAGCATTGATATTTCCAACCAGGATCTGCAGCTGATGCGCGAAGCTGGCAGCCCGTGGAAGGTGAGCGTGGCGGTGGATCCGAAGCTTATCGGCGCGACCAACGTGCGGCTGATCGCTAATAAGATCGCCGGCGAGCCGACGCCAGCCACCTACGACTTCAAGGCGGCGGCGATCCCGCAGGCGCTGCTGGCGGCCCAGCCGGGGGCGGTGAACGTGGCCTCGCTGGGGAAAATCATTCCGGGCTGGGGCCAGACGGAAGACTTTATCGCCCCGTGGTTCGCGACGCTGGAAGCGAAAAACAAATAAAACGAAGCCGGGTGGCGGTGGGGCGGTCTGGTGCCCTCACCCCGGCCCTCTCCCGCAGGGAGAGGGGGAACACCAACTGCACCCGTAGGCCCGGTAAGCGTAGCGCCACCGGGCGTAAGGAATCCACTATGTCAGCATTACCTTCCCCCGAATACAGCCGCAATATGCGGCTGATTGGCCATAGCGACCAGGGCGGTCGTCCGGACGGCGTGCAACTGATGGTGCACCGCGGATTCGCCTATATCGGCCATATGGTGTCGCAGGGTTTTTCCGTGGTCGATGTTCGCGATCCGACCCGGCCCACTACGGTCAACTATATTGCCGCGCCGTCGGGCACCTGGAACGTGCACCTCCAGGCGCATGACGATCTGCTGCTGGTGATCAACGCCCGGGACCTGTTTGCCGACGCCCGTTTTGCCGATGAGAAGGTGTACTACACCCGATCGGTGGGTGACACAGTCAGCGATGTGCAGGACAAAGGCTGGAGCGCCGGGCTGCGCGTGTTTGATATCTCCACGCCGGATAAGCCGCGTGAAATTGGCTTTCTGTCGCTTAATGGCATCGGTATTCACCGCATCTGGTACGTCGGCGGCCGCTGGGCGTATGTGTCCGCGCTGATCGACGGTTTTACCGACTACATCTTCCTGACCATCGATCTGGCCGATCCGCGTAAACCGCAGGTTGCCGGGCGCTGGTGGCTGCCGGGGATGCACCAGGCAGGCGGCGAAACACCGGACTGGCCGCAGGGCAAACGCTACGCGCTGCACCACGCCATTATTGCCGGGGATACCGCCTACGGCAGCTGGCGCGACGGCGGCCTGACGCTGCTGGACGTCAAAGACAGAACCCAGCCGACGCTGATTAGCCATCGCAACTGGAGCCCGCCGTTTGGCGGCGGAACGCATACCGCGCTGCCGCTGCCGGATCGCGATCTGCTGGTGGTACTGGATGAAGCGGTGCTCGACAACCAGGAGGACGGCGAGAAGCTGATCTGGCTGTTTGATATCCGCGAGCCGGCGAACCCGGTGAGTATCTCGACTTTCCCACAGCCGGATGAAATCGACTATGTGGCGAAAGGGGCGCATTTTGGCCCGCACAATCTGCATGAGAACCGGCCGGGGAGCTTTGTCAGCTCAACGCTGATTTTTGCCACGTATCAGAATGCCGGCGTGCGGGCTTACGATATCTCCAACCCGTATCGTCCGCTGGAGACCGGGGCGCTGGTGCCGGCTGCGCCTGAGAGAATGATGGATACCCGTCCCGGCCGCCCGCGGGTGATCCAGTCCTGTGACGTGTTTGTCGATGCGCAAGGCATTATCTACAGCACCGATTACAACGGCGGGCTATCGGTGATTGAGTATCTGGGGTGAGGGCAAGGTCAACGCAAAATTGTGCTCGCATTTCTGCCGGGTGGCGGCTTTCGCCTTACCCGGCCTACGAAAGACTGCAACATCAAACCGTTATGCGGTTATCTGTAGGCCCGCGCAAGCGCAGCGCCGCCGGGCAATCCCAGAAAATTGCACTTTTTTAGGGCTTGCTCCCTCTCCCTGTGGGAGAGGGCCGGGGTGAGGGAAAACAGGCCGCACTCAGCTGTACTGGCGCACCCGCGCCAGCAGCTCGTCGACGCTGTCGATACGCTCGGCCAGCACGATCAGCGCTCTGCCGAGGGTAATGGCGTGGCGCAGGCACTCATGACGCATGGCGTCGTCCTGGATAGTGTCGATATCCGCGACGTGCGACAGTCCGACGCTGCGGCGGATCAGTTCGCTGCCGCAGAAGCCGACCGCGTCCGCCCACACCTTTTTCAGAAAGGCGGAGGCATAGCCGGGGTAAGCCAGCGCCGCGTCGCGGGTTTTCTCCGCCGCCAGCGCCTGGAAGCGCTCGGCAAAGGTGGTCCACAGTTGGTGGATGTCGTTCAGCCGCTGCTCGCGCGCGGCGGCGGCATCGCGAATGCCGAGCTGGCCCGGCAGGCCGCAGTAGTTCAGCAGCAGGTTGCCGATGGCGGTGCCGATATCGAAGCCGATGGGGCCGAAGTAGCCGAACTCGGCGTCGATGGCCTTCAGGCTGCCTTCGGCAACGAAGATCGACCCGCTGTGGATATCGCCGTGCAGCAGCGCTTCCGCATGGGCAAAGAAACGGTGCTTCAGCGCCGCCACCGCCAGCTTAAGCTGGGCGTCGTCGCGCAGGGCGGCGACATCGGCCTCCAGCTCCGCCGGGTAGTTATTGCGCTCGTGGATCTGATACGGGTCGTTAAAGAACAGATCCTCGGTGATCTCGCACATCGCCGGGTTAATAAACTGCGCTACCTGCGCTTTTTTCTCGTGGGGATGAAGATAGAAATCGCTGGTGTGAAACAGCACCTGCGCCAGATAGTCGCCAAGCTGGCGGGCCGCCTGAGGGTAGTAGACGTTAGCGATAAGCTCCCCGCGCCAGATGCGGTGGTCGGAAAGATCTTCCATCACCATCACCGCCAGCTCGGGATCAAAGTGATGGATTTTTACCGTGTGCTGCGGGCTGTGCTGATAGTGGGCGACCAGGGTCTGCGCTTCGAGACGGGCGCGGTCGAGGGTCAGCGGCCAGGATTCGCCGACGCAGCGCACGTAGGGCAGGGCCTGTTTGACGATCGCCCGGCTGACGCCCTGGCGATCGAACACTTTAAACACCAGATTGAGGTTGCCATCGCCCACTTCCTGCGCGCTGACCAGCTCAGATGGGTTGTCGATGCCGGCGAACTGCTGCGCGTAAGCCACGGCGTCATGGGCGGTGAAGGTATGGTATTGCGACATTGCCTCGATCCTCGAATTCTGATTAAGCCGTTCAGACGTCTATACTTCTGGATTCCATCCTGACACAATGTGATACAACAACGCAACAGGGATTTAACGACATGCAGACATTACAGACCACCAGCCTGCGGGTGAGTGAAAATCAGCTTTTTATTCTCGACCAGCAGGCCTTGCCGCAGGAAAAACGCTGGCTGGCGGCGGATAACGTTGCGCTGCTGGTGGACCATATTCACGCCCTGCGGGTGCGCGGCGCGCCGTTGATTGGCCTGTCCGCCAGCCTGCTGCTGGCCCTGCTGGCCCAGCGCGGCCTTAGCCGGGATGAACTCCAGCTGGCGCTGGAGACGCTGCGCGCGGCGCGGCCGACGGCGGTCAACCTGATGAATAATCTGGATCGCATGAAGCAGGCGCTGGCCCGGGCGGATTACACGCAGGCGCTGGAAGCGGAAGCCTTGCGTCTGGTCGAAGAAGATAAACAGCTGTGCGACCGCATCGCTGAGGCGGGCAGTGCGCTGGTGAAGCCCGACAGTCGACTGCTGACCCACTGCAACACCGGTGGCCTGGCGACCGCCGGGGTAGGTACCGCCCTGGGGGTCATTGCGCTGGCGCATCAGCAGGGAAAAGTGGCCAGCGTGTGGGTCGATGAAACCCGGCCGCTGCTGCAGGGCGGTCGTTTAACCGCCTGGGAGCTGGGCGAGCTGGGCGTGCCCTATCAGCTGATCGCCGATTCAATGGCCGCCAGCCTGATGGCGCAAGGGAAGGTGGATGCGGTGTGGGTCGGCGCCGACCGCATCGCCGCCAACGGCGACGTGGCGAATAAAATCGGCACCTATTCCCTGGCGGTATTAGCCCATTACCACCAGATCCCGTTTTATGTCGCTGCGCCGCAGACGACCCTTGACCGCCATTGCCCGAACGGGGCGGCCATTCCCATTGAGCAGCGCGCCGCGGCCGAAGTGACCGGAGTGGCGGGCAGCTTTGGCGCGGTACAGTGGGCGCCGACCGGGGCCGCCGTGTACAATCCGGCGTTCGATGTCACGCCTGCTGGGCTGATAAGCGGCTGGGTGCTGGACAGCGGGGTGGTCACCCCGGCGCAGGTCTCCGCCGGGGCGTTTGCGCCGGATAACGGATAACGGACGCCGTGCCGGGCCTGGAAAAAACGGCTTTCCCTGGCCCGGGCAAACGCCGCTACGGCAGGACCATCGCTACCGTCGGGGCGGAGGGCCGATCGATACGCTGACCCAGCGCGGTGATGGCCGCCTGGAAGGGGCACAGCGTACCGACGTCGGTCTGACGGCAGCCCGGCTGACGCCACTCCTGACGCAGCATCGGGTGCTGCGCGTCCGGCGTCTGCAGACGACGCAGGTCGTCGAGGCCTTGCGCCTGGAAATAGACCCGCAGATAGCGTTCACCGCTCTTCGCGTCGCGCCAGCGCTCCAGCACCAGGCTACTGCCCGGCGGGATATTCCCCCGGCTGTAGCCCGGCAGCTGCCAGCTAAAGTTCATCAGCGTGCGCACCATGGCGATGTTGGTGTCATGCGCCACCAGCAGCAGCCAGCGTACGTTCGGACTCGCCTCTGGTTTGACGCCGTCGAGCATGGCGTTGAGCAGCACCGACCCGCGTTTTTGCGCGGTATACAGCACGTCGTTACTCAGATCGTAGTTTTCCGTTAACAGCGGCAGCAGGGCCGTGATCTGACTGGCCTGGGCGATCTTGCCCCACGCCAGCTGGCTGAGAGGCAGGTTTTCACTCCAGCCGAGACGCAGCGTTTCCACCATATTGGCCATCACGCTCAGTCCGCTAATAGTGGTCTTCCCGCTTTTGCTCTGCTCGACCTGCCATGGGGTATCGAAGATAGGGCAGGGCTTATCGGCCTGGCAAACCGCCTGTTTCAATAGCTGGATAGTCGGCGCCAGCGCCTGCCGACGCTGCGCCAGATCCCCGGCCTTCTCTTTCACCGCCGCCAGCTGGCGGGCGGGGTCGGTTTGCGTGGCGGCGAACTTGTCGGTCTGAAACAGCGGATCGGCATCCCCGCTGACGTAATGGATAGCGACGCCACAGCCGGGGAAGGCGCCATCCACCAGCGCCTGGGCGGTCGCCCGCGTCCGCTGCAGCGGACTGGCGCGCACGTAAATCGACTCCGCCGTCGGGCATCCCGCCTGCAGCAGGCCGAGCTGGCGATAGTGCTGGCCTTCCTCACGCCCTTTGTTGACCACGGCGGCATAGCCATGACCGGTGAGCTCGCCGTCATGGGTGGTCCACTCGGTCCATGGGTGTCCGGTGGCGGCCTCGATGGCTTCCCGGTTGCCGGCCGTCGGCGGACGAATGCCGTGGCGGCTAAGCTCCACCACTTTCTCCAGCTGCCAGTCTGCGGCGGCGGCTGATTGCAGCGCCAGCAGCGGCAGCGCGCAGGCGATAAACAGGCGTAACAGCCCCTGATGTCTTGCAGGCATCATATCTTCTTCCTTAATTCGTTAATCGGTTATGAGGAGAACGAGGTCTGCCGTTCGACGGCATGGCGCCGGGCGAGATGGCGGCAGTGGTAAAACAGAGTAGCGCGGAACCCAGACCGGTACCCACCCAGAACAGCGCCAACGTGCTGAAATCATACAGCGTTTTGCCGTTCTCAAGGATAGCTGTTTTATCAATAATGATCCCGGTGAGAAACTCGCCCAGGCCGGCGCCGGCGTAGCTGGCGATGCCGATGGTGCCGAGCGCGGCCCCCGCCGCTTTGCGCGAGGAGATATCGACGGCGATCAGCCCGCCGAGGAAGCAGGTCAGAGCGCCAATGGTGGCCCCGAAGATAATCATCGCCAGAATATCAGTGTAATAATTGTGCGGCGACCAGAGCATCAGGGCGAAGCCGGCGGTGTTCAGCAGGCTGATAAACCCGGCCATCACGCTGCGGTTGCGCGGGAAAAAGCGGTCGGAGAGCATGCCGGCAATGATGGTCCCGGCGATGCCGGCGATGGCGTTGACGCCGATAATCCCGGATGCCTCCAGCGTGGAATAGGCTTTATCCTGCTCGAGGAAGAAGATCCCCCAGGAGTTGACGGCGTAGCGGTCGATGTACATAAAGGCGGAGGCGAGGGCGAGGGTCCACAGCGCCGGGTTGCGCAGCGCCAGCAGCTGGTTTTTAAACACCGAGCCGCGGGCTTCGACCTCCTCCTGCGGTTCATCGCGGATGACGTTGATGGACGGGAAGCCGCTGCTCTGCGGCGAATCGTGCATGAACAGCACCAACAGCACCACGCCGGCGGCGCCGAGCGCGGCGGTGGACAGGTAGCCCATCTGCCAGCCAAACCCGGCGATCACCGCGGCGATCACCATATAGGTGACGGCCTCGCCGATATTATGCGCCGTCGACCAGATGCCATAGAAGGTGCCGCGCTCTTTAACGCCGTACCAGCGCGCCAGCGAGACCGCGCAGGGGCCGACGCCCATCGACTGCGCCCAGCCGTTGATCCCCCAGAAGATGGCCAGCAGCAGGGCGTTGGTGGTCATCCCCATCATCAGGTTCATCCCGGCGCTGAGCAATAAACCGAGGCTCATATAGCGCACCACGTTGGCGTGATCGGCGATAAAGCCATTGACCAGCTTGCCGATGGCGTAGCTGAAGAACAGAGTGGAGCCGATCATGCCGAGCTCCGTCGGGGTGATCCCCAACTCCACCAGCGCGCTTTTGGCGACGGTGAAGGATAACCGGCAGACGTAAAAGGTGACGTAGGCCAGGGTCATGGCGATAAAGGTTTGCCAGCGCACCCGGCGAAAACGCTGTTCATCAAACGCGGCGCCCGCTTTCGGCGGCGACGCCCGGAAAAAAGCGATAATTCCAGACATAGGTGGTTCTCCGCAGGTCGGAGGCCTGACTGATTGATGTGGTTCGTCCGTGAATGAAGTTATCGTTACTGTGTAGAGTACATAATCAGAAATAGCCTGACCCGTAAGGGTTAATGTAATGGTTGTGGGATCATCTTTTTCAGCTGCGGGTAGAGCGTTGAGCTGGCCAGCAGCAGCGGGTTGCCGCGCTGGATCCCCTCCTGCGCCAGAAAATCGTTGCTGGCGCCGCCCGCTTCGCGCATCAGCACCAGCCCCGGCAGGGCGTCCCACGGGTTCATGTGCGGCTCGTAGTAGCCAATCAACCGGCCTGCCGCCGCCCAGGCGCTCATCAGCGCGCCGGAGCCGTTGCGGATAAACATGCCGCCGTCGCTGAGCAGCGCCTGCAGAAACGGCAGAAAGTCCGCCGGGGTGACGCGATGCGAGGTGCCGACGCCCATCACTCCCTCCCTGACCGTCGCCGCGGGGTGCGGACGGATCGGGGCGTCATTGAGCCAGGCGCCATGACCCCGCAGGGCGTGAAACAGCTCGCGATGGTTGGGGTCGTAGACCACGCCGATGACCGGTTCGCCGTCGGCGACGATCGCCAGCGACAGGCACCAGGTGTGCAGGCCGTTGAGGAAACAGCTGGTGCCATCGATGGGGTCGACTACCCACAGCACTCGCGCGTCGGGCAGGCGGGCGCCACTCTCTTCGCCGAGAAAGCCATCCTCCGGAAACGCGCTCTGAATGCGCTGTTTCACAAAGGCCTCCACCCGCTTATCGGCCACGCTGACCACGTCCTGCAGGTCGTCGCCTTTATGGTCGACGGTCAGCGCTTCGCGTTGCTGATAGTATTCAAACGCCAGCTCAGCCCCTGCTTTCGCCAGCTCGCAGGCCAGGCGGTAGCGGGCCTGTAGCGCTTCTGATTCCTGAGATTGCATATTGACTCCCTATTTTGCACACGTGTGCATTTTGCGTGAAAAAAACAGCCCCGAAGGGCCGAATGAGTGTGGCCGGGTTTCGCAGAAGATTCTGTGATCGCTCCAGCATAAAATGATTTTTTCATTTCGCACTTTGACGAATAATTAATTTCACCGGCACTTCGCGATGGCGCGAGGGCAGGCTGAAGCGGGCGATCCGCGTCATTAACAGATCCACCGCGTGGTGGGCCAGCAGGGCGGTATTCTGCTGAATGGTGGTAAGCTGGTAGGGTTGCCAGTCCGCCTGCGGGATATCGTCAAAGCCGACGATGGCCGGCAGCGGGGCAGCGGCGTCCCGCAGGCCGTCCTGGGCGCCCAGCGCCAGCATATCGGTAGCGCAAAACAGCGCTTGCACCCCGGGGTTTTCAGCAACGAATTCTCTGGCAGCCTGGTAGCCAGCCTGATAGCCGCCGCCGTCGCAGAAGCGGCTGGTCACCGTCATGCCCGACGTCTGCGCGATGAAAGCGTCATAACGCTGGCGGGTGCTGAAGTTCTCGCGATTTTCGCCTATAAAGCCAACCTGCCGCCAGCCTCGACGACTGAACAAGCCCGCCACCAGCTTCGCCCCCTGGGCGTTATCGCTGCACACCCGGTCGCAGCCGGCGAGATCCGCATGACGGTTGATCAGGGTGACGGGGATCTTGCGCGCCAGATACTCTTCTGCCAGCGACAGCGGCGGCGCGCCGGAAGTGATGATCACCCCGGCGACGTGGTAGCTCAGCAGTTGCTTAAGCGAAGGGGCGAGCTGCTGCGGATCGTCAGCGTTCATCAGCAGCGGCATAAAGCCGTTGAGCGCCAGCTGATGGACCAGCGGCGCCAGCAGTTTGCTGCGAAACGGGTTGTCGAAACCGGCGGTGACGATGCCGATAAAATTACTGCTGCCGGTGATCATCGTCCGGGCGATGATATTCACCTGATAGCCCAGAGCTTCCGCGGCGTTCAGCACCTTCTGCCGGGTCTTCTCCGACACCGAGGCGCCGGGGGTGAAGGTGCGGGAGACCGCCGAGCGCGAGACCCCGGCCAGTCTGGCCACGTCCTCGGCCTTAATCCATTTTTTATCGCTCATCGTCGTTTCGCGCCGTCTGTTTTCCAGGAAGCCGACGCCCGGACGGGCGTCGGTCACGCACACTGCCTGAAAAGGTATCACAGAAAGGCGCCGACGCGCAGCGCCTTGCGCCTTATGCCGGATAGCGGATGTGCTCCACCTCACGCTGCAAAATCACCTTGCCGTGGCGAATGGAGGTCAGCACCCGCGCCTGGCGGCGGACGGCCTCGTAGTCGTTTTCCGCATCGAGGATCAACAGGTTAGCCGGGCGGCCTTCGGCGAGGCCGTAGTTATCGCCCAGACAAAGCGCCCGGGCGCTGTTGTCGGTGACGAAGTCGAGACAGCGCTGCAGATCGTCATAGCCGAGCATATGGCAGATGTGCAGTCCGGCATCCAGAATGCGCAGGATATTGCCATTCCCCAGCGGATACCACGGATCCTGAATCGAGTCCTGAGCAAAGCAGACGTTGATGCCGGCGCGATCCAGCTCCGCCACCCGGGTGACGCCGCGCCGTTTCGGCCAGCTGTCAAACCGGCCCTGCAGATGAATGCTTTCGGTCGGGCAGGAGATAAAGTTGATCCCCGAGGCTTTCAGCAGGCGAAACAGCTTCGAACAGTAGGCGTTGTCATAAGAGCCCATCGCGCAGGTGTGGCTGGCGGTAACCTGCGCCCCCATACCGCGCACCCGGGCCTCTTCCGCCAGCACTTCGAGGAAACGCGACTGCGGATCGTCGATTTCATCGCAGTGGACATCCACCAGGCGGCCATAGCGCTGGGCGAGGTCCATCAAAAACATCACCGAGCTGACCCCTTTGTCGCGGGTATTCTCATAGTGCGGAATGCCGCCCACCACGTCGGCGCCCATCTCGATGGCGCGCGTCATCAGCTCCCGGCCGTTGGGATACGATTCGATCCCCTCCTGCGGAAAGGCGACAATCTGTAGATCGATGAGATCGGCGGCCTCTTGTTTCACCGCCAGCAGCGCCTGCAGGGCCGCCAGCGACGGGTCGGTGACATCCACATGGGTCCGGACGTGCTGAACGCCGAAATCGCGCAGCATGCCGATGGTTTTCAGCGCCCGCTGGCGGGTGTCCTCCGGGGTAATGCTCGCTTTGCGCTGGCTCCAGCGGGTGATGCCTTCAAACAGGGTGCCGCTGCGGTTCCACTCCGGCTCGCCCGCGGTTAGGGTGGCGTCAAGATGGATATGCGGCTCGACGAAGGGCGGGATCGCCAGCCGACCCTGGGCGTCGATATCCCCGGTGTCGGCGGTCCGCATCGCGGTTTGGGCGGTCATGCCGCGAATGATGCCGTCCTGCAGCTCAAGGGTAAACAGCGCCTCCTGGCGGCGCAGGCGGGCGTTAACAATTTTCATGGTTGGTCCTGTAAATGGTTTTGCGATAAACGCCAGATCACCAGCGCGACCGAGGCGTTGAGATGAAACTGAGGGTGGCTGACCGGGTAGCCGGTCAGTTTTTCAATACGCTGTATGCGCTGATGCAGGGTGTTGCGATGGAGACCCAGCCGGTCGGCGGCTCGTACCACGTTGCCGTTCTCCTGCAGCAGCGTCTCGAGGGTCTCCAGCAGCAGCCACGGCGCTTTACGGCCCGGCTCGATCAGGCAGCCCAGGGTGTCGTGCATAAAATCGTTGAGCAGCGCCGGGTCGCTGACCGCGGACAGCAGTTTGATAAACCCCAACTGCTGATAGTCGCTGATGCGCTGGGTCGGCCGCAGGGTTTCGCACAGATCCAGCGCCTGGCGCGCCTGCGACAACGCCCGCGGGTAGCCCTGCAGCTGCCTGACCGGCGCCGAGAGGCCGCAGAGCAGTGACAAACGCTCTTCCCCCTCCGCCAGCGTCTGCAGCCACTGCTGCAGCCACTTTTTCTGCTGAAAGTCTTCCCCCTCCTCATCCGGCAACAGGAAAAGGAACATGTTGCTGCGTTCCAGAAGCGGGAAGGGGTTGCCCTGCTGGTTGAGCTGCTGCTGCAGCTGCTGGCGCACGCTGCGGTGGGCCTGCTGCAGCCAGGCTTCGGCCTGTTCGGGCGGGAACTGGCGAAACAGGCGGGACAGCCCCTCCAGGCGCAGCGCCGCCAGCCGCAGCGGGCGGGTAAAATCGAGCTGCTGGTGGAGGGCGCGCTGGTGAAGCATCTGCAGGTCCGGATAGTCGCCGGTGACCAGCTGCATCAGGATGTCGCGCTGCGACTGCAGGGCGTTTTCGCTGCGGACCAGCGCGGTGCCGACCCGCTCGGTGACAATCACCATCTTCAGCAGGTAGGGCTGCTCGATCAGCGGAATGCCCAGCTCGTCGGCGAGGGCGATCAGCGTGGCGGGAATGGCGTGGATATAGGCCTCGCCGGTGAGGATCACCATCCCGGCGATGCCGCGCTGTTTGCCCTCCATCAGCAGCTGGATCAGGTTGGCTTCATCCCGGGGATGGTTGATGCCGGTGATAAAGACCAGCTCGCCGCCCATGATCCACTCGGCGATATGCTCATTTTCCGCCACGTAGTACCAGCGTACCGCCCGCTGCAGCCCTTGCTTTCCCGCCCGCAAACGCAGGGCGGAGAGTCCCTCAAGGGCCAGCAGTTCGCTGACTGTCAGGCTCATTGCTCTTGCTCCGCGACGGCGGCAGGCTGACGTTTGCTGACCATGGTCAGGGCGATATAGACCAGCGCGGAGACGGTGATCCCCACCAGCGGCGCGATCCACGGTGACAGATAAGCCACCACCGCGCCGGCGGCGTAGGCGCCGAGTCCCGGCCAGTTAAAACGCGGCAGGCAGGCGTTCTGCAGCAGGGGATAGCGCCCGCCGCGGGCGAACCAGTAGTCGGCGAGAATCACCCCGCCGATGGGCGGGATAATGCTGCCCAGCAGCACAAGGAACGGGATCAGCATTTCGTACATTCCGCCAATGGCCAGCACAATGCCCACCCCGGCGGCGGCGAGGGTCAGCGTGCGGCGGCGTTCGCTGCGCAGCAGATGGCAGGCGGCGGCGGAGACGTTATAGATGGTGGGGCCCTGGATGGTCAGCAGGTTGAGACACAGCATGATCACCGCGGCGACTGATAGCCCCTGCAGGATCAGCACTTCGACGATATCGGCCTGTTGATAAACGATGGCGCACCAGGCGCCGGCGACGATCATCAGCCCGTTGCCGATGAGGAAGCTGCCCATGCTGGCGAGAATGGCGGTCCGGCTGGAGTTGGCCAGCCGGGTCCAGTTTGTCGCCTGGGTGGCGCCGCTGGCGAAAGTGCCAAAGACCATGGTGATGGCCGCCGACCAGGTCATGGTGTCGCTCGGTGTAATGCGGGTCATCGCCTGCCAGCCGCCCGCGTGGTGCAGCGCCAGATACATGGAGACCACCAGCAGCACGAACATCAGCGGCACCGACAGGCGCGACAGCGCGTCCAGCCCCTTGTAGCCCACCAGCGCGGTGACGCAGAACAGAATGCCAAACAGCACCATCAGCGGCTGGGTCAGCGCCTCGGGCAGGGCGAGGATCTTCACCAGCGAGATAGCGACCGTGGCGGTCCCCCAGGCGTACCAGCCCAGCTCGGCAAAGCCAAGGATAAAATCGGCCAGCTTGCTGCCGATCTCCCCGAAGCAGAACCGGCCCATCAGCACCGTATTCAGGCCGCTGCGCGCGGCAATCCAGCCCAGCGATGCGGCATAGAGAGCCAGCAAGGCGTTGCCGATGACGGCTATCCACAGCAGATTGACGATGGAAAAGGAGACGCCGAGTTTGCCGCCGGCAAACATCGTGCCGGTGAAAAAGGTAAAGCTGAATAACACCATGGCGATGGAAAATACGCCTTTGCGTCCGGCGACAGGCGCTTCGACGAGGGGAAAATCATTGCTGTTTGACATCCTGGAACCTCTGGCTGGTAGATGAGCGGTGATTGCCGGAAGTAGCAAGAGATGTGCCAGGAAAAACCGGGCATGAGGAATAGCGCATAGTGTGCAATGTGCACGGTTATTGAGGGATTCAGGAGGAGTAATGCCATTTTAGTGTGCATCCTGCCATGTTTTGCACCAGTCCGGGGCAGAGGAGGGCGGCGACGGCATGCCTGGCGCAGAAGGAGAATTTCAGCCAGCACAATCCGCCAGCGTTGTGGCGCCAGGCAGCAGGGGATCGTAGCGGATTCACTGCGGTTGGTTAAATTGCTGTGAATAAAGGTTATTTAATATGCATTTATGATATAACCATTTATCTTATGTGTGTTTCCTGAAATATTGTTCCCTCCGGTTAGCGGTGTTAGTATCGGATAAATAGCCATTTAGACGGCTAAACAAATCATCGCTAACCTAAGGAACTGCTATGTGGCAAGAAAGACTCGCGCAACTGGTCACCACCTGTCATTGGATCGGCGCGAAAGGCTGGGCGCCGGCGACCGGCGGCAATATGTCGGTGCGTCAGGATGATACCTGGTGCTGGCTAAGCGAGTCGGGCCGCGATAAAGGCAGCCTGACGACCGAGGATTTTCTGCAGGTGGAGATCGCCACCAATCAGGCCCCTTCCGGACGGAAACCGTCGGCGGAGACCGGCCTGCACACCCTGGTCTACCGCCTGTTCCCGGAGGCCAACGTGGTGCTGCATGTGCATACCGTCAATGCCACCGTGCTGTCGCGCATCGAAAAAAGCGACACGCTGGCGCTGCAGGGGTATGAAATGCAGAAAACCCTCAGCGGGCAGCACAGCCATCTCGATACCGTTCCGGTCCCCATCTTTGATAACGATCAGGATATTGACGCCCTGGCGGCGCGGATTGCCGATTATGCGCAAACCCGCCCGCTGCGTTACGGCTTTCTGCTGCGCGGACATGGCCTGACCTGCTGGGGGAAAGATATTCAGGAGGCCCGCCGGCAACTGGAGGGGCTGGAGTTCCTGTTCGAGTGCGAGCTGATGCGCCGCCGCTACGAGCCCTGAGCCGGAGCAGGTATGGATTTTTATCTTGGTATCGATATCGGCACCTCCCGGGTGAAAGCGGTGCTGTTTGATCAGCATTTCACCGCGCGCGCCAGCGCTGCGGAAAACACCTCCCCCCGCCTGTCGGCCAATGGCTACGCGGAACAGGATATGACCCAGCTGTGGCATTCGGTGCTGGCTATTCTGCGCCAGATTGCCCGCCACCCGGCGCTGCAGGAGGGGCGGCTGCGGGCCATCGGCCTCGCCGGGCAAGGGGAGGGGGTCTGGCTCAGCGATGCGCAGGGCGAACCGGTGGGGCCGGGGATCCTGTGGAGCGATACCCGCAGCCACGAGCTGATGAGCGAACTGCTGCGCCGGCCCGGTTTTGACCGCCGCTATTTCGCCGATACCGGCACCCACCTGCAGCCCTGCAATACCAGCCTGCAGCTGTACTGGCTGAAACAGTATCAGCCGGAGCGGCTGGCGGCCGCGCGCTATCTGTTTTTCGCCAAGGACTGGATCCGCTTTCGCCTGACCGGCGTGGCGGCGCTGGAACTGACGGACGCCAGCAGCTCATTACTCAATCAGCAGAGCGGCAGCTGGTCCTCGGTGGTGATGAACGAGATGGGGCTGGACGAACTGCTGCCGCTGTTTCCCCCTCTGCTGGCCCCGGACGCTCCGGCCGGTACGCTGAGCGACGCGGTGGCGGCGCTGACCGGACTGCCCGCCGCGACGCCGGTGGCCGCCGGGGCGCTGGATGTCTGTAGCGCAGCGCTGGGCTGCGGCGCGGTCAACGAAGGGGATATCTACACGATCCTCGGCACCACCTGCTGTACCGGAATCGTTTGCCGCGGTCCGCAGACGGTGAACGAGGCGACGCGCTTCGTCACTCACACCGAAGCCGGGCAGGTGATCTCGCTGTTTCCGATGCAGGCCGGTACGCCAAACATTGACTGGCTGCAGCAGCATATTTCGCTGGACGCCGATCTGGGTCGGCTGGAACAGGCGATCGCGGAGGTGGAGCCAGGCAGCGGCGGCGTCTTCTGGCAGCCGTATCTTAATGGCGAACGCGCGCCGTTTTACAGCCCTGACGCGCGGGCCGGCTTTATCGGCATTAGCCCGCACACCACCCGCGCCGAACTACAGCGCGCGGTGTTTGAAGGCCTGGCCTTCGCCATTGTCGATGCGCTGCAGGGTTATCCCCAGGGCGGCGAGCTGTATCTGACCGGCGGCGGCGCAGCCTCGGCCACCTGGCTGCAGATTATCGCCGACTGTACCGGGCGCACGGTGGTCTCCAGCGCCTTTAATGAACTAAGCGCGCGCGGTGCGGCGATTCTGGCGGCCCGCAGCGTCGCGGCGCTGGCCGAGACGCCTCCGCTGGCGCAGACCCGCTATCAGCCGCGCCCTCAGGCGCATGCCCGCTACGCGGCGCTGTATCCCGTTTATCGCCTGCTGCGTGAGCAGATGCTGCCGGTATGGCAGGCCAGGCAGGCCGCTCTTCAACGTCTTTCTCAGGAAGTACAACCATGAAAATCGTTTTTACCGCCGAGCATGCTGGCGACCTTAGCGCCTTCCACCAGCTGGGTGAGCTGCTGGTGGAAGGGTGGGCGCTGGGCAAACCGAAACTCAGCGCCGGTCAGCTGATTGAGCTGGCCCACGACGCTGAGGTGCTGGTGACCAGCTATGATGAGGTGACGGATGCGGTGATGGCCGCCTGTCCGCGCCTGCAGGTGATCGCCTGTACCCGCGCGAATCCGGTGAATATCGATACCCAGGCCGCGCAGGCGCGCGGCATCCGGGTACTCTACACCCCGGGGCGCAATGCCGATGCCGCCGCGGAGCTGACGCTTGGCCTGATGCTCAGCCTGGCGCGCCATATTCCGCAATCCCATGCGGCGCTGAAGCGGGGGGAATTCACGCAGGCTGACAATGCCGCCGCCGCCACCCAGCAGGGGCTGCGCCGGGATGTGGTCTGGGACGTGAGTCCGGAAAGCCCCTATGAAGTGTTTAAGGGCAGTGAACTGCGCAATAAAACGCTGGGCCTGGTGGGGTATGGCAACATTGGCCGCCGGGTGGCGCGTATCGCCCGGGCGTTCGGCATGGCGGTGCGGGTGGTGGATCCGTTCGTCGCCGCAGAGGATATCAATGAGCCAGGGCTACAGAAAACCACCCTGGAGGCGCTGTTCCGAGAGGCGGATATCGTCAGCCTGCATCTGAGCAGCGGGCCGCACAGCGACGGGCTGGTGAATGCGGCGCTGTTAAACAGCATGAAGCCCGGCGCGCTGCTGATCAATACCTCCCGCGCGGCGGTGGTCGACGAAGCGGCGCTGATTGAGGCTCTGCGTCACGGCCCGTTGGGCGGCGCGGCGCTGGACGTGTATCATCGCGAACCGCTGTGGCGCGATCACCCTTTTGTCACCGAGTTCGATAACGTGATTATCACGCCGCATATCGCCGGGGCCACCCGGGAGAGTATCGCCAAACACACGGCGATGATTGCCGCCGATCTTCAGCGCTATGTCGCCGGGGAGCCGCTGCTGTACCAGTGGCGTTAAGCCGCTTGCGTCGCCGCGGCGGCGCGGGCCCGGCGTCAGGGGCGATGGGCCGCCATAAAAGCCTGGGTCTGTTCCCAGTCTACCACCCCGGCATCCGAGCCCATCCCGGTCGCCACCAGCGCGGCCACCGCCGAGGCGACGTCGCACGCCGCTTTCACGCTGAGCCCGCGCGCCATCGCGGCAATAAACCCGCCGCAGTAGCTGTCGCCGCAGCCGGTGGTATCCACCGCCTCGACGGGCCACGGCGCAATATGCTCCAGCGCGCCATCGCGGCCGATAAGCCATGAGCCGTTCTCGCCGTCTTTCAGAATGCAGGTGCCCACGCCCAGCGCAAAGAAGAAGCGGGCGATGGCCTCCGGCTGCGTCTCCCCGGAGAGAAAGGCGGCTTCCTCCAGCGAAGGCATAAAATAATCCACCGACGGCAGCAGGGGCCGCAGCAGTTCCAGGGTGTGTTCATTCGGCGCGATAAGGTCAAAGCTGGTGGTGACTCCACGCGCTTTGGCCGCCTGCAGCAGCCGTGCGCTCTGTCCCTGGTCCATTGCCGCCAGCAGTCCGCTCCCGCCGTGATGCAGGAAGCGACAGTCAAGGACGGCGTCAAATTCCGCTTCACTGACGAACAGGGCGTCAGACGCGCCCCGGCAGTGCAGGGCCGGACGTTCGCCGTTGGGGCGAATCGGCAGGATCGTCGCCGAGGTCTCCTTCAGCGCGGTGCGCTGGATAAGCGAGCAGTCAATGCCCAGCCGGGCATAGCTGGCGAGGATAAAGTCGGCCTTTTCATCTTCACCCAGGCAGGCCACCGCCGCGGTGCGGATCCCGAGCTTCGCGGCGTTAATATTAGCCCCCGCAGCGGTGCCGGCGGGGTTGAGGCGAATTTGCTCAATAAAAGCGACGCCACCGCGCGGCGGGATCGCCACCACCGGGCGCCCGGCAATATCCAGAATAGTCAGGCCGACAAATACGGCGTCAAAGGTTGCCATCGTTCTCCCGTTTAGCGATGCGTTTGGCGCAGACGCGCCTGCCAGAAGGATAGGGCGAGGGCCACCACCAGAATCACGCCGACCAGCGCGTCCTTCACCAGATAATTGAGGCCCATCAGGTTCAGACCATTATCAATAATGGCGAGGAACAGCACGCCGCCGAGGGTGCCGGCGATGCTGACCCGGCCCAGACGGTTAAAGGCGGTGCCGATAAACACCGCCGCAATGGCGTCCATCAGGTAAGACTGCCCGGCCAGCGGGGTAAATTGCCGCAGGTTGGCGGAGAGGATCACCCCGCCGACGGCGCAGAGGGCTGAGGCGGCCACCAGCACGCCGAGCATGGTCAGGCGATCGCGGATCCCGGCGATGCGCGCCGCTTCGCTGTTCTGACCGATGGCGCGGATATATTTGCCCCACAGGGTGCGCTCGGTCACCAGCCAGGCCGCCAGCCACAGCACCAGCACGATCGCTACCGGCGTGGGGATCCCGCCAAGGTTACCCACCGCCAGGTCGTGATACTCGGGAGCCATCCGCCGATAGGCTATCGCGCCGCCGCCATCGGTATAGATACGTTCGGCGCTGCTGGCGATAAACCAGGTGCCGAGGGTGGCGAGGAAGGGGCGGATCCGGCAGATGAGGATCAGAAAGGCATTGAGCAGGCCAATCAGCACCCCGCCGAGCAGGGCGCAGCCCACCGCCGCCTGCCACGGCAGATGCCAGGTTTTCAGGGCGACGAGAGCGAAGGCGGCGCCGAAATCGAGCGCCACGCCCACCGACAGGTCAATCGCCCCGGCGCTGACAATCAGGGTCATCGCCATCGCCACAATCAGCAGGATCGCGCTGCCCTGCAGCAGGTTGGCCCAGTTATCCACGGTTAAAAATACTGGATTCGCCCAGCCGAACAGGGCGATGGCCAGCAGGGTGATGATGCCGAATCCGGCCCGCGACAGCCAGGCCAGCGGGCTGCTGGCCGTCTGTTCCGCAGGAGCTGGGGTTTTCAGAGTGATTTGGCTCATGCCTCGCCTCCTTTGTGTCTGACCGCCGAGGCCGCCAGTACCACCAGGATCAGGCCGCCTTTAATGGCGCCCATCCAGAAGATATTGACCCCCAACAGGCCGAGTCCGTTAGAGAGGGCGTTAACCAGAATCGCCCCCAGCAGCGCGCCCCAGATGGTGACTACCCGACGGCGGGAGAAGGCGGCGCCGATAAAGGTCGCGAGCACGGTTTCCAGCAGCAGCGGCGTGGCCGTTCCGCTGGAGCTGCCGGAGCCCTGGCTGAGCAGCGGCAGAATAGCCAGCCCGGCGGCGATGCCGGCTAACAGCCAGACCTGCAGGGTTAAGCGGCGCACGTTCAGGCCGCTCATTTGCGCCATATCGCGATTGCCGCCCACCGCCTGCACATGCTGACCGAAGCGGGAGTGATGGAGCAGGAACTGGAACAGGATAAATACCCCCAGCAGATAGACCAGCGGCCAGGGCAGGCCGAGGAGGCTGTTATCGCGAAAGGCGACCATCAGCGGATCGCTGACCGCGATGCGCCGCTGGCCGGTCAGCAGGTCCGTCAGGCCGGTAAACGCCACGGAGGTCGAGAGGGTAGCCAGCAGCGGCGGCAGGCCGGCCGCCAGCACCAGGAAGCCGTTGATCGCCCCGCAGAGCAGGCAAACCGCCGCCAGCAGCGCCAGCAGCAGGAGATACGGCGTGTGCCATTCGGCCAGCCCGAGGCTGAGCAGCGCGACGCCGAGCACCGCCGTCGCCGGCAGGGAGAGGTCGATGCCGCCGGAGACCACGTCATCTCCGCCAACGGCGATGACGCAGACCAGGCCGAAACAGAGGATCGCCAGCGGAACGCTCTGGACCAGCATCAGGCTGATATTTTGCCAGCTGAGGAAGTAGGGCGACTGCACGCTCAGCCACACCAGCAGCGCCAGAAACAGGATCAGGGGGAATTTTTCAACAAGCGTCGCCAGGCCCGGACGGCCGCGACGCTGGATAGCGGTATTCATGGTGAAGGCTCCTGTCCGCCGTTGATCGTCACCAGCAGGGCGTCGAGGGTCAGCCCGCGGGTGGGCAGATTGGCCGCCAGCGCACCGCGCCAGAGGACGAGGATCCGGTCGCATAGTCCGAGCAGTTCGGTGGCGTCGCTGGAGGAGACCAGCACCGCCCGCCCTTTATCGGCCAGCTGGCGCGTACGTTGATAAATATCGCGGCGGGCGCCGATATCAACCCCGAGGGTGGGTTCATCGAGAATAAACAGCCGGGCATCGGTGCCGAGCCAGCGGGCGAGGATCGCTTTTTGCTGGTTGCCGCCGCTCATGTAGCGTACCGGCAGTGCCGGGCGACCCGGGCGGATCGCCAGCTGTTCTATCCAGTCGCGCGCTTTCCTCTCGGCGATCCCCCGCCGCTCCCAGCCAAAGGTGGCGGTCTCCGGCAGCGAGGCGAGATTAATATTGTCGGCGGTAGTGAAGGAGAGGATAAGCCCCTGATGGCGGCGGTCGCGCGGGACCAGCGCCATTCCGGCGCGGATCGCCTGCTTTGGCGTACGGATTCGTCGCGGCAGGCCGTCGAGATGGATAGTGCCGCGCTCCGCCGGACGCAAGCCGTAGAGTAAGTCCACCAGCACATCGCGCCCGGCGCCGAGCAGGCCGGCGACGCCGACGATCTCCCCCGGGTGAATATCAAAAGAGAGATCCTGCAGCTGCCGTCCGTCGCTCAGCTGGCGCACCGAGAGCAGCGGAGCCTCCCCGTTGTCTGCCGCCGGGCGCTGGCGCGGAGTATACAGCTGGTCGATTTCCCGGCCGACCATCATGGCGATCAGCGCCTCGGTATTCTGCAGCAGGTCGCGGTCGGGATAACCGACCACTTCCCCGTTGCGCAGCACAGTGCCACGGTCGCAGAGGCTGGCTATCTCATTGAGATAGTGGGAAATATACAGAATGGCAATGCCCTGGTCGCGCAGGCGCAGGATGGCGGAGGTGACCAGACTGGCCTCCTGGGCCTCGAGGGGGGCGGTGGGCTCATCGAACACCACCAGCCGCGCCGCGCCGTCGATCAGCGCGCGGGCAATCTGCACCAGCTTGCGCTCGGCCAGGCTCAGGTCTCGCACCAGACGTTCGGGGTCGATCGCCAACTGCCAGTTTTGCTGGAAAAATTGCGCCGTGGCGGCCTTCATCCGTCGGCGATCCAGCGCCCCCCAGCGGGTGCGATACTCCTGGCCCAGAAACACCGATTCCGCGACGGTAAAGTGCGGGATCAGGTTGAGCTCCTGGTGGATAACGCGGATGCCGGCGGCTTCGATGGCTGCCGGGTTGCCGAGGGGCAGCGGGCGACCGTCGAGGGTCGCGCTGCCGCTGTCGGCCTGATAAACGCCGGCGAGGATCTTGATCAGCGTCGATTTACCGGCGCCGTTCTCGCCAATCAGGCCATGAATCTCCCCCGGATTGAGGCGCAGGGTAACCGCATTAAGCGCCATTACGCTGGCAAAACGTTTGCCGATCTGGTCCATGACCAGACCCGCGGCGGGGCGCTCCCCGCCAGGGTGTTGATTTATCACTGCAGTTCGCCGTATCCCAACTGTTTATACACCGCTTTCGCTTCCTGCGGACCTTTCACCGGTATCACCGGGATAAAGGTTTGCACCGGCAGTTTCTGACCGGCAAAGTAGCGGGCCACATTGTCGGCGGAGGTCTGGCCGATCAGATGCGGCTGCTGCGCGACGTTAGCCACGAAGGGGCTGCCGGGCTCCGCCATGATCTCCAGCGTTTCCGGACCGGCGTCGATGGCCGTCACTTTCACGTCCTTATCACGGCCGGTCTCTTCCAGCGCCTGGACGATACCGATGGCCGGTTGATCCCAGCAGGCGACATGGATGGCGTCCAGTTTGCCTTTCGGATACTGGCTGAGTAATTCGAGGGTTTTCTTCCGCGCGTCTTCCGGCGAGTTGGCGAACTGTTCCGCGAGCTCGGGCTGGATAATATGAATACCCGGGTAATCCTTAAGGACATATTTCCATTGATCGTAACGAATTCCGCAAATACGCAGCGCGCTGGAGAACGCATTAAATACAGCGACGTTGCCTTTACCACCTAATTCGCCCGCCATGTAGCGACCGATGGTGGAGCCCAGAGTGTAGTTATCGGAGGTGGTATTATTGACCGAATATTGTGAAACATGATCCACGGTGAATACCGGGATACCAGCATCACGCAATGCTTTAAATTTGGGTTCGACGGCGCTGTCGCCGAGAATACTAATTACCGCATCCACCTTGCGTGACAGTAAAATATCGTGATTATTGGCATGAACCTGGTTATCCCGGCCGCCATCGACGCCAATGACTTTGCCTCCCAGTTTCTCCACTTCCTCTGTCGCGCCTTTAAAAGCTTCGCGATCCCAGAAATGCTGGGTGCCTACTACGGCAACGCCAATGGTTTTTCCCTGTAAGGAGAGGGTATCAGCGGCAGTGACGCTCAGCGAGGCAAGGGAAAGCAGTCCCAGCGCGGCAGGCAATAATTTTCTCTTCTGCGACATTGTTATTATGATCCTGTGATGAAGGTGGTTGCGGACCGGTAGCATGACAAGAAGCACCTCGCCACCTCAAATACAAAATAAGTCTAAGTTATGCCGGCAATGTTATATCGCGGAAACGCCAGAGAAAAAGTTTATTTTGTCATGAAGAACCTGAAAATATTTCATGATGGCGGATAAGCCTTTTTATTTTGTGGTTTTATTTTTGGCTTATTCCGTGTTTATTTAGCAGATAAAGACAATTTTCTGTTTATTATGAGTGTATGGGAAATACGGCATCTACAGAGAAAAAGAGAAGATTGCGCGGGCTAAAGCTTTTTTTAGCAGCGCAATGTCTGGCCGGGTAAGCAATATTACCGCATTTCCCCGCTTTATTTTAACGAACCTTAGGCTGAGAAGAACGCGGGCGCTATGAAGAAACAGCATAATTATACGGTGATGCACTGGGGAACCTGGCAGGTGGAGAGCCGCGAGGGCGAGATCGTGGCGGTTAAGCCGGTGCCCTGGGATAAAAACCCTTCACGCATCGGTCAGTCGCTCCCCGACGCGGTGACCAGCCAAACGCGCATTCGTCGCCCGGCGGTACGCGCCGGCTATCTGCAGCACGGGCCGGCGTCACGAGAAGGGCGAGGCAAGGAGCCCTTTGTCGAAGTCAGCTGGGAGGTGGCCCTGGACCTGGTGGCTCGCGAGCTGCGCTCGGTCAAGGCGCGCTGCGGCAATGAGGCGATTTACGGCGGCTCCTACGGCTGGGCCAGCGCCGGGCGCTTTCACCATGCGCAGAGCCAGCTGCACCGTTTTCTTAAGGGCTTTGGCGGGTATACCGCCAGCACCAATACCTATAGCAGCGCCGCGGGCGAGCGTATTCTGCCGCATATCCTTGGGCCGCTGAGCCCGCTGCATCGTCAGCATACCCATTTTTCCGAGCTGGCGCGGGAGTGTCAGCTGTTTGTCGCGATTGGCGGCCTGCCGCTGCGCAATGCCCAGGTCAACGGCGGCGGCGCCAATGACCATATGTTGCCGTACTGGCTGGATAAGATGCAGGCCAACGGCACGCGGTTTATTAATATCAGTCCGGTGCGCAATGACCTCAGCGCGGTGCCCGACGCCGAGTGGCTGGCCATTCGGCCGGGCACCGATACCGCACTGCTGCTGGCGCTGAGCTATGTGCTGATCGCTGAGTCCCTCTACGACCAGGCGTTTATCGCCAGCCATACCGTCGGGTTTGCCCCTTACCGCGCGTATCTGTTGGGCGAGCATGACGGCATAGCGAAAACACCGGCGTGGGCGGCGGCAATTACCGGCCTTGACGCCCAGCGCATCGCCGAGCTGGCGCGGGAGATGGCCCGCCACCGGACGATGGTGAATATCTCCTGGTCCATCCAGCGCGCCCGTCAGGGGGAGCAGGCCTACTGGGCGACGGTGGCCCTGACCGCGCTGCTGGGACAGATCGGCACGCCGGGCGGCGGCCTCGGGTTTGGCTATGCCTGTACCAACCTGGCGGGGGCGGTGCGAAAAGCGTTTTCCGGCCCGCGCTTGCCCGCCGGCGAAAATGCGGTGGACAGCGTTATCCCGGTGGCGCGGCTGTCCGATATGCTGCTGCACCCGGGAGAAGCCTATGAGTTCGACGGTCAGCTGCTGCATTATCCCGACATCCGTCTGGTCTACTGGGCGGGAGGCAATGCGTTTCACCATCACCAGGATATTAACCGACTGTGCGAGGCCTGGCGCCGTCCGGAGACGGTGGTGGTGCATGAGCAGTACTGGACCGCGCAGGCCAAATTCTCTGACATCGTCCTGCCGGCTACCACCTCGCTGGAGCGAGAGGATATCGGCAGCGGCGGTCATGACGGATTTATGATTGCCATGAGCGCGCAGATCCCGCCGGTGGGCGAGGCGCGTGATGATTACGCTATTTTCCTCGATCTTGCCGGGCGGCTGGGCTTCGGAGAACTGTTCAGCGAGGGGCGGGACGCCGGGCAGTGGCTGCGCCATCTCTATGAGGAGTCAAGGCCGCGGGCGCAGGAGGAGGGCATTGCGCTGCCCTCGTTCGAGGATTTCTGGCAGCAAGGGGTGCTGGAATACAGTGCGCCGGAGCGGCCGCAGGTCTTTCTCGCCGATTTTCGCGCCGATCCGCAGCGCTATCCGCTTTCCACGCCCTCCGGCAAGATTGAACTCTTTTCCTCTACCGTCGCCGGGTTTGGCTATCGCGAATGCCCTGGCCATCCCTGGTGGGATGAGGAAGAGGCTGCCCGGCAACGACTGGAGGCGGCGCGCTGGCCGCTTCATCTGCTCTCCAGTCAGCCACGCGCCCGCCTGCACAGCCAGTATGATCACGGCAGCGTCAGTCGGGCGACGAAAATTCAGGGACGCGAGCCGCTGTGGATGCATCCGCGGGACGCGCAGGCAAGAGACATCCACGAAGGCAGCGTGGTGAAGGTGTATAACGACCGCGGGGCGATTCTGGCGGGCGTGCATTTGAGTGAACAGATTTTGCCGGGGGTGGTACAGATGTCCACCGGCGCCTGGTATGACCCTCTGGATCCGAATGAAAAAGGAACCCTCGATAAGCACGGTAATCCCAACGTGTTAACCGAGGATCGCGGCAGTTCGCGCCTGGGGCAGGGCTGTAGCGCCCAGAGTTGTTGGGTGGAAATCGCCCCGTGGCGAGAGGAACTGCCGCCGATCACCGCCTTTGACCCGCCGAAGTTTATTGCGGTTTAAGCGTGGGAGGATCGCCGGCGGCGGGGCGGGTAGCCCGGAGAAGGCGCAGTATGCGCCGCCTCCGGGAAAGCGCGGTCCAGGCAGTTTAAGGCTCCTGACCAGGCGGTAATGGATGACAGGACGACGTTACGCCAGCCGTGGGTAGGCGCTGGCGATATCGTCGCCGGTAAACTGGGCGATCCAGCCTTCCGGGTTATCAAAAATGCGAATGGCGGTGAAGTTCGGTTCTGATCCCATATCAAACCAGTGCGGAGTGTGGGCAGGAACCGAAATCAGATCGTTCTTTTCGCACAGCACCTGGAACACCTCGTCGCCAATGTGCAGGCAGAACAGACCGGCGCCCTCGACAAAAAACCTGACCTCGTCTTCGCCATGGGTGTGCTCATTCAGGAATTTTTCCCGCAGCGCCTCTTTCTGCGGGTTATCGGCGCGCAGGCTGATGACGTCCCAGCTCTGATAGCCCTTTTCGGCGACCAGTTTGTCAATCGCATGCTGATAGGCGGCAATCACCGTTTCTGCGCTGGGGTCTGCGCCGAGGTCGCGGTCGGCCTGCCAGCGTTCGAAACGGACGCCTTTGGCGTTAAGCTGCTCCTGAATCGCTTTGGCGTCGGTGCTGTGCCAGACCGGCGTTTGCGGATCGGTCACAGAAAATAGGGTTAATGCGCTCATGCTGGGATCTGCTCCGGATGAATGTCGTCAAAACGCTGAACCTGAGGGTGGTGGCTTGCCGGGTCGCGATCGCCGCGTACCAACTGGACAGTGCGCAACCCCGCGGCTTCGGCGGCGTCGAGTTCCTGATGGATATCCGACAGGAACAGGATGGCCCCGGGGGCGTGGCCCAGGTGTTCAGCAATGTTGCGGTAGGACTGCGCTTCGCGTTTAGCACCTACCAGGGTATCGAAATAGCCCGTAAACAGATGAGTAATATCACCTTCATCGCTGTAGCCAAATAACAATTTCTGCGCTGCCACGGAGCCAGAAGAATATACATACAAATCAATGCCCTGTGCTTTCCATTTCTCCAGCGCCGGCAGCACGTCCGGGTAGAGATGGCCGGTAAAGTCGCCGTTGAGGTAGCCATCGCGCCAGATGATCCCCTGGAGTGCCTTCAGCGCAGTGGATTTACGGTCTTCGTCCATAAAGGCGAAGAGGGTAGCAATCAGGTCGGCGGTGCTGGCGGCGGGGGAGTCTGTCTCTCGGCGCAAGTTGTCGAGAATCGTTCTCACCGGCTCAGCGTGCTGTTGAGCGGTCACAAAGCCGGCCAGTCGTTCGCGGGCGTAGGGGAACAGCACGTTATGCACGAAGCGGATATCGCTGGTAGTGCCTTCGATGTCGGTCACGATGGCGCGGATCATGGTTTCTCCAGAGTGGGCGTAGCGTGGAATAACATTAGCATTTAGACGTCTAAGCGTCTTGATTGCCAAATATTAACATCGTGTTATAGTGGCTTCAACAACAGCATTACAATCGGTACAAAAAGAATGAGTAATAACCCATTGATTCCAGAGAGTAAACTCCCGTCACTTGGCACCACCATTTTTACCCAGATGAGCGCTCTCGCCCAGCAGCATCAGGCCATTAACCTGTCTCAGGGCTTTCCCGATTTTGACGGCCCGCGCTATCTTCAGGAGCGTCTGGCGTACCACGTGGCGCAGGGGGCGAATCAGTATGCCCCGATGACCGGCGTGCCGGCGCTGCGCGAGGCGATCGCTGACAAGACGGCGGAGCTGTATGGATATCGACCCGACGTCAACAGCGATATCACGGTCACCGCCGGGGCGACGGAGGCCCTGTACGCGGCGATCACCGCCCTGGTGCGCCGTGGCGACGAGGTGGTCTGTTTCGATCCCAGCTACGACAGCTATGCTCCCGCGGTGGCGCTGGCCGGCGGCGAATTACGCCGTATTGCCCTTCAGCCGCCGCATTTTCGCGTCGACTGGCAGCAGTTTGCCGCGACGCTGAGCGACAAAACCCGGCTGGTGATCCTCAACACCCCGCACAACCCCTCGGCCACGGTCTGGCAACGCGAGGATTTTGCCGCCCTGTGGCAGGCGATAGCCGAACGTGAGATCTATGTTCTCAGCGACGAGGTCTATGAGCATATCAACTTTGCCGAAAACGGCCACGCCAGCGTGCTGGCGCATCCGCAGCTGCGCGAGCGGGCGGTGGCAGTCTCTTCGTTTGGCAAAACGTTTCATATGACCGGCTGGAAGGTTGGCTACTGCGTGGCCCCGGCGGCCATCAGCGCGGAGTTGCGTAAGGTTCATCAGTATCTGACCTTCTCGGTGAATACCCCGGCGCAGCTGGCGATCGCCGATATGCTGCGCGAGGCGCCAGAGCACTATCTCGAGCTGCCGGCGTTTTATCGTGAACGCCGCGATCTGTTTATTGAGGCGCTGCGCCCCAGCCGGCTGAAACTCCTGCCCTGTGAGGGCACCTACTTCCTGCTGGCGGACTACAGCGCCCTCTCCGATCTTGACGACGTGAGCTTCTGCCGCTGGCTGACGACAGAGGTTGGGGTGGCGGCGATCCCGCTCTCCGTCTTCTGCGCCGACCCGTTCCCGCACAAGCTGATCCGTTTGTGCTTCGCTAAACAACCGGAGACCCTGCTGGCCGCGGCGGCGCGTTTGTGCCAGCTATAGTTATTTAATGGTCCATGCCTGAGAGAACTGGCGGCCGGCGAACATTTCCGTCAGGCCGCTGATTTGCTTCAGACGCAGTACCTCATCGGCATCCATCCCCAACTCTTTGCCGATCTTTTGCGGTGTCCAGCCGAGCCGGGTCAGCTCGCGCACAATCTCCGACATGGCGTGGATTTGGTGACGTCCCCGCGCCCGGTTGTGGCGTATGGTTGCCGCCATCAGCCCATCGCGGGAGGCGGTTTCATTCGGCAGACAGGTCACCGGCAGATAGCCTCGCAGGGTTTTCTTCAATGACGCTTTGCTGCAGGCCAGTTCATGACGGTGAAAACCATCGACAATGGTATACGCCTGCGGACCCTGGCGGATGACCACCACCGGCTGGGTAAAGCCATCGGCTTCCAGCGAGGTCTGCAGCAGACGTTTTTCCGGCGGCGCCACGTTGTTCGGATTGTAGTCATTGGGGGCGACCTGCTCCTGTTTGACCCACAGCACGCAGTCAACCGGCTGGGAGCGGAAGGGGCTGCGCTGGTGGAGCACATGGCGAAACGCGTTGATAGCCTCGATGCGCGCTTCATCATCCAGCGTTTGCAGGAAAGCGTCCAGCGCCTGCGTTAGTTGTTGTTGCATAATATCCCCCATTGTTGGCGATGTTTTTCCATACGTTTTCGGTAGCGCTGATAGTGGCTGCTTTTGGTCGGACTGAACGAGAGCTGACGGCACCAGTAGTCGTTATTGAGCAGCACTTTGCAGACTCGTCGCCAGGAGGGGATATCCTTTGTGCCAATGTCCCCGGGCTGGGTGTCGGGAATATCTTCCATCCCTTTTTTCTGATACCAGCGCAGGTAGACGGCGATTTTATTGCGATAGTGCTCGGCGGTGGTTTCCGGCATGCTGTCGAGCAGGAAAAGAGCATAGCTTTTCCATGTCAAATGGTCGGGTTTGTCGATTTTTCGGTGACCGTAGAACTGATTGTCATGCCCGGCATAGACGCCGCCGCTGTGCGCGCCGCTGACCCGCTGACACATCGCGGCCCAGCGTTCCGGCTCCAGCACATGGTACAGCCACAGCCCCTGGCGCTGCTCCGGACCGAAGGGTTCGCAGATGCGCATGTAGCGCAGCGGCACTCCGGCCTGATACATCAGATCGTACAGCGGATTATAGGGCTGGCCGCTTCTGGCAAACCAGGTCCAGATATCGGCGGTTTTCCAGTCATAGAGCGGATAGATGTACCAGGCGTGCCCTCCCGGCGCCGAGGTGGTCCACGGTTTATCGTCGGCGAAGCGCTGTTTGCGCTGGGAAGAGATGGTCATAAAGCGATTCAGCGACTCATCAGCCCGAATGCCCACCAGCACGGCGGCGGGCCGCCGCTGGGAAAACCACTCGGCAAAATGGCTGACGAAGGCCTCAAAGCTCATTCCGGGTTGGTAGAAGGGGAAATAATCCGGGTGGGCGATCGCCCCTGGCGGCGGCTGGCGGACCCAGCGGGTTCCGGGCTCCCAGCATTGCCATTGCGGCTTATACTGCGTCAGGGCATTTTGGGTCGTGAGCGGCAGGGCGACCCAGTAAAAGGTGTCGATGACATCCTGATACAGGGCGCGCAGTTTTTCACAGTGGGCGATGGTGCAAGAGAACTGTGCTTCCCAGTCAATAAACAGTACGCTGATTTTCTTGCCCTGTAACCGAGCTGCCTGCGCGGTTAAATGCAGCATAACGGTGGAGTCTTTTCCGCCAGAGAAAGAGACGCAAACGCGTGAAAAATTATCCAGAACCCATTGGATCCGCTGCTCCGTCGCCTGCAGCACCGACTCCGGTAAGGGATATTTGATAAACGACATGACCATTAATCCTTTAATACGAGATATTCCCATTTGGTCAGTATAAACGATGAGGGTCGGGAGTTTAATGGTCGTTTTTTTTATTCGGGCAATGTGGGGTAAATAGTGGATATGTTATCCATTGTTATTAATTTGTGGTTGTGATGCTACTCTATCATTCATTAGAATGCTGATTAATTCAGATAAGAAATGATTCTGCGAAGATGAATGATGGTGGTTAATATATATTGTGATATCCGGGAAGAGATTATCTATATTGATGACGTGAAGCTGCATAGTGGGTGAAATAAAATCAAATAAATAGGAAGGAACGAAGCCAATTAAGTCGGTTTTACTGATCATATTAAGAATGGTCATAAACGAGTCACTGAGAAAGGCGATATTGTTCGGGTTCAGCCACGGCATGCTGCTCTGCTGAACGCGCTGAATCACGGGATCGTTGGTGATGTAGTGGGTAAAAAACTCCTGCGCCAGCGCTTCAACCGATGTGAGTTCCTCACGCCGCGGATGGTCCATCCGGCACAACGCCAGCGTCTGCACCGTCTTATAGGGCTGACAAATAGTAGCGCGGTTGTTGATGGGCATTCGGGTGAATACCAGATCCGCCTGGCGATACGCCAGCAACTCCTCCGCCGATTCCGTGGTGGTCAGGTTATGGTGCTCAATCTGTAAATTAGCCTGATGACAGAGCTGGTTAATCATAAAATGGCTGTTTACTGAACAGAACAGCGGCGGGCCATATATCACAATACGCTTTCGCAGTTCGGTGCGTTTATTGAGATTGATTGTTTTTTCCAGTTGTTCAAGGTTTTGTTGCAGATGATAATGAAGATTGACGGAGGCGGTGGTGGGCGTCATGCCTTTCCCGACCCGAACAAATAGCGGATCATTTAATTGTTGGCGCAGACGCTGCAATGACTGACTCACCGCCGACGGGGTGATAAATAACGTCGCCGCCGCTTTGCTGATGCTTAAATGTTGATATATACACTCAAAAATAACCAATAGGTTTAAATCGAACTTTTTCAGGTCGTAAAGATTTGCCATTAATGCAGTCCTGTGTATTATCAGTGCGAATTGAAATATTCATAATAAGAATGTTGAATGGCTTAATATGCGTGGTGTGAATTTATTTTTGGCCAGTAATATTAAGCTTTGCTTAATATATCTTATTGTCGATAGCGGCGCCAGCGGTGGTTGTTGTCTGGCGCCACTCCACAATAAGATTATTTCTTTTCACCCATCATAATTTGTAGCTTCTCTTTATCCGGCAGGCCGACCACCTGCTGCAGCATATTGTCCTTATTCATATAATAAATGGCTGGCGTGACGTTGGCCCCCAGATCGTCCATCAGCTGCTGATTGACGTTGAGCATTTTCATTTTCTCGGGCGGGATAGCCTTCGGTATCGTCAGGGCCATTTTGCCGTTCGATTGCTCGTAATCGTGCCAGGTTTTCGCCGGATCTTTACTGGCGAGAATCGCTGCGGCAGTGACCGGGCTCTCCGGCTTGATCACGCCCACCAGCAGGGTGCGGATCTGCACTTTACCGGCGTCTACCCAGGGACGGGACTGCTGCCAGAACTGTTTGCAGTAAGGGCAGAAGGGATCGGCAAAGACATACAGCACGATGGGGGCGTCTTTGTTGCCATCCTGCAGCCAGTGGGCGCTGGCCATCTTCTTCCACATCTCTTGTCCCGCCGGCGTGTAGAGTTCTTTTTGAAACAACTGCTCGCTGAGGTTGTTGCCGTTCTCGTCATACATATAGCCGGAAATGGCATGTTTGCCGTCTGGCGTGAGGTAGATGGCGACGCCCATATCCTGGTATTTACCCAGCCAGCCTTTCATTCCCCCCGGCGCGTCAAAGGGTTTGATGATGGTAATGCCTTGTTTTTCAATAGCTTTTACCGGGGCGGGTAGTTCTTCCGCATAGCTGCAAAAAGGCAAAAGGCTGAGCAACAGCAGACGTTTTAACATGAGTATTCCTTGTAAAATCAGCAGGAAAGGAAGAAAGATTGCCAAACCTATTACAGTTATAGGCAGGATCAGCAGAACGACGGATTGCCCTTTCCTGGCGTGGGTGATGTAATCCTGGATGCTGTTACATTAAGGTAATGTAGAGCGCAACACATAGCCAGTCTGACTGGCGCTGAACCTACCTTCGGGTATTTCAGGTAACGGGGCCGCCTGAAAAGGTGGCCTTTTTACTTTTGTCGCGGCAAATGATGCGAAAAACAGCGAACAGCGCTGAACGCGTCGCCAGGTTCACAAAGTTGTCTTGTTCCGGTTGTTAGATAACGCTTATTGATTCGATAATGTAAACGCATTGGTCGGGTCAGGAAAAATTCGTTAACTTAGACCTCAACGAAAACACGGAGGAAGTATAGATGTCCTTAATTAACACCAAAATCAAACCGTTCAAAAACCAGGCATTCAAAAATGGTGAATTCATCGAAGTCACCGAGAAAGACACCGAAGGCCGCTGGAGCGTCTTCTTCTTCTATCCGGCTGACTTCACCTTCGTCTGCCCGACCGAACTGGGCGACGTGGCTGACCATTACGAAGAACTGCAGAAGCTGGGCGTAGACGTTTACTCTGTTTCTACCGATACCCACTTCACCCACAAAGCGTGGCACAGCAGCTCTGAAACCATCGCGAAAATCAAATACGCGATGATTGGCGACCCGACTGGCGCCCTGACCCGTAACTTCGACAACATGCGTGAAGATGAAGGTCTGGCTGACCGCGCCACCTTCGTGGTTGACCCGCAGGGTATCATCCAGGCAATCGAAGTTACCGCTGAAGGTATCGGCCGTGATGCGTCTGACCTGCTGCGTAAAATCAAAGCGGCGCAGTATGTTGCTTCCCACCCAGGCGAAGTGTGCCCGGCGAAATGGAAAGAAGGCGAAGCGACGCTGGCTCCATCCCTGGACCTGGTCGGTAAAATCTAAATTTCCGTCGCCTTTCACGCTATAGCGGCGTTGGCGTTGCCTGCTCACCCCGGTCACTTACAGGTGTAAGCTCCCGGGGATTCTCAGGCTAGCCGCCTTGCTCTGGCGCGACATGCTCAGGAAATTGCGTAGATTATCAGGGCGCTTTGGCGCCCATTTTATTCCAACACCATGATGCAAGCGCATTCAGGCAGCCTGACAAGGCCGCTTGCATGATGATGTTTTAAGCCCAGGAGATAACAATGCTCGACACCAACATGAAAACCCAGCTCAAGGCCTATCTTGAGAAGCTGACTAAGCCTGTTGAGCTGATTGCCACGCTGGATGACAGCGCTAAATCGGCAGAAATCAGGGAACTGCTGGCTGAAATTGCTGAACTGTCAGACAAAGTCACCTTTAAAGAAGACAACACGCTGGCGGTACGCAAGCCATCGTTCCTGATTACTAACCCAGGTTCCGACCAGGGCCCACGCTTTGCGGGCTCCCCGCTGGGCCACGAGTTTACCTCGCTGGTGCTGGCGCTGCTGTGGACCGGCGGTCATCCGTCGAAAGAGGCCCAGTCTCTGCTGGAGCAGATCCGCGATATCGATGGCGACTTTGAGTTTGAAACCTACTACTCGCTCTCCTGCCATAACTGCCCGGACGTGGTCCAGGCGCTGAATCTGATGGCGGTGCTCAACCCGCGTATCAAACATACGGCGATTGACGGCGGGACGTTCCAGAATGAGATCACCGAGCGCAACGTGATGGGCGTGCCGGCGGTGTTCATGAACGGCCAGGAGTTTGGTCAGGGACGGATGACGCTGACGGAAATCGTCGCCAAAGTGGACACCGGTGCGGAAAAACGCGCAGCGGAAGAGCTGAATCAGCGTGACGCTTACGATGTGCTGATCGTCGGTTCCGGCCCGTCCGGCGCGGCGGCCGCGGTTTACTCTGCGCGTAAAGGGATTCGTACCGGCCTGATGGGCGAACGCTTCGGCGGCCAGGTGCTGGATACCGTGGATATCGAAAACTACATTTCGGTGCCGAAAACCGAAGGCCAGAAGCTGGCCGGGGCCCTGAAAGCGCACGTTAGCGACTATAACGTCGATGTGATCGACTCCCAGAGCGCGACCAAACTGACGCCGGCGGCGACAGAGGGCGGCCTGCACCAGATCGAAACTGCCTCCGGCGCGGTGCTGAAGGCGCGCAGCGTCATCATCGCCACCGGGGCGAAATGGCGCAATATGAACGTGCCTGGCGAAGATCAGTATCGCACCAAGGGCGTAACCTACTGCCCACACTGCGACGGTCCGCTGTTTAAGGGCAAACGCGTGGCGGTAATTGGCGGCGGTAACTCCGGCGTGGAAGCGGCTATCGACCTGGCGGGCGTCGTGGAGCATGTGACCCTGCTGGAATTCGCACCGGAGATGAAGGCCGACCAGGTGCTGCAGGATAAAGTCCGCAGTCTGAAGAATGTCGATATCATTCTCAATGCGCAGACTACGGAAGTGAAAGGCGACGGCAGTAAGGTCACCGGTCTGCAGTACCGTGACCGGGTGAGCGGCGATGAGCATCATGTCGCGCTGGCGGGGATTTTCGTGCAGATCGGCCTGCTGCCTAACACCACCTGGCTGGAAGGCGCGGTTGAGCGTAACCGTATGGGTGAGATCATCATCGATGCGAAGTGCGAAACCAACGTCAAAGGCGTATTCGCCGCCGGTGACTGCACCACTGTGCCGTACAAGCAGATTATTATCGCGGCAGGGGAGGGGGCGAAAGCGTCGCTGAGCGCCTTTGACTACCTGATCCGCACGAAAACCGCATAACAAGTCAGACAATAGACCTGCATAACCAAGAGGC
Source organism: Klebsiella sp. K5-45 (assembly GCF_030128605.1). NCBI lineage: Bacteria > Pseudomonadati > Pseudomonadota > Gammaproteobacteria > Enterobacterales > Enterobacteriaceae > Klebsiella > Klebsiella sp. K5-45. Next base: position 100,633 of record NZ_JAKUZW010000003.1, on the reverse strand, counting down.
TACCCTGGGGTAGCCTCTTTTTTTATGCTCTTTTTCCTCACCCTTACCTGACGACCATCACCGGGATATGGGCATGACGGATGACGCTCGAGGCGTTGGATCCCAGCAGGTGGGTACTGATGGAGGGATTGCGTGAGCCAATCACCACCACGTCGGCGTTTATTTCACTGGCCAGTTCGTTGACCATGTCGCGCACGCTGCCGAAACGCACATGCAGCTTGATACGTGAGGGGTCAATGCTGAAATGGCTGACCATGGTCTGCAGGCGGGTTTCCGCCTCATGCTGCAGATGCTCCTCAAAACGCCGCAGGTCGGCGGTAAACCGGCTCATGGTGAAGCTCGCTGAACCGGGTAATACGTGGAGCAGATGGATTACCCCGTCCTGCTGGGCCAGAAACTCCGCGTGCCGGACGGCTTTATCGCTCAGCGCCATCTCAAAGACATCAACCGGCATAATGATAGTCTTATACATATGCAATCCTCCTTGTTCGTTTGCGTCTATATCAACATATTATATGCGGATATTGTGTCATTCAGGTCGCAAAACTGTCAGTCAGGCAGGCGCAAAGCGTAAAAAAAGGTTAGCGGGGGGCAAGACAGCAGAAAGAGGATGTGTGGACATCCTCTGAATAAAGCGCGATACGCCTCAGGCAGCGGACATTAGCGGTGGAATTCGCCAGCGGCTTCCGGCTGGTACAGCAGCGCCAGCACTTCCAGGTGCGTTGACGCCCCGCCCGGCAGCTCCCAGTGAATGGTGCTGCCGACCTTGAGGCCGAGCAGAGCGGCGCCCACCGGCGCGAGGACCGAGAGCTGGCTGGCGCTGTCGGTCACCTGCGACGGAAACACCAGCGTCCGCACGCGCTCTTCGCCGCTGGTTAAATCTCGGAATTTAACCGTACTGTTCATGGTGACGACATCGTGCGGCATCGCTTCCGGCGCCAGCATTTGCGCGCGGTCGAGCTCGTCGTTCAGGGCATCGGCAACCGGCGAGCTGGCGAAAGCTGGCTGCTCCAGCAGCCTGTCGATACGTTCGGCATCCAGTTCGTTAATGATGATTGCGGGTCTGGTCATTGCATACTCCATGTTATCCAGGAACCTGTCCGTAAAAGAAAACCCTCGCCGAAAAAGGCAAGGGTTAAGGTTCTCCCATCATACTGAGAGTTGCCGGCAGTTTGAAGTGATGAAACGCACAATCAGCGCGCAACGACCCCCGGCGAACGACGTTTTCTGGTCAGCACGCCGCGTCGCGCTAGTGGCCAACCTTATCGAGGATAAACTGCGCGCCGCAGTTACCTGGGTGAGGCTGAGGCAAAAAGGCGGAAGTGGCCAGCGGGGCATTGATGGTCGCGGCGTTGAGCGAGATTTGCATCTCGGTCAAATAGGCCGGATTACCGTTACAGGTTAATTTAAACGCCTTCACGCTCTGCGGACCCCAGGCGCGGGCCACAGCGGCATCGAAGTCGGCGCGGCTAACGGTTTGGCCATAGTGTTTGGCAATGAAATCGCCCACCGGGCTGCGCTTAATTTCTCCATTCAGGCGCACCATGGCGCCAAAATAGCTGTCGGGATCGAAGCCGAAGCAGACGCCATGTTTGGCGTATTCGTAACGTTCGAGGCAGGAGGTGCCGCCCGCGCCCGGCATCACGCTATTCAGTTTGTTGGCCATCTCCAGCGACAACCCGGTCTCCGCCGCCTGACATTTGCGGTTCGCTTTCACCTCCGGCATGTCGGGCACCGGGCGCGTGGCGCAGCCGTAGCGCATCCAGCGTCGTTCATCCACTCCGCGCGCGGCAATGGACTTTGGCAGCCCGGGCCACAGGCCATGCACGGTCAGAAAATCGGCTTTATTCGCGGTTTCCTGCTGCAGGCGACACTCTTCCGGTTCGTTGCGGTTACGGTCATACATGCTCTGACAGAATCCGGTTTGCCAGGAGAGGGCCAGGACATAGCGGTCAAAATCAGCGTATCGCGTCGCGGTGAGCGGTTCAGCGCCGGTCTGAGTGGCGGTAAGCACAAGGGCAAGCGCGGCGAATTCCTTCCTGAACATGTTTATTCCTGATTGTGGATGGCAAAAGATAACGGGGGGTTATTAAAGCATAAAAAAGGCGCCTGCTGGCGCCTTTTCACGTGGTTAGACCATTAGTGGACCGCGCTGCCGGGGACGAGGATCTCGGTCGCGACGATCACCACCAGCAGGCCAACCATCACCGGCACCGAGGTGCGTTTGACCACTTCGAACGGGGAAATCTTCGCCATCCCGGCGACGGCCACCACCACGCCAGAGACTGGCGATATTGTGCGGCCAAGGTTCGAGGCCTGCAGCATCGGGATCGACAGATAGGCCGGATTGATGCCGGAGGAGTGCGCCAGCTTGGGGATCATCTCGACAAAGGCGTAGAACGGGGCATTGCCGGAGCCGGTGGTCATCGCCGCCAGCATGGTCAGGATCACCAGCACCAGCATCAGAATAATACTGGCCGAGCCGAAGGAGGTAGCGATGGAGATCAGACCATTGATGAAGCCGATGGTGCTTAATCCCTGAGCAAAAACGCCGGCGGCGACCAGCAGCATCACCACGCCGGCGAAGGCGTCAGCCATCCCGCGGTAGGCGACTTCCAGTCCGCTGAAGACGTTTTTGGTGTTGAACCCGCGCAGGAATTCGAGGATCGCCGCCAGCAGCATGCAGCCGACGAGGATGGTAATAATGTGCAGTTCCGGTCCCCATTTGCCATCGAAGATCAGCACGCCAATAATAGGCGTAAACGGCAGGATGGCGTACAGCGCCGGAGCGTTGGTGGTGATCTCGTTGACGTCGAGCATTTCGTGGGAAATGTTCTCTTTTTTATCCAGGTAGCGCTGCCAGAAGAAGTGGGCGATCGCCATGCAGATGATAGCGGCGATGGAGATCGGCAGCGTGGTCTTAAAGGCAAAGTCGATCAGCGGCATTTCGGCCGCTTTGGCCGCCAGCACGACGTCGCCCGAGGTGGGCGAAAGGATAATCGCCGCCGGCGAGGCGCAGATGGCCGCCGCCGCCCCGCGGCTGATACCGACGTTTACCATCACCGGGAACAGGGTCGCCATCAGCAGCACGCCGAGGCCGGTCGCGGAGGAGACGGCCAGTGACATCAGGCAGGCGACAAAGTAGGCGGCAATCATCAGCAGATAGGGCGAATTGATATAGCGCAATGGCTTTGAGGCTAATTTCACCACCATATCATTGGCGCCAATATGAGTCATATAAGTGGCGAAGCCGCACAGCATCATGATCATCATACCCAGATCGCCGCCACGGCTCATGAGGAGAATCTTAATGTATTCAATAATGTCAGTGGCGGAGTAACCGGTGCCCGCGGTATTGCCTGGTAAGACTTTATGTCCCAGCAGGGCGCTGACGATCAATAAGATTAAGCCCCCGACGAACAGCACCCCGGTGGCCGAGTAGCCTTTGATGATATAGCGGGCGACGCCCACAATGACCACGATCCCGATCAGGATCTCAATAAACGTCAGCATTTATTACCCCTAAGCCCAAAGAATATGTAGTGAAAAAGCGTCACACCAAATTTTAATGTGCGAATGTGCCGAAAAAACGGACGAAACTCGCTGATGCAAATCAATAAAGCGACAAGAACTACGCGTCCCCGTTACGCCTGGATATAATCACCAGATGGATAGTTAAGTGGTTCTGATGGTCAGCGGGAGAAAATCAGGAGTTTGCCTTATTTCGTTCAACCTGTATTGAGACTATCTTTGCTATTTTAGGTGGCTTTTAAATGAAAGTGGTAATAGAAAAGTGTTGATGTTACGTCGTTTTTCATTGTTTTCTCTTGGTTTTTTAGGATGGTTATTGGTGTCCGGAAACGCCAGCGCGTCGTTTTCATCGACCCTTAGCGAAGGTTACCATACCTTAAGTAATAACGTTGCGCAGACCTGGAATGAGCCAGAGCACTATGATCTGTACGTTCCAGCCATCACCTGGCACGCGCGCTTTGCCTACGATAAGGAAAAGACGGATAAGTATAACGAACGTCCGTGGGGGGCCGGTTTCGGCGTCTCCCGCTGGGATGAGAAAGGGAACTGGCACGGCCTGTACCTGATGGCGTTTAAAGACTCTTTCAATAAGTGGGAGCCCATTGGCGGCTACGGCTGGGAGAAAACCTGGCGCCCGCTGACGGATCAGAACTTCCGCCTCGGTCTCGGCTATACCCTTGGGGTGACGGCGCGCGATAACTGGAACTACATTCCGATTCCGGTGATCTTGCCATTAGCGTCAATAGGTTACGGTCCGGCAACGTTCCAGATGACCTACATTCCCGGCACCTACAATAACGGTAACGTTTACTTCGCCTGGGCTCGCATACAGTTTTAATTCGCTAAGTCTTAGCAATAAATGAGATAAGTGACGCGTCTTGTGGAAAAACAAGGACTAAAGCGTTACCCACTAAAAAAGATAGCGACTTTTATCACTTTTTAGCAAAGTTGCACTGGACAAAAGGTACCACAATTGGTGTACTGATACCCGACACAGCATTAGTGTCGATTTTTCATATAAAGGTAATTTTGATGTCTAAGATTAAAGGTAACGTTAAGTGGTTTAATGAGTCCAAAGGATTCGGTTTCATTACTCCGGAAGATGGCAGCAAAGATGTATTCGTACACTTCTCTGCAATCCAGTCCAACGGTTTCAAAACTCTGGCTGAAGGTCAGCGCGTAGAGTTCGAAATCACTAACGGTGCCAAAGGCCCTTCTGCTGCAAACGTAATCGCTCTGTAAGCAACGCGTCAGTAGAATATAAAAACCCGCTAAACAGCGGGTTTTTTTTTGCCTGTTGATTACGCCTTTAGCGGCTGGCGGCCTGCGAGAAGAGCCAGAAGGCGACAGCCGTCATGGCAAACGAACCCAGCAAGTTCACCGCAACGTTGAGGAGCGCCCAGCTCACTCGCCCCTGCTGCAGAAGAAACACCACTTCCGCAGAGAAGGTGGAAAAGGTGGTCAACCCGCCGCAGAAACCTGTGGTGATCAGTAGCTTCCACATCGGGTCAATGCCGGTCAGTCGATTAAACCACGCCAGCCCGGCGCCGATCACAAAGGCGCCTAACAGGTTGGCGGTCAGCGTTCCAATAGGGATAGCATGGTGCACAGGATTGAGCTTCATGCCGAGCCACCAGCGCAAAACGCTGCCGGTGCCGCCGCCAATAAAAACGGCGCAAAGAAGTTGAAACACGGTCGTTTCCTGCTATTTGATGTAAGAGAGTGTCAAGTGTAGCGCGCAACGGGCGCAATTGGCTATTCATAACCTGACGGGAGAAAAACATGCGGGTAGCGGCAGGGCAGTTTATCGTCACGCCAGTATGGCAGACGAATGCGCACACTTGTGTGGCGATGATGCAGCAGGCGGCGCGTGAAGGGGCGGCGCTGCTGGTGCTGCCGGAGGCGTTGCTGGCACGTGATGACAACGACCCGGATCTGTCGGTGAAATCGGCCCAAACGCTGGATGGGGCGTTTTTGCAGCTGCTGCTGGCCGAGAGCGCGCGTAACGGCCTGACGACGATCCTGACGCTGCATGTGCCCTCGGGGGAGGGAAGAGCAACCAACACGCTGGTGGTATTGCGTGAAGGGAAAATCATTGCCCATTATCACAAACTTCATTTATACGACGCCTTCGCAATGCAGGAGTCCCGGCGGGTGGATCCCGGCCGGCAAATTCCCCCGGTGATTGACGTGGCGGGATTTCGCGTTGGCCTGATGACCTGTTACGATCTGCGTTTTCCGGAACTGGCGTTGTCGCTGGCGCTGAACGGTGCGCAGCTGCTGGTGCTGCCCACCGCATGGGTGAAAGGGCCGCAAAAAGAGCATCACTGGGCGACGCTGCTGGCGGCGCGCGCGCTGGACACGACCTGCTACGTCGTGGCGGCAGGCGAATGCGGGACGCGTAACATCGGGCAGAGCCGCATCATCGATCCGCTGGGGACCACCGTGGCGGGCGCGGGGAGCGAGCCGCAGCTGATCTATGCCGATATTTCCGCAGACTACCTTACGCGGGTTCGCGAGCGTTTGCCGGTGCTGCAGAACCGACGGTTTGCGCCACCGCAATTATTGTGACGTTTTTTTAAACAAGGCTTGATTCACCTTGTTACAGATTGCTATTGTGTCCGCGCGCCAAATACCCGTATTGTTTATCCCAATAATTCGCTGTGCACGTCAGGACGGACACCCCAGCGCTCACTCCCGGAGGGGAGGCCTCGGGCTGAATCACGCGGCCCGCGCACAGGTGGATTACAATATGACGGATAAATACGTGTATGATGGCGTATTCGCAGCTTGTATAGAGAAGAAGGTTAGCTATGGGTGAGATTAGTATTACCAAACTGCTGGTAGTCGCAGCACTGATTATCTTAGTGTTTGGTACCAAGAAATTACGTACGCTGGGCGGCGACCTGGGTTCGGCTATCAAGGGCTTTAAAAAGGCCATGAACGAAGATGATGATAGCGCGAAGAAAACCACCGCTGAAGACGAAGTACCGGCGCAGAAGCTCTCTCATAAAGAGTAATTCTCCGGCTGCGTCCCCTGGCGGGATGCGGAAGGTTCGGCGAAGAGGCCGCGACGTTTACGTTGCGGCCTTTGTCGTTTTTATCGACGCCGCGCAGGAAAGATGCAACTAATTGTTACGGGAAGGCGAAGCGGATGAAGCGGAGAGCGCCGCTGCGCCGGGAAGTGACGCAGCGGGAGAAGCGGCAGGTTATTTAACTTCCATCCCTTTAGCCTGCAGGTCGGCATGATAGGAAGAGCGAACGAAGGGGCCGCAGGCGGCGTGGGTGAAGCCCATCGCCATGGCTTCTGCTTTCATCTCTTCAAACTCTTCCGGGCTAACGTAACGCTGCACTGGCAGGTGGTGACGGCTCGGCTGCAGATACTGGCCTAACGTCAGCATGGTGACGCCATGACGGCGCAGGTCGCGCATAACTTCGATGATCTCGTCGTTGGTTTCGCCCAAGCCCACCATCAGGCCGGATTTTGTCGGGATCTCCGGGTGCGCTTCTTTAAAACGCTCCAGCAGCTTCAGCGACCAGTTGTAATCCGCGCCCGGACGCACCTGACGATAGAGGCGCGGTACGTTTTCGAGGTTGTGGTTGAAGACGTCCGGCGGGGTCACCGTCAGAATCTCCAGGGCGCGATCCATGCGGCCGCGGAAATCCGGGACCAGCGTTTCGATTTTAATCGTCGGGTTTTTCTCGCGAATGGCGCTGATGCAGTCGGCAAAATGCTGTGCGCCGCCATCGCGCAGGTCGTCACGGTCCACCGAGGTGACCACCACGTAGCGCAGCCCCATATCGGCGATAGTTTGCGCCAGCTTCTGTGGCTCGTTCGCATCTGGCGCGACCGGGCGGCCATGCGCGACGTCGCAGAATGGGCAACGGCGGGTACAGATCGCGCCGAGGATCATAAAGGTCGCGGTACCGTGGTTGAAGCATTCTGCAAGGTTCGGGCAGGAGGCCTCTTCGCATACGGAGTGCAGGCCGTTCTTACGCATCGCTGCTTTGATTCCCTGGATACGGGACGAGTCTGCCGGAAGTTTGATTTTCATCCATTCCGGTTTTCTGAGCAGAGCTTCACGCTCAGTTGCCACGTTCTTCACCGGGATAAGGGCCATTTTATCGGCGTCGCGGTACTTAACACCGCGTTCCATCACAATGGGTTTACTCATAGCGTGCGTGTTCCAGTTGCGAGTCACGAAGGAAAGCGAATTAATTCAATGAAATGTTGCAATTATCAACTATTTTTGAATCAAGAGCAGGCAGTATACCATTGAAAAGGGGCAGAAAGCAGCCTGCCTGCCCGGCAAATTGTAAAATAGTTGTTGTTTTATCCTTTTCCCTTCCGTGCGCTACGCCTTAAACGCTTGGATCACGGTCTCAATGATCTCTTTCAGCAATGGCTCTTTCCCGCTCTGCTTATTGAAGTGCAGCGCAACATCAATCTGTTCTTCCCGCAGGGAGGGAACATCCAGGGTTTGCAGCGGCCAGAGACGGGATACCATGGCGAACAGGCGCTCGGTGGTTAGCCCCAGCATATCGCTCTCGGCGATCATTGCCGCCTGGGTCAGCAGGTTGAAGGTGCTGAAACCGCAGCGGCGCTCGCCCATCTCCTCCTGCAGTCGACGATGCAGCGTAGGGTAGCGCTGGCCTTCAGGCAGCAGCAGCGCAAACTCGTATTGCGCGAGGGCGGATTCATCTTGTGGACCGTCCAGCGCAGGATGCCCAGCGCGGCAGTACATCTGCACCCGATCCTGATACAGCACGTGATGGCTTAGCGCCTGACCGCTGTGCAGATGGGTGTCGATTAACAGATCCACCTGGCGCTGGTCGAGCTGCCGCGCGGCGTCGGTAAGGGCGATGTTGTGCAGCAGTATCTGCGGAAAGGCCGGCTTCAGCGCGCTGGCCAGGCAAGGCATCAGCAGCGCCCCCATGGCTGGCGTAGTGGCGATAGTGATCACCCGCTGCTGGTCCGGGCTGCCGGTGATATCCAGCGCGCTAAGGAAAGCCTCCATACCGCGGCTGATGTACTGGTGAAGGTGGGTGGCATAGGCGGTGGGCGTCACGCCCTGGCCTTTGCGGATAAACAGCGGATCGGGGAACAGCGCCCGCAGTTTGTTAATTGACTGGCTAATGGCCGACGGCGTGATATTGAGTATCTTCGCGGCATTGACGATACCTTTGTGTACATACACGGCTTCGAAGATGGTCAACAGATTGAGGTCAATATTACGCAGGATGCGAAACATCTGACGGTCGTAACGTTCGTCCTGTCTGTCAGGAGATTCTGACGGCGGCGTATTCTCTGGCACGCGATGAGTCCGGTTGGGAATGATAGGCCAAGTATAGCGGCCCGCGGCGTTGCCGTGCGTGACAATTGATTGCAAAAATAATGTGTTACTTGTTCAGCCCCCCGCCGTCAGCGGGGCGCTGATCTGCCGCTTAACCCTGAGGCAGGTATTCGTGCGGGGGATGGTTCAACAGCGCCAGCAGATTGGCGACCAGCCGCGGAGCGACAGTCTCCGGGGTGGCTTCCGGTAGCCACTGACGCATTTGCGTCATCTCCATACCGGCATAGCCGCAGGGGTTGATACGCAGAAACGGCGTCAGATCCATCGCGATATTGAGCGCCAGGCCGTGGAAAGAGCAGCCTTTACGGATCCGCAATCCCAGAGAGCAGATTTTGCGATCGCCGACGTAGACGCCAGGGGCATCGGCGCGGGGGTGCGACTCAATCCCATATTCGGTAAGGGTATTGACGACCGTTTGCTCCAGCAGCGTCACCAGTTCACGCACCCCCAGCTTGCGGCGCTTGAGGTTCAACAGGACGTACATTACCTGCTGTCCCGGGCCGTGATAGGTTACCTGGCCGCCGCGATCGCTTTGGATCACCGGAATATCACCGGGCACCAGCAGGTGTTCCGCTTTGCCGGCCTGACCCTGGGTAAAGACCGGGTGATGTTCTACCAGCCAGATCTCATCGAGGGTATCTTCATCACGGGCGTCGGTAAATTCATGCATCGCCTGCGAGACGGGTTCGTAAGGTTGCAGGCCAAGCTGCCGGATTAGAATTTTATTGTGCTGCAAAACAACATCTCCGCCGGGAAGAGAGAATTCAGGTCGGGGAGTATATCACAGCCGTGTGAAAGGGAATGAGAAGACCCGGCACGGCGGCCGGGTCAGGGAAAGGGTTACAGCACCATCCGAACGATATCGATATTGCCTAACTCTTCGTACAGCGTTTCCACTTGTTCAATGTGGGTGGCGTTGATGGTGATGGAGACCGAGTGGTAGTTACCTTTGCTGCTCGGTTTTACTGACGGCGAGTAATCACCTGGCGCATGGCGCTGTACCACTTCCACCACCTGATCAACCAGCTCAGGCAACGCCTGCCCCATTACTTTGTAAGTAAATGGCGTAGGGAATTCAAGCAGTTCGTTAAGTTTGGTTTTCATGTCAGCTCCGGTGTTACGACAAAATAATAACTCCCACCAAGGGCGGGAGTTATCAGGTTACTTGGATGAATAGTATATGGGGATGGAAATCACACTTTCAAGCGTTCGATTTTTAACCAAACCAGTGGTGGAACATTAATTTAATGTAATCAATAATTTTACCGAAGAAATTACCTTCCGGAATTTCCTGCAGCACCACCAGCGGGCGCTGGTCAATGGTTTTACCATCCAGCTGGAAGTTAATGGTGCCGACGACCTGGTTTTTCTGCAGCGGGGCATGCAGCTCAGTGTTATTCAGCACGTAGCTGGCTTTCAGATCTTTCATCCGGCCGCGCGGGATGGTCAGGTAGACGTCTTTATCCACCCCCAGCGAAGCGCGATCGCTGTCGCCGAACCAGGCTGGTTCGGATGCAAACTCTTTGCCGGCTTTAATCGGGTTGACGGTTTCGAAGAAGCGGAAGCCCCAGGTCAGTAGTTTTTTGCTTTCCGACTCACGCCCTTTGAACGTCCGGCCGCCCATTACCGCCGAGATCAGACGCATCTGGCCTTCGGTGGCGGAAGCGACGAGGTTGTAGCCTGCTTTGTCGGTGTGGCCGGTTTTGATGCCGTCGACGTTCAGGCTGTTATCCCACAGCAGGCCATTACGGTTCAGCTGGCGGATGCCGTTGAAAGTGAACTCTTTCTCACGATAGATCGAGTATTCGTTCGGCACATCGCGGATCAGCGCCTGGCCAATCAGCGCCATGTCGCGCGCCGAGCTGTACTGGCCGTCAGCGTCGAGGCCGTGAACGGTCTGGAAATGGGTGTTTTTCAGGCCGAGGGCGTTGACGTAGTTGTTCATCAGGCTGACGAAGGCATCCTGGCTGCCGGCGACATAGTCGGCCATCGCCACGCAGGCATCGTTACCGGACTGCAGGTTGATACCGCGGATCAGCTGGGAAACCGGCACCTGCATCCCCGGTTTGAGGAACATCAGGGAAGAGCCTTTGAATACCGGGTTGCCGGTGGCCCAGGCGTCGTTGCCGACGGTGACCAGATCGGACTCTTTGAATTTGCCCGCTTTCATCGCCTGACCAATAACATAGCTGGTCATCATTTTGGTCAGACTGGCCGGGTCGCGGCGGGAGTCGGCGTTGTTTTCAGCCAGCACCTTGCCAGAATTGTAATCGATAAGGATCCAGGATTCGGCGTCAATCTGCGGGGCGCCTGGGATCATCGTTTTGATATTCAGGTCATCGGCGCGGGCAGCGGAGGAGAGCGCTGCAACGGAGAGCGCCGTGATGAGTAAACGAGCGGTGAAAGAGGTCTTCATGGTCAGAACAACGGCATCCGTGATGGAGTTAAAAAAAGTGCCTTACTATAGCAAATGCTCTGCGGGCCAGCATCCGACATTGCGCATGAGTTTGTTAATGACTTTTACATGCGCAAGGTGAACGGGCTGCCCGCGGCCTTTAGTTGGCGCGAGTAATAAAGGACTGCAGCTGCGCTTCGCTTTGCAGGCGCTGCTGAACGGCGCTGGCCTGCGCCTTGTCGGCAAATGGTCCCAGCTGAATACGCCACACCGCGCCGTTTTGCATGACCCGGCCTGGCACAGAGAACTGCTGGCTCAGACGCTGCTGATACTGCTGCGCCCGCGCCTGGTCGCTCACTGCGCCCACCTGGACGACAAAGTTACCGCTGGCGCTGGAGGTGGCGGAAGAGGAAGCGGCAACGGCGCCGGCGGCTGCGGCCGCTGCGGGCGCGACGCTACCCTGGATGGAGCCGGGGGCGGTCACCGGCGCTGCTGGCGTGGCGCCGGCGGCAGGTGCGGTCACGGTGGCGGCCGCGGGTTCGCTGCTCTCCAGCACGCCGCTGTTCAGCGGCGTCGGGGCGCCGAGGAAACCGCCGCTGTTCACCGGAGCGCCAACGCTATCTTCCGGCTTCAGCGTGCTGTTGCTGATCGGGCGAACGTCAGTGGGCGCAGGCTGGTTCATGCCAGCAGCGTCACCGCCGTCCAGATTCGGACGGGCGGGCAGAGCGTAAGTCTGTTTGGCGACGGTGGTACAAGCCATTCCCGGGCCGGAAAGCGAACCGTCAGGCGCGACGATGATGGGGTCGATACGCACTTTGGTGTTGTTCGAGGTGTTCAGGCGGTCGGCGGACGCGCGAGAGAGCGAGATAACCCGATCGTTGCCGTAGGGACCGCGATCGTTAATCCGCACGACGATCATGCGCCCGTTGGCGAGGTTGGTGATCCGCGCATAGCTCGGGATCGGCAGCGTCGGGTGCGCCGCGGTCAACTGCGTCGGGTCGAAGGTTTCACCGCTGGCGGTCAGGTTGCTGTTGGGTTCCGCGTCATAGATCGCCGCGAAACCGGCCTGAGTAAAGTTTGCCGGATCCTGGACGATTTTGTAGCGCTTACCGTCGCGCTCATAATCCTGATTCGCCGTCGCGTTCGGCGTTTCATACTGCGGATCGGCGCCGCTGATCTCAACCGTCGGGCCATTACAGACGGCCGGCTGTGGAGTACTGACCGTCTTTTGTTGCACGTCATCACTCGAACATGCCGCCAGCAGCCCCGCTGCTATGCAGATCCCCAGCCATTGCTTACGCATTGCGAACCCCTTTAAACGCTTTTCGACAACATTTTTCTGTGGGTATGGATCGACATCACGATACCAAACCCGGCCATCAATACGATCAGGGCGGAGCCCCCGTAGCTCACCAGCGGCAACGGTACGCCCACCACCGGTAAAATACCACTCACCATACCAATATTTACGAAGACATAAACGAATAAAATCAACATTAAACCACCGGCCATGACCCGGCCAAAGGTGGTCTGCGCCTGAGCGGCGATCCACAGTCCGCGCATGATCAGCAGAATATAGAGCGCCAGCAGGATCAGCACGCCAATCAGGCCCAGCTCTTCGGCGAGAACGGCGAAGATAAAGTCGGTATGGCGTTCCGGCAGGAACTCCAGCTGCGACTGGGTGCCGTGCAGCCAGCCTTTGCCGCGCAGACCGCCAGAGCCAATGGCAATTTTAGACTGAATAATATGATACCCCGCGCCCAGCGGGTCGGTTTCCGGATCGAGCAGCATCATCACGCGCTGGCGCTGATAGTCGTGCATCAGGAAGAACCACAAAATCGGGATAAAGGCGGCGACCAGCACCACCGCAATGCCGATCAGTCGCCAGCTGAGGCCGGAGAGGAACAGCACAAACAGACCGGAGAGGGCGATCAGAATCGAGGTCCCGAGGTCAGGCTGCGCCGCTACCAGCAGCGTCGGCAGAAAGATCAGCACCAGGGCAATACCGGTGTTCTTCAGCGAAGGGGGGCAGACGTCGCGGTTAATAAAGCGCGCCACCATCAGCGGCACGGCAATTTTTGCAATCTCCGACGGCTGAAAGCGGACGATACCGAGATCCAGCCAGCGCTGCGCCCCTTTGGAGATGGCGCCGAAGGCGTCGACGGCCACCAGCAGAATAATACAGAAAATATAGAGATAGGGCGCCCAGCCTTCATAGACCCGCGGCGGGATCTGCGCCATGACGATCATGATCACCACGCCCATGGCGATCTGGCCGATTTTACGCTCCATCATGCCGACGTCCTGACCGCTGGCGCTCCAGATAACCAGTGCGCTGTAGGTCAGCAGCGCCAGCAGGATCAGCACCATGGTGGGGTCAAGATGGATCTTATCCCACAGCGATTTTTTGTTCGGATTATCCGTCATTATTGATCCTCCCCTGCGGTCACCGCCGGGTTTTCGCTTGGTAGCGTGGTGTTGTTATCGCCCAGCATGATGTGATCGAGGATTTGGCGCATAATCGTACCGACCGCCGGGCCGGCACCGCCGTTTTCCAGGATCATCGCCACGGCAACCTGCGGGTTGTTATAAGGCGCAAACGCCGTCATCAGTTTATGGTCACGCAGACGCTCAGAGATTCGGTGCGCGTTATAGGTTTCGTTGGCCTTCAGGCCAAACACCTGGGCGGTACCGGACTTGGCCGCGATTTTATACGGCGCGCTGGCGAAATACTTGTGCGCGGTGCCGTTGCCGCGGTTGGCCACGCCGAACATGCCGTCTTTGGCGATTTCCCAGTAGCCGGAATGAATGTCGCCTACCGGCGGCTCATGAGGCTGGACCCACGGAACGGGCTTGCCGTCTTCCACGGTGCTTTGCAGCAGGTGCGGCACTTTCACCACCCCGTCGTTAATCAGGATCATCAGCGCTTTGTTCATCTGGATCGGCGTGGCAGTCCAGTAACCCTGGCCGATGCCCACCGGAATGGTGTCCCCCTGGTACCAGGGTTTCTTAAAGCGTTTGAGCTTCCATTCGCGGGTCGGCATGTTGCCCGAGCGCTCTTCGGCAAGGTCGATACCGGTATAGTGGCCGTAGCCAAACTTGCTCATCCACTCCGCGAGGCGATCGATGCCCATGTCATAGGCGACCTGATAGAAATAGGTATCCGCGGACTCCTCAAGCGCTTTGGTGACGTTCAGGTGGCCGTGGCCCCATTTTTTCCAGTCACGATAGCGTTTTTCCGAGCCGGGCAGCTGCCACCAGCCCGGGTCAAACAGGCTGGTATTGCGGGTGATCACCCCGGCGCTCAGCGCCGAGACGGCGACGTACGGTTTGACCGTCGATGCCGGCGGATAGACCCCTTGCGTCGCACGGTTGACCAGCGGCGTGTTCGGATCGTTGAGCAGGCCGGAGTAATCTTTACTGGAGATGCCGTCGACGAACAGGTTCGGGTCGTAGCTCGGCGTCGAAACCAGCGCCAGAATGGCGCCGGTACGCGGGTCGGTGACCACCACTGCGGCGCGGCTACCAGCCAGCAGCGTTTCGATATACTGCTGCAGCTTGAGGTCAAGGGTGAGGTAGATGTCGCGTCCGGCCTGCGGCGGCACCTCTTTGAGCTGACGAATCACGCGGCCGCGGTTGTTCACTTCAACCTCCTCGTAGCCGGTCTGACCGTGCAGGACGTCCTCGTAATAACGCTCAATACCCAGCTTACCGATGTCGTGGGTCGAGGCGTAGTTGGCCAGTTTGCCCTCTTTATCGAGGCGGTCGACGTCTTTATCGTTAATTTTCGAAACGTAGCCGATGACGTGCGTCAGCGCCGAGTTATAGGGATAGTAACGGCGCTTGTAGCCTTTGACTTCCACGCCGGGAAAGCGGTACTGGTTGACGGCAAAGCGGGCCACCTGCACTTCGCTGAGGTTGACCTTTACCGGAATCGAGGTAAAGCGATGGGAGCGGGCGCGCTCCTTTTTGAAGCCGGCGATATCATCGTCGGTTAAATCGACGACGTCGCGCAGCGCATCCAGCGTTTGCTGCACGTTATCGACTTTCTCCGGCATCATCTCCAGCTGATAAATGGTGCGGTTAAGCGCCAGCGGAGTGCCGTTACGATCGTAAATAATGCCGCGGCTCGGCGGGATCGGCACCAGCTTGATGCGGTTTTCGTTCGAACGCGTCTGATAGTCGTCGAAGCGAACGATTTGCACATTGTACAGGTTGGCGATCAGAACGCCGGTAAGCAGCAAAATCCCCAAAAAAGCGACCAGCGCCCGGCGCACGAACAGCGAGGATTCAGCCGTATAGTCGCGGAAAGAATTCTGTAATTTCATTCGCTGCTCAGTCTACCCTGATCATCATTACTCACGGTGGTACGGATGGTTGGTGGTAATGCTCCACGCCCGATACAGGCTCTCGGCCACCAGTACGCGCACCAGCGGGTGAGGTAAGGTGAGGGTGGAGAGCGACCAACTCTGTTCCGCCGCTGCTTTACAGGCTGGAGAGAGGCCTTCCGGGCCGCCGACCAGCAAACTGACGTCGCGCCCGTCCTGTTTCCAGCGTTCCAGTTCGCGCGCCAGCTGCGGCGTATCCCATGGTTTACCCGGAATATCCAGGGTCACGATGCGGTTTTTACCGGCAGCGGCTAACATCATCTCGCCCTCTTTTTCGAGGATGCGCTTGATATCAGCGTTCTTGCCGCGCTTACCGGCTGGGATCTCCACCAGTTCGAACGGCATATCTTTGGGAAAACGGCGCAGATACTCGCTAAAGCCGGTCTGTACCCAGTCCGGCATTTTGGTGCCAACGGCCACCAGCTGCAACTTCACGCATTAACTCCAGAGTTTTTCCAGCTCGTACAAACGACGGCTCTCTTCCTGCATGACGTGAACCATCACGTCGCCGAGGTCGACGACGATCCAGTCGGCGGCGGCTTCCCCTTCAACGCCCAGCGGCAGCATGCCGGCGGCGCGGGATTCCTGAACCACGTGGTCGGCGATGGACATCACATGACGCGTGGAGGTGCCGGTGCAGATAATCATGCAATCGGTGATGCTGGATTTGCCATGTACATCAATGGCAACGATGTCCTGACCTTTCAGGTCATCAATTTTGTCGATAACAAAATCCTGGAGTGCTTTACCCTGCAAGTGTTCCCCCTGGGTGCGTGAAGATTGATAATCATAAAGAGCCTGACAGTATACCTGAACTGATGAAAAAGTCGGGTGAAATGTCTGTCGGCAGGCGTTCGCGGCGGGGTATCATCCCATCCCTCGCCGAGGATTGCATCGCCATTTTTGTAAAACAATTTTCTGCAAAGCGGCTTTGGCGGATGCTGCCTGGCAGCGGAGAATAGCAGCCTGCTCTGGCCTGTCAATGGTTCGGCGGGAATTCTTCTTCCGACTGCCAGACGGCCTGGCTATTTAATACCCGCAGGGTGGTGAAATCGTGGCGGATTTCGAGCAGGCTCCAGGCGCCATGGGCTATCGGAAAGTGCCACATCGCCGCGGCGGGCATCTGCAACAGCAGGGCGGTCAGCAGGCTCAGAACGCCCTGATGGCCGACGATCAGCAGATGGTCAAGATGGCGGCAGTCGGTCAGCGTGGGGATAAACTCGCTGACGCGGCGGGCAAAACGCTGAAAGCTTTCGCCGTTAGTAGGGGCCGCGTGCTGCCAGTCAGCACACCACGCGGCATAGTTTTGCGCATCTTCTCGTTGAAGGTCGCGATGATGACGCATCTCCCAGTCGCCGAAAAACATCTCATTGAGCGCGGCATGGCATTCGCGCGGGATAGCGCGATCGCCAAGCAGCAGATCGGCCGTTGTCCCGGTCCGCGCCAGCTCGCTACAGAAGACTTTATCGAAAGGCACCGCGCGCAGCCGTTCGCCGAGCGCTCGCGCCTGAGCGACGCCTCGCGGCGTCAGGGGCGTTGGGGCATGGCCGCTGTATAATCCGGCAACGTTGGCTTCGGTTTCGCCATGGCGAACTAACCATAATTTCATGAACAGGCTCTGACAGGCGATGGAGAGGTGGCGTTACCATAGCGCTTTTTTCGCGTCAGGCCCAGCGCGGGGTCAGCAATAGAGACCCTGCTCGCGGATGTAGTCCAGCACCGCGGCCGGCAGCATCTCGGCGCAGGACTCGCCGCGCTCGAGGCGCTGGCGAATGATCGTCGCCGAAATATCGAAACACGGTGTCTCAGCCAGGTAGATCACGCCGGAAGGGCGGCGATGCAGAGATTCCACATCGTGGGTTAAATGGCGATCCAGCCAGCGCTGATCGGCCTCATGGGCCATGGTCAGTGGGTAACCCGGCCGGCGGCAGACAATCAGGTGAACATTGTCGAGGATGGTTTCATAGCGGTGCCAGGTGGGAAAGGTGAGCAGCGAATCCTGGCCAATGATAAACGCCAGCGGCTTGTGCGGCCCCTGCTCCTGGCGCCACTCCTGCAGCGTTTGCGCCGTCCAGGAGGGGGTATCGCGCTGCAGTTCGCGTTCATCGAGCGTGAACAGCGGCTTATCGGCAATCGCCAGCTTCAGCATGTGCACGCGCTGGGCGCTTGTGGCTTCCGGTTGTGGACGGTGCGGCGGGACGTTATTAGGCATGATGATGACCTTGCTCAGGCCAATCTGATTCGCCAGGATCTCGACCGGCTTGAGGTGACCATAATGCACCGGATCGAAGGTGCCGCCATAGATTGCCTGTAAGTGAGTCATATCAACCATCAATAAAAACGTCCGCCAGGGCTTTGTGGCAGAGCAACAACGAAAGACTTTCCAGTTCGGGCCAGACGTCGTACCCGTAATCCTGTTTAAAGGTCAGTTCCGCACGGGTCAGAAGAGTCACCGCCTGGCGCAGCTGTTCGCCGCTCAGTCGGGCGAGGGCGTCGCTGAGCAGCTGACGGCGGTTTTGCCAGACCCGATGTTTATCAAACAGCGAACGCAGCGGCGTCTGTGCCGACTGGCGCTTGAGGGTCACCAGCAGCAGCAGCTCCCGCTGTAGCGTACGCAGCAGGATCGCCGGCTCGCAGCCTTCAAGACGGAGCTGCTGCAGGACGTGCAGCACGCGCTTACTTTTGCCTGCCAGTAGGGCATCGACCCAATGGTAAGGGGTAAAGTGCGCGGCATCGTTCACCGCCTGCTCAACGCGGGGCAGCGTCAGCTTACCGTCCGGCCAGAGTAGCGCCAGACGCTCCAGCGCCTGCGCCAGCGCCAGCAGATTGCCTTCGTAACAGTAGCACAGCAGCTGGCTGGCCGCGTCGTCGAGCTGCAGCTGATGCTGTTTGGCCCGGGCGGCAAGCCAGCGCGGCAGCTGCGCGTATTCCGGCGTCTGGCAGCTGACCTGGACGGCGCGCTGCGCCAGCGCGGTGAGCCACGCGGCATTCTCCTGGGCTTTGGTCAACTTACTGCCGCGAACTATCAGCAGCAGGTCGTCGTGCAGCAGACCGACCAGCGTCGCCAGCTGTTCGTTGATCGCCGCGTTGGGGCCATTCTCTGGCAGGATTAGCAACAGGGTTTGCCGGCTGGCAAACAGGCTCATCGCCTGGCTTAAGGCGAAAAGCGCCTGCCAGTCGGTGCTGTTGTCGATAGAAAAGGTATGGTGTTCGGTAAAGCCTTGTGCGGCAGCGGCTTCGCGAATAGCGTCCTGGCTTTCCTGCAATAACAAAGGATCGTTGCCAAGCAGCAGATAGGCCGCGCGCAGCCCTTCAGTGAGCTGCGCGCGGAGCTGTTCCGGGTACAACCGAATCATCATTGACCCAGCGTGGTGGTGACGCGGTTACCCGAGGACGCCGGCGCGGTGTTGCCCGCGACCGGTTTTTCTTCCTGCTGGGTGGCTTCAACATCCGCTACCTGAACGCTTGGTAGTTTACGAATCAGCTGTTCCGCCGCTTTATCGTACATTTCCTGGATAATCATATCCTGCTCGGCGTCTTTGGCTAACGCCGCCTGCGGGTTATCAAAGAACGAACGATAGACCTTAGTGGTTATCGGATAGATATCGTGACCCGGGATCAGAACGCTGGCATGGACGGTCATGACCATCTGATATTCCGCCGTACGACCGTCCTGGAACACCGAGGCCGTATCTTTCTGAATCGACGAACCATCGAGGCGCAGAGAAGGGACATCTTTACGCAGCGTGCTGGCGTCGATCAGTTCCACGCCGTTAAGACGCAGCTGATTGCGCACCGCGCGGCTTAATGGGCCATTCGGATCGCTCGACTGGAAAATCATGGTTTTCATGGTGGTGGGCACCTTGGTAGTGCTACGCAGATGCCAGCCACAGCCGGCGGTGGCAAGCACCGCCAGAGATAACAACATTGTTACCAGATATCGCACGCTTCCTCCCGCGCTTAGCCAACGACCAGATTGAGCAGTTTACCCGGGACGTAAATCACTTTACGCACGGTTTTGCCGTCGAGATACTTCGCCACCAGATGCTCCTGGCCGGCGCGCTCGCGGACCTGCTCTTCAGTTGCGTCTACCGCAACGGTAATTTTACCACGAACTTTGCCGTTGACCTGGACGACGACGAGGGTGCTGTCTTCCACCATCGCGCTTTCATCCGCCACCGGCCACGGCGCGTTGTCGATATCACCTTCGCCGTTCAGCTCACGCCACAGGGTGAAGCTGACGTGCGGGGTGAACGGGTTGAGCATACGCACTACCGCCAGCAGGGCTTCCTGCATCAGGGCGCGATCCTGCTTATCTTCTTGCGGCGCTTTCGCCAGCTTGTTCATCAGCTCCATGATCGCCGCGATGGCGGTGTTGAAGGTCTGACGACGGCCGATGTCATCGGTCACTTTGGCGATAGTTTTGTGGATATCGCGACGCAGCGCTTTCTGATCTTCACTCAGCGCCGCCACGTTCAGGGCCGCAACGTCCCCTTTGGTGGTGTGTTCGTAGACCAGCTTCCAGACGCGTTTCAGGAAGCGGTTCGCCCCTTCGACGCCAGATTCCTGCCACTCGAGGGTCATATCCGCCGGGGATGCGAACATCATGAACAGACGGACAGTATCCGCGCCGTAGCGCTCAACCATGACCTGCGGATCGATGCCGTTGTTTTTCGACTTGGACATCTTGCTCATGCCGGTGTACACCAGCTCGTGACCCGCCGCGTCTTTCGCTTTCACGATGCGGCCTTTTTCGTCACGTTCGACGATGGCGTCAACCGGGGAGACCCAGTTACGTTCGCCGTTTTCGCCTACGTAGTAGAAGGCGTCAGCCAGCACCATGCCCTGGCACAGCAGCTGTTTCGCCGGCTCATCGGAGTTGACCATCCCCGCGTCGCGCATCAGCTTGTGGAAGAAGCGGAAGTAGAGCAGGTGCATGATCGCGTGTTCGATGCCGCCGATGTAGATATCGACCGGCAGCCAGTAGTTGGCCGCTTGCGAATCCAGCATCCCTTCCTGATACTGCGGGCAGGTGTAGCGCGCATAGTACCAGGAGGATTCCATAAAGGTGTCAAAGGTGTCGGTTTCGCGCAGCGCCGGCTGGCCGTTAACCGTGGTTTTGGCCCATTCAGGATCGGCTTTGATCGGGCTGGTGATACCGTCCATGACTACGTCTTCTGGCAGGATCACCGGCAGCTGATCTTCCGGGGTCGGCAGCACGGTGCCGTCTTCCAGGGTAACCATCGGGATCGGCGCGCCCCAGTAGCGCTGACGGGATACGCCCCAGTCACGCAGGCGGTAGTTAATTTTACGCTCACCTACGCCCATGGCAGCCAGTTTGTCAGCAATAGCGTTGAAGCCCGCTTCATAATCGAGGCCGCTGAATTCGCCGGAGTTAAACAGGACGCCTTTCTCGGTCAGCGCCTGCTGGGAAAGATCCGGCTCGGAGCCGTCGGTGGCGAGGATCACCGGCTTGATGTTCAGCCCGTATTTGCTGGCGAACTCGTAGTCGCGCTGGTCGTGGCCCGGAACGGCCATCACCGCGCCGGTGCCGTACTCCATCAGCACAAAGTTAGCCGCCCATACCGGAATTTCTTCACCGGTCAGCGGGTGGATAGCTTTAAAGCCGGTATCGACGCCTTTTTTCTCCATCGTCGCCATGTCGGCTTCCGCCACTTTGGTGTTGCGGCATTCGTCGATGAAGGTGGCCAGCGCCGGATTGTTCGCCGCAGCCTGCTGCGCCAGCGGGTGACCCGCAGCGACCGCCAGGTAGGTACAGCCCATAAAGGTGTCCGGGCGGGTGGTATAGACGGTCAGCTTGTCGGCGTAGTTATTGACGTCAAAGGAGATTTCCACCCCTTCAGAACGGCCGATCCAGTTGCGCTGCATGGTCTTCACGGTGTCCGGCCAGTGGTCCAGCTTATCCAGATCGTTCAGCAGCTCATCGGCGTAGGCGGTGATTTTAATAAACCATTGCGGGATCTCTTTACGCTCGACTTTGGTGTCGCAGCGCCAGCAGCAGCCGTCGATAACCTGCTCGTTGGCCAGCACGGTCTGGTCGTTCGGGCACCAGTTCACTGCGGAGGTTTTTTTGTACACCAGGCCTTTTTTATACAGCTCAGTGAAGAACTTCTGCTCCCAGCGGTAGTATTCCGGGGTGCAGGTTGCCAGCTCGCGGCTCCAGTCATAGCCGAAGCCCAGCATTTTGAGCTGGTTTTTCATGTAGGCGATGTTGTCGTAGGTCCACGGCGCTGGCGCGGTGTTGTTTTTTACCGCCGCCCCTTCCGCCGGCAGACCGAACGCATCCCAGCCAATTGGCTGCAGGACGTTTTTACCCAGCATGCGCTGATAGCGGGCAATCACGTCGCCGATGGTGTAGTTACGCACGTGACCCATGTGTAGTCGACCAGAAGGATAAGGAAGCATCGACAGGCAGTAATACTTCTCTTTGCTCTCGTCTTCAGTTACTTCAAATGTACGATTTTCGTCCCAGTGAAGCTGGACTTTCGATTCTATCTCTTCCGGGCGGTATTGCTCTTGCATGGCAGCCAGTGGTCCTGTTTTCAATACAGCTACAAAATGTAGCCAATGGATGTGTTATTTCAGATCGGCATAGCATAGCCCAAACGCCAACGTCAAAACAGCTTTTCGCACATCAACATCGGCAAAAGCTGGGCAGATTATTTCGCGAGTCTGTGGCTTGTCAGACACAGCGGGAGAGGAATAAGGTCTATTATCAGAAGACGTTAACCACACCGGAGGCGAAATGATGAACAAGGTTGCTCAATATTACCGTGAACTGGTCTCCTCGCTCAGCGAACGGCTCCGCCATGGAGAACGCGATATTGACGCGCTGGTGACGCAGGCACGCGATAAAATTGTCCGCGCCGGCGATCTGACGCAGAGCGAGATTGAGTCGGTGATAGCCGCGGTCAAGCGCGATCTTGAGGAGTTTGCCCGCAGCTACGAAGAGAGTCATGAAGACGAGAGCGACAGCGTGTTTATGCGGGTGATCAAAGAGAGCCTGTGGCAGGAGCTGGCCGATATCACTGACAAAACCCAGCTTGAGTGGCGGGAGGTTTTTCAGGATCTGAATCACCACGGCGTATACCACAGCGGCGAAGTGGTCGGTTTAGGCAACCTGGTGTGTGAGAAGTGTCACTATCACCTGGCGGTGTATACCCCGGATGTGCTACCGCGCTGTCCGAAATGCGGCCACGATCAGTTCCAGCGCCGGCCATTTGAACCCTGATGCATCCGGCCCGGTGCGTATTAATAGCATCGGGCCTGATTAAAAACGACCTATCATTGCATTAACGAGATAGATAAACGTCTTCCCTGTGATTGTAAAATATCTCAGCTGTCTCTTTTACCCTGATCACTTCGCGCTTCATATAATCATTATGAGCGAGCAGAGCACTCGTCCTCAGCATGAATGCGGCTTGATGATTACTATCTCGTGATAGATCTTTCCGCGCGAATGGAAAGCGTGTGCCAGCATGGTGCGCCATAATAAAATGACTACCGGCGATGCGCTGACATCAGCGCATCGCCTGCTCTTACCGCTTGGTCGTGATTTCAGCTTGTTTAAACTGCTGATGACCGCCCATCTCGGAAACATAGTTGTGCGCGGAGTTCAGCACCAGTTTGTTAGTGGAGATAGAACCAACATTACAAGTTGAAAGCTTCAGGAAACCACAGCGATAGCCGCCATTATAGACTTTATTAGCGATAATCGTCAGATTCTCTCCTGCCTGAAGAGTGCCGTAGTTGGTGATATCGGCAAAATTTTTCGTATCCAAGGTGAGATCTTTGGCTGCGATGATTTGGCCTTCATTTTTCATACCATAATAAGCGATGATATTCGCATCGACACTATCAATAGTTGCCTTATTGTGAACGTTATTACTCTCAATCTGTACGGATTTTCCGTAAACGTAGTTGTTATTTTTGAACTGGACGCTTTTAACCGTCATAGAGTTTCCGCTAACAAGGTTACCGTCCTGGATGATATCGCCATTAGTGATAAGCGATATATCGATACCAGAAATTCGCCCTGTATTATGGATGTTGCCTGAACTGACGTTGCTATCCTTTGCCGACACGATAGCCAGATTAGTGTAGCCCCAAAGGTTACCGGTGACGGTGAGATTATCCCCGCTAAACTTGACGTTGGTGATTTCGCCCCACATTGTACCGCCGTTGTTGATATTGTGGGCAGAAATATTTAACTGGCCATCGGCGTTAATCGTTGAACCATAGGTGGTATTGATATCGCCGAGGGTGGTTAAGGTTAATGCCTTGGTGCCATTAATTCTGCCGGTATTGACGAGGTTGCCGGCGGCGCTCACGTTAAGCGTTTTGTCACTGGTAATCGTGCCTTCATTGGTCAATGTGTTCAGAGTGGTGACCTGAGTGGCGAGGGCGCTGCTGTTAATGCTGCCCTTATTTTTCATCTCACCTGCTGAGACGATTTGCGTCGCGATGCCTTTCCCAGTGATAGCGCCTTCATTAATCAGTGAACCGTTGCTGGTCATGGTGAGAAGGGTGTTTGTAGCCATCGTGCCTTTATTCCGGACGCCGAAACCCAGATTATTACCAGTCATGGTGATACTGTTGGCCTTGATTCCGCCTAGTTGGCTAATATCAATGCTGTATTCCGGATATAATATTTGTTTGGCTGTGGCTGCTTTTCCAAGGCTGGTCATCTTTCCGGTTTTGTTATCAAACGTTAAGTTGCCCGCGCCCACCATAGCGTTAGCTGCCGTCATTGTGCCGTTAATCGCGATGGCGTCGGCCAGCAAGGCTACATAGCTGTTAGACGCGTTCATACCTTTATCGTCAATGGTGATTTTACCCTGCGTGACCGTATAGCTATCAATCGCGCCGGTATCGCTCAGATTGACCTGGCCTGTCGTCAGCACTGCTTTGTTAGTATTAATAAAACTGCACCCGGAGCAGGTGATGCCGTTAGGGTTGGCGATAACGACATCGGCTTTTTGTCCGTTAACTTCGATAAAGCCCTGCAGATTACTCATTTTATTGGAGGTGACTTCATTTAAAATAACGGAAGCGCTGCCGTTGGTCAGATTATTATTCTTAGCGATATTACCGTGAGTGCTGTGGTTCACGTCGCTGGCGCTGTTGTTTAAAATAGTGCCGTTAGGGCCGACGTTGAATTCGCGATATAAGTTATGCGAGACGCCAGCGGCATTAGGAGCTTCGATATCAATAACATTTGCCCCTGATCTATGCGTATAGCTTGACGGATCGGCATAAACAACGGATGAACTTAGCGCTGCAGCCAGAGCAACATATGAAACCTTGAATTTAAACATGTAATTTATTCCTTTAAATAGTAAAAAATGAATCAGTAAATTGCAGTAATGCGCCGATGAAAACTAATACCTCCACTGTAATGAAAAGCCCAGGTTCATGGCATCGCTATGAAAGTCATCAGGTTTACTGATGGGCGTGCCGATAAAAAAATCATATTGCGTAGACGCTATTTCTCCGCGGACGCCGCCGACTGCGCCTGAAAGGCTTTTTCCCTGTCTGGCGCGCTCGGTACCAATGATCCTGCCGAAGTCAAGGCCAAGATATACCTGCTGGTCGGGGGTGGGAATATTCCAGCTAAAATCATTGCGCCAGTACCAGCCTTGATTGGCCGAAAGCGTATTTTCACCGTCAAAGCCGCGAACCGTCCAGCGATTGCCGATATTAAACTGGTTGTCCGAAGATAATCTATCCGGGCTGAACTGGGCATGGAAACGCGGCATCCAGCTAAACTTATCGCCGGTTGCGGCAAACTGCATCAAGGCCTGTATATCGGCGTGAACAATGCGCGATTGATGGCTATATAAACCGCCTTTTTCCTCGGGGGTGGGGACGGAGCTCAGCCACGGCAGGCTGCGCTGAACGCCCAGGCTTGCGTCGATAATTTTCCTGTTGAAATAGTGCTGATGGCGCACGGTAAATTCCCAGACAGGATTTTGTTTACGCATCACATACAACTCATCGCCGCCAAAGAAATAGTGCGAACTGCTCTTCGCTATGCGCAGATCGGCGGTCGTTTTTTGTTGTCGGGTATGCGAAAGCAGGCGGCTAAGGGTCGCGCTGTAATAACGGTTTTTACTTTTATAGTCGATGCTTGACCATCTTCCTTTAAACAGCTGGCGGTACTGGCTGTAGGAGCCGTACAGGCTCAATGACCAGTAACCAAAAGGCACGGAGTAGTAAAGGTTGCCGTTATGGTTGCCGTCGTTGTGCTGGTTGAATTCAACGTCGCCGCCTGCCGAGATGGAAAGAATATCGTTCAATGAAGATAAATCGTAAAGGTATAGCGCGCCGCCACCCTGATAGCGACCGCTGGCGCGGCTGCCTGCGTCATCAAGCCAGGCGCCAACCTGCCACTGTTTATCCATTACCCGGGCGATTTCAATATCACTTTCGCCAATGTGTTCCCCGGGCCGCAGCTTCATATGGGCGCTGGCGCCAGGCAGGCGCTGCAGGTTAGCCATCCCTTGTTCAAGATCGCTGAGGCGCAGGATTTTACCGGTATGGGTGGGCATGGAGGTCCACAGGTTCGTCACGGCACTATTTGGCGCAAAATCAATATGCCCCGTTTTGCCATAAGTCAGCGTTATTTTGAGAATGCCCCCTTCTAGTGACTGAGAAGGGATATCGATCAGGGAAGTAATATACCCTTGTGTTATCAGTTCATTTTGTAGGGCGTTCGTCAGCAGGCGAATCCCTTCTATTCCGAGGCAATGGCCGGGCGCCTGGGCAGCGATCTTCCCGAGGAGGGCGGTGGTTTTTGCGTTGTCCTCGGAGGCAATATCAACTTTCGTGATGTACCGACAGGTCGCTTCCTCGGGAAATATCAAGGTTTGCGTTTTCGCATAGGTGCGAGAAGATTGGTATTGCTGCTGATGGGGCATTAATGCGCTTTCACGGGCTTTATCCTGTTCTACCTGGTTTACCGTGGCGGAGTCAATACCCGCCCGCGCGGTAAAGCAGGTGAGCAAATTTAAACACAAAATAATGGCCAGTCCGTTAGTGTTAGTCCGCATGAAGCAATATCCGTTTGTTTCATTGAGTAAGATTATAATTAATGGTTGTGCACGGCATGAAATAGCCTGCGCGGCGTATAGCAAGTCAATTGAAATATTATTTCAAGAAATTTAAACTCACGGGGATTATTACAAGATGCCGTATGCTAACGATGACGTGGCGGTTAATCTATTCTACGGCCCCTGAATTCTTTGTGAAATTTTTACTTCACGTTGTGAAGCTGTCGCTTTGAGATGAAGCAATTGAAAAGGGGAGGGGCTGACAGGCGCGCACGGTGATATCGTGCGCGCCGCAGAAGTTAGTGCAGAATTTTGGCGAGGAAATCTTTAGCGCGATCGGATTGTGGATTGGCGAAGAAGGCCTCTTTATCGGCATCTTCGACTATCTTTCCTTCATCCATAAAGATCACCCGGTTGGCCACCTTACGGGCGAAGCCCATTTCATGGGTCACTACCATCATGGTCATCCCTTCGTTGGCCAGTTCCACCATGACGTCCAGTACCTCGTTGATCATCTCCGGGTCGAGCGCTGAGGTGGGCTCATCAAACAGCATAGCGATCGGGTCCATACACAGGGCTCGGGCAATGGCCACGCGCTGCTGCTGGCCACCGGAGAGCTGCGCCGGATATTTTTCCGCGTGCGCCGCCAGGCCAACGCGCTCCAGCAGCTTGAGACCCTTCTTGCGCGACGACGCTTTGTCACGATTGAGAACCTTAACCTGCGCCAGCGTCAGGTTGTCGATAATCGACAGGTGCGGGAACAGTTCAAAATGCTGAAACACCATTCCGACGTGCGAGCGCAGTTTGGCAAGATTGGTCTTTTTATCGTTAACCACGGTGCCATCGACGATAATCTGCCCCTGCTGCACCGGCTCAAGGCCGTTTACGGTTTTAATCAGCGTGGATTTACCGGAGCCTGACGGCCCGCAGACCACCACGACTTCGCCTTTTTTCACTTCCGTGGAGCAATCGGTCAGCACCTGAAAGTGACCATACCATTTTGAAACGTTTTTCAGGGTAATCATTACACAGTCCTTTTCTTCAACCAGCTGACCAACAGCGAGGCGCTGAGGCTAATCACAAAATAGACGCCGCCCGCGAACAGGATCATTTCGACCTGGGTCCCGTCACGCTCGCCAATCGTGGAGGCGGTACGGAAGAAGTCGGCGAGGCTCAATACATACACCAGCGAGGTATCCTGGAACAGGACGATCCCCTGGGTTAACAGCAGCGGCACCATGGCGCGGAAGGCCTGCGGCAGGATCACCAGCCGCATCGACTGCCAGTGGGTCATTCCCAGCGCCAGCGCGGCGCTTGACTGGCCGCGGGAGATGCTCTGGATACCGGCGCGGATAATCTCTGAATAGTAGGCGGCCTCGAACATCGAAAAGGCCACCATCGCCGAGATCAGGCGAATATCCGTTTTCGGCGACAGTCCCAGCACGTTCTGCAGGAAGCCCGGGACAATCAGGTAGAACCACAGCAGAACCATCACCAGCGGGATAGAACGGAACACGTTAACGTAGGATTTAGCAAACCAGGCCAGCGGCAGAAAGCTGGACAGGCGCATGACCGCCAGCAGGGTGCCCCAGACGATGCCGACCACGATGGCGATCACCGTAATCTTCAGGGTGATCACCAGCCCTGCCAGCAGGTAGGGCATGGAGGGAACGATCGAACTCCAGTCAAAATCGTACATTATTTGCCTCCCATATTGCCAGGCAGGCGAACCTTACGCTCGACCACATACATAATCAGCATAATCACCGCGTTGATGAAAACATAGGCCAGGGTGATGGCGGTAAAAGACTCCCAGGCATGAGCTGAGTAGTCCAGCAGTTTGCCCGCCTGCGCGGCCATATCGGCCAGACCGATGGTGGAGGCGATGGCCGAGTTTTTCACCAGGTTCATCATCTCCGAGGTCATCGGCGGCACGATAACGCGATAGGCGTTCGGCAGCAGCACGTAGCGGTAGGTTTGCGGCAGGGTCAACCCCATCGCCAGACCGGCGTTCTTTTGCCCGCGCGGCAGCGACTGGATAGCGGCGCGTACCTGCTCGCACACGCGAGCGGCGGTAAACAGCCCCAGGCACAGCATGGAGGAGACAAAGAACTGAATGTTTGGGTCCAGCTCCGATTTAAACCACATGCCGATATTTTCCGGCAGGAATTCCGGCACCACCAGGTACCAGGTAAAGAACTGCACGATCAGCGGCACGTTGCGAAACAGTTCGACATAGCAGGTGCCAATGCCCGAGAGGAAGCGATTGGGGACCGTGCGTAAAATGCCGAACAGCGAGCCGACGAGAAAAGCGATGATCCAGGCCGAGATGGAGAGGGCGACGGTGATCTGAAAACCGCTCCACAGCCAGCCCAGGTAGGTAGTGTTGCCGAAGGGGGCCTGTTGCAGGAATATCCCCCAGTTCCAGTCTATTGACATACATGACTCCTGGAAAAAAAAGGGTAGCCATTGCTACCCTCGAAGACGGTTGTCCAGCTTGTTTCGGTATTCGCGGCGGCTGGGGAACGACCAGCCGCCGTATAGTCTGTCCGTGCTGTGACAATCATCGGGAGGGCAGGATATCCCGCCCCTGGTTGTTATAATTAGTTCAGTGCTTTGTCATTAGGTGATTTGAACAGCGCTTTCATGTCGTCCGACAGCTCGAAGTTCAGGTTAAGATTTTTTGGCGGAATCGGGTTTTTGAACCATTTGTCGAACCACTTCGCCGCTTCGCCAGAGGTCTGGGCCTGGGCAACGGTTTCATCGACCAATGCCTTGAAGGTTGGATCGTCCTTACGCAGCATGCAGCCATAGGCTTCTTTCGACTGCGCGGTGCCGACGATTTCCCAGTTATCCGGTTTCTTCGCCTTGGCGCGTTCGCCGGCCAGCAAAGCGTCATCCATCATAAAGGCCACCGCGCGTCCGCTTTCCAGAGTACGGAAAGAGTCGCCATGATCTTTGGCGCTGATGATGCGCATATTCATTTTTTTCTCATCGTTCAGCTTATGCAGCAGGATCTCAGAGGTGGTCCCGGAGGTGACGACGACCGCTTTATCCTTCAGGTCCGGGAAATCTTTGATCGGGCCGCCTTTCTTCACCAGCAGACGGGTGCCGACGACGAAGATAGTATCGGAGAAGGCCGCCTGTTTCTGGCGCTCAAGGTTGTTGGTGGTAGAGCCGCACTCGAAATCAAAGGTGCCATTCTGCAGCAGCGGAATACGATTCTGCGAGGTGACCGGGATCAGTTTGACCTGCAGATCGGGTTTGTTCAGTTTTTTCTTGATGGCATCGACGATGGCGTTGGAGTAGTCCTGAGAGTAACCCACAACCTTCTGTTGGTTATCGTAGTAAGAGAAAGGGACGGAAGATTCGCGATGGCCGACAACGATAACGCCATTTTTCGCGATCTTATCCAGAGTGCTCTGGCCAGCCGCCGGGGCAGCATCTTCCGCCTGCGCCAGACCAGCGGTCATTCCCATTACCAGCATTGCCGTGGCCAGTTTACGTAATTGCATATCCAACTCCTTATCCGCAGCGTCACCGACGCTATTGATACCCATTGTGATTGTGTGTGTTGTTATTAGGGGCACGCATCCACGTGCCGCATTTGTATGTGTTTGTTAGCATTTAGTTTGGCTTAATGTAAATATTTTGCTGCTTTATTGTTTATTTTTGCGAAGCGCTCCGCACCAATGGGAGGCAAATATCTTCCATTGCACCAAAATAGCGCGACCACCGATCGTTTATGGTGCAACCCGGTTGCACTGGGCCGGAGGACGGCGCTACTCGATTAAATAAAGCAATCACTGTGCCAGGGTGGCAAATGACGGGAAGAAAAAAGCCGGCGACGGGCGTCGCCGGTAGAGAACTTATCGGCGACGCTGACGCAGGCTCATCAGAAGCGCACCGAAGCCGAGCAGCGCCGTCAGCGCCCACAGCGGCCAGTTGCCAGTGCGAGCGTAAGGGGTCATGCCGCTGGTGGGCGTCACGGTGGTGGTCAACACCTCACGGGTAAACTGCGGGATCATCTTCTGGATCTCGCCGCGTGGGCCGATCACGGCGGTAATGCCGTTGTTGGTACTGCGCAGCAGGGGGCGGGCCAGCTCCAGGGCGCGCATCCGCGCCATCTGGAAGTGTTGCCACGGGCCGATGGACTTGCCGAACCAGGCGTCGTTAGAGATGGTCAGCAGGAAGTCGGTATCCGGACGGAAGTTATCCCGCACCTGTTCCCCGAGGATGATCTCGTAGCAGATGGCCGCGGTCAGCTTCAGGTTATGCGCCATCAGCTGCGGCTGCACGTAGGGACCGCGGCTGAAGGAGGACATCGGCAGGTCGAAGAATGGCGCCAGCGGACGCAGAATCGACTCCAGCGGTACAAACTCGCCGAACGGCACCAGATGGTTCTTGTTGTAGCGGTTGGTCGAGTCGTAGCGGTACGGGTTATCTTTGCCGAGGGTAATGATGGTGTTGTAGGTGTCGTAGCGATTCTGCTTATTAAGACGCGCGTCGACGATGCCGGTGATCAGCGAGCTGTCTTTTGCGCGCAGCAGATCGTCCATCATGCTGAGGAACTGCTGCTGGTTGATCTCCAGATCCGGGATCGCCGATTCAGGCCAGATAATCAGCTGCGAGTGGCCGATATGCGGCTGGGTCAGCGCCAGGTAGGTTTTCAGGGTATTAACCAGCTGTTTCTCGTCCCACTTCATGGCCTGCGGGATATCGCCTTGCACCAGCGAGACCTGCGTCGCGCGCTCCGGCAGCAGCTGATACCACTGGATATAGCGCAGCGGGAACGGCAGGGCGAACAGCACCGCGGCGATCACCAGCGCCTTCCCGTTGCGCTGCACGAGGGCCAGAGCCAGCAGGCCGCTAACCATCATCAGCAGGAAGTTGATCGCCTCAACCCCCATCACCGGCGCCAGGCCTTTCAGCGGGCCGTCGATCTGGCTATAGCCGAACTGCAGCCACGGAAAGCCGGTCAGCACCCAGCCGCGCAGGAACTCGGTGATCTGCCAGACGACGGGGGCGGCGATCGCCACCCGTAGCCAGCTGGTTTTGGGCCACAGCCGGGCGAGCAGGCCGGCAAACAGGCCGGTGTAGAGCGACAGATAGGCCGCCAGCAAAACGACGAGGAAGACGTTAACCGGACCCGGCATACCGCCAAACTGCGCGATACTGACATAAACCCAGTTGATTCCCGTGCCGAACAGGCCAAGTCCCCAGAAATAGCCGATGCCGGCGCTTTGCAGCGGGCGGCGGTTGAGGGTTAACGCCTGCAGACCGACCAGTGAAATAATTGCCGCGGGCCAGAAGTCGTAAGGTGAAAAAGCCAGCGTTCCGCTGGCTCCGAATAGCAGCGCCAGCAGCAGACGTACGCGCTGGCGTTCAAGAAGAGAGGCAAATACCATTTAGGCTAATCGTCCCGTAAATTAACGCCTGTTGCCACAGGCTATGCTGTTTGCCAGCCGGGGAGGGGACAACCGAGTATCGCCACGGTCTGTCTCCCGGCTGGCCGTGACATTCAGCGCCGCCGCTTACTCTTCCAGCTTCGGCTGGGGAGCATCATCCGGCAGCTTAACATGCACCTGAATGATACGACGACTATCTGCCATTGCTACCTTGAATTGGTAACCATCAATGTCGATAGATTCGCCGCGAGCCGGCAGGTGGCCAAAGGCCTGCATTACCAGCCCGCCAATGGTATCCACTTCTTCATCGCTGAAGTGCGTATCGAAGGCGTCGTTGAAGTCTTCAATGGAGGCCAGGGCGCGTACCGTCCAGGTATGGCGGCTCAGCTGGCGGAAATCGATATCTTCTTCTTCGTCGTACTCGTCTTCAATTTCCCCGACGATGAGCTCAAGGATATCCTCGATGGTCACCAGACCGGAGACGCCGCCGAATTCGTCAATAACGATCGCCATATGGTAGCGCTGTGAGCGAAACTCTTTCAGCATGCGGTCGACCCGCTTGCTTTCCGGAACGACAACCGCCGGCCGTAACACTTTTTCCATGCTGAAGGCTTCGGCGTCGCTGCGCATAAACGGCAGCAGATCCTTGGCCATCAGAATCCCTTCGATGTGATCTTTATCCTCACTGATGACCGGGAAGCGCGAGTGGGCGGATTCGATGATGACATCGAGGCACTCGTCCAGCGTCTGATTGCGTTTCAGGGTAATCATTTGTGAACGGGGGATCATAATGTCGCGGACCCGCTGGTCGGCGATATCCATTACCCCTTCGAGCATGTCACGCGTATCTTCATCGATAAGATCGTTCTGCCCGGAATCACGGATCAGCGCCAGCAGTTCATCGCGGTTTTTCGGTTCCCCGTGAAAGAGCTGGCTGAGTAACAGGGAGAAAAATCCCTTTTTGCTGTTTACTGTGTCACTACTGTGTGAATTGTCGTCGCTCATGGCGTCGTTTGGGTTCTCATGTTGATTTAATGTCGCTCGTCGCGCGTAAACTCAGCGCCGGACGGCATGGGTTGCCTGACGTTCAGGCGGGTAAAATGCATGAACAGCAGCCGGATGAGGCGCAAGCGCCACGATCCGGCAGGGGGCTATTCAGCAATCTTCTCGGAAATGTACGGGTCCTCATAGCCCAGAGCAAGCATTATCTCTGTTTCGAGGCCTTCCATCTCTTCCGCTTCGTCATCTTCGATGTGATCGTAGCCCAGCAGATGCAGGCTGCCGTGCACCACCATATGCGCCCAGTGCGCCTCCAGCGGTTTACCTTGCTCGCTGGCTTCCTGCTCCACCACCTGACGGCAAATGATCAGATCGCCGAGCAGCGGCATTTCAATCCCCGGCGGCGCTTCAAACGGGAAAGAGAGGACGTTGGTCGGCTTATCCTTGCCGCGATAGGTCAGGTTCAGCTCATGGCTTTCTGCAACGTCGACCAGACGAATCGTTAACTCTGACTCCTCCTGAAACGGCGGAATGACGGCGTCGACCCAGCGTTGAAAAAGGGCTTCGTCCGGCAGGCCGCTGGTCTCTTCGCAGGCCAGCTGTAAATCGAGGATCACCTGACTCATTTTTGCTCCTGTTCCTGGGCTTCGCGTTTGCGCTCGGCGGCCAGTTCTGCTTTACGTTTCTGGTCTGCGGCTTCCCATGCCTCATAGGCGTTCACGATGCGGGCGACCACCGGATGGCGGACCACGTCTTCGCTATGGAAG
This sequence comes from Klebsiella sp. K5-45, assembly GCF_030128605.1. Classification (NCBI taxonomy): domain Bacteria; kingdom Pseudomonadati; phylum Pseudomonadota; class Gammaproteobacteria; order Enterobacterales; family Enterobacteriaceae; genus Klebsiella; species Klebsiella sp. K5-45. Next base: position 66,719 of record NZ_JAKUZW010000003.1, on the reverse strand, counting down.
AAGTTAAAGCTGATCTCATCGACTTCCGCCAGCACTTCGATGGCGTGGCGCAGACCGGATTTGGTGCTGCGCGGCAGGTCAATCTGCGTGATATCGCCGGTGATCACCGCCTTGGAGTTAAAGCCGATGCGGGTCAGGAACATTTTCATCTGCTCGATGGTGGTGTTCTGGCTTTCATCAAGAATGATAAAGGCGTCATTCAGCGTCCGTCCGCGCATATAGGCCAGCGGGGCCACTTCGATGACGTTACGCTCAATCAGCTTTTCCACCTTCTCAAAGCCGAGCATCTCGAACAGCGCGTCGTACAGCGGGCGCAGATACGGGTCGACCTTCTGGCTCAGATCGCCGGGCAGGAAGCCGAGCTTTTCACCCGCTTCGACGGCCGGACGGGTCAGCAGAATGCGGCGGATCTCCTGACGCTCCAGCGCATCAACCGCCGCCGCCACCGCCAGATAGGTTTTCCCGGTACCCGCCGGACCCACGCCGAAGGTGATGTCGTGATCGAGGATATTGGCGATGTACTGCGCCTGGTTCGGCGTACGCGGTTTGATCACCCCGCGCTTGGTCTTGATATTGACGGCTTTTCCGTACTCCGGCACGCTCTCGGCGCTTTGCTCAAGCACGCGCGCCTCTTTGATCGCCAGATGGATCTGCTCTGGTTCAATATCCTGAATCTGACCGCGCATCGGCGCCGTGTCGACATACAGGCTGCGCAGAATATCGGCGGCGGCGTGTACGCAAAGGGCGCGTCCGGTCAGCTTAAAGTGATTGTCACGGCGGTTGATCTCAATGCCTAACCGACGCTCCAGCTGTTTGATGTTGTCGTCAAACGGGCCGCACAGGGCTAACAGGCGTGCGTTATCCGCTGGCTCCAGGGTAATTTCACGAGTGTCTATGTTCAAACTGTTCCTCTTTACGCAGGTGGCCGGACGCGGCGCGTGGCCGGCTAATCAGGAAATTATTTACGTCACAGGAAAATGGCGCAAGCATTGCTGTAGATATAGGGACGGAGAGAGGAATTACAAGGCCTGCCGGAACCGACAGGCCTGAAGGGATCACGGCTGATAGATACCCACGCCAAGATCGTTCTCTTTACGGGTGCGGGCAATCACTGATTCGGGTGATTCAGCGATACGCAGACCCATCTCCGCTTCGGTGCGCACGATTTTGCCGCGCAGCGAGTTGGTGTAAACATCGACGATTTCGACATCGACAAACTTGCCGACGAGGTCCGGGGTGCCTTCGAAATTGACCACCCGGTTGTTCTCCGTACGCCCGGAGAGCTCCATGATGTTCTTGCGCGACGTGCCTTCCACCAGGATGCGCTGTACCGTGCCGAGCATGCGACGGCTCCAGGCCATCGCCTGCTGGTTGATGCGCTCCTGCAGAATATACAGACGCTGTTTCTTGTCTGCATCCGGCACGTCGTCGACCATATCGGCCGCCGGGGTGCCCGGACGGGCGGAGAAGATAAAGCTGTAGCTCATATCGAAATTGACGTCGGCGATAAGCTTCATCGTCTTTTCGAAATCTTCCGTGGTTTCGCCGGGGAAGCCGACGATAAAGTCTGAGCTTATCTGAATATCCGGACGCGCTTCACGCAGCTTACGAATAATCGCTTTATACTCCAGCACGGTATGGGTCCGTCCCATCAGGTTCAGCACGCGGTCGGAACCGCTCTGCACCGGCAAGTGCAGGAAGCTCACCAGCTCCGGCGTATCGCGATAGACGTCGATGATGTCGTCGGTAAATTCGATCGGATGGCTGGTGGTGAAGCGAATGCGGTCGATGCCGTCGATAGCGGCCACCAGGCGCAGCAGATCGGCAAAGCTGCCGGTGGTGCCGTCGTAGTTCTCACCGCGCCAGGCGTTCACGTTCTGGCCCAGCAGGTTGACTTCACGCACGCCCTGCGCCGCCAGTTGGGCGATTTCAAACAGGATATCGTCGCACGGGCGGCTGACTTCTTCACCGCGGGTGTAGGGCACCACGCAGTAGGTGCAGTATTTGTTGCAGCCTTCCATAATCGAGACAAAGGCGGTCGGGCCTTCGGCGCGCGGTTCTGGCAGGCGATCGAATTTTTCAATTTCCGGGAAGCTGATATCAACCACCGGGCTGCGGTTGCCGCGCACAGAGTTAATCATCTCCGGCAGGCGGTGCAGGGTTTGCGGCCCGAAAATAATATCGACATAGTGCGCGCGCTGACGAATATGGTCGCCTTCCTGGGAGGCCACGCAGCCGCCAACGCCAATAATCAGGTCCGGGTTCTTCTCTTTCAGCAGCTTCCAGCGTCCAAGCTGATGGAAAACTTTTTCCTGGGCCTTCTCACGAATTGAGCAGGTATTGAGCAACAGCACATCTGCTTCTTCCGCCACTTCGGTCAGTTGATACCCATGTGTCGCATCCAGCAGATCGGCCATCTTTGATGAATCATACTCGTTCATCTGACAGCCCCAGGTTTTAATATGGAGTTTTTTTGTCATTGACTTGCTCATGCTCAGTAATAGATATCCAAAACGCGGGGATATATACAGGGTGAATTTCGCATTCCAGGGCGCGTATTGTAATGCTTTGGTCGCCCCCTGACCAGTGCGAGCGTTATCACCGCAAGAGGGCGAAAAATCCGGTAAACTTAACGGATTCTGCTTTAAGGATAATAGCCATGACAATTCACGCAACAGATGTCGCCATCGTGGGCGGCGGCATGGTCGGCGGCGCCCTGGCGTTAGGGCTGGCGCAACAGGGATTTACCGTGACGGTGCTTGAGAAAACGGCGCCCCCGGCTTTCGATCCGGCATCCGCCCCGGATGTGCGGATCTCGGCGATCAGCGCGGCCTCGGTCGGCCTGCTGAAAAGCCTTGACGTCTGGGATGCCGTGCGGGCGATGCGCGTCCACGCTTACCGTCGTCTGGAGACCTGGGAGTGGGAGAGCGCGCACGTCGCCTTTGACGCCGCAGAGCTCAAGCTGCCAGAGCTGGGCTATATGGTTGAGAACAAGGTCCTGCAGTGGGGCCTGTGGCAAGCGCTGGCGGCGCACGAAGGGGTTACCCTCCGCGTTGGCGGCGAACTGGAGGCGATGCAGCGCGGCGAGGCGCAGACGGCGCTGCGTTTACGCGAGGGGGAGACGATCCACGCCCGGCTGGTTATCGGCGCCGACGGCGCCAGCTCTCAGGTGCGGGAGATGGCCGGCATCGGCGTGCATGCCTGGCAATATCAGCAGTCCTGTATGCTCATCAGCGTCCAATGCGCCGACGATCCCGGCGACAGCACCTGGCAGCAGTTTACCCCCAGCGGACCGCGCGCCTTCCTGCCGCTGTTCGACAACTGGGCCTCGCTGGTGTGGTATGACGCCCCGGCGCGGATCCGTCAGCTACAGGGCATGTCCATGCCCCAGCTTCAGCAGGAGATCGCCCGCCATTTCCCGGCGCGTCTCGGACGGGTGACGCCGCAGGCGGCCGGCGCCTTCCCGCTCACCCGGCGTCATGCGCTGCAGTATGTTCAGCCCGGTCTGGCGCTGGTGGGCGATGCGGCGCACACCATTCATCCACTGGCGGGGCAGGGGGTTAACCTTGGCTATCGCGATGTCGACGCCCTGCTGGAGATCCTGGCGCAAGCGCGCGGCCGAGGCGAAGAGTGGGCCAGCCTGCCGGTGCTCAAGCGCTACCAGGCGCGGCGGCGGGCGGATAATTTTATTATGCAGTCGGGGATGGATCTGTTTTACGCCGGATTCAGCAATGACCTGGCGCCGGTGCGGATGCTGCGTAATATTGGCCTGATGGCGGCCGAACGCGCCGGGGTGCTGAAGCGTCAGGCGCTGAAGTATGCGTTAGGCTTGTAACTCCGGCTTCCCGGGCGGGGGCGTAGTGGAAAGCGCCTGCCCGGCAGTCAGTGACGCGCCAGGATGGCTATACGCCAATAGCAAAAAAGCCCACCGAGGTGGGCTTTTTTGCATTTAAGTGGCTGGGGTACGAGGATTCGAACCTCGGAATGCCGGAATCAGAATCCGGTGCCTTACCGCTTGGCGATACCCCAATTGTCTGTTGCGCCTGACCGTCATTATCCCGGTTTAAGAGCAACAGTGCGTTCATTGCTGAACGACTTTTTAATTTGGCTGGGGTACGAGGATTCGAACCTCGGAATGCCGGAATCAGAATCCGGTGCCTTACCGCTTGGCGATACCCCAACAAATTGTTTGCGGATTTATCGATGTGTATCGATACGTCCCGAATATGGTGGCTACGACGGGATTCGAACCTGTGACCCCATCATTATGAGTGATGTGCTCTAACCAGCTGAGCTACGTAGCCAAATTGTCTTACTGTTTCTTCGATGGCTGGGGTACCTGGATTCGAACCAGGGAATGCCGGTATCAAAAACCGGTGCCTTACCGCTTGGCGATACCCCAATACCGTCGCGGTGACCCGCAAATATCGAAGAAATATGGCTGGGGTACCTGGATTCGAACCAGGGAATGCCGGTATCAAAAACCGGTGCCTTACCGCTTGGCGATACCCCATCCGTACAACGCTGACTGGTGAATGGTGCGGGAGGCGAGACTTGAACTCGCACACCTTGCGGCGCCAGAACCTAAATCTGGTGCGTCTACCAATTTCGCCACTCCCGCAAAAAAAGATGGTGGCTACGACGGGATTCGAACCTGTGACCCCATCATTATGAGTGATGTGCTCTAACCAGCTGAGCTACGTAGCCATCTTTTTTTCGCGTAACCTTATCGGCGTTGCGGGGCGCATTATGCGTATTGGGCCTGCGAGCGTCAACCTCTTTTTCAAGGAAAATCGTTGTAATGTGACTGTTTGGTTAGGTTGCGAACAGCTCGCTGCAATAATCGGCAATTATTGGTTATTTATCGTTTTTCAGCGGCATAATTCCCGCAAAAAGAAAACGGACCCCGGAGGGTCCGTTTCGCGTTTCAACGCCTGTCAGGGCTTATTTATAGGCCGACTGGTGGACGCCTACCGCGCGGCCTGACGGATCGTTCATGGTTTTGAATGCTTCATCCCACTCAATGGCTTTAGCAGAAGAGCAGGCCACCGACGGACCGCCAGGGACACACTCCGCCGCGCTTGGCAGCGGGAACAGCTCTTCGAAGATCTCGCGGTACAGATAGCCTTCTTTGGAGGTCGGCGTGTTGTACGGGAAGCGGAAGCTTGCGGTTTCCAGCTGCTGATCGCTGATCTGTTTCGCGGCCACTTCTTTCAGCGTATCGATCCAGCTGTAGCCGACGCCGTCAGAGAACTGCTCTTTCTGGCGCCAGGCAACGCTGGCCGGCAGATAGGATTCAAAGCATTCGCGCAGCACGTGTTTTTCCATTTTGCCGTTGCCGCACATCTTATCCTGCGGGTTGATGCGCATCGCCACGTCGAGGAACTTCTTGTCAAGGAACGGTACGCGGGCTTCCACGCCCCAGGCGGACATCGCTTTGTTGGCGCGGGCGCAGTCAAACATATGCAGCGCCTGCAGCTTACGTACCGTCTCTTCGTGCAGTTCTTTGGCGTTCGGCGCCTTATGGAAGTAGAGGTAGCCGCCAAACACTTCGTCCGAGCCTTCGCCGGAAAGCACCATTTTGATGCCCATGGCTTTAATTTTCCGCGACATCAGGTACATCGGCGTCGAAGCGCGAATAGTGGTCACATCGTAGGTTTCGATGTGATAGATAACGTCGCGGATCGCATCCAGCCCTTCCTGGACGGTAAAGTGAATTTCATGGTGCACGGTGCCAAGGTGGTTAGCCACTTCCTGCGCCGCTTTCAGGTCAGGAGAGCCTTCCAGACCGACCGCGAAGGAGTGCAGCTGCGGCCACCAGGCTTCGCTACGCTCCTGATCTTCAACGCGACGGGCGGCAAATTTCTTGGTGATGGCGGAGATGACCGAAGAATCAAGGCCGCCGGAGAGCAGCACGCCGTAGGGGACGTCGGACATCAGATGGCTTTTCACCGACTCTTCCAGTGCCTGGCGCAGCTCGTTCTTATCGGTAACGTTGTCTTTTACCGCGTCGTAATCGAACCAGTCGCGCTGATAGTACTGGCGAATTTCACCGTCTTTGCTCCACAGGTAGCTCCCCGCCGGGAACTCTTTAATGGTGCGGCACACCGGCACCAGGGCTTTCATTTCAGAGGCGACATAGAAGTTGCCGTGTTCATCATGACCCATATACAGCGGGATAATGCCGATATGGTCGCGGCCAATTAAGTACGCGTCTTTCTCGCTGTCGTACAGGGCGAAGGCGAACATCCCCTGCAGGTCGTCGAGGAACGCCGGGCCTTTTTCCTGATACAGCGCGAGGATCACTTCGCAGTCGGAGCCGGTCTGGAACTGATAGCGGTCGCCATATTCCGCGCGCAGCGCCTGATGGTTGTAGATTTCGCCGTTAACGGCCAGCGCATGGGTTTTTTCGGCGTTGTACAGCGGCTGAGCGCCGGCGTTGACATCGACAATCGACAGGCGCTCGTGCGCCAGAATCGCTTTGTCGCTGGCATACACGCCAGACCAGTCCGGACCGCGATGGCGCATCAGGCGGGAAAGCTCCAGCGCCTTTTTACGCAGCTCACCTGCGTCAGTTTTAATATCCAGTACGCCAAAAATAGAACACATAGCCTTCTCCATTACCCTGTCGTGTTTGATGTTGTGCTGGCTTCGTCTCGTGGCGAAGCCTGAGTGCGTGCTTAAGAAAATGCCGTAAAGGGGGAGCAGGCGCAAGGGTTTTACGGCTGGAAAAAGAAAAAACGCAACTGCGATTGTTGAATAGTAAAAAAAGAGTATCTTTTGAACGGCTTCATTGAAGAATACGCAATTTTAAGCCGTTTTTATTAGATATGGTACTTTTGGCAGGCGTCAAAAATGAACAACCACGTCCTGAGACGTGGCTGACATTAGAAAATATCGATTTCCGCGACGGAGGGGTAGATCCACGACGGGCGGAACGGCATGCTGTCGATGTCGTCGAGGGTCGAGACTCCGGAGAGCACCAAAATGGTCTCCAGCCCCGCCTGGAAGCCAGCCAGAATGTCGGTACGCAGATTGTCGCCGACAATCACCGTCTGTTCGGAGTGGGCCTGCATTTTGTTCAGCGCTGAGCGGATGATCCACGGGCTGGGTTTACCGACGTAAAACGGCTTACGGCCGGAGATCTTCTCGATCCCGGCGCACAGGGCGCCGCAGGCCGGGTAGAAGCCGCGACCGTGAGTATCCGGGTTAGTGGCAATGAAGCGGGCGCCATTGGCGACAAAGAAGGCCGCCTTATGCATCATCTCCCAGTTAAAGGAGCGGGTTTCCCCGACGATGACAAAATCCGGGTTGACGTCGGTAATGGTAAAGCCGGCTTTGTACAGCTCGTGGATCAGCGCCCCTTCACCCACCACATAGGCTTTCTTACCTTCCTGGCGGCGCAGAAAATCGGCCGTCGCCATCGCCGAGGTGTAGAAGGCGCTATCCGGAACCTCAATCCCGGCGGTGGCGAAACGGTTCGCCAGATCCTGGCCGGTTTGCGACGGGTAGTTGGTCAGCATCACCAGCGGCATGCCTTTCTCGAGGATGCGCTTGATAAACTCGGCAGCGCCGGGAACGGCGACGTTATCGTGCATCAGCACACCGTCAATATCACAAATTATGTTTTGAATGGTCATGGTGGGTCCAGAATCATTATCAAAGACGAAACTATACGCGTCATTGATGAGGTTTCACACCTCTGACGGGCGATGCCCGCCAACGACAGAGCGACGCGCTTATCAATAAAGGGGGGCGGTTAGCTCTCAAGCAAGCGCTGCAGCAGCGTGCCATTGAGCATGGCGCGTTTGACCAGCGCGAAGGCGCCAATCGCTGAGCGATGATCGAGGGTGGAGCGCACCACAGGCAGGTTCTTACGAAACGCCTTCAGCGCCTGGGCGTTAATGCAGCCCTCAATGGCCGGGAGCAGCACTTTCTCGGCTTCCACAATTTCGCCGGCGATGACGATTTTTTGTGGATTGAACAGGTTGATGGCGATGGCGATCGTTTTTCCGAGGTGACGCCCTACGTACTCGACCACTTCGCAGGCCAGGGCATCGCCTTTGTTGGCCGCTTTGCAGATGGTTTTGATGGTGCAGTCATCGAGGGTCAGACGGCTCTGATAGCCCTGCTCCAGCAGGTGGCGAACGCGATGTTCGATGGCGGCATTAGCTGCGACGGTCTCCAGACAGCCAAAGTTGCCGCAGTGGCAGCGCTCGCCCAGCGGGTCGACCTGAATATGGCCGATTTCGCCGACGTTGCCGTTACGGCCGATAAAAATGCGTCCGTTGGAGATGATCCCCGCCCCGGTGCCGCGGTGCACGCGCACCAGAATGGAGTCTTCGCAATCCTGGCTTGCGCCAAAATAGTGCTCGGCCAGCGCCAGGCTGCGGATATCGTGTCCGACAAAGCAGGTAACGTTGAAGCGTTTTTCCAGCGCCCCGACCAGGCCCCAGTTTTCCACCGCAATGTGCGGCATATAGCGGATCACCCCGCTTTCCGGATCCACCAGCCCCGGCAGGATCACCGAGATGGCGATCAGCTCGCGAATTTTGCGCTGACAGTTTTCAATAAAAGTGGCGATGATATTCAGCAGGGCGTGTTCCAGCGTTTCCTGGGTGCGCTCGGGCAGCGGGAAATGCTCCTCTTCCAGGGTCTTGCTGCTTAAATCATAGAGGGTGAGAGTGGCGTCATAGCGGCCAAGGCGCACGCCAATGGCGTTGAAGTTGCGCGTCTCCGCAATGATGGAGATGGCGCGGCGCCCCCCGGTGGAGGCCTGCTGATCGACTTCTTTGATCAGGCCGCGCTCAATAAGCTGACGCGTGATTTTGGTCACGCTGGCAGGGGCAAGCTGGCTTTGTTCCGCGATCTGAATGCGCGAGATAGGCCCATGCTGGTCAATCAGGCGGTACACGGCCGCGCTGTTCAGTTGTTTTACGAGGTCAACGTTACCAATTTGAGCTTGTCCGCCTGCTGTCATACTTTTACTTACTCAGTGACGACCTCGTTACCATTAACGATGGTCTTGGTGATTTTATAATCGCGTGTAAAGGCGGTCAGGTTAGCGACCATACCCGGCGCAATACTGCCGAGCTGCTTGTCCACACCAATGGCGCGCGCGGGATAGAGCGTCGCCATGCGCAATACTTCGTCCAGCGCCACACCGCAATGCTCAACCAGATTACGTACCCCTTCAATCATGGTCAGGGAAGATCCGCTGAGGGTACCGTTTTCATCTACGCACAGCCCGTTGCGGTAGTATATTGTTTTCCCGGCAAAAATGAACTGGTCAATATTCGCCCCCGCCGGCGCGGTGGCGTCGGTGACCAGGCACAGTTTGTCGCCTTTCAGGCGCTTGGCGTTGCGCACGTTGGCGTAATCGACGTGCATCCCGTCGACAATAATACCGCAGTAGACATCCGGCTCGTCAAAAATCGCCCCGGCCAGACCCGGTTCGCGGCCAGTAATGTACGGCATTGCATTATACAGGTGGGTGGCGAAGGTAATGCCTGCGCGGAAGCCCACTTTCGCCTCTTTCAGCGTGGCGTTGGAGTGGCCCGCGGAGACGACGATCCCGGCGGCGACCAGTTTGCGGATCACTTCCGGCTCAACGCGCTCAGGGGCGAGGGTCACTTTGGTGATCACATCGGCGTTGTCGCACAGGAAATCGACCAGCGCCGCGTCCGGTTTACGCACATAGTCCGGGTTGTGGGTGCCTTTCTTGACGATATTCAGCCACGGTCCTTCAAGATGCAGACCCAGCGCCTGGTTCGGGTGCTTTTGCAGGTATTCGCGCATCACGCGCACGCCTTGCTTCATCAGATCGTCGCTGGAGGTAATCAGCGTCGGCAGGAAGCTGGTGCAGCCTGAGCGTTCGTTGGCCTTCTGCATGATCTCCAGCGTGTCGACAGTGACCGCGTCAGGGCTGTCGTTAAACTGTACGCCGCCGCAGCCGTTGAGCTGGACGTCGATAAAACCGGGGGCGAGGATGGCGCCGTTGACTGAGCGCTGCTCGATGTCAGACGGCAAATCTGCCAGCGGACAAAGACGTTCGATAAGGCCATTAGCGATAACAACCGCATGGTCATCAAGAATTTCATGACCGGTATAAACCCGGCCCTGGGTTAATGCATACATTACGACCCCCGGTATATACGCCTCATCAGGCCCGGGTACGTTCGTTTGCCGCCGGCATGATGATGCATACAAAGAAAAAGATGGTCCCGCGCAAATCGCGGGACACGACTACATTACAGACCTTTAATATTTTCAGCTTCTAATTCGTTGAAATATTTCAGTGTCTTCACTTTCAGCTCCATGGTAGACGGTTCGTCACAGACGATCACCGCCTTCGGATGCAGCTGCAGACAGGTAATGGTCCACATGTGGTTGACGTTACCTTCTACCGCCGCCTGCAGCGCCAGCGCTTTCTGATGGCCCAGCACCAGAATCATTACCTCTTCTGCGTCCAGCAGGGTGCCCACGCCGACGGTTAGCGCATATTTCGGCACCAGATCCACGTCGCCGTCGAAGAAGCGGGAGTTCGCCACGCGGGTTTCATGGGTCAGGGTCTTAATACGGGTACGAGACGCCAAAGAGGAGGCCGGTTCGTTAAACGCGATGTGACCATCGTTGCCCACGCCGCCCATGAACAGGTGGATTTTACCGTAGGAACGAATTTTTTCTTCATAGCGACGGCATTCCGCATCGATGTCCGGCGCGTTACCATTCAGCAAGTTGATATTTTCTGCCGGAATATCAACGTGGTCAAAGAAATTACGGTGCATGAAGCTATGATAGCTTTCCGGATGCTCTTTCGGCAGGCCAACGTATTCATCCATGTTGAAGGTGACGACGTGTTTGAAGCTAACCTGGCCTGCTTTATGCATTTCAACCAGCGCCTTGTAGGCGGTGAGTGGGGTGCCGCCGGTCGGCAGTCCCAGGACGAACGGACGGTCCGCGGTTGGTTTAAATGCATTAATGCGGTTAACGATATGGCGGGCAGCCCATTTACCGACCTGCTCAGCGGTTACCAGGGGGATCAGTCTCATTCTTCACCTCTATAGTTAAAGTAGATTCTGGCGGATTGGCGCCAGCACTCTGAGGAGAGTATTGCAGCAACTGCGCCGACCGGGGTCAATCCGTGTTGATTTTTTGAATGATAAAATAAGTTTTCGATGTTAGCCAGTGTAAGGGAGGGGGGAATACGATATTTGGTGATAATTATCACAAAAAATACCCATTTAATTTGCGATACGAATTAATTTTTCACACACTTTGCCGGTAAGTGATAAAACCGACCTTGTTACACAATAAAAAAGTGGCTTTGAAAATGAGCCTCATCGGGGTCTCATAGGGGGAATAAGATGAATATTTTAGGTTTCTTTCAGCGGCTGGGTAGGGCGTTACAGCTCCCTATCGCAGTGCTGCCGGTCGCAGCATTGCTGCTGCGTTTCGGGCAACCAGACCTGTTGAATGTACCCTTCATCGCGCAAGCGGGTGGGGCTATCTTCGACAACCTGGCGCTGATCTTTGCTATCGGTGTGGCGTCAAGCTGGTCCAAGGATAACGCCGGTTCTGCGGCGCTGGCCGGGGCAGTAGGTTATTTCGTGATGACCAAAGCGATGGTCACCATCAATCCGGAAATTAACATGGGCGTACTGGCCGGTATCATTACCGGTCTGGTAGCAGGGGCGGTGTACAACCGCTGGGCCGGCATCAAGCTGCCGGACTTCCTGAGCTTCTTCGGCGGCAAACGCTTCGTGCCGATCGCCACCGGCTTCTTCTGTCTGATTCTCGCGGCGATCTTCGGCTACGTCTGGCCGCCGGTGCAGCACGCTATCCATGCGGGCGGCGAGTGGATCGTTTCCGCAGGGGCATTGGGTTCCGGTATCTTCGGTTTTATCAACCGTCTGCTGATCCCGACCGGCCTGCATCAGGTGCTGAACACCATCGCCTGGTTCCAGATTGGTGAGTTTACTAACGCCGCAGGCGCCGTGTTCCACGGCGACATCAACCGCTTCTACGCCGGCGACGGCACCGCGGGGATGTTCATGTCCGGCTTCTTCCCAATCATGATGTTTGGTCTGCCGGGCGCGGCGCTGGCGATGTATCTGGCCGCTCCGAAAGCGCGTCGTCCAATGGTGGGCGGTATGCTGCTGTCTGTTGCCATCACCGCGTTCCTGACCGGGGTAACCGAGCCGCTGGAATTCCTGTTCATGTTCCTGGCTCCGCTGCTGTACCTCCTGCACGCGGTACTGACCGGTATCAGTCTGTTCATCGCAACGGCGCTGGGCATTCATGCGGGCTTCTCCTTCTCCGCCGGCGCCATTGACTACGTGCTGATGTACAGCCTGCCGGCCGCCAGCAAAAACGTCTGGATGCTGCTGGTGATGGGCGTGGTCTTCTTCTTCGTCTACTTCCTGCTGTTCAGCGCAGTGATCCGCATGTTCAACCTGAAAACACCGGGTCGTGAAGACAAAGCCGCTGACGTGGTAACGGAAGAAGCCAACAGCAACACTGAAGAAGGCCTGACCCAGCTGGCGACCAGCTATATCGCCGCGGTGGGCGGAACGGACAACCTGAAAGCGATTGACGCCTGTATCACCCGTCTGCGTCTGACCGTGGGCGATTCGGCGAAAGTGAACGACGCCGCCTGTAAACGTCTCGGCGCATCCGGGGTGGTGAAACTGAATAAGCAAACCATCCAGGTTATCGTCGGCGCGAAGGCAGAGTCTATCGGCGATGAGATGAAAAAAGTGGTTACCCGCGGCCCGGTAGCGGCAGCGGCAACCGCACCGGCTGGCAACGTCGCCACCGCAGCGCCAGCGGCTAAACCGCAGGCGGTAGCGAACGCGAAGACCGTTGAGTCGCTGGTTTCGCCGATTACCGGTGACGTGGTGGCCCTCGAGCAGGTGCCGGATGAAGCCTTCGCCAGCAAAGCCGTCGGCGACGGTATCGCGGTGAAACCGACCAGCAACATCGTGGTGGCCCCGGCCGCCGGTACCGTGGTGAAAATTTTCAACACTAACCATGCATTCTGCCTCGAAACCAACAACGGTGCGGAAATCGTCGTCCACATGGGTATCGACACCGTGGCGCTGGAAGGCAAGGGCTTCAAACGTCTGGTTGAAGAGGGCACGGACGTGAAGGCGGGCGAGCCGATTCTGGAAATGGATCTGGACTTCCTCAACGCCAATGCGCGCTCGATGATTAGCCCGGTCGTCTGCAGCAATAGCGATGACTACAGCGCGCTGGTGATACTGGCGAGCGGTAAGGTCGTAGCCGGCCAGACGCCGCTGTATGAGATTAAAGGCAAGTAAGGCTCCTGAGTCGAGTTTATGCCTCAGCGGCGAAGGGAAACCTTCGCCGCTTTTTTTTCCAGCAATCGGCCCCATAATCCTCTTCTGATACCTATTTTACGTAACTAATAGTTGTCACTACGCCCTGCTTGTAAGATCATGTGCCGTTATACGTTGTTTACGCTTTGAGGAACCCGTGATGAGTGAGGCAGAAGCCCGCCCGACTAACTTTATCCGTCAGATCATTGATGAAGATCTGGCTACCGGTAAGCACACCACCGTTCACACCCGCTTCCCGCCGGAGCCGAACGGTTATCTGCACATTGGCCATGCGAAATCCATCTGCCTGAACTTCGGCATCGCCCAGGATTATCAGGGCCAATGCAACCTGCGTTTCGATGACACCAACCCGGTGAAAGAAGATATCGAATACGTGGAGTCGATTAAAAACGACGTGCAGTGGTTAGGTTTCCACTGGTCCGGGGACGTTTGCTACTCGTCTGATTACTTTGATCAGCTGCATCAGTATGCGGTTGAGCTGATTAACAAAGGCCTGGCCTACGTTGATGAACTCTCTCCTGATGAGATCCGCGAATACCGCGGCACCCTGAAAGCGCCGGGTAAAAACAGCCCGTATCGCGACCGCAGCGTGGAAGAAAACCTGGCGCTGTTCGAAAAAATGCGCAGCGGCGGCTTCGAAGAGGGCAAGGCCTGCCTGCGCGCGAAGATCGATATGGCGTCGCCGTTCATCGTGATGCGCGATCCGGTGCTGTACCGCATTAAGTTCGCTGAGCATCATCAGACCGGCAACAAGTGGTGCATCTACCCGATGTACGACTTCACCCACTGCATCAGCGATGCGCTGGAAGGCATTACCCACTCGCTGTGTACCCTGGAGTTCCAGGACAACCGTCGTCTTTACGACTGGGTGCTGGACAACATCAGCATCCCGGTGCACCCGCGCCAGTACGAATTCTCGCGCCTGAATCTCGAATACACCGTGATGTCCAAGCGTAAGCTGAACCAGCTGGTGACTGAGAAGCACGTGGAAGGCTGGGACGATCCGCGGATGCCGACCATCTCCGGTCTGCGTCGTCGCGGCTACACCGCCGAATCCATCCGCGAATTCTGCAAGCGTATCGGCGTGACCAAGCAGGACAACACCATTGAGATGGCGTCGCTGGAGTCCTGCATTCGCGAAGATCTCAACGAAAACGCGCCGCGCGCGATGGCGGTGATCGATCCGGTGAAACTGGTTATTGAGAACTATCCGCAGGGCGAAAGCGAAATGGTGGCGATGCCGAACCATCCGAACAAGCCGGAGATGGGCAGCCGCGAAGTGCCGTTCAGCGCGGAAATCTGGATCGACCGCGCGGACTTCCGTGAAGAAGCCAACAAGCAGTACAAGCGTCTGGTGCTGGGCAAAGAAGTACGTCTTCGCAACGCCTACGTCATCAAAGCGGAACGCGTGGAGAAAGATGCCGAAGGCAATATCACTACTATCTTCTGCACCTACGATGCCGACACCCTGAGCAAAGATCCGGCTGACGGCCGCAAGGTCAAAGGCGTGATCCACTGGGTGAGCGCGGCGCATGCGCTGCCGGTAGAGATCCGTCTCTACGATCGCCTGTTCAGCGTACCAAACCCGGGTGCAGCGGAGGATTTCCTCGCGGTGATCAATCCGGAATCGCTGGTGATCAAACAGGGTTACGCGGAGCCGAGCCTGGCGCAGGCGGAAGCCGGTAAAGCTTACCAGTTTGAGCGTGAAGGTTACTTCTGCCTCGACAGCCGCTATGCAACCGCAACCAGTCTGGTGTTTAACCGCACCGTCGGTCTGCGCGATACCTGGGCGAAAGCGGGCGAATAACATTTTCCCTACCGTCAAAGCGCCGCACTCTGCGGCGCTTTTTTTGTTTCAGAATCAGCCAATTACTCTTTTTATTTTCGCGAAGCGAATTAATTCTGTTTCGCTCCGGAAATAAATAACGCTTCTGATATTTCCTGTCTCATATAAAAAACCAATGTAATCGCTTTCAGCTTTCGCATTTTTCCCTGATTTAGCAATGACTTCCATGACAAAATCATCAGAGATAAGACTGTAACAAAACGACATAAATTATGTGCGCTTTGTCATAATCTTAAGCTTTGCCTCACGAAAAACATTGATAATTCGCGTCACGAAAAATAGTCTATCTACAGTGGTTTCGCGGCCTTTTTCGCCGCCCCACATTTTGCAGTTTTATTTATTTTTTAGCGAATGACCTCTGGTCTTCGCCTTTTAAAACGTCAAAGAGGATATGCACATGCGTACGTTTAGTGGCAAACGTAGTACGCTGGCGCTGGCTATTGCCGCCGTCACCGCGATGTCGGGCTGGGTTGTGATTCCGCAGGCCAGCGCAGCAGGCTTTATCGATGATTCTACTTTAACCGGCGGTATCTATTACTGGCAGCGTGAGCGTGACCGTAAAGATGTGACCGACGGCGATAAATACAAAACCAACCTTTCCCACTCCACCTGGAACGCCAACCTGGACTTCCAGTCCGGATATGCCGCCGATATGTTTGGCCTTGATATTGCGGCGTTTACCGCGATTGAAATGGCGGAGAACGGCGACAGCGGCCACCCGAACGAAATCGCCTTCTCGTCGCGCAACAAAGCCTATGACGAAGACTACTCCGGCGATAAGAGCGGCATCAGCCTGTATAAAGCCGCCGCGAAATTCAAATACGGTCCGGCGTGGGCGCGCGCGGGCTACATCCAGCCAACCGGTCAGACCCTGCTGGCACCGCACTGGAGCTTCATGCCGGGGACCTATCAGGGGGCGGAAGCCGGGGCCAACTTCGACTATGGCACCGCGGGCGCGTTAAGTTTCTCCTACATGTGGACGAACGAGTATAAAGCGCCATGGCATATCGAAATGGATGATTTCTACCAGAACGATAAGAAGACCAAAGTCGATTATCTTCACTCCGTCGGCGCCAAATATGATTTCAAAAACGACCTGGTGCTGGAGGCGGCATTTGGTCAGGCTCAGGGCTATATCGATCAGTACTTTGCTAAAGCCAGCTACAAATTTGACGTCGCCGGCGCGCCGTTGAGCACCAGCTACCAGTTCTACGGCACTCGCGATAAGGTCAGCAACGGCGGGGTCAACGACATCTATGACGGCACCGCATGGCTGCAGGCGTTAACCTTTGGCTATAAAGTAGCGGATGTGCTGGATCTGCGTCTGGAAGGGACCTGGGTGAAGGCCGATGGCCAGCAGGGCTACTTCCTGCAGCGTATGACCCCGACCTACGCCTCCTCCAACGGTCGTCTCGATATCTGGTGGGATAACCGCTCCGACTTCAACGCCAACGGTGAAAAAGCAGTCTTCTTCGGCGCGATGTATGACATGAAAAACTGGGATATGCCGGGCTGGGCGTTTGGCGCGTCTTATGTGTACGCCTGGGATGCGAAGCCTGGCAAAATGGCTTCTCCGGATGCGTACTATGACCCTGACTATCGCCTGAAAGAGTCGGCCTATAGCCTCGATGCTATGTATACCGTGCAGGAAGGCCGGGCGAAGGGCACGCTGTTTAAACTGCACTTTACCCAGTACGACAACCATTCCGATATTCCGAGCTGGAGCGGCGGCTACGGCAACATCTTCCAGGATGAGCGCGACGTGAAGTTCATGGTTATCGCCCCGTTCACCATTTTCTAATGCCTGCGCGGCGGGCATGAGCCTGCCGCACCTCTGGGAGAACGACAATGAAAAAAATGCTGCTTATTGCCATGATGGCATCGGCTCTGGTGGCCTGCACCACGTCCCCGGCCCCGAAAGAAGACACCAAACTGAAAGATGCCTATAGCGCCTGTATTAATACGGCGGAAGGCAATCCGGACAAGATTGAAGCCTGCCAGAGCGTACTGAATGTCCTGAAAGAGGATAAACAGCACCAGCAGTTTGCTAACCAGGAGAGCGTCCGGGTGCTGGATTACCAACAGTGTATCCAGGCTACCCGCACCGGCAACGATCAGGCGGTGAAAGCGCGCTGCGACCAGATCTGGAAGGAGATCCGCAGCAATAATACGACCCATTAAGCCAGACGGCAGCGGCAAACGGGCGGAGCATATCTCCGCCCGTTTGCTTTTTTAGCGCTGACTCTCCGCCGGCTGATAGCCGCGACTCAGGCGCACAAACAGCAGCGCGGTGGCGATGAACCCGCACAGCGCAGCGCACATCAGCCACCATCCCGGCGCGCTTTTATCGCCGGTAAGCTCGACCAGGGCAGTGGAGATAGCCGGCGTCAGGCCGCCGAAGATGGCGGTGGCGAGGCTGAAGGCCAGCGAAAAGCCCACGGTGCGGACGTAAACCGGCATCACTTCGGTGAGCGCCGCCACCATCGCGCCGTTATACATGCCAAAGAAGAACGAGAACCACAGCAGGACCAGCGTCATACGGGTGAAATCCGGCGCGGCGGTGAGCCAGTGCATCACCGGCCAGGTGGTGAGCAGCGCCAGCACGGTAATTCCCATCAGCACCGGGCGACGACCGATCCGGTCAGAGATGGCTCCGCCAATCGGCAACCAGATAAAGTTGGAGATGCCCACCAGCATGGTTACCAGCAGGCTGTCGCGGGCGCTGAGGTGCAACACCGCTCTGCCGTAGGTTGGTGTATAGACGGTAATAAAGTAAAACGTGGTGGTGGTCATCGCCACCAGCAGGGTCCCCGCGGTAATAATGCGCCAGTTCCTGGCGATGGTGGTCAGGATCTCTTTGGTATCCGGGCGATGTTTACGCTGCAGGAATTCCTCGGTTTCCTGCAGTGAGCGGCGCAGCACGAAAATCAGCGGAATGATCAGGCAGCCAATAAAGAAGGGGATGCGCCAGCCCCAGGCGGCGATCTCCTCATGTTCCAGCGTGGCGTTCAGCGCATAGCCGATCAGCGCCGCCATGATGATAGCCACCTGCTGGCTGGCGGACTGCCAGCTGGTATAGAAGCCTTTATTGCCCGGCGTGGCGATTTCAGAGAGATAGACCGACACTCCGCCAAGCTCGACGCCCGCCGAGAACCCCTGCAGCAGACGGCCCACTAACACGAGGATCGGCGCCAGCACACCGATAGTCTGATAGCCAGGGACCAGGGCGATGAGTAGCGTCCCGCAGCCCATGATCGCCAGGGTGACCATCAGCCCTTTGCGGCGACCGATTCTGTCGATATAGGCGCCGAGCACCACCGCGCCGATGGGACGCATCAGGAAGCCCGAGCCAAATACCGCAAAGGTGAGCATCAGCGCCGCGAACTCGCTCTCCGCCGGAAAGAAGGTGCGGGCGATATAGGTGGCGTAAAAGCCAAACAGGAAGAAGTCGAACTGTTCGAGAAAATTACCGCTGGTCACGCGGAGGATAGCGCCGACGGTGCCGGCGCGGGTGGGTTGTTGGGTCATAGGGGGTGCTCTCCATTGTCTTTATCTTGTTGTTATCGGGTGCAGAGGGGGTAGGTCAGTCGCCGGCGACGCCCACCTGTTTTCCGCGGCGTTTCTCAATCGCCCACTTGAGTAACGCCGCACAGCGATAAAATCCGTGGGCAAATTTTCCATACGGCAGGGTTAAGAACAGGGCCATCACCACCCCGAGGTGGATGGCGAGCAGGATGCCCATCCACGAGGTATCCCGCCCCGCCAACAGCGCCAGGCCAGTGAAGCTGGTCAGCAGCAGCAGCAGAATAAATCCGCGATCCATCGGCTTCTGCCGCGCGTCGCCGTGCAGCGGCGAGCGGCGCAGGTTCAGCCACAGTAGGCCCGCCGGGCCGACCAGCAGGCCGATGCCGCCGAGGGTGCCGAGCAGCACCGGCAGGCTGAAGAACGGGTAGGGGGCTTCCCGGCCGGCGATATAGTGATAGCCCGTGGCCACCACGGTGGCGGCGAAGCAGAGCATAAAACCGTAGAAGGTGCAGTGGTGGAATCGGCGGCGCAGCAGGGTGAAGGCGTCATCGGCTTCGTTGCAGCCTTTCCCGTGCCCGCCGTCGAGATATTTCAGCGTCAGCGCATCATGGGATGCCTTTGCGATATCAATCGGTTGCGGCTGGCCAGGGGAGATCTCGCGCCAGAAGCGGATCACCCCGGTCATCAGTAAGCCAATCGCCAGCACCAAGACCGAGCCAAACATCCACGCCAGCAGGTTATGGGGGAATATCTGGTAGAAGTCGCCTGCCAGCGGCGGATGAAGCAGCGAGCCTTTGAGCCCCATCGCCAGCAGCAGAAAGATAATCAGGCCGCCGACCAGCGCCAGCACGGTGGTCATGCCGGCCCGGCGGTACAGGCTGCCAAAGGCGGCGGGCTGGGCGTAGTGTTGATAGGTCTCGAGCCGGACTTCGGCCATCGCCTTCGGCACGTTAATGGCGAACTCGTGCGGTGGCGCGTACTGGCAGGCGTGCAGGCAAGCGCCGCAGTTATGGCACAGGTTAGCCAGATAGTTGATATCCGCCTTGCCAAAGGCCAGGCGCTGGGTCATCGCCGGGAAGACGGCGCAAAACCCTTCGCAGTAGCGGCAGGCGTTACACACCTGCATCACCCGTTCGACTTCCGCTTCCGGTTCGGTGATGATCTGCGCGTCAATGATCAGCTTTTCAAGCGACTTCATGGTGTTTCTCCTGCTGCGCCGCCCGGGCGGCTTGCTGGCCGGCGATACGGCCGAAGGTGGTGCCGATCGACATCCCAACGCCGGCGGTGTAGCCCTTGCCCAGCACGTTGCCAGCCATCATTTCCCCGGCGACGAACAGATTACGGCTGGGTTGACCGGCGAAATGGACGGCGGCGGTGTCGTCGACGTAGAGCCCGAGGTAGGTGAAGGTGATCCCCGGACGCATGGCGTAGCCGTAGTAAGGCGGCGTATCGATGGGGCGCGCCCAGTGAGTTTTCGCCGGGGTGAGGCCAGAGGTCGCGCAGTTATCCAGGCGGGTGTGATCGAACTGGCCCGGCGCGCAGGCGGCATTATAGTCGGCGATGGTTTGCGCTAAGCGTTCGCCGTCAAGCCCCAGCTGGCGGGCCAGTTCCGCGATGGTATTGGCCTGAGCGCCGGGAAAGACCGGGGGCATAAAGTGGCCGATGGCTTTGCTGTCGATGATCGAGTAGCCGATCTGTCCGGGCTGGTGGGCGACCAGTCGGCCCCAGATGGCGTAGCGTTTAGGCCAGAAATCTTCCCCTTCATCATAAAAGCGCACGGCATCGCGGTTGACCACCACCCCCAGCGAAACGCAGTCGACACGGGTGCAGATCCCGCCGTCATAGAGCGGCGCCCGGGCGTCAATGGCGACGCAGTGGGACTGAGAAGGATCGCCGATGATATCGGCCCCAGCGTCGATCATAAACTTGAGCAGCACCCCCTGGTTGAAGCGCGTGCCGCGGATGAGAAAGTTATCGGCGGGCCATTCGCCGCGGTCATTTTGCCCCCAGGCCTCGCGCAGCCACTCGCGGTTGGATTCAAATCCGCCGGCGGCGAGAACGCAGCTTTTCGCGACAATCCGTTCCTCGCCCGCCAGCGCGGCGACAAATTCACCGTTGCGCAGCTCCAGGGCCTGCACCGGCGTGTTGTAGCGGATCTGCACCCCCATCTGCTCTGCGCTGCGGTAATAGGCATTGACCAGCGCTTTGCCGCCGCCCATAAAAAAGGCGTTGGTGCGGGCCACGTGCAGGGCGCCGGAGAGCGGCGGCTGAAAGTTAACCCCGTGCTGGCGCATCCAGTCCCGGCACTGGGATGAGGTGCGGATCACCAGCCGGGCCAGCGCTTCGTTGGTGTTCCCTTCGGTGACGCGCAGCAGATCCTGCCAGTACTCCTCTTCCGGGTAGCTGTCGACCAGCACGTCCTGTGGCGCATCGTGCATACAGCGCAGGTTACGCGTGTGCTGCGAGTTGCCGCCTCGCCACTCCCGCGGCGCCGCCTCCAGCAGCAGCACCGAGGCGCCGGCTTCCCGGGCGGTTAAGGCGGCGCATAGCGCGGCATTGCCGCCGCCAATGACCAGTACATCCACCATTATCGGTTCCCTTGTAATTTAATTAATTGTTAAATTTGTAATGGGAATGTAGGCGGTAACGGCGGCAGGGCGCTATGGTGTAGCGCTAAAGAGGGGTTTAGTTAACGTAAAGGGTAGCACCTGGCCAGCGATCCGACTCCACCAGCTGGCGCATGACTTTGCTCAGTATTACCCTTGCCGCAAGGCCTGCCGGGGTGAGCTCATCATCCGACAGGCTGACCAGAAAGTTGGGACGGCTGAGGACCGGATTAGCGATGCCGATCACCCTCAGCGCCTGATGGTCGAGATGGGAAATGGCGGCCCCGGGCTGCAGGGTAGCGCCCAGCCCGCTGCGCACGGCCTGCATCAGCAGGGCCAGACCGTCAATGTCCGCCACCACCTCAACGCTGAGGTTGTGCTGCTGGCAAACCGCCTCCAGCCTGCCGCGCAGGCCGTGGCCCTGGCTTGGCATAATCAGCGGCAGGGTGGTGAGCTGGTCAGGGGAAACAGGGTCATCCGGCAGCGAGGCCAACAGCGCATGGGTGCCAATCAGGAACAGGCGCTCTTCGAGCACCGGTCTGGCGCTCCAGCGCAGGATCTTCTCCTGCTGGAAGACGATGGCTAAATCCAGCTGGCGGGTGTTGATCATTCGCTCCAGATTCCCGGAGAGGCTTTCCACCAGGTGCAGGCGGACGTCGGGGTAGCTCTCGCGCATCGCGTTGATGAACGGAACGCCAAGAACGGAGGCGGTACTGGGGGCCATGCCGACGCTGACGTGGCCCGACAGCCGCGCCTCGCGGGCGGCGAGGATGGCATCATCGGCATGACGCAGCGCCAGCTGCGCCTGTGAGTAGAAAGCGAGGCCCGCGCTGGTGGGCGTCACGCCGCGGGAGGTCCGCTGCAGGAGGCGAATGGCCAGCTCATTTTCCAGACGCGCGATCTGCTGGCTGAGCGCCGAGACGCCGATATTCAGATCGAGCGCGGCGCGGCCCATGCTGCCGGTTTCAACAATGCGCGTAAAATAGCGTAGCTGGCGAAGTTCCATATCAACTCTCCGGACAAAGCGGGGACTCGCGAGGGGCGCCGCCGGGACGTGAGCGGGAAGCGCGGCAGAAGCGCCCATAAAAAAGCCAACCGACTGGTTGGCTTTTCAGAGCAGGCGAAGCGGGGAATTACTTTTCCACCGCGTCGTGGGCGTGTTCGTCCTCGCGGCAATCACCTTCCGCACAGTGACCGTACAGATACAGACTGTGGTTGGTCAGGCGGATGCCGTGACGGGACGCGATTTCACGCTGGCGCGCTTCGATAGAGTCATCACTGAATTCGATCACTTTGCCGCAGTCGAGGCAGATCAGGTGATCGTGGTGATGCTGCTGAGTCAGTTCGAAAACGGATTTACCGCCTTCAAAATTATGACGAGTCACGATACCGGCGTCATCAAACTGGTTGAGGACGCGGTAAACGGTCGCCAGACCAATCTCTTCGCCCATGTCGATCAGGCGTTTATATAAGTCTTCCGCACTGACATGATGGTTATCCGGTTCCTGCAGCACTTCAAGGATTTTCAGTCGAGGAAGTGTGACTTTCAGGCCAGCCTTCTTTAATGCGGTATTGTTGTCAGTCATGCGGAATCTGTCCTGTTGCTAAACGATCTACTTCCTTCAACGGAAGTCATACAGAAATTAACCCGACGTAATGCGTCTCATTATAGAACTGCCACTGGTAAATGAAAACTGCAAGTATCGGGCCTGGTTTGCTGTCAAAAACGAGGCACCAGCTACAAACTGCGTCACGTGCCTCGTAGAATCAGAGGACATTGTACAGATATGTGATTAAAAGTTAAAAACTTGTAGCTATTAGTTTGATTGCTTTTGTCTATTAATGCGACGCAACTCAATGATTGCGCCGCTTAATCATCAGGCGTTTTTGATTTCTTCGAGGTGCAGCTCTTCGGCCACCTGCTTCACCCACTTCTCAACGCGCTCGTTGGTCAGCTCCGGCTGGCGGTCTTCATCAATGGCGAGGCCGACGAAGTGGTCGTCATCCGCCAGGCCTTTAGAGGCCTCGAAGTGATAGCCGGCAGTCGGCCAGTGGCCAACGATGGTCGCGCCGCGCGGCTCAATGATGTCGCGGATGGTGCCCAGCGCATCGCAGAAGTACTCGGCGTAGTCTTCCTGGTCGCCGCAGCCGAACAGCGCCACCAGTTTGCCGTTAAAGTCGATCTCTTCCAGCGTCGGGAAGAAGTCGTCCCAGTCACACTGCGCTTCACCGTAGTACCAGGTCGGGATGCCGAGCAGCAGGATGTCGTGGGCTTCCAGATCTTCTTTGCTGCTTTTGGCAATGTCGTGAACATCAGCAACATCTTTACCAAGCTGCTTTTGAATCATTTTTGCAATATTTTCGGTGTTGCCGGTGTCGCTGCCAAAAAAGATGCCGATGATTGCCATGAGTAAAATAACCTCTTGAAACTTAAATGATGTGGTAGGGACGCGATGCCCACAGATAACGGCAATCATAGCAGAACAGGCAAGGGCGCGGAAACAGCAATCACGCCCGACTGCACACTCTGCTACATGAATGCGGATTTTTCGCGGAAAGTTAGAGTTTTCCCTGGCTGCGCAGGGCGGTTAATTGCGTCATCAGCATCTCTTCAATGAGATCGCTGCGGCTCATATTACGCGCTTCCGCCAGTTCGTTGAGCGCATCGACCGCGTCGGCGTTGAGCTTTAGCTCCACGCGCTTCAGCCCGCGCACTTTATCGCGTTTCAGCTGATTACGTTTGTTGATGCGCAGTTGTTCATCGCGCGACAGCGGATTGGTTTTCGGTCTTCCCGGGCGACGCTCGTTTGCGAACAAATCTAATGTCGTACGGTCCGTTTGTTCTTTTGCCATGATTCTGAGTGACTTCGGGGAAACAAGCTGCCGGGCTCTAGCCGGCGCAGATAGCGCGCCATCATACATCAGGCGAACGGCTGCGCCAACGACCGCGGGCATTCTGCGGCGCGGTCGGGCATATTTTAGCCAATCAGGCGGCTATGCTCGTCAGATAGCGGCGGATCGCGCGCAACACCGCCTCGGGTTTCTCGGCATGAACCCAGTGGCCGGCGCCGGCGATGACGTGGGCCCGAGCCTGCGGGAACTGGGCCAGCAGTGGGTCGCGGTAGGCGTCGGTCACATAGGGGGAGTTGCCGCCGGGAATAAACTGCGTTGGGTGCGGCCAGGCCGGGATGGTTTCCCAGCCGACGATATGCGGGTACTGGTCCCACAGCACCGGGACGTTGAAGCGCCAGTCGCCGTCGACGAAAGATTTCAGCAGGAACTGAATCACGCCCTCTTCCTGCAGATGCTCGCGCATCACCTGCGCCGCCTGCTGGCGAGTGCTGGCGGCGGATTCGCTGACGGCGCGAATAGCGGCGAAGATCTCATCATGGCGGCGAACGTGATAATCCACCGGCGCGATATCAATAGCCACCAGACCGCTGATGCGCTCCGGGGCCAGGGCGGTCAACGCCATCACCGCTTTGCCGCCCATCGAATGGCCGATAAAGGTGGCCCGTTCAATCTGATGTGCATCGAGCGTGTCGAGCAGATCCTGCGCCATCGCGGGGTAGGTCATCTCTGGCGACCGCGGCGACAAACCGTGGTTGCGCATATCGACCTGCAGAATATCGTGGTCGGCGATCAGGTCGCGGGCGAGGATGCCCAGGTTGTCCAGGCTGCCAAACAGACCATGGACCAGCACGATCGGGGAGTGGTTGTGCGGATTCTGTGCAGATTGCGCTCGGCTATTTAATTTCATGGCAAAGTTCTTTTTTTCGCTCCGTCGGGTTAGGGTATTATGTTGGACATTCTGCCATCCGGCTGCAAGACCCAGAAGTTTTCTGAGTTTTACCGCCATCCTGGTTTGACGCTATCCGCGGTTGGGATTTGTACTTATAATCCCAACGATTTGTATTCAGAAAAGATATCGCACTGGATTAAGATGAAAACAATTGAAGTTGATGATGAACTCTACCGCTATATTGCCAGCCACACTCTGCATATCGGCGAGAGCGCATCCGACATTTTACGGCGTATGCTGAAATTTTCCGCCGTTTCCCAACCGGCTACACCGGTCAGCAAAGCCGCGCCGACGCTGGCGCCCACGCCTGCCGCTGAGGTGAAACCCGCTAACCCGGTGAAAGATAAAGTCCGCGCCATGCGCGAGATGCTGTTATCTGATGAATACGCCGAGCAGAAGCGCGCGGTGAACCGTTTTATGCTGGTGTTGACCACCCTCTATTCCCTGGACAGTAAAGCATTTGCCGAGGCCACTGAGTCTCTGCACGGCCGCACGCGCGTTTACTTCGCGGAAGATGCGCGTACGCTGCTGAAAAGCGGTAATCAGACCAAACCGAAACAGGTTCCTGGTACACCGTGGTGGGTGATCACCAATACCAATACCGGCCGTAAATGCAGCATGATTGAGCACATCATGCAGTCGATGCAGTTCCCTGCGGAGCTGATTGAAAAGGTTTGCGGCACGATCTAGCTTTTTAACATTTGCACCAGAAGGATCAGGCAATGGCAATCGATAAACGTGCGGGGCAGCCTGCGCAACAGAGTGATTTGATTAACGTCGCCCAACTGACTGCTCAGTACTACGTGCTGAAGCCTGAAGTCGGTAATGCGGAGCATGCGGTCAAATTCGGCACCTCCGGCCATCGCGGCAGCGCGGCGCGTCACAACTTCAACGAACCGCATATCCTGGCTATCGCCCAGGCTATTGCGGAAGATCGTGCGAAGAACGGGATCACCGGTCCGTGCTATGTCGGTAAAGATACCCACGCCCTGTCCGAGCCGGCGTTTATTTCGGTGCTGGAGGTGTTAACCGCCAACGGCGTTGACGTTATCGTTCAGGAAAACAACGGCTTCACCCCGACGCCGGCGGTCTCCAACGCGATTCTGGTGCATAACAAAAAAGGCGGTCCGCTGGCGGACGGCATTGTGATCACCCCGTCACACAACCCGCCGGAAGATGGCGGTATCAAGTACAACCCGCCAAACGGCGGTCCGGCTGATACCAACGTCACCAAAGTGGTGGAAAACCGTGCCAACGAACTGCTGGCCGCTGGCCTGCAGGGTGTGAAACGCATTTCTCTGGACGCGGCGCTGGCTTCCGGCCACGTCAAAGAGCAGGATCTGGTGCAGCCGTTCATTGAAGGCCTGGCGGACATCGTCGACATGGCGGCGATCCAGAAAGCGGGCCTGACGCTGGGCGTCGATCCGCTGGGCGGGTCCGGTATCGAATACTGGAAGCGCATTGGCGAGCACTACAAGCTCAATCTGACCATTGTGAACGACCAGGTGGACCAGACCTTCCGCTTTATGCACCTCGATAAAGACGGCGCCATCCGCATGGACTGCTCCTCGGAATGTGCGATGGCGGGCCTGCTGGCGCTGCGCGATAAGTTCGATCTGGCATTTGCCAACGACCCGGATTACGACCGTCACGGGATTGTCACCCCTGCCGGGCTGATGAATCCGAACCACTACCTGGCGGTGGCGATTAACTACCTGTTCCAGCATCGTCCGCAGTGGGGCAAAGAGGTGGCGGTCGGTAAAACCCTGGTCTCCTCGGCGATGATTGACCGCGTGGTGAACGATCTGGGCCGCAAGCTGGTGGAAGTGCCGGTGGGCTTTAAGTGGTTCGTTGACGGCCTGTTCGACGGCAGCTTCGGCTTCGGCGGCGAAGAAAGCGCCGGGGCCTCCTTCCTGCGCTTCGACGGCACGCCGTGGTCCACCGATAAAGACGGCATCATCATGTGCCTGCTGGCGGCGGAAATCACCGCAGTGACCGGGAAAAACCCGCAGGAGCACTATAACGAGCTGGCGGAACGCTTCGGCGCGCCGAGCTACAACCGTCTGCAGGCTTCCGCGACCTCCGCGCAGAAAGCGGCGCTGTCTAAGCTGTCGCCGGAAATGGTCAGTGCTGACACCCTGGCGGGGGATCCAATCACCGCTCGTCTGACCGCGGCGCCGGGCAACGGGGCGGCGATTGGCGGCCTGAAAGTGATGACCGACAACGGCTGGTTTGCGGCACGCCCGTCAGGCACCGAAGACGCCTACAAGATCTACTGCGAAAGCTTCCTCGGCGAAGAACATCGCAAGCTGATTGAAAAAGAAGCGGTAGAGATTGTCAGTGAAGTGCTGAAGAACGCTTAACGGCGCACGATCATCAGGCCCCTTGCGGGCCTGATTTTTTTCGCAAGGATAGCGATGAAAATACAACGGAAGTCCCTGTTTTTGTTCTGGGCGTGGATGGATCTCTTTTTCGTCCTGCAATTCTTATGGTGGAATATTGCCCACCGCCGACTCCCTTTTTACGACGACCTGCTGGCTTATCTCCAGCTGCTGCACACCTGGGGCTCTGCGGCGGTCTGGCTCTATCCGCTAAATGTGCTGCTGATTATCAGCATCCCGTTGTCGATGATCCTCTTTTTCCGTCAGAGCCGCTATGGGCTGTGGCTGGCCTGGGGGCAGGCGCCGCTCAGGCTGGTGTTTATGCAGCCTTCGCTTTCTTTGGGTCCGTGGCTGATTCAGGCCGCCGGCGTCAGGCATTTAGCGATCCTGGCAGGCTTCCTGCTGCTCTCTGAAGGGCTGAAGATCACCAGCCTCTGGTACTGCAGAGGCGGGGCTCAGGGCATAAAGCGATAGCCAATCCCGGTTTCGGTCAGCAGATGCTGCGGGCGCGCCGGATCGGCCTCCAGCTTTTGCCGCAGGTGACCCATATAGATCCGCAGATAATGGCTGTGCTCCACGGCGTTAGGGCCCCACACTTGATTCAGCAGCTGGCGCTGTGTAAGCACTTTGCCGGGATTATTCAATAGCGCCGCCAGCAGGCGAAACTCGATGGGCGTCAGGTGGATCTCTTCGCTGCCGCGCAGGATGCGGCGGGCAGGGATATTGACCTCCAGGTCGGCGAAGCGCACCACCGGCTCGTCGGCCTGCGCCGCGCCGTGGCGACGCAGCGCGACGCGCAGGCGGGCCTGCAGCTCGCCGATGCCAAAGGGTTTACTTAAGTAGTCATCGGCGCCGGCATCCAGGGCGGCAATTTTGTCATGCTCTTCGCTACGCGCTGACAGGACGATAATCGGCATCTGACTCCACTGGCGCAGGTCGCGAATAAAATCAATGCCGTCACCATCCGGCAGGCCGAGATCGAGGATCGCGAGGTCGGGCTTACGGGTGGCGGCTTCGATCAGCCCGCGCTGCAGGGTTTCCGCTTCAAATACGCGCATGCCGTCGGCTTCCAGCGCGGTGCGCAGAAAGCGACGGATAGCGTGTTCGTCTTCGATAATCAGAACGTTAATCACAATTCCTCAGATAGCTCTTCCAGTTCAGGGGGCGTTTCTCCCGGCAGTGTAACACGGAATGAGGCGCCGCCCTCTGGCCGGTTGCTGGCGGAGATGGTCCCGCCGTGGACGTCGACGATGGCCTGACAGATGGCAAGGCCCAGCCCGACGCCGGGGATCGCCGATTCTTTGTTGCCGCGGGCGAATTTATCAAAGATAGCCTGTTCCTGGCCCGCCGGGATCCCTGGACCATTATCCCATACCTCCAGCGACAGCTGCCGGGCGTCCGCTACGGCGCGAATACCGATGTCCGCCCGGGCGCCGGCATACTTATGGGCATTCTCCAGCAGATTGATCAGCACCCGCTCGAACAGCGGCCCGTCAACATGCACCAGCTGCAGCGGATCGGGTAAATCCAGTTGAACGTGCTGGCCGCCGAGGCTCGGTTCGAGCATGCGCAGCGCGCTGCCGACCACCTCCTCCAGCGTCAGCCACTCCTTGTGCAGATTAAAGCCGCCGGACTGGATCCGCGCCATATCCAGCAGGTTGTTCACCAGCCGGGTGGTGTTGAGCACATGCTGGCGGATTTCGTTGGCCTGCGGGGCATGCTTCGAGCCCTCGCTGGCCAGATCGAGGGTCAGGATTTCCGCCTGGCCAAACAGCACGGTCAGCGGGGTACGCAGATCGTGCGACAGGGCGGCGAGCAGCGAGTTACGCAGGCTTTCGCGCTCGCTGGTCAGTCGGGCCTGCTCTTCGCTGGCGGTCAGGGTGAGACGCTCCAGGGCGCTGGCCACCAACAGGGTGAAGGTCTCCAGCAGCCGCTGTTGCTCCGGGATCATCAGCTGGCGCAGATTCGCCGGCTCCACCACCAGCAGGCCCCAGGTGCGGGCGGCGCTCTTCAGGGGCAGGATCTGATACGGCACGCCGGGCAGGGTATCGGTGCCAGCGCCGGCGGGTTGACCCTTATCAAAGCTCCAGCGGGCGATGGCGTCATCCCACGGCGTCAGCCCGGGCTGGTGGGTTAAGGGCAGCAGTTTCCCGTGGGCGTCCGGGAGCAGCAGCTGGCTGCGGGCCTGAAAGGTGGAGGTGATAAACCGCTCGCTGGTGGTGGCGATATCCTGCTGGCTACGACCCACCGCCAGCGCTTTGGACATCTCATACAGATGGCGGGTACGCCGCTCGCGGTAGCGCGCCACCCGCGCCTGGTAGCGCACGCCGGCGGTGAGGTTACCGATAAGCAGGCCCACGGTGAGCATCACGCCGAAGGTGAGCAGATACTGGACATCGGACACCGCCAGCGTGCCGCGCGGGGCGACAAAAAAGAGATCGAAGCTGATAACGTTAATCACCGTCGCCAGGACCGACGGCCAGCGGCCGTAGAGCAGAGCGATGATCACCACCCCCAGCAGATAGAGCATCACCAGGTTAGCGGCTTCGAAGGCCATCAGCCACTGCATGGCCACCAGGGTAATGATGGCGCACAGCGCCACCGCCACCGCGCAGCCCTGCAGCTGCAGGCGCCATTTCTCCAGCGCCGGACGACTGTCGCTGGCGCGCACCGGAAAGGGGAAGGGTTTTTCATCCAGGGCGATGACCACCAGATCGAGGTCCGGCGCGTGGCGAGCCAGACGGTCGGCAAAACCGCTACGATCCCACCAGCGGCGCTTGCTCTGGCGGCCGATGACAATTTTCCCAAGGTTGTGTTCGCGGGCGTAATGGAGAACCGCTTTCTCTTCTGACGGGTCGGAGAGGGTGGCGGTTTCGGCGCCCAGCTCCTGGGCCAGACGCAGCGCGGCGAGGATGGCCCGTCGCCGGGCTTCCGGTAGCTGGTGCAGGGAAGGGGTCTCGACATACACCGCATGCCAGACGCTGCCCAGACGGGCGGCGAGCCGTGCGGCGGTACGCACCAGCTTTTCGCTGCCGGTGTTGTGCCCGATACAGAGCAGGATCGCGTCGCGGGTGTGCCAGACTTTCTCCTGGCCCTGGCGGTCGCGCCAGGCGCGCATCTGCTCATCGACGCGATCGGCGGTGCGGCGCAGGGCCAGTTCACGCAGCGCAATCAGGTTCCCTTTGCGGAAAAAGTTCTCGATAGCGCGCTCGGCCTGGCCACCGATATAGACTTTGCCCTCATTGAGCCGCTGGCGCAGATCGTCAGGGGGCAGATCCACCAGCACCACGTCGTCCGCGGCGTCAAAGAAGGGATCGGGGACGGTCTCTCGCACCTGCACGCCGGTGATCCCGCTGACGACGTCATTCAGACTTTCCAGATGCTGGACGTTAACGGTGGTGAAGACGTCAATCCCGGCCTCCAGCAGTTCGTCCACATCCTGCCAGCGCTTTGGATGGCGGGAGCCGGGGGCATTACTGTGCGCCAGCTCATCCACCAGAATCAGCGCCGGACGGCGGGCGAGGGCGGCGTCGAGATCGAACTCATACACGTAGCGCCCGCGGTGGGCGAGCCGCCGCGGCGGCAGGGTGCTCAGGCCCTGCAGCATCGCGGCGGTCTCTTTCCGGCCGTGGGTCTCCGCCACGCCAATCAGAATATCCAACCCCTGCGCCCGGAGCCGCTGCGCTTCCGCCAGCATCGCCCAGGTTTTCCCCACCCCGGCGCAGGCGCCGAAGAACACTTTTAGTTTGCCGCGATGCGGGGCGGCGGTGTGCTGCAGCAGGCGGTCAGGGTCCGGACGCAGCGGCTCGTCACTCATTTACTTATCCTTCAGGGCATCCAGCGCCATATTGAGTTGCAGTATATTGACCACCGGCTGGCCAAGGAAGCTCAGCAGCGGCTTTTGTGTGGCCTGGTTAACCAGCGCGGTCACCTGGTCGACGCTCAGCTGGCGCGCTTTGGCCACCCGCGGCGCCTGCCACAGCGCGGCGGCCGGGGTCAGGTTGTTATCGAGACCGCTCGCCGAGGTGGTGACCAGTTCGACCGGCACACGCGGGTCGGCATCCGGGTTTGCGGCGCGCAAGGCCTGCACCCGCTCGCTCACCGCCTTATCCAGCGCCGGGTTGCTGGCGGCGAGGTTGCTGCCGCCAGAGGCCATCGGGTTATCCGCTGTCTCCGCGGTGGCTGACGGGCGACCCTGGAAATAGCCTGCGGCGGTAAAGTTCTGGCCAATCAGCGCCGAGCCGCGCACCTCGCCGTTCATGCGGATCAGCGAGCCGTTGGCCTGTGAGTTAAACCACCACTGCCCCAGGCTGGTGGTCAGCAGAGGATAAACGCCGCCGGTGAGCAGGGTTAACAGAATAAATAGCACAAGTGCTGGACGAATCAATGACATAGTTTGTTCCTCACACCAGACCGCTCAGGGTCAGCAGCAGGTCGATGGCTTTAATACCGATAAAAGGCACCAGCAGACCGCCGAGGCCGTAGATCCACAGATTGCGGCGCAGCATCGCCGAGGCGGAGAGCGGGCGATAGCTCACCCCTTTCAGGGCCAGCGGGATCAGGAAGACGATGATCAGCGCGTTGAAGATAACGGCGCTGAGGATCGCCGACGATGGCGAATGCAGGCCCATCACGTTCAGCATGGCCAGCTGGGGATAGACCGCGGCAAACGCCGCCGGAATAATGGCGAAATATTTCGCCACGTCGTTGGCAATACTGAAGGTGGTCAGCGAGCCGCGCGTCATCAGCATCTGTTTGCCGATATGGACCACCTCAATCAGCTTGGTGGGGTTGGAATCCAGGTCGACCATGTTGCCCGCCTCTTTCGCCGCCTGGGTGCCTGAGTTCATGGCTACCGCCACGTCGGCCTGCGCCAGCGCGGGCGCGTCGTTGGTGCCGTCGCCGGTCATCGCCACCAGCCGACCTTCCGACTGATACTGGCGGATCAGCGCCAGCTTGGCTTCCGGCGTCGCTTCGGCGAGGAAATCGTCGACGCCGGCCTCGGCGGCGATCGCCGCGGCGGTCAGGCGGTTATCACCGGTGATCATCACCGTTTTAATGCCCATTTTGCGCAGCTGGGCGAAACGTTCTTTGATGCCGCCTTTGACGATATCTTTGAGTGAAATAATCCCCAGCACCTTTTCCCCTTCGGCGACCACCAGCGGCGTGGCCCCCTGGCGGGCGACCTCTTCCACCTGCTTCTCGACATCGGCAGGGAAGTGGCCACCGTTGGCCTCTACGTGGCGGCGAATGGCGTCCACCGACCCTTTGCGGATCATGCGCTGATCGATATTGATGCCGCTCATCCGCGTTTGCGCGGTAAAGGGGACAAAGGTGGCGTGCAGCGACTGCAGATCGCGTTCGCGCAGGTTAAAGCGCTGTTTCGCCAGCACCACGATGCTGCGTCCCTCAGGGGTTTCGTCCGCCAGCGAGGAGAGCTGGGCGGCATCGGCGAGGGTTCGCTCTTCCACACCGCGCGCCGGCAGGAAAGCGGAGGCCTGGCGGTTGCCGAGCGTAATGGTCCCGGTTTTATCCAGCAACAGCACATCAACGTCGCCTGCCGCTTCCACCGCGCGGCCGCTGGTGGCGATCACGTTGGCGCCCAGCATACGGCTCATCCCGGCGACGCCGATGGCCGACAGCAGACCGCCGATGGTGGTCGGGATCAGGCACACCAGCAACGCCACCAGTACGGTGACGTTGACCGCATTGCCGCTCCACGCCGAGAATGGCCAGATGGTGGCGGTGGCCAGCAGGAACACCAGCGTCAGGGCGATCAGCAGGATCGTCAGGGCGATTTCGTTCGGCGTTTTACGGCGCTGGGCGCCTTCCACCATGGCGATCATCCGGTCGAGGAAGGTTTCTCCCGGGTTAACGCTGCAACGGATCACCAGCCAGTCGGAGAGGATGCGCGTCCCGCCGGTCACCGAGGCGAAATCACCGCCGGATTCGCGGATCACCGGAGCAGACTCGCCGGTAATGGCGCTTTCATCCACCGAGGCGCCGCCTTCGATGACTTCACCATCGCAGGGGATAATATCCCCGGCTTCCACCAGCACTACGTCGCCTTTGCGCAGGTCTTCCGCCGGCACGTGGTCGACCGTCGCGTCATGCTGCGGGGCGCGCAGTTTACGGGCGAAGGCCGTTTTTTTCACCCCTTTCAGGCTATTGGCCTGGGCTTTGCTGCGGCCTTCCGCCATCGCTTCGGCAAAGTTGGCGAACAGCACGGTAAACCATAGCCAGATACTGATGGCGGCGGTAAAAGTGGCGCTGCCGGTCAGGGCGCCGCCAGCCATGGCGATGGCCAGCAGGGTGGTTAACAGGCTGCCCACCCAGACGATAAACATCACCGGATTGCGCCACTGCACCATCGGGCTGAGTTTTTTCACGGCATCCAGCAGCGCCTGGCGTACCAGCGTCGGCTCCAGCAGGGCTAATTGTTTGCGACTCATAACAGGGTGCTCCGCATCGCTCAAAGTAAGGAAAAGTGTTCGGCCAGCGGGCCAAGCGCCAGCGCAGGAATAAAGGTCAGGGCGCCAACCAGCAGCACGGTGCCGATCAGCAGACCGATAAACAGGGCGTCGTGGGTGGCCAGGGTGCCGGGGCTGGCCGGTTGAATTTTCTTCGCCACCAGCGAGCCGGCGATAGCCATCACCGGAATGATGACGGCGAAGCGTCCAGCCAGCATGCAGAACGCCAGCAGCAGGTTCCAGAATGGCGTCGCCGCGCCCAGGCCGGCGAAGGCGCTGCCGTTGTTATTGGCCGCCGAAGTGACGGCGTACAGCACTTCGCTAAAGCCGTGCGGTCCGGGGTTGAACATCCCGGCGCGGCCGGCCTCGGTCATCATCGCCAGCGCCGTGCCGAGCAGCACCAGCGTCGGGGTGACCAGAATGGCCAGGGCGATCATTTTCATTTCCCGGACATCGATTTTCTTTCCGAGGTACTCCGGGGTGCGGCCGACCATCAGGCCGGCGATAAACACCGCCAGCATAACGAACAGCAGCATGCCATAAAGACCCGAGCCGACGCCGCCGAACACCACTTCGCCAATCTGCATCAGCCACATCGGCACCATCCCGCCCAGCGCGGTGAAGGAGTCATGCATGGCGTTGACCGCGCCGCAGGAGGCGGCGGTGGTGATCACCGCGAACAGACTGCTGGCGAGAATACCGAAGCGGCTCTCTTTACCTTCCATATTCAGGCTGCTGTCGGCGCCCAGCGTCATCAGGTGCGGGTTACCGCGGGTTTCCGCCCACATCACCACGGCGACGCAGAGGATAAAGATCAGCGTCATCGCCCACAGGATGGCGCGCCCCTGGCGGCGATCGCTCACCACCTCGCCGAAGGCGAAGCACAGCGCCGCCGGGATCAGGAAGATGGCCAGCATCTGCACGAGATTGGTCAGCGCCGTCGGGTTTTCAAACGGATGGGCGGAGTTGGCGTTAAAGAAACCGCCGCCGTTGGTGCCCAGCAGCTTAATCGCTTCCTGTGAGGCGACGGGCCCCATCGGCAGCAGCTGGTGCGCCCCTTCGAGGGTGGTAAAGGGCTGGTAGGCCTGCAGGTTCTGCGGCACGCCCTGCTGAATAAAGAACAGGGCCACCAGCAGAGAGAGCGGCAGCAGCAGCCACAGGGTAATGCGCGTCAGGTCGACCCAGGCATTGCCGAGGGTGGACATTTTCTGCCGGGCGAAGGCGCGGGTCAGGGCGAAGACCACGGCGATGCCGGTAGCGGCGGAGAGGAAATTCTGCACCGTCAGCCCCACCATCTGGCTGAGATAGCTCATGGTGCTTTCGCCGGCGTAGGCCTGCCAGTTCGTATTGCTGACAAAGCTGACCGCGGTGTTGAGCGCCAGATCCCACGTCAGCCCCGGCAGGTGCTGCGGGTTAAACGGCAGCACGCCCTGCAGCATCAGTAGGGCAAACAGCGCCAGGCCGCCGAGGGCGTTGAACAGCAGGAGCGCCAGCAAATACTGCAGCCAGCCCATCTCTTCGGCGCGGATCCCGGCCACGCGCCACAGGACGCGCTCGACCCCGGCCAGGCCGGGAAGCGGGATGTCATTCACCATTCTTGCCAGACACATCCCCAGCGGGCGCGCCAGCACCAGCAATACCAGCAGATAGCTGGCTAATAATAAAAATCCCTGGGCAGCCATCAGAATGCCTCCGCATGTATCAAGGCATAAACCAGATAAGCCAGTAACAGGAACACCAGCCCAACGCCAGTGAGTACGCCTGCAGTCACAATCCACCTCCGGGTGTGTTTTTGATTTACCAGGAGAATAGAAATTACGGCGCAAAGATTTCGCAAAAATCCGCGGGCGCGGTGTAAAAAAAGTATAAAAATGACAAAGGCACAATTTAACTGATGGTTAGTATTAATTTAACTTTTTCGTAACTAATTTACGTAGCGAATGTAAATTAAGTATAAATACGTGCTTTTTAGTGGTCGGATGAGTAGTAAAATTACAACCAGAGCGGTATTATTTTGCTCAGACAAACATGATTAATTTTCCGGCGCTGCTTGCCGGCCTGACAAAGGGGAGAGAAATGATGGCGTTGTACAAAGCTTATCCTGCTCATATTATTTTGCTGCGTCGTGCTTTCGCCGTCGTGGCTGGCGTCGCGGCGCTGCCGGTGATGCTGTTCTGGAAGGATCGCGCCCGCTATTACAGCTGGCTGCACCGTGTATGGTCGAAAACCAGCGAGCAGCCGGTGTGGATGGCGCAGGCGGAAAAAGCCGCGCACGACTTCTACTAATTCGCCCTGCTGCGAGGAAAACCACTAACCGCCGGTTGCCCCGGCGGTTTTTTTTCGCCGCTTGTCTACACTCGTTTTCAGGCGCCGCAGCGGAATTGGCAGGTGCTTATTTTGCCGGGGCGCGCTATTTTTGCCGGCTTAGATCATAAGATGAGTTTTGCTGACGGAGAGTGAGGAGTGATATGGCCACCCATCTGGTCTGGTTACGCACGGATTTACGCATTCACGATAACCTGGCGCTGGCCGCCGCCTGCCGCGATCCGCAGGCGCAGGTGCTGGCGCTGTATATTGCCACCCCGGGGCAGTGGCGCGAACATCACCTGGCGCCGCGGCAGGCCGCTTTTATCGCCAGCCATTTGCACAGTCTGCACACCGCGCTGGCGGAGCGGGGCATACCGCTGTGGGTAGAAGAGGCGGACGATTTTAGCGCCAGCGTCGAGCGGCTGGCCCATTTCTGCCAGCAGCACCAGGTCAGTCACCTGTTCTACAACTATCAGTACGAATTCAATGAACGCCAGCGCGATGCCGCCGTTGAGAGCTCCTTGAGCGAAGTGATTTGCCAGGGATTTGACGACAGCGTCCTGTTGCCGCCCGGCAGCGTACTAACCGGCGGCGGCGAAATGTATAAAGTCTTCACCCCGTTTAAGAACGCGTTTATTCGCCGGCTGCGGGAAGGATTGCCGGCGTGCGTGGCCGCGCCAAAGCCGCGCCAGGCGCCCGCTCGCCTGGCGCCGCCGGTGCCGGAGCTAAACTATCCGCAAATGCCGTTCGATGGGCTGCTGTTTGCCGCGGATGAAAAAACGGCGCTGGCGCGGCTGCGCGCGTTTTGTCAGCAACCGGCGGCGGATTATGAGGGGCAGCGCGACTTCCCGGCCGTGGAAGGGACCAGTCGCCTGTCGCCCTGCCTTGCCATCGGGGTGCTGTCGCCGCGCCAGTGCCTGCATCGGCTGCTGACGGAACACCCCGCCGCACTGGATGGCGGGGCAGGCGCCACCTGGCTTAATGAGCTGATCTGGCGCGAGTTTTACCGCCATCTGATGGTCTACTATCCGAAACTCTGTAAAGGTCGGCCGTTTGTCGCCTGGACCGATAAGGTCGCCTGGCGCGAAGAGGATGGCGCCCTGCAGGCCTGGCAGCGCGGGGAGACCGGCTTTCCGATTGTCGATGCCGCCATGCGCCAGCTTAACGCCACCGGCTGGATGCATAACCGGTTGCGCATGATTGTCGCCAGTTTCCTGACCAAAGATCTGCGCCTCGACTGGCGGGCAGGGGAGCGCTATTTCATGAGCCAGCTGATTGACGGCGACCTGGCGGCGAACAACGGCGGCTGGCAATGGGCGGCTTCGACGGGCACCGACGCCGCGCCCTATTTCCGCATATTTAATCCCACTACCCAGGGCGAGAAGTTTGATAAGCAGGGGGTGTTTATGCGTCGCTGGCTGCCGGAGCTGGCAAAGGTGCCGGAGAAGGCGCTGCATCAGCCGTGGGTGTGGGCGGATAAACAGGGGGTGACGCTGGATTATCCGCGCCCGATAGTCGATCACAAGCAGGCGCGACAGGAGACGCTGGCGGCCTGGGAGGCCGCCAGAAAGGGGATTATTCCACCGCCAGACGGCGGGTCCTGACCTTCAGCGAGTGATACAGCCAGATAACCAGCACTACGCCGACGCAGGCCAGCGCGCCCCAGGTGATCTGGCTGAAGACGTTGATGTAGGCGTCAATGGAATAGTTCACCGCCCCGGCGACGTCGAATGACGCCTGCGAGGTCTGGTCGGCGATAACGCCGGCCAGATAGTTGGCGATGGCCCCGGAGAGCAGCATATAGATGCCGGTCAGCACCCCGGTCACTCCCGGGATCTCAATGCGGGTGATTTGCGACATCGCGACCGGGTCGATAAACAGTTCGGCAAAACCCATCACCGCCAGCCCCAGCACCATCAGCGGCATGGACGACTGGCCATAGGCCGCCGACCAGCGGGCGCTGAGGGTCAAAATGCAGAACCCGGCGCTCATCAGGCCCAGACCGAGGGCAAATTTCCCCCAGATGCGCACGGTGCGGTTACCGCCGACGCTCTCTTTCACCAGCCACGCCAGCACCATGCCGCAGAGCATCACCGCAAAGGCGTTGATCGACTGGAACATAGCGGTAGGGACTTCGTAGCTCATGATATGGCGGTTAACGAAGCGGTCAATATACAGGCTGATGGAGCTGCCGCCCTGTTGGGCGAAGGCCCAGAACAGCAGGCTGAAGGCGGTCAGGACGACGATCAGGCGCAGATCCTTGCGCTGTTTATCGGTCTCGGCACGCAGGTAGATCCGCGCCAGCACCGCGAGGCCAATGGCCGTGGCCACGATCAGGGCATACACCGACCACTCCTGCCAGAACAGCACGGCAATCAGCAGCGGCGCGATGACCAGCAGCACCAGCAGCCAGCCCCAGTTCGGCAGCAGGAAGCGGCGGGCGTACAGCGCCTGGCGGTTCACGCCGGCGGTATGCTGGAAATGACGGTTGCCGCAGAGGAAAATCACCAGTCCCGCCACCATGCCGATGGCCGCCAGGGCAAAGCCCATCGCCCAGCTATACTCCTCCTGAACGTAGCCGCAGGCGATGGGCGCGATGATCGAGCCGATATTGCCCGCGGCATACATCAGCGAGAAGCCGC
Source organism: Klebsiella sp. K5-45 (assembly GCF_030128605.1). NCBI lineage: Bacteria > Pseudomonadati > Pseudomonadota > Gammaproteobacteria > Enterobacterales > Enterobacteriaceae > Klebsiella > Klebsiella sp. K5-45. The sequence goes on along the minus strand of NZ_JAKUZW010000003.1, from coordinate 27,779 downwards.
CATCGCGACGCGGATCGGCGGGTTCGTACAGTTCGCCCAGCAGACAGCTGACGTTGGATTTAAACAACCCGTAGCCGCAGACGATGATCGCCAGCGACAGGTAGAGGAAGGCCGGGGCGGTTTCGCTGGCCCCGAGCACCAGATGGCCAATGGCCATCAGCAGCGCGCCGAGCATGACCGCCATCCGGTTGCCTAACAGCTTATCGGCCAGATAGCCGCCGAGGATCGGCGTCACATAGACCAGCGAACAGTAGGCGCTGAACAGGGCGTAAGCGTGGTTATCATCATATTTGAGCTGATTGGTGAGATAGAGGATCAGCAGGGCGCGCATGCCGTAGAAGCTAAAATATTCCCAGATTTGCAGCGCCACGACGTAGTAAATCGCCCGCGGTTGCGATGATGTTGTCTTCATGAGAAGTGTGTTTCCTGGCCTAAAGCGAAAGTCGATCGTTCTGCATGAATAGCGTTTAATTAGTCATATTCATGGCTTGAGGGGCTTTCTGATTATTTAATATGCTTTATTAGTGCATAAATATACACGAATGCGCGGCGGGGTGAATAGACAAATTGCGCTATTCAGTAAAAAGTCATCGTCAGTGTCGGAGGCGGACTATCGACGACCCGAATGGATCTGGTTATGTTATGCCTTTGTATACCCTGATTATCTGCTGGAGTGGCGATGAAAAATAGCGAACTGGAACAACTGATAAACGACAAGCTCAATAGTGCAGCCATCAGTGACTTCGCCCCTAACGGTCTGCAGGTGGAAGGGCGCGACACGGTGCACAAGATCGTCACCGGAGTGACGGCCAGCCAGGCGCTGCTGGATGAGGCCGTTCGTCTTCAGGCGGATGCGGTGATTGTCCATCACGGCTATTTCTGGAAAAACGAATCGCCAGTGATCCGCGGTATGAAGCGCCGGCGCCTGAAAACCCTGCTGGCCAATGATATCAATCTCTACGGCTGGCACCTGCCGCTGGATGCCCATCCCGAGCTGGGCAATAACGCGCAACTGGCGCATCTGTTGGGGATTAACGTGCTGGGGGAAATCGAACCGCTGGTGCCCTGGGGCGAACTGTCGATGCCGGTTTCCGGCCTTGAACTGGCCTCATGGATTGAAGCGCGGCTGGGGCGTAAGCCGCTGTGGTGCGGCGATACCGGGCCGGACACCGTCAGCCGCGTCGCCTGGTGTACCGGCGGCGGCCAGAGCTTTATCGACGCCGCGGCGCGCTTTGGCGTGGACGCGTTTATCACCGGCGAGGTGTCGGAACAAACCATCCATTCCGCCCGCGAGCAGGGCCTGCATTTTTATGCCGCCGGCCACCACGCCACCGAGCGGGGCGGTATTCGCGCCCTCAGCGAATGGCTGACGGAAACCACTGACCTGGACGTCACCTTTATTGATATTCCCAACCCTGCCTGACGGGAGAGAGAAAAGTGCAGCGAGCGCGTTGTTATCTGTTAGGAGAAACGGCCGTCGTGCTGGAGCTGGAGCCGCCGGTCACCCTTGAGAGCCAGCAGCGGATCTGGGGCTTAGCCCAGCGTCTGGCGAACCATGAGGAAGTGATTGACGCCATTCCCGGCATGAACAATATCACTGTGGTGCTCCGCCGCCCGCAGGAGGTGGCGTGGGAGGCGATAGACCGTCTGCAGCGCTGGTGGGAGGAGAGCCTCGCGATCGAGCCGGAGTCGCGCTCGCTGACCATTCCGGTCGTCTACGGCGGCGAGGCCGGACCGGATCTCGGGGTGGTGGCGCAGCACAGCGGCCTCAGTGAAAAGCAGGTCGTGGAGCTGCACGCCTCGGTGGAGTATCTGGTCTGGTTTATTGGTTTTCAGCCGGGATTTCCCTACCTGGGCGGGTTGCCAGCGGCGCTGGCGACGCCGCGTCGCGCCGAACCGCGCGTGCACGTCCCGGCCGGGTCGGTGGGTATCGGCGGCGCGCAAACCGGGATCTATCCGCTGGCGACGCCCGGCGGCTGGCAGCTGCTGGGGCGGACCTCGCTAACGCTGTTCGACCCGTCGCGGAAGGAGCCTGCGCTGCTGCGCGTGGGCGATAAAATTCGCTTTGTGCCGCAAAAGGAGGGGGTATGTTGACTCTGATCCGCGCCGGCCTGTACACCTCGGTACAGGACGGTGGACGAGAAGGCCTGCGCCAGTCTGGCATCAGCCGCTGCGGCGCTCTGGATTATCCCTCGCTGGTGATTGCCAATCTGCTGGTTGGCAACGAGGCGAATGCCGCCGGGCTGGAGATTACCCTCGGCCAGGTGGAGATCGAATTTGCCCGCAGCGGCTGGTTTGCGCTGACCGGCGCCGCCTGCGAAGCGACGCTGGACGGTAAAGCGGTCTGGGTGGGCTGGCGCACCGCCTACCGGCCCGGGCAGCGCCTGGTGCTGAAAACGCCGCAGCATGGCATTCGCAGCTATCTGGCGGTGGCGGGCGGGATTGCGGTACCCGAGGTCCTTGGTTCGCGCTGCACGGATCTCAAGGCGGGGATTGGCGGTCTGGAAGGACGCCGCCTGCAGGACGGCGACAAGCTGAAGCTCGGGAAAGCCGCCCGCCGCTTCACCACCCCGCGCGGCGTCAAGCAGCTGCCGCTGGGCAACCGCATTCGTGCGCTGCCCGGGCCGGAGTACCACGAATTTGACGCGGCCTCGCAGGCGTCATTCTGGCGCGCCCCCTGGAAGCTCAGTCCGCAGAGTAACCGCATGGGGTACCGCCTGCAGGGGCAGCCGCTGAAACGCACCACCGATCGCGAAATGCTGTCGCACGGCCTGCTGCCGGGCGTGGTGCAGGTGCCGCACAACGGCCAGCCCATTGTGCTGATGAACGACGCGCAAACCACCGGCGGCTATCCGCGGATCGCCTGCATCATCGATGCCGATATGTACCAGCTGGCGCAGATCCCACTGGGGCAGCCGATCCATTTCGTGGCCTGCTCGCTGGAGGAGGCGCTGAAGGCGCGGGCCGATCGTCAGCGTTATCTTGAACAACTGGCGTGGAGACTCCACGATGATGATTGATCTCAATGCCGATCTCGGGGAAGGCGGGGCGAACGATAGCGCGCTGCTCCAGCTGGTGTCGTCGGCGAATATCGCCTGTGGTTTTCACGCCGGCGACGCCGGGCTGATGGTGCAGAGCGTGCGCGAGGCGCTGAAGTACGGCGTCGCGGTGGGCGCCCATCCGGGATATCCCGACCGGGAAAATTTTGGCCGCACGGCGATGGATCTGCCGCCGGAAACGGTCTATGCCCAGACGCTGTATCAGATTGGCGCTCTGGCGGCGATCGTTCAGGCTCAGGGCGGCGAGTTGCAGCACGTAAAGCCGCACGGCATGCTCTACAACCAGGCGGCCAAATCGCCGCCGCTGGCCGACGCGATCGCCCGCGCGGTCCGCGATGTTAACCCGCAGCTGGTGCTGGTGGGTCTGGCGGGCAGCGAACTGATCCGCGCTGGGCAACGCTATGGCTTGACGACGCGTCAGGAGGTGTTTGCCGATCGCGGTTATCTGGCCGACGGCAGCCTGGTGCCGCGCACCGAGCCTGGCGCGCTGATTGACAGCGAAGAGCAGGCCCTGGCGCAAACCCTCGAAATGGTGCAACACCACCGGGTGCGTAGCGTCAGGGGCGAATGGGCGAACGTGGTGGCGCAGACGGTATGTCTGCATGGCGATGGTCCGCATGCCCTCGAATTTGCCCGCCGTTTGCGGGCGGCGTTCGCCGGGCGCCATATTATGGTCAGCGCTCAGCCAGAGGCTGAGATATGACAATCTGAAGGACCGCGAAGGAGAAGACGATGGCGGGCGTATTACTCACCGGTTTTGAACCCTTTGACGGCGAGACGGTGAACCCTTCCTGGGAAGTGGTGCAGCAGCTTGACGGCACAATGATTGCTGGTCAGCCGGTGATCGCCAGGCAGCTTCCCTGCGTGTTTGGCGAGGCGCTGTCGGCGCTGGACGCGGCGATTGAAGACCTGCAGCCGAAGCTGGTTATCGCGGTGGGACAGGCCGGCGGCCGGGTCGATATCAGCGTCGAACGTGTGGCGATTAACGTCGATGATGCGCGTATCCCCGATAACAAAGGCCAGCAACCCATCGACACGCCGATCGTCGACGGCGGGCCGGCCGCGTGGTTCAGCACCTTGCCGATCAAAGCGATCGTCAGCGCGCTGCGCGATCGCGGGATCCCGGCCTCGGTGTCGCAAACCGCCGGCACCTTCGTCTGCAATCACGTCATGTACGGTCTGCTGCACAAGCTGCAGGGACAGAATGAGGTAAGGGGCGGGTTTATCCATATTCCATGGCTACCGGCGCAGGCGGCGGCCCATCCCGGCGAGCCGAGTATGGCGACCGCCACCGTGCGGGAAGCGCTGGAGACGGCCATAGCCGTAGCCCTGCACCAGCCGGTGGATAGTAAACTGGGCGGCGGCGCCACCCACTAACAGAAGGATGACAGTATGCCGGAAGGTCCGGAGATCCGCCGCGCGGCGGATACACTGGAGGCAGCAATCAAAGACGAACCCTTAACCGACGTCTGGTTCGCTTTTCCCCGGTTGCAACCCTATCAAACCGAACTGATTGGTCAGCGGGTTACCCATATCGATACCCGGGGCAAAGCCCTGCTGACCCGCTTCTCCGGCGGCCTGACCCTGTACAGCCATAATCAGCTGTACGGCGTCTGGCGCGTGGTTGAGACCGGCGAACAGCCTGCCTCTAACCGGGTGCTGCGCGTCAGGCTACAGACGGCCAGCAAGGCGATTTTGCTCTACAGCGCGTCGGACATTGAGATGCTCACGGCGGAGCAGGAGGCCAACCATCCGTTCTTGCTGCGCGTCGGTCCGGACGTGCTGGATATGACGTTAACCGCGGAGCAGGTGAAAGCGCGACTGCTGTCGGCCAAATTCCGCAATCGTCAGTTTTCCGGCCTGCTGCTGGATCAGGCTTTTCTTGCCGGTCTGGGTAACTATCTGCGGGTGGAAATCCTCTGGCAGGTGGGGCTGACCGGGGGGCATAAGGCCTCGGAGCTTAATGAAACACAGCTGGATGCGCTGGCGCACGCGCTACTCGATATCCCGCGGCTTTCTTATCGCACTCGCGGCCAGCCCGATAACAACAAGCACCACGGTTCGCTGTTCCGCTTTAAGGTCTTCCATCGCGATGGGGAAAAGTGCGAGCGCTGCGGGGGCGTGATTGAGAAGACCATGCTCTCATCGCGGCCGTTTTACTGGTGCCCGCACTGCCAGCATTAAGCCGGCAGCCAGGCAGTGTCAGCGCCAGGCTTCATCGTCAGGCATAAAAAACGCGCCAGCAGGCGCGTTTTTATCATCCGGACAGCGAGATTAACGCTTGATGTCGGACTGGAAGTCGCGTTTGGCGTAGCCGGTGTACAGCTGACGCGGACGGGCGATCTTCATGCCGTCGCTGTGCATTTCGTTCCAGTGCGCAATCCAGCCCACGGTACGCGCCATGGCGAAGATAACGGTAAACATGGAGGACGGAATACCCATCGCTTTCAGGATGATACCGGAGTAGAAGTCGACGTTCGGGTAGAGCTTCTTCTCGATGAAGTACGGGTCGTTCAGCGCGATATGCTCCAGCTCCATGGCCACCTGCAGCAGGTCGTCTTTGGTGCCCAGCTCTTTCAGCACTTCATGGCAGGTTTCACGCATCACGGTGGCGCGCGGGTCGTAGTTTTTGTAAACACGATGGCCGAAGCCCATCAGGCGGAATGAGTCATTCTTGTCTTTCGCACGACGAACAAATTCCGGAATGTGTTCAACGGAGCTGATCTCTTCCAGCATTTTCAGCGCCGCTTCGTTGGCGCCGCCGTGCGCCGGTCCCCACAGAGAGGCGATGCCGGCTGCGATACAGGCGAACGGGTTAGCGCCGGAAGAGCCCGCGGTACGTACCGTCGAGGTCGAGGCGTTCTGCTCGTGATCGGCGTGCAGGATCAGAATACGGTCCATGGCGCGCTCGAGCACCGGATTGACTTCGTACTCTTCGCACGGCGTGGCGAACATCATGCGCAGGAAGTTGCCGGCGTAGGAGAGGTCGTTGCGCGGATAAACAAACGGCTGGCCGATAGAATACTTGTAACACATAGCTGCCATGGTCGGCATTTTGGACAGCAGGCGATAGGCGGCGATTTCACGGTGACGCGGGTTATTCACGTCGAGGGAGTCGTGATAGAACGCCGCCAGGGCGCCGGTGATCCCGCACATAACGGCCATCGGGTGAGAATCGCGACGGAACGCATGGAACAGACGGGTGATCTGCTCATGGATCATGGTGTGACGGGTCACGGTGGTTTTGAATTCGTCATATTCGGCCTGGGTTGGTTTTTCACCGTTCAGCAGAATGTAACAAACTTCAAGATAGTTTGATTCGGTCGCTAACTGGTCGATCGGGAAGCCGCGGTGCAGCAGGATCCCCTCGTCACCATCGATAAACGTAATTTTAGATTCACAGGAAGCGGTAGATGTGAAACCTGGGTCAAAGGTAAATACGCCTTTTGAACCAAGACTACGAATATCAATAACATCCTGACCGAGCGTGCCTTTTAGCACATCCAGTTCAATAGCAGTGTCACCACCCAGGGTGATTTTTGCTTTAGCATCAGACATTTATGGTCTCCTTAGCGCCTTTATTGCTTAAGACTGCCGGGTGGTGGATTTGCTTTCGGCCCGCGCCCGTATACGTTACCAGTTTGTTATGTTGCACACAGCTCTGCGTCAGCGAAAAGGGCAGGGTACAGAGCAACGGCGCTTGATGGCACGTTCTTCAGGGCTGCGGTGAAACAACAGCAAATCAGCGTTTTAGCAGTCCGAATATTAAAACCTGTATACCACTAATAACTGTCCTGATTACATCGGTCAATACTGACACACTGTTACATAACTTATTCTCAGGTGAAAGAGTGACCCCATAACTTTTGAGCATTATTGCATTTAACTGGTAATGGTTGTAACAAGAATGTTTAATATTTGTCAAATCAGGTGATTAAAAATTAAAAAAATGTTGTTATCGTGACCTTGATCACTGTTCCGGAGAAAACCCAACAAACTATATGTAGGTTAATTGTAATGATTTTGTGAACGGCCTATACTGCGGCCAGGTCTCCGGAACACCCTGCAATCCCGAGCCACCCAGCGTTGTTTAGTGATGTTTTAATGCCTGAAAAGACGTTTTAACATGACTTCTGGTTATAGAAAGGACGCTGTCTGACCCGCAAGCAGACCGGAGGAAGGAAACAATAAGAACAGCATGTGGGCGTTATTCATGGTAAGAAATGTGAAAAAACAAAGACCTGTCAATCTGGATCTACAAACGATACGGTTCCCAATCACGGCGATAGCGTCCATTCTCCATCGCGTTTCCGGTGTCATCACCTTCGTGGCGGTCGGAATTCTGCTTTGGCTGCTGGGCACCAGCCTCTCCTCCCCTGAAGGTTTTCTGACGGCGGCCTCGATCATGGATAGCTTCTTTGTGAAGTTCATCATGTGGGGCATTCTCACCGCGCTGGCCTATCACGTCGTTGTCGGTATCCGCCATCTGATGATGGACTTTGGTTACCTGGACGAAACCCTCGAAGCAGGGAAACGTTCCGCCAAGATTTCTTTTGTTATTACTGTCGTGCTTTCACTTCTCGCAGGAGTCCTCGTATGGTAAGCAACGCCTCAGCACTGGGACGCAACGGCGTACATGACTTTATTCTGGTCCGTGCTACCGCCATCGTTCTGACCCTCTATATCATCTACATGGTTGGCTTCTTCGCTACCACCGGTGAGATCTCATGGGAAGTGTGGACCGGATTCTTTGCCTCCGGCTTCACTAAAGTCTTCACTCTGCTGGCTCTCGTTTCCATTCTTATCCATGCCTGGATCGGGATGTGGCAGGTGTTAACGGACTACGTTAAACCACTGGCTCTGCGCCTGGTTCTGCAGCTGGCTATCGTTGTGGCGCTGGTGGCTTACGTTCTTTATGGATTTGTTGTGGTGTGGGGTGTGTAATGAAATTGCCAGTCAGAGAGTTTGATGCTGTTGTCATCGGTGCCGGCGGCGCAGGTATGCGCGCGGCGCTGCAAATTTCCCAGAGCGGACAGACCTGTGCGCTGCTCTCTAAAGTCTTCCCGACCCGTTCCCATACCGTGTCAGCGCAGGGGGGTATCACCGTCGCGCTCGGTAACTCCCATGAAGATAACTGGGAATGGCATATGTACGACACCGTAAAAGGGTCGGACTATATCGGTGACCAGGACGCCATCGAATATATGTGTAAGACCGGCCCGGAAGCGATTCTCGAGCTGGAGCACATGGGCCTGCCGTTCTCCCGTCTTGACGACGGCCGTATTTATCAGCGCCCGTTCGGCGGCCAGTCGAAGAACTTCGGCGGCGAGCAGGCGGCGCGCACCGCGGCGGCGGCTGACCGTACCGGCCACGCCCTGCTGCACACCCTGTACCAGCAGAACCTCAAAAACCACACCACTATTTTCTCCGAATGGTATGCCCTCGATCTGGTGAAAAACCAGGACGGCGCGGTGGTGGGTTGTACTGCCCTGTGCATCGAGACCGGCGAAGTGGTCTACTTTAAAGCCCGCGCCACCGTGCTGGCTACCGGCGGCGCAGGCCGTATCTATCAGTCCACCACCAACGCCCACATCAACACCGGTGACGGCGTCGGGATGGCCATTCGTGCCGGCGTGCCGGTGCAGGATATGGAAATGTGGCAGTTCCACCCGACCGGCATCGCCGGGGCAGGGGTTCTGGTCACCGAAGGTTGCCGCGGCGAAGGCGGTTATCTGCTCAATAAACACGGCGAACGCTTTATGGAGCGTTATGCCCCGAACGCCAAAGACCTGGCGGGTCGTGACGTGGTGGCGCGTTCCATCATGATCGAAATCCGCGAAGGTCGCGGCTGCGATGGCCCGTGGGGCCCGCACGCGAAATTGAAGCTGGATCACCTGGGTAAAGAGGTTCTGGAATCTCGTCTGCCGGGTATCCTCGAGCTGTCCCGTACCTTTGCTCACGTCGATCCGGTGAAAGAGCCGATCCCGGTTATCCCAACCTGCCACTACATGATGGGCGGTATTCCGACCAAAGTGACCGGCCAGGCGCTGACCGTCAATGAGAAGGGCGAAGACGTGGTGATCCCGGGCCTGTTCGCGGTAGGCGAAATCGCCTGCGTATCGGTCCACGGCGCTAACCGTCTTGGCGGCAACTCGCTGCTCGACCTGGTGGTCTTCGGCCGCGCGGCGGGCCTGCATCTGCAGGAATCCATCGCCGAGCAGGGCACGCTGCGCGACGCCAGCGAATCCGATATCGAAGGCTCGCTGGACCGCCTCAACCGCTGGAACAACACCCGTTCCGGTGAAGATCCGGTGGCGATCCGCAAAGCGCTGCAGGAATGTATGCAGCATAACTTCTCGGTGTTCCGCGAAGGCGATGCGATGCACAAAGGTCTGGAACAGCTGAAAGTGATCCGCGAGCGCCTGAAAAACGCCCGTCTCGACGATACCTCCAGCGAGTTCAACACCCAGCGCGTTGAGTGCCTGGAGCTGGATAACCTGATGGAAACCGCGTACGCGACCGCCGTATCCGCTAACTTCCGTACCGAGAGCCGTGGCGCCCACAGCCGCTTCGACTTCCCGGATCGTGATGATGAAAACTGGCTGTGCCATTCCCTGTATCTGCCAGAGTCGGAATCCATGACGCGTCGTAGCGTCAACATGGAACCGAAACTGCGTCCGGCATTCCCGCCGAAGATTCGTACTTACTAATGCGGAGACAGGAAAATGAAACTCGAGTTTTCAATTTATCGCTATAACCCGGATGTTGATGACGCTCCGCACATGCAGGATTACACCCTCGAAGCGGAAGAAGGTCGTGACATGATGCTGCTGGATGCGCTGATCCAGCTGAAAGAAAAAGATCCGTCGCTGTCGTTCCGCCGCTCCTGCCGTGAAGGGGTTTGTGGTTCCGATGGCCTGAATATGAACGGGAAAAACGGTCTGGCGTGCATCACGCCGATCTCCGCGCTGAATCAGCCGGGCAAGAAGATTGTTATCCGTCCGCTGCCAGGATTACCGGTTATCCGTGATTTGGTGGTGGACATGGGGCAATTCTATGCACAATATGAGAAGATTAAGCCTTACTTGTTGAATAATGGGCAAAATCCTCCGGCTCGCGAGCATCTGCAGATGCCTGAGCAGCGTGAGAAACTCGATGGTCTGTACGAGTGTATTCTCTGCGCATGTTGTTCGACTTCGTGCCCGTCGTTCTGGTGGAACCCGGATAAGTTCATTGGCCCGGCTGGCCTGTTGGCCGCGTATCGCTTCCTGATCGACAGTCGCGATACCGAAACCAGCGAGCGTCTGGACGGCCTGAGCGATGCTTTCAGCGTATTCCGCTGTCACAGCATTATGAACTGCGTCAGTGTGTGTCCGAAGGGGCTGAACCCGACGCGCGCCATCGGCCATATTAAGTCGATGCTGCTGCAGCGCAACGCGTAAGAAACCCGGCGTGTCCCGGATGGCGCTACCGCTTATCCGGGCTACCAAAAGCAGTAACCCCGGTAGCGTTTGTGCTACCGGGAAATGAATACCCTAAATAATTCGAGTTACAGGACAACGTACATGTAACTTGAAGTATGAAGGGATAGCAGGAAATCTTTAAAAACCGCCACAAGATGTACCAGTAATCAAGGCGTTCAGTGCGAGGTAAGGCGGCAACTGAACGCATCCCCGGGAGCATAGCGAACTATGTGACCGGGGTAAGTGAAGGCAGCTAACGCAACCGCAGCCTGAACGCCGAAGATTAATGGCAGTTTTTAAAGGTTCCTTAGCGGATAGAAACCACAACTCGTCCGCAACAAGTGAACCCCGGCACGTGCACTCGGTGTGCGTGGTAGTTTCTACGGCGAAATAAGCATATGAATGCTTAAGGGATCACGATGCAGAACGGCGCAATGAAAGCCTGGCTGGACTCTTCTTACCTCTCTGGTTCGAACCAGAGCTGGATAGAACAGCTCTATGAAGACTTCTTAACCGATCCTGACTCTGTTGACGCCAACTGGCGTTCAATGTTCCAGCAGTTACCTGGCACCGGAGTTAAACCGGATCAATTTCATTCCAAAACGCGTGATTATTTCCGTCGACTGGCGAAGGATGCCTCACGTTACACTTCTTCGATTTCCGACCCAGACACCAATGTGAAGCAGGTTAAAGTCCTGCAGCTCATCAACGCATACCGTTTCCGTGGCCACCAGCATGCGAATCTCGATCCGCTGGGGCTGTGGAAGCAAGAGAGAGTGGCGGATCTCGATCCGGCCTACCACGATCTGACCGAGGCCGATTTCCAGGAAAGCTATAACGTAGGTTCATTTGCCATCGGTAAAGACACGATGAAGCTGGGCGAGTTGATTGCCGCCCTCAAGCAAACCTACTGCGGCTCCATCGGCGCGGAATACATGCATATCACCTCTACCGAAGAAAAACGCTGGATCCAGCAGCGCATTGAATCGGTAGCTGGCAAAGCGAGCTTTACCGCGGAAGAGAAAAAACGCTTCCTCAGCGAACTGACCGCCGCGGAAGGCCTGGAGCGCTACCTCGGCGCCAAATTCCCGGGGGCGAAGCGCTTCTCGCTGGAGGGTGGCGATGCCCTGATCCCGATGCTCAAAGAGATGATCCGCCATGCGGGCAAGAGCGGCACCCGCGAAGTGGTGCTGGGCATGGCGCACCGCGGTCGTCTCAACGTGCTGGTCAACGTGCTGGGTAAAAAACCGCAGGATCTGTTCGACGAGTTCGCCGGCAAACATAAAGAACATCTCGGTACCGGCGATGTGAAGTACCACATGGGCTTCTCATCCGATATGGAAACCGAAGGCGGTCTGGTGCACCTGGCGCTGGCGTTTAACCCGTCGCACCTCGAGATCGTCAGCCCGGTGGTTATCGGTTCCGTACGCGCCCGTCTGGATCGTCTGGACGAGCCGAGCAGCAACAAGGTTCTGCCGATCACTATCCACGGCGACGCCGCCGTCACCGGTCAGGGCGTGGTTCAGGAAACCCTGAACATGTCGAAAGCCCGCGGTTACGAAGTGGGCGGTACCGTGCGCATCGTTATCAACAACCAGGTGGGCTTCACGACCTCTAACCCGCTGGATGCGCGTTCGACCCCGTACTGCACCGACATCGGTAAAATGGTGCAGGCGCCGATTTTCCACGTCAATGCCGACGATCCGGAAGCGGTCGCGTTCGTCACTCGTCTGGCGCTGGATTTCCGCAATACCTTCAAACGCGATGTTTTCATCGATCTGGTGTGCTACCGCCGTCACGGCCATAACGAAGCCGATGAGCCGAGCGCAACTCAGCCGCTGATGTATCAGAAGATCAAAAAGCACCCGACCCCGCGCAAAATCTATGCTGACAAGCTGGAGCAGGAGAAGGTGGCGACTCTGGAAGACGCGACCGAGCAGGTTAACCTCTACCGCGATGCGCTGGATGCCGGCGAATGCGTGGTGCAGGAATGGCGTCCGATGAACATGCACTCCTTTACCTGGTCGCCGTACCTCAATCATGAGTGGGACGAGAGCTATCCGGATAAAGTGGAGCCGAAGCGTCTGCAGGAGCTGGCGAAACGCATCAGCACGGTGCCGGAAGGTATCGAAATGCAGTCCCGCGTAGCGAAAATTTACGCCGACCGCCAGGCGATGGCGGCAGGTGAGAAGCTGTTCGACTGGGGCGGCGCCGAAAACCTGGCCTACGCCACGCTGGTTGACGAAGGTATTCCGGTGCGTCTGTCCGGGGAAGACTCCGGTCGCGGCACCTTCTTCCATCGTCATGCGGTGATCCATAACCAGACCAATGGTTCAACTTACACCCCGCTGCAGCATGTCCATAACGGTCAGGGCCAGTTCCGCGTTTGGGACTCGGTGCTGTCTGAAGAAGCCGTACTGGCGTTTGAATATGGTTACGCCACCGCTGAGCCGCGCACCCTGACCATCTGGGAAGCGCAGTTTGGCGACTTCGCCAACGGCGCTCAGGTGGTGATCGACCAGTTCATCTCCTCCGGTGAGCAGAAGTGGGGCCGGATGTGCGGCCTGGTGATGCTCCTGCCGCACGGCTATGAAGGCCAGGGTCCGGAGCACTCCTCCGCGCGTCTGGAGCGTTATCTGCAGCTGTGCGCTGAGCAGAACATGCAGGTCTGCGTACCGTCCACACCGGCGCAGGTGTACCACATGCTGCGTCGTCAGGCGCTGCGCGGTATGCGTCGTCCGCTGGTGGTGATGTCGCCGAAGTCGCTGCTGCGTCATCCGCTGGCAGTCTCCAGCATGGATGAGCTGGCGAACGGCACTTTCCTGCCGGCCATCGGTGAAATCGATCAACTTGATCCGCAGGCTGTGAAGCGCGTTGTGCTGTGCTCTGGTAAGGTTTACTACGACCTGCTGGAACAGCGCCGCAAAAACGAGCAAAAAGATGTCGCTATCGTTCGTATCGAGCAGCTCTATCCGTTCCCGCATCAGGCGGTGCAGGAAGCGCTGAAAGCGTATGCGCACGTGCATGATTTTGTCTGGTGCCAGGAAGAGCCGCTCAACCAGGGCGCATGGTACTGCAGCCAGCATCACTTCCGTGAAGTGATTCCGTTTGGGGCCTCTCTGCGTTATGCAGGCCGCCCGGCCTCCGCCTCTCCGGCGGTAGGGTATATGTCCGTTCACCAGAAACAGCAACAAGATCTGGTCAATGACGCGCTGAACGTCGATTAATTAAAGGATACACAATGAGTAGCGTAGATATTCTGGTTCCCGACCTGCCTGAGTCCGTAGCTGACGCAACCGTCGCCACCTGGCACAAAAAACCGGGCGACGCGGTCGTCCGTGACGAAGTCCTGGTCGAAATCGAAACTGACAAAGTGGTACTGGAAGTACCGGCATCAGCGGACGGCATTCTGGATGCAGTGCTGGAAGACGAGGGCGCTACCGTCCTGTCTCGCCAGATCCTTGGCCGCCTGCGCGAAGGTAACAGCGCAGGTAAAGAAAGCAGCGAAAAAGCCGATGCGAAGGCGTCCACGCCGGCGCAGCGTCAGCAGGCTTCTCTGGAAGAGCAGAACAACGACGCGCTGAGCCCGGCGATCCGTCGTCTGCTGGCTGAACACAACCTCGACGCAGCGGCCATCAAAGGCACTGGCGTCGGCGGCCGTCTGACCCGCGAAGACGTTGAGAAACATCTGGCGAAAGCCCCGGCGCCGGCAGAAGCCAAAGCGCCAGCCTCCGCCGCGGCAGTCGCGCCGGCGCCGCAGCTGGGCAATCGTTCTGAAAAACGCGTCCCGATGACCCGCCTGCGTAAACGCGTGGCCGAGCGTCTGCTGGAAGCGAAAAACTCCACCGCCATGCTGACCACGTTCAACGAAGTCAACATGAAGCCAATCATGGATATGCGTAAGCAGTACGGTGAGGCGTTTGAAAAACGTCACGGCATCCGTCTGGGCTTTATGTCCTTCTACGTGAAAGCGGTAGTGGAAGCGCTGAAACGCTATCCGGAAGTGAACGCTTCCATCGATGGCGACGACGTGGTGTACCACAACTACTTCGACGTCAGCATGGCCGTATCCACCCCGCGCGGCCTGGTCACCCCGGTTCTGCGTGACGTCGACCTGCTGGGCATGGCGGATATCGAAAAGAATATTAAAGAGCTGGCAGTGAAAGGCCGCGACGGCAAGCTGACCGTAGATGACCTGACCGGCGGTAACTTCACCATTACCAACGGCGGCGTGTTCGGCTCCCTGATGTCCACGCCGATCATCAACCCACCGCAGAGCGCCATCCTGGGTATGCATGCCATTAAAGACCGCCCGATGGCGGTGAATGGCAAGGTAGAGATCCTGCCGATGATGTACCTGGCGCTCTCCTACGATCACCGTCTGATCGACGGACGTGAGTCGGTAGGCTTCCTGGTGGCGATTAAAGAGCTGCTGGAAGATCCGACCCGTCTGCTGCTGGACGTGTAGTCAGCAAGCGTATTACCTACCGTAGGCCGGATAACACGCGTTAGCGCCGTTATCAGGCCTACAGGTTTAAAGATAATTACACCCTGAAGGATGGACTGAACACATGAACTTACATGAATATCAGGCAAAACAACTTTTTGCCCGCTATGGCTTACCGGCGCCGGTGGGTTATGCCTGTACTACTCCGCGTGAAGCAGAAGAAGCCGCTTCAAAAATCGGCGCGGGTCCGTGGGTAGTGAAATGTCAGGTTCACGCTGGTGGCCGCGGCAAAGCGGGCGGTGTGAAAGTGGTGAAGAGCAAAGAAGAGATCCGCGCATTTGCCGAGCACTGGCTGGGCAAACGTCTGGTGACCTATCAAACAGATGCGAACGGCCAGCCGGTTAACCAGATCCTGGTTGAAGCGGCGACCGATATTGACAAAGAGCTGTACCTGGGCGCGGTCGTTGACCGTAGTTCCCGTCGCGTGGTGTTCATGGCCTCTACTGAAGGCGGCGTGGAAATCGAAAAAGTGGCGGAAGAGACCCCGCACCTGATCCACAAGATCGCCATCGATCCGCTGGCTGGCCCGATGCCTTACCAGGGCCGTGAACTGGCGTTCAAACTGGGCCTGGAAGGTAAGCAGGTTCAGCAGTTCACTAAGATTTTCATGGGCCTGGCGACCATTTTCCTGGAGCGCGACCTGGCGCTGATCGAAATTAACCCGCTGGTGATCACCAAGCAGGGCGACCTGATCTGCCTGGACGGCAAACTGGGTGCTGACGGCAACGCACTGTTCCGCCAGCCGGATCTGCGCGAAATGCGCGACCAGTCTCAGGAAGATCCGCGTGAAGCGCAGGCTGCGCAGTGGGAACTGAACTACGTCGCGCTGGACGGCAACATTGGTTGCATGGTTAACGGCGCGGGCCTGGCGATGGGTACCATGGACATCGTTAAACTGCACGGCGGCGAACCGGCTAACTTCCTCGACGTGGGCGGCGGCGCCACCAAAGAGCGCGTCACCGAAGCGTTCAAAATCATCCTCTCTGATGACAACGTGAAAGCGGTGCTGGTTAACATCTTCGGCGGTATCGTACGCTGCGACCTGATCGCTGACGGTATCATCGGTGCGGTAGCGGAAGTGGGGGTTAACGTTCCGGTGGTGGTTCGTCTGGAAGGTAACAACGCCGAACTGGGCGCGAAAAAACTGGCTGACAGCGGCCTGAATATTATTGCAGCGAAAAGTCTGACGGACGCAGCACAGCAGGTTGTTGCCGCAGTGGAGGGGAAATAATGTCAGTTTTAATTAATAAAGATACCAAGGTTATCTGCCAGGGCTTCACCGGTAGCCAGGGGACCTTCCACTCTGAACAAGCGATCGCTTACGGTACGCAAATGGTTGGCGGCGTGACGCCAGGCAAAGGCGGCACCACCCACCTGGGCCTGCCGGTGTTCAACACCGTGCGCGAAGCCGTTGAAGCGACCGGCGCTACCGCGACCGTGATCTACGTTCCGGCGCCGTTCTGCAAAGATTCCATTCTGGAAGCGATTGACGCGGGCATTAAGCTTATCATCACCATCACCGAAGGTATCCCGACCCTGGATATGCTGACCGTGAAAGTGAAACTGGACGAAGCGGGCGTGCGCATGATCGGCCCGAACTGCCCAGGCGTTATCACCCCGGGCGAATGCAAAATCGGCATCATGCCGGGTCACATTCACAAGCCGGGTAAAGTGGGCATCGTTTCCCGTTCCGGTACCCTGACCTATGAAGCGGTTAAGCAGACCACCGACTACGGCTTCGGCCAGTCTACCTGCGTCGGTATCGGCGGCGACCCGATCCCGGGCTCTAACTTCATCGATATCCTGAAGCTGTTCCAGGAAGACCCGCAGACCGAAGCGATCGTCATGATCGGTGAGATCGGCGGCAGCGCGGAAGAAGAAGCGGCTGCCTACATCAAAGAGCACGTGACCAAGCCGGTTGTCGGCTACATCGCGGGCGTGACCGCGCCGAAAGGCAAGCGTATGGGCCATGCGGGCGCCATCATCGCTGGCGGTAAAGGTACTGCTGATGAGAAATTCGCAGCCCTGGAAGCAGCCGGTGTGAAAACCGTTCGCAGCCTGGCCGATATCGGCGAAGCGCTGAAAGCGATCATCAAGTAAACCCTCTCTGCTTGTCCGCAAGCAGAAATCTGTCCGATTTCGACATGGTTGGCCACCGTCAGGTGGCCTTTTTTTTGGCCGTTATCCGCTTCTCCCGAAAGCCGCTGAGCCAGCAAACCCCGCGTTTGGCGAAAACCTTATGTATCATATTGATTTTAAGAATTATTTCATAAATATTCTCGACGTGCGGTTGTCGGAAAGGAAAATATGCCCTGGCCGTACCGGAGGGAAGCAAAACAGACACTAAAAAAAGAGTGGGGGAGGGGATAAGAAAACAGGAAAAAATACTGTGAGCGGTCTAGCATTAATCGGATCGGCTCTTTTTTTTCTTTTTTTTCCTGCGGCGTTAAATAATATTACCTATGATTCTCATCTCTCCCTTTTTAGTAACCAATCAAAGTATACTTTAAACACAGTATTAACATTAAGTTTACCAATATTCTTTATTGGGCTACATAATTAACACGTAGAGTAAAAATTGATTTATATCAATACTTAATGCTTGGAAAAATCCTTCAAAAAACGTTAAATTGTCTCAAGTCAAATTGGCCTAAACTGGCCATCTTCGCTATATATTGATCACCGTCGAAAAATGTAAAACTGGAACAATAAAAACATATTTATTGTAAGGTTATTGCGGCGTAATATATTGGGGAATCAATTGGGTTTTTCGTTAACGTATTTGTAACCTTGTCCTGGCGTGGTTTCACTTTCGGTTGAAACCCGCTCCGGGCGGGCGACAAATAAAAATTTGTATTGGGGCATGCGTATGAGCCAGAGCTTCTCGGTTCATTTTCGGAGTCTTCATGCGATGAGCAAGGAGTCATGATGTTAGATATAGTCGAACTGTCGCGCTTACAGTTTGCCTTGACCGCGATGTACCACTTCCTGTTTGTGCCACTGACGCTCGGTATGGCGTTCCTGCTGGCCATTATGGAAACGGTCTACGTCCTTTCCGGCAAACAGATTTATAAAGATATGACCAAATTCTGGGGCAAGTTGTTTGGTATCAACTTCGCGCTGGGTGTGGCGACCGGTCTGACCATGGAGTTCCAGTTCGGGACTAACTGGTCGTATTACTCACACTACGTGGGGGATATCTTCGGTGCGCCGCTGGCCATTGAAGGTCTGATGGCCTTCTTCCTCGAATCCACCTTTGTAGGTCTGTTCTTCTTCGGTTGGGATCGTCTGGGTAAAGTTCAGCACATGGCCGTCACCTGGCTGGTCGCACTGGGCTCCAACCTCTCCGCGCTGTGGATCCTCGTCGCAAACGGCTGGATGCAGAACCCTATCGCATCGGACTTCAACTTTGAAACCATGCGTATGGAGATGGTTAGCTTCTCCGAACTGGTGCTCAACCCGGTTGCTCAGGTGAAATTCGTTCACACCGTGGCGTCTGGCTATGTCACCGGTGCGATGTTCATCCTGGCTATCAGCTCCTGGTACATGCTGAAAGGCCGTGACTTTGCCTTTGCTAAGCGCTCCTTTGCCATCGCAGCCAGCTTCGGTATGGCAGCGATCCTCTCCGTTATTGTGCTGGGTGACGAATCTGGTTACGAAATGGGCGACGTGCAGAAAACCAAACTGGCGGCTATCGAAGCAGAGTGGGAAACCCAGCCTGCGCCGGCGGCCTTTACCCTGTTTGGTATTCCCGATCAGAATGCGCAAACCAACCACTTCGCCATCCAGATCCCTTACGCGCTGGGCATCATTGCCACCCGCTCGGTGGATAAGCCGGTTATCGGTCTGAAGGATCTGATGGTTCAGCACGAAGAGCGTATCCGTAACGGCATGAAGGCCTATGCGCTGCTGGAGCAACTGCGCGCCGGTTCCACCGACCAGTCCGTTCGCGACCAGTTCAATAACGTGAAGAAAGATCTTGGCTATGGTCTGCTGCTGAAACGCTATACCCCGAACGTCGCTGACGCCACGGAAGAGCAGATCGCCAAAGCGACTAAAGACTCTATTCCAAGCGTCGCACCGCTGTACTTCGCCTTCCGTATCATGGTGGCGTGCGGCATCCTGATGCTGTTGATTATCGGCGCCTCCTTCTGGAGCGTGATCCGTAACCGTATCGGCGAGAAAAAATGGCTGCTGCGCGCCGCGTTCTATGGCTTGCCGCTGCCATGGATTGCCGTGGAGTCGGGCTGGTTTGTTGCCGAATACGGCCGTCAGCCGTGGGCGATTGGTGAAGTCCTGCCGACGGCGGTGGCCAACTCGTCGCTGACCGCGGGCGATCTGATCTTCTCTATGTTGCTGATCTGCGGCCTGTACACGCTGTTCCTGGTGGCTGAACTGTTCCTGATGTTCAAGTTTGCCCGCAAAGGACCTAGCAGCCTGAAAACCGGCCGCTATCACTTTGAACAGTCCTCTGCGGCTATTCAGTCGGCACGCTAAGACAGGAGTCGTCAAATGATCGATTATGAAGTATTGCGTTTTATCTGGTGGCTGCTGATTGGCATCCTGCTGATTGGCTTCGCCGTCGCCGACGGGTTCGACATGGGGGTGGGCATGCTCACCCGCTTCCTCGGCCGTAACGACACCGAGCGTCGGATTATGATCAACGCCATCGCCCCGCACTGGGACGGTAACCAGGTGTGGCTGATCACCGCCGGCGGCGCGCTGTTCGCTGCCTGGCCGATGGTCTACGCCGCGGCGTTCTCCGGTTTCTATGTGGCGATGATTCTGGTGCTGGCCTCGTTGTTCTTCCGTCCGGTCGGTTTCGACTACCGTTCCAAGATCGAGGACACCCGCTGGCGCAACATGTGGGACTGGGGCATCTTCATCGGCAGCTTCGTGCCGCCGCTGGTGATTGGCGTGGCCTTCGGCAACCTGCTGCAGGGCGTGCCGTTCCATGTCGACGAATACCTGCGTCTCTTCTATACCGGTAATTTCTTCCAGCTGCTGAACCCGTTTGGTCTGCTGGCCGGTATCGTCAGCGTGGCGATGATCCTGACCCAGGGCGCGACCTACCTGCAGATGCGTACCGTAGGCGAACTGCACCTGCGCACCCGCACCGTCTCCACGGTGGCGGCGCTGGTGACGCTGGTCTGCTTCGCGCTGGCGGGCGTGTGGGTCTACTACGGTATCGACGGCTATGTGGTGAAATCGGTGATTGACCATACCGGCCCGTCTAATCCGCTGACCAAAGAAGTGGTGCGTGAAGCTGGCGCGTGGATGGTGAACTTTAACAATATGCCAGCGCTGTGGGCGATCCCTGCCCTGGGCGTGGTGCTGCCGCTGCTGACCGTCGTTTCGACCAAAGCGGATAAAGGCGCCTGGGCATTCCTGTTCTCCTCGCTGACCCTGGCCTGCATCATTCTGACTGCCGGTATTGCGATGTTCCCGTTCATCATGCCGTCCAGCACTATGCTGAACGCCAGCCTGACGATGTGGGACGCGACCTCCAGCCAGCGGACGCTGAATCTGATGACCTACGTGGCGATTGTCTTCGTGCCGATCATTCTGGGCTACACCAGCTGGTGTTACTGGAAAATGTTTGGCCGCATCACGCGCGAAGACATCGAAAAGAACACCCACTCGCTGTACTAAGGTAAGGAGCTATATATGTGGTACTTCGCATGGATTTTGGGAACGCTTCTTGCCTGTGCCTTTGGGGTGATTACCGCGCTGGCGCTTGAGCACGTGGAAGCCACCAAAGCCGGGAAGAAAGAAGAAATCTGATGAAATTTATCGCTACTCTGTACGCGATAATGGACAAGCGCCCGCTCCGGGCGCTTTCCTTATTGATGGCGCTGCTGCTGGCAGGCTGCATCTTCTGGGATCCGTCGCGCTTTGCCGCGAAGACCAGCGAGCTGGAAATCTGGCATGGTTTCTTGCTGATGTGGGCAGTTTGCAGCGGCGTTATTCACGGCGTGGGCTTCCGCCCGCGTGCCGTTCACTGGCAGGGGATTTTTTGTCCGCTTATCGCTGATATCGTGCTCGCTTTAGGTCTCTTCTTTTTCTTCTTTTGAATAAGAGATCTCTGTTAATGCTATGGGCTTGCATAAGCCCATAAAAATTTACGCCCCGTTTACTTTCCCCCATTCCAAACCACCTTTCCCGCGCGTATAGTAGCGAAGTTTGAAAGCTCTAACCTTTTTTTGCATTACCGGGATGTAAAGTGAATACAACGCTGTTTCGATGGCCGGTTCGGGTCTACTACGAAGATACCGACGCCGGTGGTGTGGTTTACCACGCCAGTTACGTCGCTTTTTATGAAAGAGCACGCACAGAGATGCTGCGCCACCATCACTTTAGTCAACAGGTTCTGTTGGCTGAACGCGTTGCCTTCGTGGTTCGCAAAATGACGCTGGAGTATTTTGCCCCCGCCAGACTCGACGACATGCTCGAAGTCCAGACGGAAATTACCTCGATGCGCGGCACCTCTTTGGTTTTCACGCAGCGAATCGTCAACGCCGAGAATACAGTGTTAAACGAAGCTGAGGTTCTCATTGTGTGCGTTGATCCACTCTTAATGAAGCCACGTGCGCTTCCCAAGTCTATTGTCGCGGAGTTTAAGCAGTGACTGACATGAATATCCTTGATTTGTTCCTGAAGGCGAGCCTTCTGGTTAAACTTATCATGTTGATTTTGATTGGTTTTTCTATCGCTTCCTGGGCTATCATTATTCAGAGAACGCGTATCCTTAACTCGGCCGCGCGCGAAGCTGAAGCGTTCGAGGACAAATTCTGGTCCGGGATTGAACTGTCCCGTTTGTATCAGGAAAGCCAGGGGCGTCGCGATAATCTGACCGGTTCGGAGCAGATCTTCTACAGCGGCTTCAAAGAGTTTGCGCGCTTGCATCGGGCCAACAGCCATGCGCCGGAGGCGATCGTCGAAGGGGCATCGCGCGCGATGCGTATTTCGATGAACCGCGAGCTGGAAACGCTGGAGACCCATATTCCGTTCCTCGGCACCGTAGGCTCCATCAGCCCGTATATCGGTCTGTTCGGTACCGTTTGGGGGATCATGCACGCCTTTATCGCTCTTGGCGCGGTGAAGCAGGCCACCCTGCAGATGGTGGCGCCGGGTATCGCCGAAGCGCTGATCGCCACTGCGATCGGTCTGTTCGCTGCTATCCCGGCGGTCATGGCGTATAACCGCCTGAACCAGCGCGTGAACAAGCTTGAACTGAATTACGACAACTTTATGGAAGAGTTCACCGCCATTCTGCACCGTCAGGCTTTTACCACCAGCGAAAGCAATAAGGGGTAAGCCATGGCCAGAGCACGTGGACGCGGACGTCGCGAACTGAAGTCCGAGATCAACATCGTTCCGCTGCTGGATGTCCTGCTGGTGCTGTTGCTGATCTTTATGGCAACGGCGCCGATCATTACGCAGAGCGTGGAAGTCGATCTGCCGGACGCCACGGAATCGCAAGCGGTGAAAAGCAATGACGATCCGCCGGTGATTGTGGAAGTCTCCGGGGTAGGGCAGTACAGCGTGAAAGTGGGGCAGGAGACGCTGTCCCAGCTGCCGCCGGAGCAGGTGATTGCCGAAGCGAAGCGTCGTCTTGAAGCCAATGAGAAAACGGTATTCCTGATCGGCGGTGCGAAAGACGTCCCTTACGATGAAATTATTAAAGCGCTGAACCTGTTGCATAGTGCAGGGGTTAAATCGGTCGGCTTGATGACCAAACCTATTTAATCGCTTCAGGTAGGTGCGTCCGCGCGGCGTTCGGCGGCGAGTATCGCTCGCCGTCGGTGCGCATCGCGGGTACAGGCGAACAGTTTTTGGGAACCGATAGTGTCAAAGGCAACCGAACAAAACGACAAGCTTAAACGAGCGATCATCATTTCAGTCGCGCTGCACATCATACTGATCGCGCTGCTGATCTGGAGTTCGTTTGACGAGCATCTGGATGCCTCTGCCGGCGGCGGCGGGGGATCGTCGATTGATGCCGTCATGGTCGATCCGGGGGCGGTGGTAAATAACTATAACCGTCAGCAACAGCAGCAGGCTAGCGCACGTCGCGCCGCTGAACAGCGCGAAAAACAGGCGCAGCAGCAGGCGGAAGAGTTACGTGAGAAGCAGGCGGCGGAACAGGAACGGCTGAAACAGCTCGAACAGGAGCGGCTGCAGGCGCAGGAAGCGGCGAAAGAAGCGAAGGAACAACAGAAGCAGGCTGAGGAAGCCGCAGCCAAGGCTGCCGCGGCGGCGAAAGCCAAAGCGGATGCGCAGGCTAAAGAAGCGCAGGAAGCAGCGGCCAAAGCGGCCGCCGAGGCGAAAGCGAAGGCGGATGCCCAGGCGAAAGCGGCTGAACTGGCGGCAGCGAAAGCGGCTGCTGACGCGAAGAAACAGGCCGAAGCCGCCGCCGCGAAAGCAGCGGCCGATGCGAAGAAACAGGCGGAAGCAGAAGCGGCGAAAGCCGCGGCAGAGGCGCAGAAGAAAGCAGAAGCGGCAGCGGCGAAAAAAGCGCAACAGGAAGCGGAGAAGAAGGCCCAGCAGGAAGCGGCTAAACAGGCAGCGGCTGAAAAAGCGGCTGCAGAAAAAGCCGCCGAAAAAGCAGCTGAGAAAGCGGCCGCGCAAAAAGCGGCCGCGGAGAAGGCCGCCGCCGAGAAAGCCGCCGCAGCTGAAAAAGCAGCGGCAGCCAAAGCGGCAGCTGCTGAGAAGGCGGCGGCTGATAAAGCGGCCAAAGCGGCAGCAGCAAAAGCCGCGGCAGCGAAGAAAGCGGCTGCAGCGAAAGAAGCGGACGGCGTTGACGACCTGCTCGGCGATCTGAGCTCTGGTAAGAATGCGCCGAAAGGTAGCACCAGCGGTAGCACAGGTGGCTCTTCACCTGCTAAAGGAAGTAAACCGGGGCAGGGCGGTGCATCTCAGGCGGAGATTGCCAGCTATATTTCGCAGGTGCAGGCCGCGATTAAAGGACATCTCTATGACTGGGATACGTACAAGGGTAAAGTATGTACGTTGCGCGTAAACCTGGCTCAGGATGGAACGTTGTTGAGTGTGAAATCGGAAGGCGGCGATCCGGCTTTCTGCCAGCAAATGCTGGCGGCTACCAGTCGGATGAGCAAATTCCCTAAACCGCCGTCGCAGGCTGTTTATGAAACGTTCAAAAATGCGCCACTGGACTTCAAACCTTAAGCGCTTTTTCTCCCCGCGTTAGCGGGGGGAAAGAAAATAGGGCGGTCATGGGTTTTGGTAGTTTTGTGTATTTGAGTTTGTTAACATTCTGCTAAATTATCGTGGGCTTTCCGCCCGGATAAGGGAGATATGATGAAGCAGGCATTACGAGTAGCATTTGGTTTTTTAATGCTGTGGGCGGCGGTGCTGCACGCAGAAGTACGTATCGAGATCACCCAGGGGGTGGACTCGGCGCGCCCCATCGGGGTGGTACCGTTCCAGTGGGCCGGCCAGGGCGCTGCGCCGGAAGATGTTGGCGGTATCGTGGCAGCTGACCTGCGCAACAGCGGTAAATTCAACCCGCTGGATCGCTCGCGTCTGCCGCAGCAGCCGACCAGTCCCCAGGAAGTGCAGCCTGCAGCCTGGTCTGCGCTGGGTATTGACGCCGTGGTCGTCGGTCAGGTGACGTCAAACCCGGATGGTTCTTATCAGGTCGCGTATCAGCTGGTGGATACCGGCGGTGCGCCGGGCACAACGCTGGCGCAAGGCTCTTTCAAAGTCACTAAGCAGTACCTGCGCTATGCAGCGCACACTGCCAGCGATGCGGTATTTGAAAAGCTGACTGGTATTAAAGGCGCCTTCCGTACCCGTATCGCCTACGTGGTGCAGACCAACGGCGGTCAGTTCCCGTATGAGCTGCGTGTCTCCGATTATGATGGCTACAACCAGTTCGTGGTTCACCGCTCCTCCCAGCCGCTGATGTCCCCGGCCTGGTCTCCGGACGGTTCAAAACTGGCTTACGTAACCTTCGAAAGCGGTCGTTCTGCGCTGGTGGTGCAGACCCTGGCGAACGGCGCAGTGCGTCAGATTGCCTCCTTCCCGCAGCACAACGGCGCGCCGGCGTTCTCGCCGGATGGCTCTAAACTGGCTTTCGCGCTGTCGAAAACCGGTAGCCTGAACCTGTACGTGATGGATCTGGGCTCGGGTCAGATTCGTCAGGTGACCAACGGTCGCAGCAACAACACCGAACCAAGCTGGTTCCCGGACAGCCAGAACCTGGCCTTCACCTCTGATCAGGCAGGTCGTCCGCAGGTGTATAAAGTCAATATTAATGGCGGCACGCCGCAGCGTATCACCTGGGAAGGTTCGCAGAACCAGGACGCTGACGTGAGCGCGGATGGTAAAACGATGGTAATGGTCAGCTCGGCCGGCGGCCAGCAGCACATTGCCAAACAAGATCTGGAAGCGGGTGGTGTACAGGTTCTGTCATCAACGTTTTTAGACGAAACGCCAAGTCTGGCACCTAACGGCACTATGGTAATCTACAGCTCTTCTCAGGGGATGGGATCCGTGCTGAATCTGGTTTCTACAGATGGGCGTTTCAAAGCGCGTCTTCCGGCAACTGATGGACAGGTAAAATCACCTGCCTGGTCGCCGTATCTGTGATAATAAATAATTGATTATTAAAGGAATCAAAGAAATGCAACTGAACAAAGTGCTGAAAGGGCTGATGATCGCTCTGCCGGTTATGGCAATCGCGGCATGTTCTTCTAACAAGAACGCCAGCAACGACCAGAGCGGTGAAGGCATGCTGGGTGCCGGCACTGGTATGGACGCTAACGGTAACGGCGGCAACATGTCTTCTGAAGAGCAAGCTCGTCTGCAGATGCAGCAGCTGCAGCAGAACAACATCGTTTACTTCGATCTGGACAAGTACGATATCCGTTCTGACTTCGCTGCCATGCTGGACGCGCACGCTAACTTCCTGCGCAGCAACCCGTCCTACAAAGTGACTGTAGAAGGTCACGCGGATGAGCGCGGTACGCCGGAATACAACATCGCGCTGGGTGAGCGTCGTGCTAACGCCGTTAAGATGTATCTGCAGGGCAAAGGTGTTTCTGCCGATCAGATCTCCATCGTTTCTTACGGTAAAGAAAAACCAGCAGTACTGGGTCATGACGAAGCGGCATATGCCAAAAACCGTCGCGCCGTACTGGTTTACTAAGAGAATTGCATGAGCAGTAACTTCAGACATCATTTATTGAGTCTGTCGTTACTGGTTGGCATAGCGGCCCCCTGGGCCGCTTTTGCTCAGGCGCCAATCAGTAGTGTCGGCTCAGGCTCGGTCGAAGACCGTGTCACTCAACTTGAGCGTATTTCCAATGCTCACAGCCAGCTTTTAACCCAACTCCAGCAACAACTCTCTGATAACCAGACTGACATTGATTCTCTCCGTGGTCAGATCCAGGAGAACCAGTATCAGCTGAATCAGATCGTTGAGCGTCAAAAGCAGATTCTGCTGCAGATTGACGGGCTGACGAGCGGGGGTGGCGCAGCAGCGGCTGGCGCCCAGACGTCGTCTTCCGGCGATCAGAGCGCGGCTGCTACCAGCGCAGCGCCAGCGGCCTCTTCAGGCGCTCCGGCGATGACCGGCGATGCGAACACCGATTACAATGCGGCCATTGCCCTGGTGAAGGATGCTTCACGCCAGGATGACGCCATGGCGGCGTTCCAGAACTTCGTTAAAAAGTACCCGGATTCGACTTATCAGCCGAACGCCAACTATTGGCTCGGACAGTTGAACTACAATAAGGGGAAAAAAGACGATGCGGCGTTTTACTTCGCCTCGGTGGTGAAGAACTACCCGAAATCGCCAAAAGCGCCAGACGCCATGTTTAAGGTCGGCGTGATCATGCAGGACAAAGGTGATACCGCGAAAGCGAAAGCGGTTTACCAGCAGGTGATCAACAAATTCCCCGGCACCGACGGTGCGAAACAAGCGCAAAAACGACTTAATGCCCTTGGTTGATTACGGCATGACCAGAAATCGCATCATTTCTGGTCTTGTCGCCTGAATCGCCAGCAGTTAAGTGATCTTTATCGAAATTTTAGTTGCGCTGAATTCTGAAATCAGTAATATATGCCGCCGTTGCCAAGGGATATCAAACAAGCCCAAAGCGACGCCAGAGTGGGTCGTTAGCTCAGTTGGTAGAGCAGTTGACTTTTAATCAATTGGTCGCAGGTTCGAATCCTGCACGACCCACCAATCGTTCTGGTGGAACGCGATAGTAAAACGTGAAGGATAACGTTGCGACAGCAACGGCCCATAGGGCGAGGCAAAGCCGAGTCATCCTGCACGACCCACCAATTAGCAGTATCCAGCGCAGTATCGGGTGATTAGCTCAGCTGGGAGAGCACCTCCCTTACAAGGAGGGGGTCGGCGGTTCGATCCCGTCATCACCCACCACCGGGTCGTTAGCTCAGTTGGTAGAGCAGTTGACTTTTAATCAATTGGTCGCAGGTTCGAATCCTGCACGACCCACCATTATAATGATGGGGTCGGTGGAGGCAGTATCAGTAGTATCCAGCGCAGTTTCGGGTGATTAGCTCAGCTGGGAGAGCACCTCCCTTACAAGGAGGGGGTCGGCGGTTCGATCCCGTCATCACCCACCACTCGGGTCGTTAGCTCAGTTGGTAGAGCAGTTGACTTTTAATCAATTGGTCGCAGGTTCGAATCCTGCACGACCCACCAATTTCAGCATTTAACTCAGATGTTGAACGTGAAGGATAACGTTGCGTCAG
>NZ_JAKUZW010000039.1:0-5049 GCF_030128605.1 Klebsiella sp. K5-45 | reverse complement strand
TAACCGCGTTCCGTTATCTGGCGGACGGCTTCTTCCTTAAATTCAGGTGTAAATCGTGGTGTGCCCATACGCTCCTCCTATGCTCAAACTATAGGGCAGGATCGTCTACCGGGGCGGGGTCAGTCCATAAATGACTCTGAGGTGTCTGTTAAACCCGTGGCGATTCAGTCACATATTGGCTGGATAGCTTTGAACCTTCAGGCTCAGAGACTTCAAGCTTCGCAATGATAACAGGAAGTATTAACCTCTCGCTCAGTCCTTCAACCAGAATAGCCTTGTCGGCGAAAAACAAGTCGCAGCGCGTTAATGTCATATACTGGTGGAGAAACTTTTTATCTTCAGGCGGTATATCCTTCAGCCCCTTTCGCAAATCTTTGATCTTGGTTTTACGGACACCCTCCAGAGTTCCTGGTACTGGAACTCCGAGAAAGTAGCGGATATTCTCAAAACCTGCCGCATTGACGATATGTGATGAATGGGTAGATACGACGAACTGAACAGGCCAAGATCGTTTGTCTTCAGTGCTGTCAACCAACTGCTGTGCTATCTTGGCAAGTTGTCGGATAAAGACCTCTTGCATTTGTGGATGCAAGTGTGCTTCAGGTTCTTCAATGAAGATCAGATGTACGCCTGGCTCAGCAACCTCAGCACGAAACGCCTTATAGAAGCCAGCCAATTGCAAAAGGATGAATATTAAATTAGGTGCGCCGAGACCGTTGTACGATTCGGGTAGTGTAATACCCCCATAGCCCGAGTAACGAACTTTGGTGAAGTTTTATAGTAACTTTCGAACATCTAACTGAGTCTCAGTATGTAGTTCTTGTCCTCCCAGCCCTGGATATCCAAAGGTTTTCAGTGCTGGAATTAAGCTTTTTAGCTGACCGCCAAAGCTTGTGTCGATTTGGGTTTGAATGTCCTCGACGGCCTCCTTTAAAGCTTCGGCAATTTGTTTGTCTGCTGAATCCGCAGATGCTGAAGAAGCTATAGCAAAAAGTCCCTCTACAGTTTTCGCCAATATGTCAGATTCTCGATATGTTACATCATCAAGCCCCCGCTGAGCGTTGATAAATCCGGTTTTGACCAGGCTGCGTAACGCCCCAGGTTGCAATTCACGGCGATTATCTTGATCATTTGGGTCTTCGGCCCAGATTTTCATACAGAAATTACCAGGGACACGCTCCCGCAGGGTTCGGAAGAATGCAATACGAGTCTCTTGGGTTAGCGGTTTCTTGGGCTGGTTTTCGAAAAACTGCGCCAGTTGACCGTCTTTCAATTCATAGCGTACTACTACCTGTGCTTTTGTACAGTCAGGATCTAAATCAATAACAAAAGGGGCTAATGGCCCAAATTGAGGCCGAACAGGGTCGTACTGGAGTTTCAGCCTGAGCTCAATAGCAGGAATTAGCTTACGAATTACATCCTCTTCTGCACCTTGGTTTAGTGAATTAAGCGCCTTCTCGAAAGACTCGTAACAAACACTGGAAAAATCTTCAAGCTGAAAGGAGGCGCTGTTATCTACCAAAAACCTGCGCATTAATTCTGATAGTGACGTTTTCCCACTGTTATTTCGACCAACAATAACTGTTGTTTGATCTTCTAACATAAGCTCCACGTCTGCTAACAGGCGGAAGTTCTTGATTTTAATTTGATGAATACACATACGCCCCTCATTAGCTATCCATTTGTCGATTTATGGTTAATTAATTGATGTTATTAATTATTTTCATTAGTGTGCACAGCATTTCCAATGGTTTACTTCCATTTGAAATACAGTCAGTTTTTTTACTCTTCTTACGGAACACATGGCACCTCATTTGGATGACCCTGGCATTCCTGCCACCGACGAACAAGCGTAGCCACACAGGGATTACCCGCCAGTTGATTCATTCTGACCCAGTCAACGTCAACCAGTCCTGCAAGGAGTTCGTAATTAAGTTCCCCCTGTAATGCATGCCACTGCCGAATACTGGGCTGACGTTGAATAAGAGGTTGAGGAGAGGAAAGGCTGCCAACGATGACATAATTTTGTTCTGGATCATGCCAGAGCCGTGTAATACCAGGTACGTTTTTGAGCCAGTTGCGGGGATCGCCTAAAGGTAAATCGAAGACACGCGATAATAATTTATTCCATGATGCTATTAACGATGTACTGGCTCTTTTTACTGATTTTTTAGCGACTCCTACCATAAGCGCATTTTTCTTTTCAGGCCATTGGGAAAAAACAAAACTTTTTAAAATATCATAAGTGACATTGAATTCATTGTCGGAATAATGTTTTTTTAAAGCACATTCCCATAACTTACACAACAATTCTAGTTCACGAAGTAACGTATTTCTATTTGTATCGGATAATTCACCCTCTTCAGTAAGTTGCTCTATATGAAAAGTTAGTTCATCCATTTCAGGTAATAACCATTGATTAAGAGGGAGCTGTTGCCGTTGAGAATCCAGAATAGACATTAAATCGTTTAATTTCTCCGGAAGCATATGAGGTGCCCCATATTGTGGATCCTGTAGGAGGATAGTCACTTCTTCCGTTTTGTGAATTATTATTGTCAACCGATTAATAAACCGGGTCAACTTATCTGCTTCATTCCAAATCCCTTGAGTAATATCCTGAGGGCGATAATGGTAAGGCCACTTTTGGTTAAGTAGAGCGAGTAATGCTGTTACGGAGGTATCAAATGAACGGAGTATATTATCACAGGCTGAAACAGCATCTGGCATAGCTGGGTGGAAAGGTAATATTATTGGACGGTCTTGTTTAACAGTAAACAAACAGCCATTAGTGATTACAGCGAGACTGTTAGTGAGCAGATCCTTCTGCTGCGGAAGCGTCACACTAATTTTGGTCTCATTGCATAGCAGCAAATGTTTCAGTGCTAACTCCTTATATACAATTTCAACATTACGTGCCAGAGCTTCCTGAGCCGCTTTTTTCTCAAAATCACTGATACTATAATTATAGTAACGAGAATCCGTGGCAGGAATAAGCCTTGTGTCACCGTCAGAAGTAGACTGTTCTATTAGTAAGTTATCCGTAACTGGGTCACCTGTGAGATCAAAAGGATTAACATTAATATGCTGGCAGGCAACTTTGGTTCTTAACATTGTTGTCAATGGATAGCGATCGTCAATGATACCTGGAGTCTGATCCAGCAAAACAAGTAGACACTGTGATCTATCAATTTCTATATTTACAATCTGATCCTGTTCTATATCAGGTAGTAATGACATGCGTGCTTCAGGATATTTTTCATTCAGAAGCGACTGAATGTTATTAACAATATATTGTGGGGATACATTTTTCGAAAAACGTAGATCGAGGACCTTTATCTCTTTGTCAAGCTGTACACTTGGGAATTTAGCCTTGTCAGTTGTTTTGAATTTTGTTTTAAGCGGTAAAGGGCGTAACTTAAGTACTACTGGAGACAATCCGAAGCCAAATTTTCTTGCTTGCTCAATAAATTCATTTTGTACGGGTTGAAGGATCCAGGGCCAGCTATTTTTAAGTGAGGTTGAGGATGAAAGGTCGAGAAAAGGGCGTAGCATGCGTTTATCTTTGTTTTTGGCTACTTCCCGGTAAATCTGAGATTTAGGTTTTGTTGTTTTTTCCGCTTTCCAGCGGACAAGAACATTATTTTTATCATATATCCATAATGGTTGATTAATATTAAATGATTCGGTTTTTATATCGACTGGTCGTAGTGGGACGCTTTTATGAAATAATATAACCTCAGTTATATTTTTATCACTTCTTTGTTGAGTGCGACAGTCCAGACTAATTGCATTGATACCGAAACTGTTCTTACTTTTCCAGACGTCAGTCTGTAGTAATGGGCATCCCAGAGTATGACTACCTTTGCAATGCGAACCAAAGGCGGAGACTTTACGCATGATAAGCCGGATCCATACTGGATTCAGCATAGCCTTGTAATGGACACGCGTTGGTTCAACAATAATCCCATCACCATTTTTTATTACTGGTGGATTATCCTGCTCAGAGTCCAAAGCAACGTATAGTCCAAATTGATCTTTATGAGACTTCATCAAATAAGGGTAATAACGTCCACCTAACTCATCATCAATTTGGGTTTGCCATTCTTTCCAGCGATAGTTTTTACTTAACGGATAATGATAAACAACCAGTTTTTCAGCTTTCTCCTGATCGATCTCGTCGTCCCGGTAAATCATATGTGAAAGGGGGAGAGAACGGATTATTTCGTCATTACGTTTCGCCATGATGTTATGCTCTTTCCATAATGTTTTGATTGATGACTTTTTTGAGTTGCCCGAATCCGGGGGTTTCCACTGAAATGGTATCCGGAGTCACGCATCCTCCGAGAATCAGAATGTCTGCATCATAAGGATTTTGAACAGGGGTCAACTGGTGAGAGAAACCCAGTAATTGGCTATCAGCATGTGGAGCGACAAAGTTGGCGATAACCAATCTGGTTTTATTACCTTCGATAGCGCGAATTTGTGCCAGTTTTTTACTCAGACCCAAAGGGGTATGCTCTTGATTTGCGCCAGATGCCAACCATTGTTGATATTCTTCATCTGCCTTATCGAGAGTATCTTGTCTCCAAAACTTAGCATCCACACGATAATCAGAATTTTTTATGCTGAAATCATACTGCTCAAAAAGACGGTGATTGCTCACCTGGCTGGTGGTAATGATGCTCTCTGAATAAAGAAGCGCCCGGATAGCCTCTTCTCCAAGACGTCCCATCAGTAGGCGTTGTACAACTAGTGGATGAAATGCGTAACGTTCTTCCAAATCGTTCGCGAAGGGCATAATAGACGTTCTGTAACCTTTACGGTTGAACCAGTCAGTAATTACAGGATGACGTTGGATATACTGGTACAGTCTCTGAGGGTTGTATTGGAGCAGCCCTTCTGCTGCTTTGTCAAAAAACTGCCGGCTTTGTTGAATAAATCAGATTTCGGGTAAGTCTCCCCCGTAGCGGGTTGTGTTTTCAGGCAATACGCACGCTTTCAGGCATACCTGCTTTCGTCATTTTGTTCAGCGCTCGTACCAGGGCCATA
>NZ_JAKUZW010000038.1:0-5234 GCF_030128605.1 Klebsiella sp. K5-45 | reverse complement strand
TTACCGGTGTCATTCCGCTGTTATGGCCGCGTTTGTCTCATTCCACGCCTGACACTCAGTTCCGGGTAGGCAGTTCGCTCCAAGCTGGACTGTATGCACGAACCCCCCGTTCAGTCCGACTGCTGCGCCTTGTCCGGTAACTATCGTCTTGAGTCCAACCCGAAAAGACATGCAAAAGCGCCACTGGCAGCAGCCACTGGTAATCGGATTCACGGAGCGGAGTAGAGTTATCTACAGAGTTCTTGAAGTGGTGGCCTGACTACGGCTACACTGAAAGGACAGTTTTGGTATCTGCGCTCCGTGAAAGCCAGTTACCTTCGGAAGAAAGAGTTGGTAGCTCTAAATTCCGGCAAACGAACCACCGTTGGTAGCGGTGGTTTTTTTGTTTACGGCTTAGGAGATTACGGCTAGAACGAAAGGATCTCAAGAAGATCCTCTCAGAAATTATACAGACATGCGGTAGTTTGAGATGTCAGAGCTATCTAACTCTTTTACCGGAACCAGTTTGTAATGCCTTTCCTCAATCAATTTCACTTGTCCTTCGTCTATCTTTAGCTCAAACAGTGCAATCAAATCGCTCGAAACAAACTGAGCGGAAATAGCTCTACATCTAACATTTGGGTATTTTTGTTCACACCACGCTGTATCTTGCGATGTTTGCACCATTGATATTTGATCTGTCCCACCTTTTGCTTGAACTGGTATTATATAATGGCAACCGTATTTATCTATACCTACATAAAGTTCATCGATCTCTATTTGACCAATTCCCTTCACCGTAGTTCTTAAATGATTCTGTAAAGAATATGTGGTTATACCTAGAAATATATCTATTAGCCGGTTATATCTCACCTTCGCCAGCAATGCCTGCTCGTCGTCTAAAGAATAACCTGTAATTATCTCCGGGGTATTGTCTGGAATTTTTATTGCCACCATATTAGGATTTGGCAAAATCCTACTAATAGTTACTAATCTAAATCGATACTTTGACCTACCAGCCAGCTCAATAATCCACTCCTTACCTTCTGGCTGAGTCAACAGAATACTTTCTGGCATAGGCGTTCTAAATCTGATTGAATATATAACATCACCAACATTAGATGGGAGTTCTATACCTAAATCTTTTGCAGCACTGTTTATATCTAACCTTTCAAACAAAACCTCTAAGTCACCATCAACATATTTATCGAAAAATATCTTTTCTACCAACTGATGGTATCTATTTTTGGACCTTTCTTTTTTATCCTTACTCACAAACAACCTCCTTGTTACTATTTTTTATTCTCTTAGCAATTACATTTGATGACACACCAAACATAGATGCAGCATCGGACATAGAAATAGCAACCAAACTTTCATCACCGAGTTTGATTTTCTTCGTTGGTTTTTTTGGCGTAACACCAAGAACCTTCATAATCTGCAAGCCAACACTTCTAGCTAGCATAGGAGGAACACTATTACCGACCTGTCTAAATCCATGCCACTTAGTCACATGAAATCTGAACCAATCAGGATATGAATGCAGTCTTGCTGCCTCTCTGACCGTGATGACCCTAGGATAGATCGGATGTATAGGACGAGGAGATGTAAAAGCACCTCTGTCACTTGCTGTTCCTGCCCTTAAAGTATTACATAGCCCATTCATCGAGAGCTTTTTAAACCTGCTGATTGGTTCTACCGTGTCAGGCAAAGTTTCAACAAACCGCCCTCTAGAAATGTCAGAGTGATCTGTCAGTAAAGAACACGTTAATTTGTCTTTATTAAAAATCCTTGGGTAGCTAAAATCACTAGGATCTTTTCCTACGCCATGCAAATAGGATGAGTATAGTGATTGCTCACCAAATTTAGCATAAACCCAATCTCTACCCCATAGCTCAGGATATTTTTCCGCATCAGGAATATCCCCAATAGCGTCCCCAACCGTTGTTCTAATGGATAATGGCTCAGGGTATGATGGCAGAGCAATTCCTTTCCTTCCCCCCATTAAGAAAAGACGACGGCGATCTTGAGGAACTCCATAATCAGCTGCGTTTAGCACTTTATAATCGCTTACAACGTCGTACCCGCCATCTTTAAATGCATCCATTATCTCTACTAAAAACTGCTTATGCTTACCAACCGTCAACCCTTTTACATTTTCAAAAACAAAGTATTTAGGCTTTAGCTCAAGAACCAGCCGTACATAGTGATAGACCAGTTTGTTTCTATCATCATCAAGCGCGCGTTTTCCTATTAATGAAAAGCCTTGGCAGGGAGCGCCTCCGATCACTACATCAATCTCTTTCTCACCAATACCTGAAACTTCCCTAACGTATTCTCCGGTAACATCAACAACACTTCTACATATCGTTTTGCACATAGGAAAGTTATATTTGTGAGCAGAGCAATGTATTGGATCTATTTCAACTGATGCCATTATATCAAAGCCAGCTTGCTCGAAACCGAGACTCAGCCCACCCGCTCCAGCAAATAAATCAACAGCAATCGGTCTAGTCATTCTTTACACCCACGTTATATAAAATCAACATGATGCTATCAGAAAAACGATCGCTTTACCGATCGTTTTTCTGATTTCGATTGAACATAACATCTCTTACCCGCACCGCGCCGGAGGCACTCAGGGCGTTTCTGATGGCTGACGGGCAAAAGGTGGTGGCAAGTACACCGAAAACCACCAGAAACGCACCTGATTTATTTTACGCATATGCATCACTTATTCACATCACTGCATAGCCGGTGATTTCGGTTAAAAAAGACTCTCTGTGTGCTGAAATCGCAGAAAATGGCCATGATCCCCGTCACGCTCAGGCCACCTGAGACGGGCGTTTATCAGTCTCCATACTCCCTGTCACCATGAGATAATGTGCGTTGCCGTTCCGGTACCAGATCTGCTGTCTTCTCTGGTTCCTTTTCCGTTGTTTGCCCGTATCGCTGTTGCTCAATCTCATTCAGCCTGTCGATAACCGGCGCAGCTGCTCGCTCAAACTCTGCACCTGCCTGCTCAAGCCCGACACGCGCTCGCTCAGCGCCGCGTTCTCCCGTTGCATAAGACCAGACATCTTCCGCCATTCCTCGAAGGCGCTCTCCCACTCGTCCAGCCTTCTCGAGTAGTCCTGCTGTAGCTGCTCTAACGCGCTCAGCAATTGTTTTTCCAGTTCCGTCATTCTGCTCTACTCCCGTACCAGCTTCACCGCGTTCCGCGTCTTGTTGTCCACCGTCCGGCCCGTTTCGGCTTTCATCCCCTCCGGCAGCACCAGAAACCGTCCGTTGCGGTTCTCCAGATAGGTCACGCCCCACGTCTGCATGTGCAGTTTCGACAGCGTATCTCTCTGCTGCCTGATTTCCGCCAGGTTCGCCGCTATCCGGTTCCCCTGGTACCACAGCACCCCGCTCAGGCTGGCGAACAGCAGCCCTGACACCATGGTGATGGTCAGCCACGTCCGCCCGACCATTCGCAGCACGCTCAGCCGGTTCGACTGCATCGCCGCGTTCATCCCCTGTTCGTGGGCGCTGATGGCGTCGTTGATTCTCTTCGCGCTTGCGTTCAGTTCCGATTTGACAACGTTCTCGTGCTTGCTGAATGCGGCTTTCAGCCTCTCTTCGGTAAGCTGCTGCTGTGCTTTCGATTTCTCCTCGAAGTCCCTCGAGGCCGTTAAAAGACTGCTCATAAATGGCTCCCCTCAGTCGGATATTTCGCCCCCCGTCCGGGTCGGCAATGCTGATACTGTTTTTTGTGGTTCTGACCACCTCAAAACCGGCCGCTGTGAGCGCCCCTGTGACGTCATCACGCGTTTTCAGCTCTCCTGATGAGGCTAACATCAGCAAACCCCGTGTAATCGTCTCTGCGGCTTCCTGCTTCGTTTCTGGCAGTCCTGAAGGCGTGACCAGCGCCCGCCGGTTCTCCGGGTCGTTCGGATCATGTAGCCCCAGCCTGCCGTTGACCACTGTCTGCCACGCATCGATGCGCGGCCGGTCGGCACGATCGTAATACGGCTGGAGGCGTTTCCCCGTCAGTAATTCGGTATTGGGGATCAGAAAATTCAGCTCAAGACGACCCTTGTCTGCGTGTTCCACCCACAGAATGCTGTACTGGTCTTTATCGAGTCCGGGCATCAGAACCCGCTCAAAGCTGGCCATCAGTTTTTCACGCTGACCCGGCGGCAGGTCCGCCTCCGCGAATGACAGCACCCCGGAGGTATATTTTTTCACATACGGCGACGCATCAATCAGCTCCCGGACTTCTTCCGGCTTCCCCTGCAGGACGCTGGCACCTTCACGCTGCCGGTCTTTACCCAGAAGATAATCCACAGGACCGGCGCCCCCGCCGCGACCCCGGGGATGGAATTTAACAATCATCGTCCGGCCCTTTTTCCAGTACGGCATGCCGCAACCGTTCCAGACCGGCATCGATCGCCATCAGCGCTGCCACGATCTGCACCCGGTCATGACCGGCACCACCGGCGTTCACTTTCCGGGCGATCTGGTTCAGGTTATTGCCCATGCCGGCAAGCTGACGCAGCAGCGCGGGCGAAATCGAGGGAAGCCTGCCGGCGCGTGTCGGTTTCTCATCAAGGCAGGTCTGGCGCATCCACGCCGCCAGTTGTTTTCCGTCGCACCGCTCAAGCAACCGCCGGTGTTCGTCTTCCGTCACCCACATCGTGAGCATCTTGTTGCGTTTATCTGCCAGAATCGCCTCCTGATAACGCCGTGACGGACGGGAAAGCCTTTCCCGGTCGGCGCGGGGTTGGACAAGCCGCAGGCGCGTCAGTGGGGTTTCGGGGCGCAGCCCTGAA
The DNA here is from genome assembly GCF_030128605.1 of Klebsiella sp. K5-45. NCBI lineage: Bacteria > Pseudomonadati > Pseudomonadota > Gammaproteobacteria > Enterobacterales > Enterobacteriaceae > Klebsiella > Klebsiella sp. K5-45. The sequence continues at coordinate 441 of NZ_JAKUZW010000038.1, read as the reverse complement.
CCAGTCACGTAGCGCTAGCGGAGTGTATACTGGCTTAGTATGTTACGGCGAGATGGAGATTCGGGGAAGTGCTTCATGTGGCAAGGGGGAAAATACGGCTGCGGGGCGTAAGTGCAAAATGCAGGTAACGATGAAATGACGCCTCCTCGCTCACTCGGTCGCTGCGCTCCTGCCGTGAGACTGCGGCGGGCGTTACCAGCTCACGAAGGACGAGATAACGAGATCGCGCTCAAGTCAGGAAAGTCAGGAAAGTCAGGAAAAAGGATGCGGCGTTGCCGTTTTTCCATAGGCTCCGCCCCCCTGACAAGCATCACAAAATCTGACGCTCAAATCAGTGGTGGCGAAACCCGACAGGACTATAAAGATCCCAGGCGTTTCCCCCTGGTAGCTCCCTCGTGCGCTCTCCTGTTCCTGCCTTTCGGTTTACCGGTGTCATTCCGC
>NZ_JAKUZW010000037.1:0-5310 GCF_030128605.1 Klebsiella sp. K5-45 | reverse complement strand
CAGAGATCTGGCGATTTTTGGGAAGGTTCAGGAACTCCCCGGGATGGCCGGAGAGGAAAACTCAAGCATGGCGGGATCAGGATTTTTTCCAGAATTTCCACCACGGGGAATGGGGTGGTGAAGAAGGTTCGTGCTTGTGCTCCAGAAGCTGCATAGCCTGACGAAGGGAATCAATATGCTCATCTCGAGCCTTAACAGCCCCTTTAAGACCATCGTTTTCAGCTTCAAGTAGAGCGATTCTATGTTGTAAATCATGTAAACCAACGCTGTTAATACTTGTAGATTCTGCGTCACTTTTTACATCATATTTTACAGTATCGATTACACCATCAAGAGAACCAAACACTCTAATAAGCTCAGAAGTATCAATAACTTTAATAGCCTTCCCGTGCTTTACAACAGAGGTGTAACTTAACTTCCCACTGTTAATCATCTTGTAAATTGTGGGACGGCTAACCTTAACAAGCCGTGCCGCTTCACTAATAGACACTCTGGCCATCAATTGCCATCCTGTAATTCATCCAGTCTCGAGGACAGTGTACGGAAAAGATGCTCCGCATCATCGTGGAGTTTCTCACAAAGGTCGGCCTCAACATCGAGATCAAGCTCGTTAAGCTTCTCCAGCAGGAGCAGAGACTGATTCTGGATGAATTTAGCCATGTTCAGCGCTGTTTTCTGTTGTTTCGTCATAAGAGGCCTCAGAGCGTCAGTGCTCAGTGTAGGGATGTTCTCTTTTCCGCTTCCTCGCTCACTCAGTCGCTACGCTCCTGCCGTTCGGCTGCGGCGAGCGGCAGGAGCATGCGTATAAAAGCTCGAGAAAACCGAGCGATCGCGTGATGGGGAGAAGGAGAGGCCGCACAGCGGCCGTTTTTCCATAGGCTCCGCCCCCCTGACAAGCATCACAGAATTTGACGCTCAAATCAGTGGTGGCGAAACCCGACAGGACTATAAAGATACCAGGCGTTTCCCCCTGATGGCTCCCTCGTGCGCTCTCCTGTTCCTGCCATTCGGTTTACCGGTGTCATTCCGCTGTTATGGCCGCGTTTGTCTCATTCCACGCCTGACACTCAGTTCCGGGTAGGCAGTTCGCTCCAAGCTGGACTGTATGCACGAACCCCCCGTTCAGTCCGACTGCTGCGCCTTGATCCGGTAACTATCATCTTGAGTCCAACCCGGTAAGACATGCAAAAGCACCACTGGCAGCAGCCACTGGTAACTGATTTAGAGGAGTTAGTCTTGAAGTTATGCGCCGGTTAAGGCTAAACTGAAAGAACAAGTTTTGGTTACTGTGCTCCTCATAAGCCAGTTACCTCGGTTCAAAGAGCGCCAACTCTTGGAACCTTCGAAAAACCGCCCGCCAAGGCGGTTTTTTCGTTTACAGAGCAAGAGATTACGACGATCCAAATGGGATCTCAAGAAGATCCTTTACGGATTGCCGTTCGTACCGCTATCAAGCGTGACTCCGGTCACCGTCGATGAAGGTGAAACAGCCCCACCTCCGGTGTCACGAACATTATTGACCTGACATGCCGCCAGAACCACAGAAACGGTAACAACCCCCAGGAAAAGTAATTTTTTCATATATCACCTTTTATTTTTATTATTCTAAGCAAATGGATACCTAGTAATTATTATTCAAATCCAGAGTTAAAAATGTGCGGATTCATCACTTGAACCCGCACATTCAATCACGATTTTTTAAAACCTGGCTTACCGTTAGCTGCTCGCCACTCTTTTACTGTTTTTACAACACCAGCAGGAGAGTTATCGGCTCCTGCTTGAGGATGATAAATAAGATCCCAACCATCTGGATGTTCAGTCAACTGGCTGAACTCATAAATGGCCTCATCATGCTCAGACTCAGTAGCAAAGTCTGCTTTTTTAATTTTTTCGATAAACTCAATAAATTCCTGCTCTGTATAGTCAGCCAAAGTTTTATTAGCCATTTCAGTTCCCATTATGGATTTCAATATGGCGTTTAGGTTTTAATGCACTCAGCTTACCCCAGATATTGTTGACCTGACATGCTGCCAGTATCATCGAAACCACGACCACTCAAAAAAGAAACCCTTTTCATATGTGAGCTTTAATCAAAGCCCTCTTTTCAAAGGGCTTCATATGCACACTTTAAATGCCGTATTTTTTTTGTGTTACAAAAGCAGGCTCTTTCCAGTTAGGCCCCTTAATAACATTTTTATTAGAGTCATACTTTAGTTCTCCATTGTCGAATAACTTTTTGTATTCAGATAAAAGAACGCCTTCAGAGATCACTTCAAACTTATATGAAACATACATACGGTCAATTTTTGAAATGTCGCGACCAGGACCAAAGTAGCGAAGCACATCACTTACCGATTCATTTTTAATGATGTCTTCAATCGGATTACTCATTCTCTCCCCCTCATTTATTTTTTAGCTCTGCTTTATACTCTGCCTCTTCAGCATCCTTTGTATAGAGCGGATCAGTTTTTTCATTAATTTTATAATCTTCCAGCGTTGCTGTATGAGTGTTATTCCACGTAACACCTTTATCATCTGGCTTCACATTATCAGGGACCCCTAAAGCACGATAACGTTCCAGCTCTCTGAGTTCATGGGTGTAAAACCGCTTGTCCGTATCAGTTACCTGTAACTGACCGCTCAGGATTTTCTCCAGACGGTCGATCATTACTTTGTTTGCTGCTGATTCACCAAAGCGACCGGTATGTAGCTTCACCTTATCAATCCCGGCCTTGTTGATGACTGCACTACGCCAGTTAAGATTCTGTACAGGACCACCTGCCTTATCCGGATTATAAGGTCTTCCGCTGTGCTCGCCTTTTTCTGTTGCATCTCCATAAGGGCTAACTGGCATCACATATAACGGCTTTAACCCTGACTCAGGAGGGAAAACAAGGATAAGATCTCGAAAATCAACTTCACCAATAACAGGAGATACTGTCACAGTCCCCCCCTGAGGGACCGTAGTTTGCCCACCGGTATGTATAATAGTTTCAGGCAAAGGAACCGGCCCAGCAAGTCCCAGAGGAGCATTAACGCCCGGCGCATCTGACGGACTTACCAGTATTGTCTGTCCGGGCACGCCCTGTATCGCCGGCAACGTATATCCCCAGTAACCAGTAGCTTTATCCAGAGTAGCCCGAACAACCGGAACACTACCGGCAACAGGTGTTCGAACGAACTGAGACTCCAGATAATCGCCTTCACGCACGATAATCCGGCCTCGAACCGGCATACTGACACCCGTTTTACTGTCAGCAGCTTTAATCAAAGTGGCCAGATCAGGTAATGACAGTGCATCACCCGGCATCAGCCCGCTGATGTCACGTCCGGGCACCACATCACTGCCAATACCAACATCACGTGACCAAAACAGCCCTACAGCAGTTGCCACCACGGGACCAACAAGACTCGCACCGGCAATACCTCGCAGTTTAGCCATCACCTCAGCAATCTGCGTCCAGGCTTTCCCTGCAGTAACACTATCCAGCGATATACCACCAAGTGATGCAACGGCCCAGGAAATGGGTGACGCTGCAGGCGATGCCGTAGACGGGATCCCGCGAACAGACTGAATATCTGTGGATTTCAGCTTATCTGCTGCTGCCTGACGCTCCTGCATCAGCCTGGCTTTTTCCGCTGCCGCACGCGCTTCCTCTGCTGCTTTTGCTACTGCGTCTGCCTGACGTTTTTTCTCAGCAGCAGCTGCTGCAGCCGCCTCAGCTTCCTGCCGCTTACGTTCAGCAGCAGCAGCCTGTTCAGCAGAATTTAACGCCGCCTGAGCAGCCTGACGGCGCGTTTCTGCCGCATTATAGGCAGCTGTAGCTTTCAGGCTGTCCTGTTCTGCTGCTGTTGCCTGACTGGCAAGACTGGTAGCCTGATTTCGCTTATTCACAGCATCGCTCTGCGCCACATCAACCTGAGCTTTGGTAATTCCGGATGGATAAAACCTGTATCCCCAGTGATCATGCTCCTTATTAGAGCCAATTATTTCCCATTTTTCCGTACCATACTCACCATTTTTCAGCTTCAGGCCTTTAATCTTCTGCTGCAGCTCCTGATATTTATTTTCCGCCTGGGTTGCAACAGGTACAGCATCAATAGCAGCCTTCCGTTTTGCCTTTGCCTCCTGCAGTGCACTGTCTGCAGCTGATTTCAGACGAGACACATCTGACGTCGCGTTATTCAGGCTATTACGGGCATCAGAAACTGACTGATGCTGACCCGCTGCAGTTGCAGCAGCAATTGCCTGCTGGCGTTCTTTTTCCGCCGTGGCTGATGCGGCAGCAGTTTTAGCCGCAAAGTCTTTTGCTGCTGCTTCTGCCTGCTGTTTTTCCTTTAACGCCTTCTCTGCAGAAGCAGTTTTTTCTGCCTCAGAAGGACCTACGGCAACAAATACACTCGTATTATGCTCATTGTTACCCGCGCCCGTAGAACGAGTTTCCCAGTATCCAAGCTGACCTTTATTCATCACCAGGAGCTGTCCTGCCGGTCCGGTGTTAACAGTATTCCCACCACCACTACCACCGTCAGGTCGGGGCTTATCTCCAGGCACAGCAATAACCCCAGCAGTAATCTGAATAGCGCCATTAGGCCCTAAGGCTGGACTTGAGGTCCCATAGGACTCCGCGTGATAGCCTGATTTAACACCAATAGCATTACCATTGCTGTCGCGAACATATGGATCACGATCCAATCCGGTGCCAGTAGCACCTTCCCCGTTATAGTTAAATCCACCACCCATAACTCTCTCCTTTGTTGTTATTTTTATCGTTTTCCTGCTTGTCAGAATCTGGTGTGCGGTTTATCGCCTTCGAACCTGTATCCGGAGGCTGTTATTAGTTCTCTGCCACACCAAGTACTGTATATAAATACATGTGTTTATATACAGTACTTGAATACTACTCCTGACATGAGAACTCTGTCAACACGCGGAGAGATACAATTATCTTTTGAATTTTCATTAAGTTAAGCGTAATAGAAATGACAAAACCCAGACAGGACGCGGCTCGGCAGAGAAAAAAAATTAACGATATGTGCTCTTAAAAAGGGTGTGACTGACGGACAGAGACCTGTACAAAAAGTCTTGGTGTAGAGGGTATTCCGCCACCCGAGCGCCCCCATTTACCATAATCCCTTAATTGTACGCACCGCTAAAACGGCCTCAGGGCGTTTCTGACGGGAAACCGGTAAAACAGGCAACAAACCACCCGAAAACCCGCCAGAAACGCGCAGGCTCTGTTTTTACGGCATGCATGAGTATGCGCGCAAGTGCATAGCGCGGAAATTCACGCCATTCAGCCAGGGTAA
>NZ_JAKUZW010000036.1:0-5432 GCF_030128605.1 Klebsiella sp. K5-45 | reverse complement strand
TCATCTCGAGCCTTAACAGCCCCTTTAAGACCATCGTTTTCAGCTTCAAGTAAAGCGATTCTATGTTGTAAATCATGTAAACCAACGCTGTTAATACCTGTAGATTCTGCGTCACTTTTTACATCATGTTTTACAGCATCGATTACACCATCAAGAGAACCAAACACTCTAATAAGCTCTGATGTATCAATAACTTTAATATCCTTCCCGTGCTTTACAACAGAGGTGTAACTTAACTTACCACTGTTAATCATCTTGTAAATAGTAGGGCGACTAACCTTAACAAGCCGTGCTGCTTCACTAATAGACACTCTGGCCATCAGTTACCATCCTGTAATGCATCCAGTCTCGAGGACAGTGTACGGAAAAGATGCTCCGCATCATCGTGGAGTTTCTCACAAAGGTCGGCCTCAGCATCGAGATCAAGCTCGTTAAGCTTCTCCAGCAGGAGCAGAGACTGATTCTGGATGAATTTAGCCATGTTCAGCGCTGTTTTCTGTTGTTTCGTCATAAGGGACCTCAGAGCATCAGTGCTCAGTGTAAAACCGGTAAGGGGGTCGGATGTACGAATGGTTCAGAGAACGGATCTGAGGTAATCCTGTAGTTATTTTGTAGTTTATCTGTAGTCATCGCACTAAAAATCAGGATTAAGTCATCAGCTTTTGTAGTCTTTCTGTAGTTTACCTGTAGTCCGGAAAAATAATTCGTTCATGCGAGCATGAACGAGGTCGTTAATGACGTTTTTTTGTCACCGACGCCCCTTAACCTGCGTAAATCACCCGCCATGGTTGATTATTTTTCAACCTCAAAATGGTCATACACCTAACGCAGCTGCGATTTTCATCGCAACTTCATGAAACATAAATAAAAAATAAAAAATAAAGGGATTCTGGGTATTACCGGGGTAATAATGTTAAGCGCCAGGACAATGAAAATTAAGGCGATGCCGGTATTACTCCGGTAATACCCAGAACGGAGCCATTACGCACCGTCCTGCTGCTCATTCAGGCGCGCTGACAGGCTTCGGTAAAGGCGTTCCGCATCCTCATGGAGTTTCTCGCAGAAATCAGCCTCATGATCCAGATCCAGCTCATTAAGCCTGTCCAGAAGAAGCAGGGACTGATCCTGGATGAATTTAGCCATGTTAACGGCAGTCTTTTGTTGTTTGTTCATGAAGGCCCCGGCGCGAAAGTGCTTACTGTACGTTCTGATGGTTTTCCGCTTCCTCGCTCATTCGCTCACTCCGTTCGGTCATGAGTCTGCGGCGAGCGGAGGGAAGATAAGCAGATAACGTAACGGTAAGCATAACGAAAGCTAAGGACAAGGGCGAAAAGGCCACGCCCCGGCGGGGCGTTTTTCCATAGGCTCCGCCCCCCTGACAAGCATCACGAAAATCTGACGCTCAAATCAGTGGTGGCGAAACCCGACAGGACTATAAAGATCCCAGGCGTTTCCCCCTGGTAGCTCCCTCGTGCGCTCTCCTGTTCCTGCCTTTCGGTTTACCGGTGTCATTCCGCTGTTATGGCCGCGTTTATCTCATTCCACGCCTGACACTCAGTTCCGGGTAGGCAGTTCGCTCCAAGCTGGACTGTATGCACGAACCCCCCGTTCAGTCCGACTACCACGCCCGTTCCGGTAACTATCAACTTGAGTCCAACCCGGAAAGACACGACAAATCGCCAGTGGCGGTAGCCATTGGTAGACAGAATGTGCGAGAGATGTATCGAGAGTTCTTGAAGTGGTGCCCTAACTGAGGCTACACTGGAAGGACGAATTTGGTGACACGTCTCGCACAAGACTGTTACCACGGTTCAGAAGTTCCCCAACTTACTGAACCTTCGAAAAACCACCTCCCCAGGTGGTTTTTTCGTTTACAGAGCAAGAGATTACGCTCAGATATAGATGATCTCAAGAGGATCTTTTGAGATCCTACTGAAAACTGACGAAGCAATTAAGCATCAATATTGTTAGTGGCAGTCTTTGATAACCCTCAGAGCCTCTTCACCACCACCTAAGATTTAAGCATTAACACATGAAAATCAATAAGTTAAACTTTAATACATTATATATGCAACTTATATATGTTTTTAAAGGCAATCATAAAGCACAAAAGTAGAGCTATGAAGGTTGTACAGCATCAATTTTGACGGTAGCATAGTAGACTATGAGTCACACTAAGGGTAAAAGATGAAAATTGAATTCGAAGCCAGATATTTCACAGATGAACAAAATAAAATTATCCATGGTGATGCTTTAACTGAATTAAAGAAGTTACCATCAGAAAGCGTAGATTTGGTTTTTGCAGATCCGCCATATAATATCGGTAAAGATTTCGATGGTCTTATTGAGTCTTGGGATGATAATGAATTTCTTCATTGGCTATTCGAGTGCATTGATGAATGTCATCGAGTTTTAAAAAAAAATGGCACTATGTATATAATGAATAGTACTGAGAACATGCCATATATTGACATAAAATGCAGGAATACCTTTCATATAAAGAGTAGAATAGTTTGGTCTTATGATAGCTCTGGGGTTCAAGCTAAAAACTACTTTGGTTCTATGTATGAACCAATATTAATGATGGTTAAAGACCCCAAAAAATATACTTTCAACAGTAAAGATATCTTGGTTGAAGCAAAAACAGGTTCCAAAAGAGCTTTAATTGATTACAGGAAGAATCCACCTCAACCTTATAATACTCAAAAAGTACCTGGAAATGTTTGGGAATTTCCCCGAGTAAGATTCCTTATGGAGGAATATGAAAACCACCCAACGCAAAAACCAACTTCTCTTCTAAAGAGAATTGTTTTAGCTTCATCAAATCCAGGGGATGTAGTTTTAGATCCTTTTTCTGGTAGCTTTACAACGGGAGATGTATCTAAGTCTCTAGATAGAAGATTTATAGGTATAGAAATAAACGAAGAGTATGTAAAAATGGGCATAAGAAGGTTAAACATACCTTCAAGTTACACCCCAAAAGAATTAGAAAAATTAAAAAAAAGGAAGACAAAAAACAAATCGAAGAATGTCAGGGGGGATGATAATGACATTTCTGATTTGTTAATTGATGATCTGCCCTCTAGTCAAGAAGGCCATACTCTAATTTAAAGTTTTCAATAATGACTCTCTTGAGTTCTTCAAGATCCTCAAGAGAGTCAGATATCACTCCTACAATATTTCTAAGGGTCGGTAAAGTAAAAACTTCTTCAAACAAGCCAAAATATCTATTCGCTAATTCTTCGCCCATAGTTTTTTCTGCATTAACCTTTATTAACCTCATAACTCCTTCTGGATCAAGATCCGTTTTAACAACAAAACTCATAGGAAATTTATTCGTCTTATCGAAATCTAAAAAGTATTTCTTGAAGTCTAAAACCTCAGTCACTTGAAAAAACCTTCCTACTGGCCTTAAAACAAAATCTATCCCACCATCATTAGCATTAGTCCTTCCTGTTTTAAACAGCTGGAAGAACTCCTCCCTTCCATTTATTACAATATTTTTTTTAGCGAAGTATAATTTTAGCACTGAAAAGGATACGACCTCAAACAACCTAGCATCTGCATTTGGGCTAAAGGAATTTTCAATAAATTTCAATATCCCTTCTTTTCCATTCGAGTTTTCAATATTAAAAAGGAATTCATTTTGTTTTTCAGTTATTTCGTCAATATATAAATCAATTGCTTTAGTGATAAACAATGAAGATGAACCTGGATCCATGCCAAACTCTGAAAGAAAATCAATAGAAATTATTCTTTTTTTTACTGTTCCTTCTGTCGCACTTTGCACAGGTAACATATTATCCTGCACTAAAAAACTTCTTCTTACCTCATCATTCAATCTATTATCCAAAGGATGATTTTGCAGTTTAGAACCAAAAGGAAGCGCTCTCATTCTCTGCATTAAAACAGAGAAGGAGGTCCCGCCCTTCGCCCCATTATTATATGCTTCACAAAGAACATATAGCGCATATAAATTGCCAAGTGAACGCCTAGCTTTGCTATCTCTGCCTGATGCTCTAGTCTTTTTTTCGATATATTTGTAAACTACAGACCTTTGACTTACATTATATTTAGATGCTAACTCATCTATTTTCTTAACGAAATCCACCATTAAAAGAGCTCCTTTATTTCCACATTCAAAGCCAATGCTATTTTATTTATGTTAACCAGACTTACATTCCGCTTCCCTCGCTCTATCCCACTTACGTAAGTCCTGTCCATTCCGGATAAAAACGCAAGATTCTCTTGGCTAATATTTTTCTCCATTCTGATTCGTCTTAAGTTTTCACCAAAAACTTTTTTGATATCTTCTGGATTCATACATTAAATCCGTAAAAAAAATTTATAATTGCATTTAGTGACTCAAAACCCAACGGACTTTAAGTCACATTCCGTGTTTATTATTGTCAAATGGTTAGTTTTCTCTATCGGCACTATTCGGCTTAAGAACGGCCCCCCCCCCTCAGGAGCAACTAACCAAAGGTGGTGTCGTAAATGCCGTTCGACTCTATCTAAAAAATGAAAAAGCCACCTTTCAGGCGGCTTTTTCACATCACCAGAACCATTTGCATTTACCATAACATCCGTTATCAGCACCGCCTGAGAGGCTCTCAGGGCGTTTCTGACGGGAAACTAGTAAAACAGGCAACAAACCACCCGAAAACCCGCCAGAAACGCGCAGGCTCTGTTTTTACGGCATGCATGAGTATGCGCGCAAGTGCATAGCGCGGAAATTCACGCCATTCAGCCGGGGTAAGTCCTGTTTCCGGCGTTCTTCCCATCCGAAAACGGTGAACGGGGACGCAATTTATTGCGTGGCCGTGAAGCGTTGCCGGCGCAGCCGGAAAACCGGTTTTCCGCACGTTCAGGAATCGGGTTCGTCGACGGCCGGCAATCACGTTATGGCAAGTCGCCGGACGACTCACCACACGATTCACCGGCGATTCGACTCGTGACTTGACTCTAGAGTCACCACGGTCAAAAAAACGCCAAAGCGACGATTCGACTCTAGAGTCAAGTCGTCATAAGTTACTGATAGTGTGGATTGAGTCGTCGATGACTCTATGACGAGTCGTCGGCAAGTCGTACACGAATCACCGACGACTTGGATTGACCTTACAGAAGGTAATACTGCGTAATTTAATAACAACCAACTAACTGATATTAATGAGTTATCTGCAAAAATTTAATTTTGCGTGGTGTGTGGATATTTTTAGTGTGAGGAGCGTTCAGAGATCTGGCGATTTTTGGGAAGGTTCAGGAACGCCCCGGGATGGCCGGAGAGGAAAACTCAAGCATGGCGGGATCAGGATTTTTTCCAGAATTTCCACCACGGGGAATGGGGTGGTGAAGAAGGTTCGTGCTTGTGCTCCAGAAGCTGCATAGCCTGACGAAGGGAATCAATATGCTCATCTCGAGCCTTAACAGCC
>NZ_JAKUZW010000035.1:0-5995 GCF_030128605.1 Klebsiella sp. K5-45 | reverse complement strand
CCCGGAAGGGTTCGCCCACGGGTTTATGGCGCTGAGCGACACGGTGCAGTTTGTCTACAAGGCGACGAACTACTACGCGCCGCAGTCAGAACGGAGCATCATCTGGAACGATCCGGAGATAGGGATTGACTGGCCGGCGCTGAGCGACTGCGCGCTGTCGCTGTCGGAGAAAGATCTGCAGGCACACACGCTGGCCACCGCAGAATTATATAAATAATTAGGTTGTTTTTTCCTAAAATGGCGGGTTCCAGATGGAGCTCGTCATGTTTATTCGTTTACAAGCCGGGTCAACCAGCTGACTTGACTTACCTTCCTTCTCAGCGTAAAACCGCCAACAGCATTATTTAAATTCGTGGCTATCCGCCATTACCCAGTTAACTGATTAAAGTGTAATCGAATGAAAATAGCTATCGCTGGTACAGGTTATGTTGGTTTATCGAACGGTGTCCTGATTGCGCAAAACCACGAAGTGGTTGCCCTGGATATCGTACAGGCCAAAGTGGATATGCTTAACCAGAGGATCTCTCCGATTGTGGATAAAGAGATTCAGGAATATCTGGCAGAAAAACCGTTAAAATTCCGTGCCACCACGGATAAGCACGACGCATACCGTAATGCCGACTACGTGATCATTGCCACGCCGACCGATTACGATCCCAAAACCAACTACTTCAACACATTTACGGTGGAAGCGGTTATTCGCGATGTCACAGAGATCAACCCGAACGCGGTGATGATCATTAAATCGACCATCCCTGTGGGGTTCACCCGCGACATCAAAGAACGTTTAGGGATTGATAATGTTATTTTCTCTCCTGAGTTCCTGCGTGAAGGCCGTGCGCTGTACGACAACCTGCACCCGTCGCGCATTGTCATCGGTGAGCGCTCTGCACGTGCCGAACGTTTCGCAGACCTGTTGAAAGAAGGCGCAATTAAGCAGGATATCCCGACCCTGTTTACCGACTCCACTGAAGCGGAAGCGATCAAACTGTTCGCGAACACCTATCTGGCGCTGCGCGTTGCCTATTTCAACGAGCTCGACAGCTATGCTGAAAGCCAGGGGCTGAACAGCAAGCAGATTATCGAAGGGGTATGCCTGGATCCGCGTATCGGCAACCACTATAACAACCCGTCCTTTGGCTATGGCGGCTACTGCCTGCCGAAAGATACCAAGCAGCTGCTGGCGAACTATGAATCGGTGCCGAACAATATCATCGCGGCTATCGTCGATGCCAACCGTACCCGTAAAGACTTTATCGCGGATTCTATTCTGGCTCGTAAGCCGAAAGTAGTGGGTGTATATCGCCTGATCATGAAGAGTGGTTCGGACAACTTCCGCGCCTCTTCTATTCAGGGCATCATGAAACGCATCAAGGCGAAAGGTATTCCGGTTATTATCTATGAACCGGTGATGCAGGAAGATGAGTTCTTTAACTCCCGCGTAGTGCGCGACCTGGATGCCTTCAAACAAGAGGCGGATGTGATTATCTCTAACCGTATGGCGGAAGAGCTGGCGGATGTGGCGGACAAGGTATACACCCGCGATCTGTTTGGTAACGATTAATCCTGCCTGTCTGACACTGGCGGCTCCTCGCCGCCAGTATGCTTCTTTATCTCCCCGCTATATCCCTCACTGCGCGTATTTCTCGCACATTCAGATTAACCTCAATAAATTGTGATGGACATTACGATCCTGCACGAAACCCGTTGCGGGTTGAAAACAGGTCCGATAAGTTAAACTTACCTTGTGAAGAGCTACCGTCACTGTGATGTAGATGCCGGAGATAAGCGCCGGGAGGTAAAACAAAGCCTGCAACGCAGGCTTTTGTTATTTATGCCCTGGGGAAATACGAGGGACTGGGCGCGAATAGCTTTATTTTTTTCTTGCCTTAAGGCCATGCCAAAACGCAGAATGAACGGTCATTCTGTCATATCATTTTTTTATCTCTTAATATTATCTTAATCTAATTGCAATATGGAGCGGGCCTTACCACTTGCGTTTATTAAACGTCAGTTTCGTTTTCTTTCTGTCTTTCAGATATGAAATTAAAAAGAAAACAGACACAGCAAGTAGTATGGCAGCCACCACTAAGAAAAACAGGTTTTCCATAATATCTACCACAGCTTTAGTTGGTTGAATCATTAGCAAGTTAAGCAATATATCAGCGTGGAAGGTGCTGTATTGCGATGTCTAACATATCCTCTTCTTAAGAAAATTCCTACAGAAAGTAATGTCTTTTATTTATCAGGAGAAAATGCTGAAGGAGCCATTAAAAATAGTATTGAAAAGAGTGACAGCAGCGGACCAGGCTTATAGTTGTTGTCTTTTTCGCTGGCGGGCAGATGAAACTGGTTTCAGCACCGTCGTTAAAACCAGTAAAAATTATTCTTTAGCACAAAAAAGTATAGCCTGTGCCAGGCTCGGGTAAAGAAATGAATGATCAATGAAGGGAATACGGGAGGTTTATCCATTGCCGCAATCAGCTGATCGCGGCAGGGCAGAGACAGGTTAGATCTGATAGTAATCCTTATACCACTCGACGAAGTTCTTCACGCCTTCCTTCACTGACGTCTGCGGCTTGAAACCCACCAGGTCATATAGCGGTTGGGTATCTGCGCTGGTGTCCAGCACATCGCCCGGCTGGATCGGCATCATATTCTTCTTCGCTTCCATTCCCAGCGCCTCTTCCAGAGCGGTGATGTAGTCCATCAGTTCCACCGGCGAGCTGTTGCCAATGTTATAGACCCGATACGGCGCGGAACTGGTGGCCGGGGAACCGCTCTCAACGGTCCAGTCGGCATTGGCCTGCGGGATCACATCCTGGACGCGCACCACCGCCTCGACGATGTCGTCGATGTAGGTGAAGTCGCGCTTCATTTTGCCGTAGTTGTAGACGTCAATATTTTTCCCTTCCAGCATCGCTTTCGTGAACTTGAACAGCGCCATATCCGGGCGTCCCCAGGGGCCATAGACCGTAAAGAAGCGCAGGCCGGTAGTCGGGATGCTGTACAGATGGGAATAGGTATGCGCCATCAGCTCATTGGCTTTCTTGGTGGCGGCATACAAGGAGACCGGATGATCGACGGAATCCTCCGTAGAGAACGGCATTTTACGGTTGAGGCCGTAAACCGAGCTGGAGGAGGCGTACACCAGGTGTTTCACTTTGGTATGGCGGCAGCCTTCCAGAATGTTCAGATAACCCATCAGGTTAGCGTCTGCGTAGGCATACGGGTTTTCCAGCGAGTAGCGCACGCCGGCCTGGGCGGCCAGGTGGATCACACGATCAAATTGTTCTGCGGCGAACAGCCGCGCCATACCTTCACGGTCGGCCAGATCCAGCTGCTGGAAATGGAATGCCGGAGATGCCAGTCGATCCAGGCGAGCCTGCTTTAGGCTGACGTCATAATAGTCATTCATGTTGTCGATCCCGACAACATCATGCCCTTCATTCATCAGGCGTTGCGCGATATGAAAGCCGATAAAACCTGCGGCACCAGTGACCAAAAACTTCATATTTTTCCTCCGGGGTGTGGATATCCCGTTCTACATAAGTGCCGATTTTACACTGGCTTGCGGTTAGGATCACTTGCTTTACAGTTGCAGAGTGTGCGTTGACATGAAGCTGGCCGGGAAAATCAAATGCTTTAATGCAAATGATTTGCATTTGAAAGCGAGTCAAACCATCACTATGGTTACACGGAAAAAAACAGTTTGCAGGAATCAGCCCATACAAGTTCGATATCTTGAAAAAACATGACATGTATTTCCGAATGAAGAGGTATTGTTGTTCGTGAAATTCGAATTAATTAGTGTTGTTGTCACCAGAGATAACTTGTAATCAAAGGATGTATAGCAAGCTATTGAATGTTTTAACATTGTATCAAAAGTGTTCCATTCATACCTTGAATTAATTCACACCGCTTTTTGATTTTTATTCTGTATAACCAGCGCTATAATGCGGCGCTACCTTGTTGGGTACTAAGCGATGTTGAGTGTGTTGCACTTCGTAATGGTGATAGTGCGGCTTTGCCATGATATCAACGACCGAAGTGATGCTGAGAGGGATGATAGCCCGGCACTGAGCACATCTCTCTGCTTCAGAGAGATTCCTTTAGCTGTTTGGGAAAGTCCTGATAGCGAAAGGACATAGAAGCAAGCAAAGTGACCGCTGTTTGGCCGACTTGCCGTTTCCAGCACCATGAGAGCGTGGTTCATGTTCCGCTAACTTTAGCTGATGACATATACAAATTACTGCAGGCACTACGCATTTTGGTTGCGAAAGCCAATGGCGGTAGCGTGCCTGCGGTTGTTTGCTACTTCAGAAAATTGTATGTAATTCATTGAAAAACGAGAGAGAGTATGAAGATTCTTGTCACCGGGGGCGCAGGCTTTATCGGTTCTGCCGTGGTTCGTCATATCATTGAAAATACCCTGGACGAAGTCCGTGTGATGGACTGCCTGACCTACGCCGGCAATCTTGAATCCCTGGCGCCGGTTGCCGGGAGTGAACGCTACTCGTTTTCCCAGACCGATATCACCGATGCCGCTGCCGTGGCGGCCCAGTTCAGCGAGTTCCGCCCGGATATCGTGATGCACCTGGCGGCAGAAAGCCATGTGGACCGTTCCATTGATGGCCCGGCCGCGTTTATCCAGACCAACGTGATCGGCACCTTCACTCTGCTGGAGGCGGCCCGTCACTACTGGTCCGGGCTTGGGGAAGCGCAGAAGCAGGCCTTCCGCTTCCATCATATCTCCACCGATGAAGTGTATGGTGACCTGCACGGCACCGATGACCTGTTCACCGAAGAGACTTCGTACGCCCCGAGCAGCCCGTACTCCGCCTCCAAAGCGGGCAGCGACCATCTGGTTCGCGCCTGGAACCGCACCTACGGCCTGCCGGTGGTGGTGACCAACTGCTCCAACAACTATGGTCCGTATCACTTCCCGGAAAAACTGATCCCGCTGACTATCCTTAATGCCCTGGCGGGTAAACCGCTGCCGGTATATGGCAACGGGGAGCAGATCCGTGACTGGCTGTATGTTGAGGACCATGCCCGTGCGCTGTACAAAGTGGCGACCGAAGGCAAGAGCGGCGAGAACTACAACATCGGCGGTCATAACGAGCGTAAAAATATCGATGTGGTGCGCACCATCTGCACCATTCTCGACAAGGTGGTGGCGCAGAAGCCGGGAAACATCACCCACTTTGCTGACCTGATCACTTTTGTCACTGACCGTCCGGGACATGACCTGCGCTACGCTATTGATGCCACGAAAATTCAGCGCGATCTGGGCTGGGTGCCGCAGGAAACGTTCGAGAGCGGGATTGAGAAAACTGTGCACTGGTACCTGAACAACCAGACCTGGTGGCAGCGTGTGCTGGACGGCTCCTATGCCGGCGAGCGTCTTGGCCTGAATAAATAAAAAAGGAACTGAAGATGAAGGGCATTGTTCTGGCCGGCGGCTCCGGCACGCGTTTATATCCCATCACCCAGGGCGTCTCCAAGCAGCTGCTGCCTATCTACGACAAGCCGATGATTTTCTACCCGGTGTCTGTCCTGATGCTGGCGGGCATTCGCGATATCCTTATCATCTCCACGCCTGAAGACATGCCTTCCTTCCAGCGCCTGCTGGGTGACGGGTCGCAGTTCGGGGTGAACTTCAGCTACGCCATCCAGCCGTCGCCGGACGGTCTGGCACAGGCCTTTATCATTGGCGAGAAGTTTATCGGCAACGATGCCTGCGCCCTGGTGCTGGGGGATAATATCTACTTTGGCCAGAGCTTCGGTAAAAAGCTGGAAGCGGCGGCGGCGAAGACTTCTGGTGCCACGGTGTTTGGTTACCAGGTGCTGGATCCGGAGCGCTTCGGCGTGGTGGAGTTTGACGAGCACTTCAAAGCGCTGTCAATTGAAGAGAAACCATTAAAGCCGAAATCGGACTGGGCGGTGACCGGGCTCTACTTCTACGACAATAACGTGGTGGAGATGGCGAAGG
>NZ_JAKUZW010000034.1:0-6347 GCF_030128605.1 Klebsiella sp. K5-45 | reverse complement strand
GCCCATGGTTCAACTTAGTTGATACGCGGTAAAAGCCCTTCGGGGCTTTTTTACGCCGGCCATTTAACATAAAGCCCTGATTATGCGCACCGCTAAAACGGCCTCAGGGCGTTTCTGACGGGAAACCTGTAAAATGGGCAATAAACCACCCGAAAACCCGCCAGAAACGCGCAGCTGCTGTTTTTACGTCATGCATGAGTATGCGAGCAAGTGCATAGCGCGGAAATTCAGTTCGTTTAGCCAGGGTGACGTCTGTTTCCGACGTTCTTCACCTCCGAAAACGGTGAACGGGGACGCAATTTATTGCGTCCCCGTGAAGCGTTGCCGGCGCAGCCGAAAAACAGGTTTTCAGCACCTTCAGGAATCGGGTTCGTCGACAGCCGGCAATGACGTTATGGCAAGTCGCCGGACGACTTACCACACGATTCACCGGCGATTCGAATCGTGAATTGAATCAAGAATCACCATGAACAAAAAACATCCAAAATGATGAATTGAATCAAGAGTCAATTCATCATAACAATATGATAATAAAGCGTGATTCACATATGAATCGTGGGTAATTCGTCAGCGATTCACCATAGAGTCATCAACGAATTGGATTCACCTTACAGAAGGTAAGTTCACGTAATTTAAAATAGATAACCAATTGAAATTAAATGGCTATCAGCAAAATTTTAATTTTGCGTAGTGTGTGGGTATTTTTAGTGGTGAGGAGCGTTTAGAGATCTGGCGATTTTTGGGAAGGTTCAGGAACTCCCTGGAATGGGCGGAGAGAAAAATTGAATCATGTGCGTATTCTGGCGAAGATGAACGGTTACCGACAGCAGAACTGAGAAACTGCGTTCACATTGGGACAGAATACGCACCAGCAATCAGGAGCGAGCTTAACCATATTTTTCCGGTCTTCCCCCTGCTACACTCCTTCACACACACGCATAAACACAGGGAGGCTTCCCCATGAGTAATACCTCACACTACGAAAATGCAAACTTTCTGCGGGAACTGGCCGAAAGCCTGCCTCGGATACTGCCCGCCGGTGGTGCAGATAAAGCCGCACTGCTGCAACGTCTGGCTAATGAGGAACTGGCCCAGGCGGAGTATGAGGAACAGGTTCGTGCCAAAGTCACCGCTGCTCGCGCTGACACACGCCCGGGTATGACCACCGAACAACTCCGCCAGCGGCTGCATGGCCGTTATCGGGAAGTCCGCGATGCCGTATGACGTGGAATGGAAACAGGGGGCTATCGAGGACGTTACAACACTGTTTGGCTATATCGCGGAAAATTCATCGCTGTGGGATGCCCGAAACGTCACGGAGCGTATCCTCGCTGCAGCAGACAAGCTCTCCGATTACCCCAGACTTTACGAAGTGGACTCGCGATATGGCGATGACGTTCGCCGGCTCAGTCTGATGGGACAGCATGTTCTCTATGAGGTTGATGATCAGGCCAGGAAAGTCCGGGTTCTAGCCGTTGTGGGACAACGGCAGAATCCGCATTTAGTGCGCTGAGTAACCTGTCACAGTGTGCAATTTATTACTTGCCCGTCACTATTAGGCAAGCGCGTCGACGTATCCTCCACTTCCCCCCTGTTCAACCAGGTTTAAGTCCAGTCGTGTGATGTTTTCAACTGTTTACGAACTCCATTAACTGCATCTATCATGGGGTTAATTTAAACAGACAGGGAAGCTCCATGATGTGTATCAGGCCACTCACTCTCATTCTTCCATTGCTGCTGACCGCCTGCTCCGGCTCACAGACCAGCGTTGAACGAAATGCCAGCCATGCTGCATCCGCTATTGAGCGCATGCATTTCGACCCTAATACCCGCATGCAAAGGGCCGACAGTATCACAGCCCTGAAACCCATGATGCAGCAACTCTACGACCAGGGGAAAAAAGACAGAACCGATGGTCTAACGCCTGCTCAGGCTCAGAAGCGGGTGGAAAGCTTCAGCTGCCCTGACGTCCTGTCCGGTGGACAGAAAACGCGGATCCTTGGCAAAGAGTACGATGCTGATAACCCCGAAAAGCAGCGTCAAATTCTCCTGGAAGCAGGAATATCTTCATACTGGGACGGCTATAATGGGCGTTCTTAGTTCATCGAAAATAATTATGCCGGGAAACGCCATAAAAGGGGTTTCCTGTACCTCATCAGGGATGAACAGAGAAATATGCTCATGCACATCAGACCACTACCAGCTCTCTTACTCGTTCTTCCACTTCTTATGACAGCATGTAATGGCAGTCACACCTTAAAGATGGATGCCCGTGCCACACCTGCCAACACAAAACCAGCGGAAGTTGACGATCTTTTAGGTGATCTTCAATCCACTACAGTGATTCCGGAACAATCCAGAATAAGTACATACGCACGCCAGGTACAAAAGGCCATAGCTGCGCAGATGAACGAACCAAACGCATATGCAGGAAAAAATTGCGTGATCAATATCTCTCTTCAGCCTGATGGCTCAGTGAATGATGCAACAGCAAAAGAGGGTGACGAAAGGCTCTGCAAAGCTGCTATTTCAGCTATTACACGAGCAAAAATACCTGCTGCACCCGATGAAAAGACTTATCAGATGCTCAAAAACGCAACTATCGATTTCAGACTATAGAAACAGCCACCGTAATTTCAAAAGCGGTGAACGGGGACGCAATTTATTGCGTGGCCGCGAAACGTTGCCGGCGCAGCCGGAAAACAGGTTTCAGCACCTTCAGGAATCCAGTTCATAACAGCCGGCACTGACGAATGGCAAGTCACCGGACGACTTACCACACGATTCACCCGCGACTCTACTCTAGAGTCGTGCCTAGAGTCGCCATGGTCACAAATCAACCAAACGGGGAGTCGTGTCTAGAGTCGGTTCGATGTTAACTCTCTGATTTTATAGTACTGAGTCATTACCGACTCTATGACGACTCCCCGGGGACTCTATGACGACTCGTCATAGAGTCTGATCTATGTAAATAAAATTTAAAAAACGAAATTTCAAACTATTAATTAATTGATTTTAAATAGAAATCAGCAAAATTTTAATTTTGCGTGGGGTGTGGGTATTTTTCGTTGTGAGGAGCGTTCAGAGATCTGGCAATTTTTGGGAAGGTTCAGGAACTCCCCGGAATGGCCGGAGAGCAAAACGGAAGCATGACGCGATCAGGATTTTTTCCAGAATTTCCACCACGGCGCCGGAGCGTCAGTTAATTTTGCCTGGTGGTTTTCAAGAAGGAGCATCGCCTGTTTCAGGCTGTCAATGTGCGAATCCTTGGATAAAAGCAAGGTGTTCAGGTGTTCAACCTCCTGTTTTAGGTGACGAATGACCTGTTCACTCTGGTCAGCAGGGGCTGTATCACGCTGTTCAGAGACCTGTCCAGAATGGTGTTCGCCCTTCGGTTGCTCAAAGGGGCCAAAAACGCGTAAAAGCTCTGAGGTATCGACCATTTTTGCATTTCTTTCACCGTTACAAGTGGACAGTTCACCTGTTTTAATTAACCTGTGCAGTGTTGTCCGGCTCTTACCCGTTAGCCGGGCAGCCTCACTAATAGACACTCGGGCCATCAGTTATCATCCTGTAATGCATCCAGTCTCGAGGACAGTGTACGGAAAAGATGCTCAGCATCATCATGGAGTTTCTCACAAAGGTCAGCCTCAGCATCAAGATCAAGCTCGTTAAGCTTCTCCAGCAGGAGCAGGGACTGATTCTGGATGAACTTAGCCATGTTCAGCGCCGTTTTCTGTTGTTTCGTCATAAAGGGCCTCAGAGCGTCAGTGCTCAGTGTAAAACCGGTCTCTTTTCCGCTTCCTCGCTCACTCAGTCGCTACGCTCCTGCCGTTCGGCTGCGGCGAGCGGTAGAGGCTCATGCGTAAGAACACAAAGCAACAGAGCCAATAGCCGCGGAAAGCAAACAAAGGCCACGCCGTTGCCGTTTTTCCATAGGCTCCGCCCCCCTGACAAGCATCACAGAAACAGACGCTCAAATCAGTGGTGGCGAAACCCGACAGGACTTTAAAGATACCAGGCGTTTCCACCCGGTGGCTCCCTCGTGCGCTCTCCTGTTCCTGCCTTTCGGTTTACCGGTGTCATTCCGCTGTTATGGCCGCGTTTATCTCATTCCACGCCTGACACTCAGTTCCGGGAAGGCAGTTCGCTCCAAGCTGGACTGTGTGCACGAACCCCCCGTTCAGTCCGACTGCTGCGCCTTATCCGGTAACTATCGTCTTGAGTCCAACCCGGTAAGACATGCAAAAGCGCCACTGGCAGCAGCCACTGGTAACAGGTTCGCAGAGCAAAGAAGTCTTGATGAGTGAGGCTAACAAAGGCTACACTGATAAAACGAATTTGGTTTCTGTGCTCTGCGAAAGCCAGTTACCTCGGTTCAGAAACTTGCCGGTTTCTGCTCCTTCGAGAAAACCACCTTGCCGGGTGGTTTTTTCGTTTACAGAGCAAGAGATTACGATGATCAATAAAGGATCACAAGAAGATCCTTTACTAAGAACTAGCACCACTTATCGTAGAAGACGTTGAGGGCGCCACAGACCCGCCTTGAACATCCCTGATATAGTTTGCCTGGCATGATACTAACAATGCCACTGCAACAAATAATAAAATAATTCGGCAACGCATAAGAAACCACCAAAATTAGCAGCAAAGAAAGTTAATTATTATTAAAATAAAATATCATATCCATAGATAACAACCCATAATTCTTAACCACCGCTGGGTATTTAAAATTATCATCCTTGTCAATTACTGACACCAACTTATTATTAAGCTCACGACAAGGTTTCAGACCATTATCAGCCAACTGTTCAAGCGCAAACACCTGAGTTAATATAGGATCTGATGGAGCGGTATTCCCAGTTGTTATTGATATTTTACAAACAGCCCCATCATATTTAATCATATCATTACCATTAAAAAACCCAGAAACCTTCTTCTGAATTTTATTTTGATATTTTATCATGGCTTCAATTACAGCTTTAGGGTTGTCGTTTTCATATCCCCCCCCCCCCTTACCAAAACTCTCTAAATACTTCCTAATCTCAGCTGACGTATCAGTTTCATACACCGTAGATTTCGGAGCAAAATAAACCTTAACATCAGCAGATGCTTCACCAACACAAAATAAAAATAAAAAACAAAAACAAAAACAAAAAGACAAAAAACGTATCATAACTTAACCTCATAGAAGACATTAAATTCATCATAGTCTATAAGCTTAAAAAATTACTTATGACTTGCTCCCATCCTAATAGATAGGAGCAACAAATTTATACTACTATCGATTATACCGCAACTGATCGTAAGTATCTTTATTCCTTTTATCACCCCTTTGATTTAGGGTTCTATGGCTCTCATCAGCTGCTGTATTCCAATCACCACGATTTACCGCATCATTAAAATTAACGAAGACTTCCTTAAGCGTTGGTACACCAAGGTTGAATCCCATGTCTACTAATGCGGTTTTTCGTGGATCAGAGAAATCATTATAACCAGGGTAAAGGCTGCGTAATCCAGTCTCTGTAGTTTGAACATCTTTAATACACTGACCGATTACATCTGCATTCGAAAGGTGAATACTCTGCTGTTCTTTTGGGTTTTTCTTATAAGCGTTATATGCGGCAGCTATATCACTTTTAGATACTGCAACCTCACTTTCCATATCATCACCATGTAAACGAACAACTTTAGTTCGGCTAAATGGCAATGCTTGAGCCATTTGAGCAGATCCAAGATAATGTCCAATACCGATGGTGATGTTCCCCTTGCTATCTCTATACATGGTATTGATAGAACCTTCGTGGTCCTTCAAGTTATTTAAACACATGGACATGTACCGACCGTTGTAATCCTTTGTTGTTGAAACATCAACCCATGTATTAGCTGTTAACCCGGTAAAACCACTTCCTGCAGCCCCGCCTGAACCACCACCACCATTATAAGTACTAGTATTACCATCATAGCTATGGATAGTCCCGTAAGGAGTATCATGATCATGCCAACCTGGACCTTTATTAGAATCTTCAATACCCACTTAAATTACCTCTCTGACGTATAGATTAATAAAAAAACAACTGTATAAACATACAGTGCTGAGGTTACATATTATCACCCACCCTGTCAATAACAGGTCTTTAGTTTATTTTAAAATAAGCAAAGTTTTATTAAACCCATTCTTTATAAATAAAATTGACTATTTTTTATTTTTTATAAATCAGCCCATGGTTCAACTTAGTTGATACGCGGTAAAAGCCCTTCGGGGCTTTTTTACGCCGGCCATTTAACATAAAGCCCTGATTATGCGCACCGCTAAAACGGCCTCAGGGCGTTTCTGACGGGAAACC
>NZ_JAKUZW010000033.1:0-6559 GCF_030128605.1 Klebsiella sp. K5-45 | reverse complement strand
CTGAACAATGTGACGGACTCAGAAGCCTTCCCGGGTCTTATCCGGCAGACTCACAGAAAAATCAGGGCAGCATCGGCAGACGGCGCTTACGACACCCGGCTCTGTCACGATGAACTGCGGCGTAAGAAAATCAGCGCGCTTATC
Source organism: Klebsiella sp. K5-45 (assembly GCF_030128605.1). Classification (NCBI taxonomy): domain Bacteria; kingdom Pseudomonadati; phylum Pseudomonadota; class Gammaproteobacteria; order Enterobacterales; family Enterobacteriaceae; genus Klebsiella; species Klebsiella sp. K5-45. The sequence continues at coordinate 6,415 of NZ_JAKUZW010000033.1, read as the reverse complement.
CCACCCCGAAAAGGTGCGGGTTACTGGCCCGGTGAATATGCAGACCGTAACCGTGCAGTGGCTAATCAGCAAATGACCGGGAGTAATGCGCGGTGGAAATGGACAACAGATTACAACCGTCGCTCGATAGCGGAAACGGCGATGTACCGGGTAAAACAGCTGTTCGGGGGGTCACTGACGCTGCGTGACTACGATGGTCAGGTTGCGGAGGCTATGGCCCTGGTACGAGCGCTGAACAAAATGACGAAAGCAGGTATGCCTGAAGGCGTGCGTATTGCCTGAAAACACAACCCGCTACGGGGGAGACTTACCCGAAATCTGATTTATTCAACAAAGCCGTGCCGAGCCTCAAGGTGCACCGGTCTCGCCTTTTCACCTCACTGCGTGTTGATGCTGAGTAGGTTAATTAACTGCTCGACAATCTTGTCCTCATCGAGAACCAGATTCACACTAGCCACCTGTAACTGTTCCTTGCCTGCTAGAATCCTATAGCCTGCATTCAGAGGTTGCGTTCCCAGACCTGCATGATGTGGATAGAGAAGCATAACTTGTGGGCATTGATAAATCCGTGCATAGGCCATCATCTGGTAGACATCAGCCTGCGATATGCCATGCCTGGCATCTTCGGGATGACGACCAATACGCTTCCATTTAGTGTCTATGATCATAACAATCTGATGGTTCCGCTCGATAAGCAGATCTGGTCGGGTCTGGAAGCGTGGTTTGCCTTCTTTTACGTCCTCGATCAGACAGTATAACCTGCCTGCCTGTGCACGAACCGTCCATTCCGTACCGCGTACAGCACGCTTCGCCAGCGCCGCTATATATGCCTCGAACAGGTCGTTCATTGGGAAAAGCAGTGTAATCCCGTTCTGCGCTCGTTTATCGTGGTGTGTAGCTTGCCAGTCGCGTCGCAGGAGAAGACGTGCCAGATTGTAGAGGGCTTCCCAGCGATGATTGGTTCGGTCGATCCGTACCTGTGACCACGGCAGATGACTGAAAGGGACGTCGCTAACACCCGATAACAGGATGCGCAATTCATTCAGACGACGGAGCGTATCAGCAGCGCGGGCATAATGGTGAAGCAGAACTACACACGCCTTCATAATTCGAAGCAGGGCGGTATCAGCCGACAGTTCGTCGTAACGACAGGCGAGACGGTCGGGGCGGACGGCAAGCGTAGTGAATTGTCGTTTGATATTGAGCCTTCCGCGCAATGAGGGCAAATCGTCTTCCTGTGCCAAATAGGTGCGCGGTAATCCCCGATGTACTTCAGATAAGAGTCGCTCGGCGAACAAGCGGATGAGTATCTCAAGTAAGCTTTCAGCTTGTCTCGCCATTGTTGCAGCCTGTCCATTGCCGAGTTTAAGGCCGAGGGCGACATCAAGCATACGTATCAGACGATTGCGTATTGTGGCGTCCGGTTCTATCGTCTCGTCGTCGAATTTGGGCAGGATCTCAAGGCTACATCCCGGAGCGGCAATGACCCCAACCATTTGCCCGGCAATAATTTTGTTATGGCGATCGATTAAGATATTAGTACCGTGCTGATTTGCCAGCGGATGCTCGCGCGCCGCCGTAAGCAGCGCGTTAGCCTGAGGGCGGGTAAAAGCATGAGGAGCGTTTATGCTGCTTTCAGTGTTCACACAAACACCACCCCATTCGCGAACCGTGAGGTGCGTCATTCTTTCGATTCACCAGCCACCTCAAGATCGGTGACATTTAACGTTCTGGTTTTGCCTATCAGTCGATCAAAGGCGTCATTTCTGAACGGTGCACGTACCGACCAGCTTGATAATGGTTCCCCCTCTATTCCGGGTGGCGGTAAAATCTGCGCTTCCTGCATAAAACCATCGCCCAGCACTGCCGCGATTCGGCTCCAGTCCTCGAAGAAATACTCTTGTAACAGCGGTATGACCTTATTGCGCACTGCATCTTCAACTTGTGCCCTGGATTCACAATTGATAAAGAAGGCGTGTCCAATGCGATATTCCCGACCTATAAGATATTCAATACGCTGGTTGATGGTGGTAAGAACGGCTTTGAGATCGATCCCCTCTACTTCACTTAGCAGGGTCGCGTCGGGAGCCATTTCCCGGAAGTTGAATCGCCGCCTCAATGCTGTGTCGAGCAATGCGATGGATCGATCGGCGGTATTCATGGTGCCTATGATATGAAGGTTGGCGGGGATGCCAAAATCTTTCTTTTTCGAATAAGGCAGAGTTACGGTGAGTGCATCAGGCATTCCAAGACGTTTATCCGGCTCAATTAACGTAATCAGTTCACCGAACACTTTCGAGATATTTGCCCGGTTGATCTCATCAATAATGAGGACGAATTGTTCTGGTTGTCCTTTAACATCGGAACTATTATCCAGGTTCTCTGTACTCGAGAGCAGTCTGCCTAGCGCCGGGATATTCACACGACTGGTGGCAATGGAATAGAGCGTCCGCATGGTGAAGTTACCATCGATAATTGTATCGAGTGGCAGTGGTTCATCAAGGGTCAGTAGCCAGCGAACTGGGCGGCGGTGGGCATAGTAACCTTCGGCTTCAGGAACGAAATAGTAATCACCAGTTATTTCAGCGATAGCGCGAAACGCAGTGTTCCCGTAAGGGACAATCACGATATCACCAGGCTTCATTTCGCAACGGAAGGGATAGGTTTGCGTCCAGTTACTAGGCGTCAGATTCCCTGGATTTTGCTTGATCCATTCATCATGAATCGCGTTGAACGATGAGAATCTATCCGCGCTCCAGTCTATGGTCCCACCCCACCCCAGAGCGATATACCCATTGTCGCGGGCATCTTCATACACATCGTCTTCGGTACCAATTGTCCCTTGCCCCATTTTCCAGAAGCGTTTCTGGGATAGTTGCAGTGCCGAGGCATCTGTCTGTGCACGGGGTTGTGTTCTGGCCTGATCGGCAAGGGCACAAATTTCTCTGAAGAGCCCCGGCGTAGGCATGAGTCTGAATCCAGCAGACGAAGACTCATCTTCACCGATTTCTGGACGAAGACCCTCAACGAAGGTTTCGTAGTCATAGCTCTGGTGGAATGTGACGAAAGAGATTCTCTTTTCTGCCATCAGTTCGTTATAGCGCGCCATCAGGGCCGCACGCCCATCTTTTGAGTTCGGATAGGCATCTTTGCCATCGCAGAGCGCTACGGCTTCCCTCGCCGTGTGATAGGTCTTTCCGGTACCTGGAGGACCGTAAAAAATAAGGTTAGTCGGAGTTGGTTTAGTCTGGGCCACCAGTTCGCTTCCTTCCGTAAGGATGAACGTATATTTCCGGGTTGTGCTCTTTTTAGGCCCTTCCGTCACCGGAGGGGGAACATCCGCTAGTTCCTGAAATTTTTGACCATCAAGAGCCTGACAGATGTTCGGCCATCCCTTGTCGAGACCCATTTCAGTATTCAGAGGACCAACTACCAGGGTGACACTTGTGTCACCTCGCTCTCTGGCTGGGGTGATGTAGTTTTCAAGGACATAATCTCGAATTTCGTCGGCCTGAGAGTCATCACCGCTCAGAAAACGTCCATATTGTCCGAGCCAGCTATTCCAGTTAGACAATCGGTTAAGCGGTTGCTCTGATTCAGGCATTAGTAACCGATAGTCATTGCCGTTGTCTTTGGCATCACGGCGAATCTCTTTGATCCGCTGCCGCAATTGTGCAAATCCATCCGCCTGGTAGGCTGCATCCAGATCTGCATGAGGAGAACCAAGTGCTGCGAGATTTTTTTCTATAGTTTTGACAGCATAAATACGGGAATTGAGGCCTGCTTGCGTTTTGGCGCCTTTTCTCTTCAACCATTCCTGAAATTCAACTTCGAGCATTTCCGATGCCCTCTCATTTTCGTTAACTTACTGATAGCTATCATTGTGGATGATGGAAGGGGCAGTACTGCAACTCTTCGCTACAGATTGCCAATACTATTAATCTTCCGTGCTGATTGTCTCGCTTGCGGGGCGAAGAGTTTGACCAACCTGACATAGCAGACAGGCATCATCCTCGAATGTCATGGTCCCTCAGGAGTGCAGCCCAAGCGCTGTGTCGCTTACCGTAAACATAGCACTATGGATGCCTCGGTCAAGGTATGTTTTTCCATAATTTATTGATAAGAAACAATAATAGTTATTATGTAATGATTTGAACCTTTATGAGCCTTTTAATAAATCGTCATGTCCAAAACTATGTAGCAGCTGAAGGTGGAAGTGTGGACAAATTCCTGGACCTTCAGGAGTTAATTTATGCATTCATACGAGGACCGGATTCGGGCCGTCGAACTCTATTACCGGTACGGAAAGAAAGCCTCCGTTGTCGTCATGGAGCTGGGATATCCTTCCACAAAACAGCTGGGCCGTTGGGTTCGGATTTATGAAGAGAAGGGCGATTTACCCAGGGAATTAAAGACAAGAGAACGCTATTCACGTACACAGAAAATTGCTGCTGTTGAGCATTATCTTACTCACGGTGGTTGCCTGTCGTACACTCGCCGAGCCATCGGCTACCCCAGTAACGAAATTCTAAAGCGCTGGATTGAAGAGTTTTACCCAAATGCGCGTCCCCTGGTCATTCGCTCAGGCACAAGCAAATGCTTCAGCCCGGAAGAGAGGTCTCAGGCCGTCCGGGAGCTCTGTAACCGACGTGGAACCGCGCGTAAAGTTGCACAAAGCATAGGCGTCAGCGTCCCGGTCCTGTACAAATGGAAGAAAGACCTTATCAGTGACGAGGCTTATCAATCCATGCGCAAACGAAAGTCAGCCCCTCAGGATAAAAATCAGGATGCTTTACTCGGTGAAATCCAGCGTCTCAGGAAGCAGGTTCATCAGCTGCAGCTCGAACGTGACATACTGACAAAGGCGAATGAACTGATAAAAAAAGATCTGGGCGTCAGCTTTCTGAAACTGAAAAACAGGGAGAAAACCCTGATAGTTGATGCCCTTAAGAAAAAGTACCCCGTTGCTGAGTTGCTAAGCGTTCTGCAACTTGCCCGCAGCTGTTATTTTTACCAAAACGTCTGTACGATAAGTATGCGGAAATACGCGTGATCATGGCCGATATCTTTGAGGAGAATTACCGCTGTTACGGCTATCGGCGCCTTCACGCGATGCTTCGCGGTAACAACAGGGTTATTTCTGAAAAGGTTGTCCGCAGACTGATGGCAGAAGAGCAGCTCGTTGTTAAGCGCACCAGGCGACGACGATACAACTCTTACTGTGGCGAAATCGGCCCGGCACCGGAAAATTTACTCGCCCGGGATTTTAGTTCCTGCAGGCCAAATGAGAAGTGGCTGACCGATATTACGGAGTTCCAGCTTCCGGCTGGAAAAGTCTATCTGTCGCCGGTTATCGACTGCTTTGATGGCCTGGTTGTAAGCTGGTCGATAGGAACACGCCCGGACGCGACGCTGGTGAATACGATGCTCGATGACGCACTCGATACGCTCAACGAACATGATAAACCAGTGATACACAGCGATCGTGGTGGCCATTACCGGTGGCCGGGCTGGCTCGAGCGTATCAACACCTCCGGACTTATAAGGTCCATGTCGCGCAAAGGATGCTCGTCGGATAATGCTGCGTGTGAAGGCTTCTTCGGGCGTATCAAAAACGAAATGTTCTATGGCAGAGACTGGGCGGGTATCACGCTGGAAAAATTTATCTGCTTCCTGGACAAGTACATACGCTGGTATAACGAGAAACGTATCAAGCTATCATTAGGTGCAATGAGTCCTGTGAAGTACCGGCAGCATCTTGGGATCACAACATAACAGTCCAGGAAAACATCCGCAGCCCCCTAATAGACATTAGCATTGAGCCCCTACAATACATGTCTAGCCAATGTTGAAATGTCGTGCTGAAAACAAAGCTGACCTGACGTCAGTGGAGAGTCTGGACAATGCCTTTTTAAGGTTGAGTCAGGCTTTGGAGGAAGAACGTGGTTGCCAGGTTTTCTCGGCTATCATCAGTTTACGTACGGTCTCTTTTGAAATCCGGACACCGTATTCTGTGGTCAGAATTCGCCAGATGGCTGACGGATTCATACCCCGGCCGCGTGAGCGAATAAGCTGCAGGGCCTGGTCTCTGATGGTGGTGTTTAACTGATGGTTGCCGGGCTTTCCACGGCGCCGGCTGACCAGACCGGCTGGCCCCAGCTCACGATAGCGTTTAATCAGGCGGGAGCACTGACGACGGGTGAGCTCCATGGATTCCGCCACTTCTGCCAGCGTAATTTCCCGCGCCACATAGGCCTCAATCAAATCCAGGCGCAACGCTTCATGTAATGTCAGGAGCACTGGTTTGTTGTCGTCCATTTTTCTCTCATCTGTCGGCCATATCAGATCCGCAGGTGAGGGAAGGGCTCATCGCTTCAGGCTGGGGATAAAATCCTGCGGACTGGCCAGCACCGGG
>NZ_JAKUZW010000032.1:0-6713 GCF_030128605.1 Klebsiella sp. K5-45 | reverse complement strand
CGAAAATCTTATAACCCAGTGGCCGGTGCTGATGCCGGAAAGTAATGCTTCCGTCAGGGTAATCATAAACGGTAATTTTTTCACCTGCTATGCGCGTATTTTGTTCGGTGGGTTCAATGATATACATGACTTTATCATACTGAAAAGTCAGTGCTTTCGATAAGGTCCGCAGCTCCTGCCAGGCGAAGATATCATTCAGCTCCAGTGGACTCTGTGTGACCGGACGGTGCAGATCTTTAGGGTATTTTGCCGGCCGGGAGAAACGACGGTTAAAATCAGACATGAAATGTTCAATCCACTGATTGGCTTCAGCAACCGAGCTGATGTTCTGCAGGCGCATCTCTTTAATCAGGCGATCCTGGAGCGTTTTATTTACCCGTTCCACGCGACCTTTTGCCTGGCTGCTGTTGGCACAAATCAATTCGATCGCCAGTTCCCGGAGAGCCCGTCCGAACTGGGTTGTGCCGGTACGTCGGCTCTCGGGTCCGCTGACCCTGAACACCGCATGCTTGTCGCTGTAAAATGCGACAGGTTTACCATGTTTATCAATGTATTGCCGGGTAGCCATCATGTAGTCAAACGCGTTTTCTGAATCACAGAATCGCAGGTGCATCAGGCGACCTGTGGCGTCATCCATGAAGACCAGAAGACAGCATTTTGGGGCTATTCCTTCGAACCAGTCATGGTGAGAGCCATCGATCTGAACCAGTTCGCCGAAACAGTCGCGACGATAGCGCGGCTGGTAAACCCGGGTTCGCCGGCGGGAATGAGGACGCCAGAGACCGTCGGCTGTCATCCAGTTACGGATGGTTTCAACGGAGAGATATATATGATGGCGTTCAGCCAGTTTTTCGGTTGCGAGCGTTGGGCCAAAATCTGAATAGTGGCACCGGATCAAATCCAGGGCTTTACAGCGTGTTTCTTCATCGATCCGGTTGTTTGCAGGACGTCCACGGCGGGAAGATGCAAATGCGGTTGCGCCATCTGTCCGGTACAGACGCACAAGACGCTGCACCTGACGAACACTGAGCTTAAGTATGTCTGCTGCGTCGCGCTGAAGCAAAGCCCGTTCAAATACTCGCTGAATGATGCCAAGCCGGTAAAGTTCTTTGTCTGTCATAGTCACCAACATAAGATCGCGGTCCTGTGCTGAGCAAAATGAAGGCTTAGCGTACACGACGCGTGTGAATTGTGCTGAGACGACAATAACGCTTTGTGCTGACAATACATGTCAAGGCTCAATTGAAATGTCCGTTATCCAGCTCAATTAAAATGACCACTTTGATCTCTCATTCTCTTTACTGATAGACTTTCCTCCGACTGAAACAACAGGATGATTGAGCCCATGCTTCGATACGAGTTAACGCCGAACAATGCAGGTTTTATACTGTGGGGAGATTCAGAAGCCCTGAATGAATTACATGAACTCATTCATTACATCGTGGATGAAAGCCCACTGATTAAAGTTAAAGACGGATTTATGTTATCCCTTGCCTATGATATTCGTAAAGCACGGGAAGGTAATCGTCGTGTTGAGCAACATCAGTATGATCAACATGATACATATAAGCTTTATGGTGTTGAGCTTTTATGGCCTCTGGTCCTGGTACAGTCCTCAATACTCAGAAACTCAATGGGTTATATTCAGACAGACAAAAACCAGCTGTCTGTCATGTATGCCTTTGAATACCTGATAGAATCAGCATTAACAGAGTCTGAGAGAACAACGTCGAATGATATTATGCTAACAGTAAAATATGCATCAGACTCTGATTTTAATTTCATTGAGGATAATATTGACAGCAGGTGCTGCTATTTTATCAGCCTATCTCCGGAGCAAAGAAAAAAGCAGTTAATCAGTATTGTTCGTTCTTTTCATTCATTATGGGGTAAGTATGCCCGTGAAAAGCAGGACATAAAGATGCTGAACGAAATGAATAATACATCATGGGTCTGGCCGGACAATATCAACTGGTGAGCAACCACTGTCCGGCCAGTGAGTACCATCAGCGGGCTCTTTTACCAAAAATGTCCTCTGAACGTGACTGAAGCTGTTTGAGTGCTTCGAGCATGTCATCATTATCCAGTGAGCGCTGGGATTTCTTCCCTTCCTGCTTTGGCCGTCGTCGGGAAGGGCCATCTCCAGCGGGAATTGACTGAGAGCGCGTGTTATCCCGCTTGCTCTGCACCAGACTGATAAACTCCAGGGTTCGGCCAAGACGCTTGTTATCGACAATCGCGCCCTGGTCGATTTCTGACAGTCGGTCGTAGGTAGAGTAGGGAAGTAGCGTACCGTTCAGGCGCAGCTCTTTTCTGCCATCAGGATAGTGATACACATCGATATATTTACCTATTGCACGGCGACTCAGTTCGCTGTCTTCAATCAGGTACAACATTTTATCATATTGTATCGTCAACGATTTTGAGACTTTACGTTTTTCACGAACAGTGAAAATAAGCCCCAGGTCCTCATCATGTTCTACAGCACGGTGTACGTCAAAATCATGTCGCGGTACTTTGCCAAAACGGCGGTTATAGTCAGCCATATAGGCCTCAGCGAAGTCATTTGCAGCCTCCATTGAACAAATGCCCTGTAACCGCAGCTCTTTGACCAGACGATCCTGTAAAGTGAGGTGAGCTCGTTCTACACGCCCTTTGGCGGGACTGGTTTCTGCACAGATAGTCTGGATGTTCAGTTCATGCATGGCTCGCCCAAACTGAGTATGCCCGTCTCCGCCTGTGGCGTGTTTATTGTTAACACGAAAAACACCGGCTTTATCGCTGTACAGTGCCAGCGGTTTACCATGCTTATCGATATAGCGCCGCGTGGCTTCGAAGTAAGAAAACGTGGACTCCGATTTAACAAACAACAGTTCCATCAGTTTGCTGGTTGCATCATCAACATAGACCAGCGCGGTGCAGGCCGGGCCACGGCCTTCAAACCAGTCGTGATCACAGCCATCTATTTGTATCAGCTCACCAGTACACGGACGCCGGTACCGTGGTTGAGGGATCCTTGCGGCACGTTGTTTACGGGGAACCCATAAGCCAGCCCGCACCATGATGCGCCGGACAGTTTCTTTGCCAAGAAACAGTCCGTGGAGTTCTTCGAGCTTTTCACGCGCCAGAGTCGGACCGAAATCAGCATAACGCGTCTTGATCAGTTCCAGAGCCTGATCTGCGAGCCCGGGTGGCAACTGGCGGTTACCACGCATGCCACATCGTCTGCTGGCCATACCAAGCGGTCCGCCTTCACGGTAACGGGCAAGAAGTCTGCGGCATTGCCTGTCGCTGATACCGAGGTGCTCGGCCGCACGGCGCGTTGTGATGCGACGTTCAATGACGTCCTGTATAATCTTGATCCGGTTGATCTCTTTCAAAGTAAACACTCCTGAGCTTTCTGCGCTCATGATATGCCTCCCGGTAGTTTAAACGGACCAGTGAAGCTTACCATAGCGCGGACATCTGAATTGAGCCACAGGCGGACATTACTATTGAGCCATTACAGTATTGGTGCGCTTAATGCGTTTTATGTTAAATATCAGTCAATTACATTGAGATCGCAAAGCTTGCAGCGACATATCAGTGTCGCTGCAACAACCCGACCTTTGCGATGAAAAAACGGATTACGGATAGATCACAATAGGGCATTTCCTCAATAACCACCTCAAACTTCATTTCTATAGTCTGAAATCAAGAGCGGCATTTTTGACCCTCTGATATGTTTCGTTATCTGGTGCGGCGGGTATTTTCGCTCGTGTAATCGCTGAAATGGCTGCTTTACACAATTTTGCATCACCCTCTTTTGCTGTCGCACTGTTCACTGAACCATCAGGCTGAAGATAGATACGAATAGAGCAGGTTTTTCCTTTATACGCATCGGGTTCGTACATTTCGGCAACAATGGCATTCCGTATTTGTGCTGCATATACGACTATTTTTGAATGCTCCGGGGGAAATGTTGGAGACCCTAGGTTACCTAAAAGATCATCAACTTCCGCTGATTTATCGTTGCCGGGCATTACCCTGACGTTTGTTTTTTGAGTATGGTTTGAACAGGCTGTTATAAGTAGCACCAGGGTGAGTATGGGGGCTGAGAACGCTCTTAAATTCATGTGAAACTCCAGTTTTCATCTCCAGGTAACCATTCGCTTAGTCCTTTTACTGGAGTTCAGAGAGAATTTTATCTGGAGAAACACTACCCAGGAAAGTATGCACAGACGGCTCCAGCACTACCATAGCAGGAGTTACTGTAACGCCCAGTCTATCAGCAAGTTCAGATTGTTTAATCACCAGATTTTTACATTTTTCTGAGCTATCATTGTCTGGCAAAAAACCGGCCATCGCATTTTGAAAACTTTTCTGACGATCTGATGCACACCATACTCGTCCCATATCTTCAATGACTGAGTCTTTGATGGATGATGGAACCACCGTCAGAAATGACATAGTCAGCCCTGCATCAGTGTATTTCTTGATGTTTTTTACAACATAGCTGCAATAAACACATTGATTATCTACAAAAACTAATATTTTATATTTTTCCACTCCAGACTGAAACGTAATCGGCTGCAATTCAGTTAAGGAGCGAGAGATATCCTCATAGGCCATCTGTGGCGTTGTGTCTAAAACAGGAGCAGTTGTAGCCCCAACACTGAAGCTGGCTATCGTAAAAACACCTGCGGCTAATGATTTAAGAAAAAAACTCATAATCCCTGTTCCCTATTCAGTATTAATTTCAGGTTGTTGATGCCTGGTTCATGCCAGATTTGAATATTTTTATCATTTGTAAAAAACAATAGTTCCTGTTTATGCGACTCCATCATTGATCCGCGAGGGTGCTATAGTGTGTCCAGATACCATACGCGCTCTTTTTTCCACTGCCTATAGAGCGTAACGGTAATGAAGCGGAAAAATTTTCGGATGAATGCTGGGAGAAGGGTTTGCGGCTGGATAAAAGCCCGTCTGTGCACTATCAACTTCTGATGGAAACCATCCGCTGGACGCTTATCCCGCAGCAAAAGTAAAGTCCTCCGTCGCTCTCCCTTACGGTACTGATCTTTCCACTCATTTGGCATGTCCTGGAGAGCAGCTATCTTGCATGTCACACTATAAGGGGTTAGTTTGGATATCGAAAATTATTGTACGTCAAGGTCAATAATTGACCATCATTAACAATTTCCTTTGCGCTAATGGCAAGATTATGAAAAAGACTTTACTGATAGCCGCCATAGTGGCGGCAGGTATTACGTTCGCAATGGCCGACGATGGCCAGCCCGCTGGTCGACTGTACAAAATTGGCGAGCACACCGTAGAAATAGATGCGGATTGCATGATCCTCTCGGTTGACGGCTCCCCCGCTACGCTAAACGCGTCCGTATCCGGGCATATGGATTTTAATTTAGCCAACGGCGGCATTGCAGAATCGGAACCACGGCCAAACCGTCATACCTGCAAATTGTATGCGGGGAGTGATGTGCGAACAATTCACATAAAAAAACAAACTCAATGAAAAAGATTTGCCTGATCGCAGCCGCTGGCAGCGGCAAATATTGCACCAACACACGCGATTAGCGAAAGCTATTGCAACGCTTGAGTGGGCAACTGAGTCGTGCAGCGTCATGAGATGGCGGTAGCCGCCGAACAGATGTCTCAGCAACAACAGCACGAAAAAGTGCTGGAGCTGGAGCGTTCTCAGCGGCAACGGGGTTATGACGGTCCGACCATAGGCTGATATCGTAAAACAGATTATTTAGGGAAGTTCCGCTTATTACCCTGTTGCTTATGGTTTAGGTGTTAGGTTTTTTGCTTCAGGTGCATTCGGCCCGGCACGTAGATCCCCTAATAGATCTACTGATTTTTCTGATGAGGCTGTTGGTTTACCCAACTCAGTTGATTTTGTTGTGGTACAGGCTACCAGAAGCAACGGTATTACAGATGATAAAAGGCGTGCTGAGCGCATCGTTGACGTTCTCTGGGAATATGACAGAAGCACATCATAATTGGAGCGTTAAGTGGAAGTAAACTACCTGAAATCATGCTTTTGCTGACTGTTTACCTTCAGATTCAGTGCCATTCATTTTCCTGCATAGCCATGCAACATAGTTAACATTTATCAGGGACGTTTCTGGCGGGTTTTCGGGTGGTTTGTTGCCTGTTTTTCCTGTTTCCTGCCAGAAACGCCCTGAGGTCGTTCTGGCGGTGCGAGTAATGGGTTTTCGCACAACATAAGTTAAATATCAATAAATTACATTGGTATCACTAGGCTTGCAGCGACATGCCAGTTTCGCCTCAACACCCTTTCTGAGTGCTGACAGTTGGTTAGCGCTCATTCACAAGCCATCCGTTACCGTTTTGTAGCGACAAGACAGTCCTTCTGATAAGGTCGAAGAGAAAGAGCACAATATCAAATGGACTTGCAACTATGAATAGCATCAAATTCAAGTGCCCCGAGTGCGGTCAGGCACTAACTTTCAACGACATACTACATGTTGGTAAGCGTACAGCGAGAACCGTATTGACGGGGATGTGTTATTCAGTTGGCAGTGTGATGCGCCAGGGTAGCAGCTGGCTGACCCGGTTGACCGGCCAGTCAGCTATGACGTCAAGGACATGGCGAAGGTAGCTTTCTGGATCCACGCCGTTCAGTTTGCACGTCCCGATCAGACTGTACAGCAACGCTCCCCGCTCACCACCGTGGTCTGAGCCGAAGA
>NZ_JAKUZW010000031.1:0-8209 GCF_030128605.1 Klebsiella sp. K5-45 | reverse complement strand
AGTACCAGCGTACGGCCCACAGAATGATGTCACGCTGAAAATGCCGGCCTTTGAATGGGTTCATGTGCAGCCCCATCAGCAAAAGGGGATGATAAGTTTATCACCACCGACTATTTGCAACAGTGCCGATAGAACACCTGAGGTCTCAGATAGAAAAACTGCGCCGTATGATGTTCGGCACCCGTTCTGAAAAACTGCGCCGCGAGGTGGCACAGGCCGAAGCGCTGCTGAAACAGCGCGAACAGGCGAGCGATCGTTACAGTGGGCGGGAAGACGACCCGCAGGTTCCCCGCCAGCTCCGTCAGTCCCGGCACCGTCGTCCGCTTCCGGAACATCTTCCCCGTGAGATACTCCGGCTGGAGCCGGAAGAAACCTGCTGCCCGGCATGTGGCGGTGAAATGGCGTACCTCAGCGAAGTCAGCGCGGAGCAGCTGGAGCTGGTTGCCAGCGCCCTGAAAGTGATCCGCACAGTGCGGGTAAAAAAAGCCTGCACAAAATGTGACGGTATCGTGGAAGCTCCCGCGCCGTCACGTCCTGTCGAGCGGGGTATCGCCGGACCGGGTCTGCTGGCCCGTGTGTTAACAGCCAAATACTGTGAACATCTGCCGCTGTACCGCCAGACGGAAATCCTTGCCCGCCAGGGGGTGGAGCTGAGCCGCGCACTGCTCTCCAACTGGGTGGATACGTGCTGCCGTTTAATGGCGCCGCTGGACGAAGCCCTTTATCACTACGTGATGAACTGCCGCAAACTGCATACAGATGATACTCCAGTGCCGGTGCTGGCGCCGGGCAGGAAAAAGACGAAAACCGGGCGTATCTGGACGTATGTCCGGGATGACCGGAATGCCGGTTCGTCAGATCCTCCGGCAGCGTGGTTCGCGTACTCACCGGACCGGCAGGGAAAACACCCGGAGCTGCACCTTCGCTCCTTCCGTGGCGTCCTGCAGGCAGATGCCTTCGCGGGGTATGACCGGCTGTTCAGTACATCGCGAGAAGGCGGCGTGCTGACAGAGGCGGCATGCTGGGCGCATGCCCGCCGAAAAATCCACGACGTGTACATCAGCAGCCAGAGCGCCACGGCGGAGGAAGCGCTGAAACGCATCGGCGAACTGTACGCCATCGAAGCGGAAATACGCGGCATGCCGGAGACAGAGCGTCTGGCGGCCAGACAGTCGCGGAGTGCGCCGCTGCTGGCGTCACTGCATGAGTGGATGGTGGAGAAAAGTGCGACACTGTCGAAAAAATCCCGGCTGGGAGAGGCGTTCACGTATGCCCTGAACCAGTGGGATGCCCTGTGTTACTACTGCCGTGACGGTCTGGCGGAACCCGACAATAACGCCGCGGAGCGGGCGCTTCGCGCCGTCTGCCTGGGAAAGAAAAACTACATCTTCTTCGGGAGCGATCATGGTGGCGAACGTGGTGCACTGCTGTACGGACTGATCGGAACGTGCCGTCTGAACGGTATCGATCCAGAAGCGTATCTGCGCCACATCCTGAGCGTTCTGCCTGAGTGGCCTTCCAACAGGGTTGGTGAACTTCTGCCGTGGAACGTGGCTATACCTGCCTGACCAGTGTCAATACGGCGTCCGGTTAACGCTTACCGACCAAGAACAAAGAGCAGCAACGCGATCCGGAGATGCATCAGACCAAGAAAGGCAATCAGTGGCACTTTGGCATGAAGGCCCACATTGGTGTCGATGCCAAGAGTGGCCTGACCCACAGCCTGGTCACCACCGCGGCCAACGAGCATGACCTCAATCAGCCGGGTAATCTGCTTCATGGAGAGGAGCAATTTGTCTCAGCCGATGCCGGCTACCAAGGAGCGCCACAGCGCGAGGAGCTGGCCGAGGTGGATGTGGACTGGCTGATCGCCGAGCGTCCCGGCAAGGTAAAAACCTTGAAGCAGCATCCGCGCAAGAACAAAACGGCCATCAACATCGAATACATGAAAGCCAGCATCCGTGCCAGGGTGGAGCACCCGTTTCGCATCATCAAGCGGCAGTTCGGCTTCGTGAAAGCCAGATACAAGGGGCTGCTGAAAAACGATAACCAACTGGCGATGTTATTCACCCTGGCCAACCTGTTTCGGGTGGACCAAATGATACGTCAGTGGGAGAGATCTCAGTAAAAACCGGAAATAACGCCAGAAATGGTGGAAAAAATAGCCTAAATAGGCTGATTCGATGTGTTTGCGGGAAAAAAATCGGCCCAGATCCGCGAAATTTTAATCAGCGAGTCAGCTTGGGAAGAAATGACCTGCTTATTCGCACCTTCCCTAAGGTACCAGCACTGGCTCAATGGCTACATACGGCACCTGGTTTACGATTACGATATAAAAGCTCAAGGATGATGAATTCTTTTCTTTATGATTTCGACGTTATTTGTCTCCTGCAACACCACGGGGTTGCTATAACCAGCGACGAACCCGTTGGGTATAGCGTTCCCATTCCAACCCGAAACGTTTTCGAAGCTGTACCTCTTCAACATGGATATGTAATCTGGCTACTACAAACATAAACAACGGTACAGCAAGTATCCCCACCAGGCTGCCAAAGCAGAGAGCAACGGATAACTGGAGCCCGCTCATTCCAAGGTAAATAGGGTTTCGACTCCATGCGTAACAACCGACAGTTACCAGCTTGGTGGTTCTATCCGGATGAAGCGGATTAAGCGTCGTGCCGTTCGTGCTCATCTGCCAAGCGGTGTGCAGTATCATGGTAATACAAACACCGGTCAGCAACACGCTTAGCACTATATTCACGATGTCGAAGGTAAAACGCGGGATTGCAGTCAACACATCAGTGACGAAAAACAGCAATAAGATGAGTGGGGGCGGAAACCATACTCTCAATCGAGTCACGAAGTTACGCATTACACAGACCTATCTCTGAACTAAGCAGCCTGATGGCTGCAAAATGAAAATCCAGTCCTTGCCATTCCTATAGTGACCATGAATCTGACATTATATGCCTGATCTGAAAAGTTATTTTTTTCATAACTGTCCTTATAACGGTGCGGGGTCAGTCCACACCTCTGTTCAGGTGAACAAATTCAGCAGACCACTTCACTGTTAAACCTGTGGCGATTCAGGGTGCCATGTGTATGGCACCTCATCTCTTATTTACTTATTGACTCCGTTACCGCCTGCCAGGTTATAAAGCCACCACTCAGATTATATGTCCTGAAGCCGTGGGCCTGAAGAATACGGTATGCCACATGCCCGCGCAGGCCACTCTGGCACCCTATAAAAATCTCTTTATCTTTAGGCACTTTTTCAAGATTCTCCCGCAGGGAATCCAGTGGAATGGATAGCGCGTCAGGATATTCGCCAAATTGTTTCAGTTCGGCAGGAGAGCGAATATCAAGTAAACAATAACTGCCCGGTTCCCGTTGTAACACATCGCTGACATGACATATGACCGTATCTCCTTTCATTACATTTGTCGCCACCATACCAGCCTGGTTAACGACGTCCCTTGCACTGTTAAAAGGTGGAGCATAAGTCAGCTCAAGATGTTCGAGATCGTTGACGGTAAGCCCCGCGCGCTGTGCGACAGACAGGACATCGATGCGTTTATCAACCCCTTTTTTCCCTGATGCCTGAGCCCCGAGAATTTTACCGGTATCGGGGCTGAACAGCAGTTTCAGACTGATCATCGTTGCCCCCGGGTAGTAACCGGCATGATCAGCGGCATGGACGTAAACCTTCTCGTATCGGGTGCCATGAACTTTCAGCTGCTTTTCATTCGCACCGACGCTGCCAATACTCAGCGAAAATACCTTACAAATGGATGTCCCCTGACTGCCATGGTAAAGGCTGTGACGATCTAGCATGTTATCAGCAGCAATGCGTCCCTGGCGGTTGGCGGGCCCTGCCAGAGGAAAATTAGCGGGTTCCTGAAAGACAAAGTCTGGAGTTTCAACGGCATCCCCCACAGCGTAGATGTCAGGGATACTGGTCTGCATACAGGCATTGACGCTTATGCCTCCCCGTTTACCCACTGCGAGCCCGGCTCCTGTGGCAAGGCTGTTCTCAGGTTTTACCCCGATGGCGAGAATAACCATGTCGGTCTGCAGAAACCCACCCTCAGACAGTGCAACGCGGAATCCCGTCTCTGTCCGCAGTACCTCGGTGAGCGCCGTTCTGAGACGCAGATCCACGCCATGACTCCGGATTTCCTGATGCAGGGCAGATGCCATTTCAGGATCAACCGGAGCCATAACCTGTTCCCCCATCTCCAGCAGGGTCACACTGATCCCCCGTTCGCTCAGAGCCTCCATCACTTCAAGTCCGATAAATCCCCCCCCGACAAGCGTGGTGTGAGCTACGTGATGTTGCTCAATCCACCCCAGGATAGCATCCATGTCAGTAAGATTTCGCAGCGTAAAGACACCCTCTTCCTGTAGCCCGGGCAAAGGAGGGACAACCGGAGCGGCGCCGGTACTGAGGAGCAGACGATCCCATTCTTCGCTATAGACCTCCCCTGAGGTCAGATTTTTAACCGTCACCGTTTTATTAACCGGATCCACTGACGTCACTTCATGACAGATACGGACGTCTATGTTAAAGCGGGATTTAAAATCCTCCGGGGTTTTCAGAATCAGTGACTGCCTTAAAGGAATTTTTCCGCCTATATGATAAGGTAATCCACAGTTGGCGAAAGAGACATCGCTTCCCCGTTCAAACACAACAATACTGACATCCTCTGATAACCGACGAGCTCTGGCTGCAGCGGATGCCCCGCCGGCAACACCACCAACAATCACTATTTTCATTACATCCTCTCTGTTCACCCGGGGCAAAAATGCCTGCCAGATATAATCGTTTCCCCGGGCCGGCAGGACGCTGCAGACCTGACGAACACGATGGCAAAATTACGATACCGTCAGTATACTAAATTATATTATATAAAAACACATAGTATGAGAAATCAGCAATGCTCATGAATGAAGACACAAAACGTCAGACAGATATGAAGAATGCGGCCCTGAGGGCAGCAGATGTCTTACGGGGACTGGCCAACAGCGACCGGTTGCTGTTGATGTGTCAGTTAAGCCTGGGGGAAGCGAATGTGGCCGGGCTGGAAGCGGCGGTCGGTATCACTCAGCCGACCCTGTCCCAGCAGCTGGGTGTAATGCGCCGCCTGAAGCTGGTCGAGACCCGACGGGCAGGTAAAATGGTATATTACCGTATTGAGGATAACCGTATCATGACGTTGTTAAATACCTTATATGATCTCTACTGCCCGCAGGCAGGCACCGGTAAAGGAAGCCATAACAACGAATAATATGATCCTGCTTTCCCCGTAAACCGTTTTATCCATGCATCATTAACCCTGTTCAGGCTGTGAAATGCCAGACCGGAACCTGCGATACCTTAACGGGAAAACAACAGTGGTCCGGATATACCAGCCGATGATGCCCGTCACGGACTGTATTTCTCGTTCACGCATTCACTGATTAACCCACTGATTCAATGGTGTTTAATACTGTGACGGTCAGAAAAAACAGCCACAGGAACACGGATGATTCTGCACTGTCAGTAATAGCCTGTGGCTGACAAACCGTTTTTTCTGCTGCCACGGGGTGACATTATTCAAGCAGGCTACGCAACATCCAGGCAGTTTTCTCATGTAACTGGATACGTTGTGTAAGCAGATCTGCTGTGGCTTCATCATTCGCATTATTAACGAGCGGGAACAGGGAGCGTGCAGTTTTAACCACGGTCTCCTGGCCCTGGACAAGATTTTCAATCATGTTTTTTGCTGCCGGAATATCCTTATCTTCATTAACCGCTGTTAAACGTGAAAATTCATGATATGTGCCGGGCGCGAAGCATCCGAGCGAGCGTATACGTTCAGCGATATCATCAACGGCAGTGGCCAGCTCATTGTATTGATTTTCAAACATTAAATGTAAGCTGTTAAACATGGGGCCAGTTACATTCCAGTGATAGTAATGTGTTTTTATATACAGGGTATAGGTGTCAGCAAGAAGCCGGGACAGGCCGTCTGCAATCTCCACCCGGGATGATTCAGCAATACCAATATCAATGATTTGTTTACTCATAACTACCTCTTACACGGTTTCAGTGGAATATACGATATGCGATTATTCTTTCCGGTCTGAGCAAAACACGCCTCAAATTTTTATAATAACCAGGTACACCTGTCGTCTGTCACACTAGCGATGCGCCAGAGCAATATCCTGCGACGGAACAATGAATTTCGCCGTGGCACGTGCCACTGTCTGCTGTCCTTTTGTCAGCCATGCTTCAAGCAGGTAAATCCCCCTGCGTTGCCCAAGCAGTCTGGCACATACCATCAGTTTGTCTCCGGTACAAACGGGTGAAATGAATCTTACCGTCAGTTCAGCCGTCAGGGCTTGCACACCCTGCATGAACAAACAATGAGTCATTGCTGCATCCAGCAGGGTACTCGTCATTCCGCCATGTAAAAGACCCGTATACCCCTGATGCCTGTGATTGGCCGTGTAGTCCGCACATACAGAGCCATCCGGGTGCTCTGAAAACATTAAGTTCACCGTATCAGGGTTGTTGTCGCGGGAACTACAGACCATACAACAGGTATGGGCCTTTCTGGCATCAAGATAACAATTCATCTGTTTCTGCTCAGCGTCCGGTTGTACTGACGGGAGGCATCCGGAATTCAGTCAGCTGAGGGGCTCCCCCGGCATCATTACTGCCTCCTCCACACATTCCGGCTCCTGGTTTATACACAATACGGGTCTGATAAAAATCACCGCCCGTGATGAAATAAACTCATGAATGGCAACAGCGCCCGTTTCCGTGATGATGCTGACGCCCACCCTGGCACGCATTTTCTGCTGTGTTCCCGTCAGAGTGACAGCATTTTTTCCCTTTCGCCTCATGATGAAAGGACTGGCGTCCCTGCTCCGGCTTATTCAGTTCAGTCAGAACACGGGTATCCGGATCACACAGTTCAGTGAACAAGCGACGACCACAGTCAGTCTGGTACACCGCGATCTGATGCCCCAGTAATTTACCCAGCATCCGTTCCCCGATGTTACGGACCACAACGCGGCTGACTTGCTGTTGAACCAGCAGGTCAACCAGCTTCCGTTTACCTGAACAATCTGCGCCCAGCGCGGGATTTTCTGTCCGGCTGAGCTCCACACCGCGCTCATCCACCAGGACAAGGTGACTCGCTTTGGTAAAATGATTTGCTACCCGGTCGTCATTCACTGGAATGGCTGTGATCATCTTGTGTAACTCCTTCCCTTTCAGAGTGCATTATTAAGGCCTTGCCCTGAGTGAGACAGTCCACAACCTTAAAACGGGCTGCTTTCAGGACATTGGCCAGTGTCTGCCTTGAAACCCCCATTGCAACAGCCGCTTCCTGCTGTTGCATGCCCAGTAAATCGACCAGCCGTAACGCTTCAAACTCATCTTCTTTTAAATGAACATGTTCAAGCTGGCTCATCGGTCGCGCATTGGGCTTAAAACAGGTATCCGCAGGGCGGCCACAGATGTTACGGGGAATTCTGGGTCTTGGCATGAAGGCTCCTTATTGGCATATGCTATATATACACTCATAAACTGGCATATGCAATATACTCTGCTCACCGGTGGAGAATTTTTTGCTTTACCCTGGAGTCTGTAAGTGGGCAGCAGGTCATGAGAGATGAAGAGAAAGAAAACAGATACTGTATGAGACTCAATTTAAAGTGCTGCCATAAGGGGGACGTCTCAGAAAACGGAATCTATGGTCACTCCCGTTTTTGCAACACCGATTTTGACGACAAGTTGGCTTGCTTGAATCTATCCGGCGTCTGAATGGGATTTTATTCCCGCGCCTCGATGAGTTCCGCGCCTGATGAACCTCCAGAAAATATACGGCTTCAATGAGCCTTTCCGTTTTACAGGTTCCTCAACAGGCCGGTGGGCCGTTAGTATCATCAATATCAGTATTCGCAAAACCAGATGAATGATTGTTTAAACTGGTGTATTTCTGCCTTTATGCTTCGTAAGTTTGCTGTCGCGCCGTCAGTGCCCAGGCTATTCTGGCCAGCTTGTTTGCCAGAGCACAGGTGACGACAAAGGGCACTGTTGCAAATAGTCGGTGGTGATAAACTTATCATCCCCTTTTGCTGATGGGGCTGCACATGAACCCATTCAAAGGCCGGCATTTTCAGCGTGACATCATTCTGTGGGCCGTACGCTGGTACT
>NZ_JAKUZW010000030.1:0-9621 GCF_030128605.1 Klebsiella sp. K5-45 | reverse complement strand
AGCGTGCGGCAGGGAACGGTATCGCGGTGATGCCTCCTGCCCCCTCAGACTACAGGAGTGCTGCCATGTCCAGATTCATTCTCGGGAACTGTATTGATGTGATGCGCGGATTCCCCGACCGTGCCGTGGACCTTATTGTGACCGATCCGCCTTACCTCGTCGGTTTTAAGGACCGTCAGGGCAGACAGATTGCCGGGGATGTGACGGACGAATGGCTGCAACCGGCCACGCTGGAGATGTACCGCGTCCTTAAAAAAGACGCACTGATGGTGAGCTTCTACAGCTGGAACCGTGTGGACCGCTTTATGGCCGCGTGGAAGGCGGCAGGATTCTATGCCGTGGGCCAGCTTGTGTTCACCAAAAACTATGCCTCCAACCGTCGTAACGCCAGGGCCCGACGCGGATTTGTGGACTACTGCCATGAAGGGGCTTATGTCCTTGCCAAAGGCCGCCCCGTGCCGCCCCTTAAACCGCTGCCGGATGTGCTGCCCTTCCCGTATACCGGTAATACCCTGCATCCGACGCAGAAACCGGTGGAGGCGCTACAGCCGCTGATTGAGTCATTCAGCGCCCCGGGCGCGATTGTTCTCGACCCGTTTGCCGGAAGCGGTTCGACCTGCGTCGCTGCATACCGTGCCGGACGCCGCTATATCGGCATCGAAATGCTGGCGCAGTACCACCGGGCCGGAACCGAACGACTGGCCGCCATGCACCGGGCCGTAAATACCCCGGCGGCGAACGATGAATGGCTCCCGGAGGCCGCGTAATGAATTACGACGGACACGAAGCCCTGCGCCGCGATATGGCCGGGCTGGCGAACAATCTTTGCGACCTGAAAACCACCCTGAAAGTGCTGGAAGACACGTACCACTACCGGTACGACGGACTGGCGGAACGGCTTGCCGGTATCAGTCTGCGACGTCTCAGCGTCCTGATGGATGAGGCGTTCAATATTGCACTGATGCTCGATGAAAGCTTTCTGGATTGAGGAGAGAACATGTACGGAACCCGTGAAGATCTTTGCAGGATGCTGAATGAGCAATATCCCGCAGAAACCCCGCTGAACCTGATTATCTGGACCCCGGCGGATATTGAAGCACTGGCTGACGGGATGGAATATTCCTTTTCAGAACATGACGTAAGGGCAGTACTGGAACGCATGGACACTATACCGGAAGAACAACGGCTTGAGTCGGGCGTGTCAGCCGGCCTGGTGATGGCACTGATAGACCAGGTGAAAGAGAACGGGCAGAGGGTGACTGTGCCGGTTGACCTGCTTGAAACCCTGCTGATTACCGCCGAACAGGCATTGTGGGACAGGGAATGGACCGCACGGGATCGCAATCTCCCGGTGCCGGAAAGCGTAATGCGCCGCCTGGCGGATACAGCAAAAGTGCGGGCATTACTGAAAAGCTGACAGCAGATCGCCCCGCCACGCGGCGGGGTGATATAACCCGGACAGAGACGATAATGATGAAAAAAGAAACCCTTAACACGCTTATTCTGCGTCACGGCGACCGGATGCTGCGCCAGGCTGGCTGGCCCGACACTGTTGATATGGCGCCCGTCGCCCCCGAAACCGTACCCGGCTGGCTTGCCGCCTGCGGCTCTCTCAGTGGCGTGGAAATCCTCACGCTTACGGAACAGCTTTGTCAGCCGCTGACGTATGGCCGGGCAGCGTTGTTGCTCGCCAGCGCCCGGCGGCTGGCGGGAACCCCGGCTCGTCTGCATCTCTTTCCGGTGCAGGCATATCCGCATCCGGAGCGGCTGGCTGACTGTCAGGTTATCCGCCTGCCTTACGCTCAGGAGTGGCTGACAGCGGCGGAATGTGACGATCTGCTGGCCTTCCTGAAAGCCTCCCTCACGCAGATATCGGAAATCGTCCACCGGGATACGAAGCGCATCGCCGCCGCGCTGACGCCGTCCGTCACTCCCCGTCTGATGGACAGGCGGATCGGTGACTGGCGCTTGCTGGCCGTGGAGTATGATCATGATAACTGCCTGGACGAAGACGAAACCGACAGGCTGGATCAGGTCCTCGATGCCATTCTTATTCGCGATGCGCGATTCTGCCCGGTCCTGCTCACCCTGGTTAACGAGCGGGAGGAAACTATCAGGAGCGCAGGGGTTATCGCTGATCAGCTGCGTTTTACGGACACTCCGGTCCGGCGCTGGTTTGATCGCCGGGTTTTAAGGGAAATGGTGAGAGAGGCCCGCGCCAGCAGAACTCAGGAGTGACAGCCCGGAGCGTCAGGGGAGGGGGACCCTCCCTTGTCAGCCTGCCGGCACAGGAGGTGTGGTGCGATAAGGATGTCGCCGTGCCGGCTCCGCGTCCACCCGGCCCGGTTTCCGGGCCTTTTGGGTGAACACAACCCTCTGTTATCGCCGTGCCGTGTGCTGGCTGTGCCGTGCCTTCACTTTAGCCCGGCAGCCGCAGAGGCTGGAGTTCGCTGGCGCCGCCATCCCCGGATAAGGCAGTCGCCGGCTTGCCGTTGCCGCCGGCTCCGCTTCACCCGGCCCCATCCCTCCGGTCCGTGGCCTTATTACTGCGTCTGTCGCGTTGCGACATCTGCTTCCGCTTTTCTCCCGGTGGTCAAAAAACGGGGGAGAGAAACCCTGTATTCAACCTCCTGCATCGCGACGGGTAGTGCCGTGCCTTCACTTTAGCCCGGCCGCTGCAGATGCAAGGGTGCGCTGACGCCGCCATCCTCGCCCGGTCGCAGGTTTTTTATGATGCTCGCCGTTCTTCCCGTCGTTTTCTCGCTCAGGTTTCGCTCGAAAACCGTCCAGACCAGCTTCGCGCTATATCTGCGCTGCGGCCTCCGGTGTCGCCCCTGCATCTTCCGCTTTTCGCCGGGCTGTCGTGTCGGCACGGCACAACCCGGTGCCGCAGTCTATGTGATTACGGAGGTTTATCCATGCAGTATGTGAATACATGCCCGGTCCTGAATGTTGAGGAGTCCGACCGCCTGTCTTTTATGCCGTACCTGTTCGGCACGGATTTCATGCTCGCGGAATTACAGGTGTACGCTCTGGCCAAAAAATGGATGCCCGAATATGAGGGCGGCTTCTGGCATTTTATTCGCCTGCCGGAGGGGGGCGGCTACATGATGCCGGATTGTGGCCGGGTACATCTGGTCAGTAGCGAAAACTGGTTTGATCGCACTGTCAGCGCCGACGCGGCGGGCATTATTCTGACCAGCCTGGCGATTAATCGCCGTCTGGCGGCCCATCATGACAGCAGTAACCCGGCGCTGACTCGCCTTTATATGCTGCGTGATGCCCAGCTCTGGAATCACATCACCTTTCACCCCGAATGCAGTGCTATTTACGCCGCGCTGGACTGATTAACGACCGGGGCGGTTACACCGCCCCGCAGGGAGACAAAAATGACTTCATCAGTAACCGTTCCGGCCGTCTACGTGGGCACATATCACCAGTACAACGGCGGCAGTATTTTTGGCAAATGGTTTGATTTAACCGACTTCGACGACGAAGACGAATTTTATGACGCCTGCCGGGCGTTGCATGCCGCCGAGGATGACCCCGAGTTTATGTTTCAGGACTGGGAAGGGATCCCGTCTCAGTTTGCCTCTGAATCCTCTGTTAAGTGGGCGTTTATCGAGGCATTCCGGCAGGCGCAGGACGAAGGACGCGCTGCCGCGTTTGTGGCCTGGGCGGACTATACCGGCGAGTGCGACTATGACGCCTTTGATGAGGCGTATTGTGGCGAGGCTGAAAGCGAGGCGGATTTTGCTTATGGCTTTGTGGAGGATCACGGCCTGTTAAACGAGGTGCCTGAATCCCTGCGCGTCTATTTCGATTATGAGGCTTATGCGCGGGATCTGTTCAGCAGCGGCTATGTCTTCCATGAAGGCTATGTATTCAGCAACTGATTACTATCCGGCGGGGAAGCCCGCCGGTTAAGGAGAAAGCACATGAAACTTGCACCACAAAGCCGCGATATCCTGCGACAGTACAAAGCCCTGATTAATGCCCGCCGCCGCGATGCCGGTCAGCGGGAACTGACCACTGCGCAGGTGATGGATGAAATCTGCGAATACATGACCTGTCAGTGCGCCGTCTATATTGGCGGCCATTTCATTCTTCAGGGGGGAAAGGCACGATAAATCACAGGGCAGGGGGGAACCTCTGCCGCTTCCGGCCGCGCGAAAACCCGGGCAGGCTGCGCCTGCCGGAGAGAGACGTCGCCGCGCCTCCGGCGCCGCGCACTCTCCTCTCCGTTGTCAGTCGCTGTTGCCCCGGAATTCGCGTATTATCAGGGATATCTTCCTGTAAAGCAGACCGGTGATGCATATGTCAAAGTGGAATATCGCCTCTTTTTCAAAGGAGGAGCAGGATAAAGTTGCCGTCGATAAGGTGGCCGCTGCTGTTGCCTGGCAGGAACGCATGAACAAGCCCGTCATGCCGGAACTTGTTGAACGGGAACAGCCTGAACACCTGCGCGAATATTTCCGTGAACGGCTCTGCGTACATCGACTGAACAGTCAGCAGCTGCCGCGCGCAAATGCGCCCGAATATAATAAACCCGGAGATGAGCAGCAGAAGTGATTCTTATAGTCAGTGTGTCCAGGGAGGAAATTTTATGCGTATGTCTCTGATGTTTGCAGCCGTGACGCTTTTAACCGGTATTAACCTGTTTTTTATTCCGTTTCAGCCTGTTCCGGCTCTGTGGGGGGCTATCCTGGCCGTTGCTTTTGTTCTGATTAATGTCGTGGCGGATAAGCTGCGCCTCTGGAGTGGCATTGCGTGGATTATCGTTGCCGGCATCATCATAACGCTGATGCTGAAGGGGAAAGAGCCGGGTGACGAATTACGCGGGTTGATCACCGTTTTTGCTTTCCTGGCTTCGGCCTGGTACTGCGTTGTACAGTACAGAAAAGAGCAGGGCGAATCTCAGTCCTGACCTGACCGGTACCCTTCATCTTGCTGCTGCTCTTCCTCTGGCTTTGCCTCACTTTCCTTTCACACAATCTGCTCCGGGGCCACCTTCGGCTCCTGACCCGCTGGCGCGGTTCAGTCGTCGAGCCACACTCCGCTAACCGCGAAAAGACGCGGTAAGCTCCGCCGAACCCGCTACGCGGTTTCGGGCCTGGCGGCTAGTGTCTGATGTCTGACGTCAAGGTCAACGGCAGCGCTTGCTGCGACCGTCCCGGCCGCGCCGCTTTCACCGTGCCGGCGAAGGACTGCCGGCACTCTGCGGGGCAACGCCGTTTCGCGCCCGCGCTCTTCGTCGTTGCGGCGGGTGCCTGCTCCTTTCCCCTGGTACCCGTATCACCCGTTTGAGTCCATTCGCCGGGGCTGAGACAAGCACAACCCGTCTTGCTGTCCAGGGGACGGCAGGGCCTTTCGCAATAAATTTTTCCCGGCCATTCCGCTGCCGCTTCATTAGGCCGAAAAAAATTTCCCGCTCACCCCCGGACATCTGCACCGGGCCGTGCTCGTTTACGCCCTTGCGGCGAACGGCTCTCAAACGGGTGAAGGTTATATCCAGGGGCAGGTTCAGCAGGTCCCCGGACAAAGTCAAAACCGCGGCCCCGGCAACTCAACGGGTGATGGTTAAAAAATTAAACAGGTGAAGGAGAATAATATGCGTTTAGCATCCCGATTTGGACTTACTCAATCCATTCGTCAGGAACGCCCACTGACTAACGATGAATTAGTCAAGGTTGTACCTTCTGTGTTTTCAGAAGAAAAGCATAATTCACGTAGTGATCGCTATACCTATATTCCAACTATTACACTGCTGGATAAATTACGTGAAGAAGGTTTCCAGCCATTTTTTGCCTGTCAGTCACGAGTAAGGGATGAGGATAAACGGGGGCATACTAAGCATATGGTAAGACTTCGCCGTGAAGGGGCCAATAAAGGAACAGAAGTACCCGAAATCATTCTTCTTAACTCGCATGATGGATCGTCCAGTTATCAAATGATCCCGGGTATGTTCCGTTTTGTATGCACAAATGGCCTTGTGTGCGGTACGTCGTTTGGTGAGATTCGTGTACCTCATAAAGGTGATATTGTTGGAAGGGTTATCGAAGGTGCTTACGAAGTTCTGGGAATTTTCGATAAAATAACTGAAGGCGTTGATGTCATGAAGTCTATTACATTAACCAAGGAAGAACAGCGTCTGTTTGGACAAGCTGCATTAACCTACCGATATGAAGATGAAAATAAATCTCCGGTCAGTATTGAACAGATAATTCATCCGCGCCGTTATGAAGATAAAAAAGATGACATCTGGACTACATATCAAAGGGTCCAGGAAAATCTGATTAAAGGCGGTTTGCCTGGCCGAACTGAAAAAGGGAAAAGAACAACAACCCGGCCAGTAAAAGCAATCGATGGTGATGTTAAACTCAATAAGGCATTGTGGTTAATTGCGGAGAAATTCCGCACTCTTAAAGGCTAATTATAAGCGCCGGGCAGCTGTCCGGCGTTTTGATGGTGGGAATACTTATGTTTGAATTTAAAGCTGTCTGTATCAGTATTTCACATATGGAAGAAGGTGATATCAGAGTTCTTCAGGTGCTTTCATCAACAACCAATTATCTAACTTGCGATAGTTACTTAGAGTGGATACATGATACACCTTATGGTTGTGTTATAAGGATGTATGATTTCAAACGCCATCTTCTGGCGCTAAAAAGAGGTGGGGTGTCAAAATTTTTACGCAAAAATCTCATACTAATGCACCGGGAGGGCGGGTATCTGCTTTTTCATTTTGATAGTGATGCCGATTATTATCCAGGTATAGATGCCGTAGATTTTTAAGAAATTCAAGCCTTCTTATATCAGAAGGTTTTTTAGTTCATGGCGATTTTCTGATCTTTAGAAGAAGTTCGTTTGCTTGCTTTGATAGCCGTGTAGTAGTAATGGATCTTCTTCGCATACTCGTAACGTCTTGCTGCCTGGCGCGGGGTCTTTTTGAAGCCTGCATTGTATGCCCCGACTGCATCCCACGAAACGCCCCACTTTTTAAACGCCTGAGCCAGATAATAGGCTCCGGTGTAGATGTTAAGACAAGCATCGCTAAGAAGATGATCCGGTTTTATTCCATATCGCGACAGTTCGTTGAAATGCTGCGAGTCAATTTGCATCAAGCCTGATCCATAACCCGTAACAGGATTACGCCCAATCGCATCAATTTTAAATCGTGATTCTTGCCATGATATAGCACGCAGGAGATCCGGATCAATTTTGTAATCCCTGCCAGCCATATCAAAGCAGTCTGCTGCCATTGATGACAATGGTATTAAAGACAGGATGATACCAAACGCTACTCCCTTCATGAATTCCCCTCCGTGCCAAATCCCGGAATAACCTTAACCCATCCAAGACCGAGACTCAACATATATGCACTCCTCACCACAAAATCACCACACCCCACGCAAAATTAAAATTTTGCAGATTGGTATTTGTAAACAGTGAGTTATGACAAAAATAATGTGCAGTACATTTATTTAATGTGTTAAAGCGATTCGCCTATGAATCTAAATAGATTCACTGGCGAATTGTATGGGATTCGTTAGAGACTATTTTTTTGTAAAACATTTATTTACAAGAGCCATGAATCTATATTAGATTCGTGGCTAAAAGGATAGTGATTCGTGGAATGAATCGTCATTTCTATCATAGTGACTCTAATAGTGAATCGCGCAACATGCGTAGTTTTAGCACTTAGAGTTTTGTGGGTTATACGAGATTATAATTGTGAGGGACTATGGCTAAGATCCAAGTTTATGTAAATGACAAAGTTGCAGAGAAAATTAATGCGATAGCAGTTCAGCGTCGTGCTGAAGGTGCGAAAGAGAAAGATATTAGCTATTCAAGTATTGCATCGATGTTGCTTGAGCTTGGTTTGCGTGTCTACGAAGCCCAGATGGAACGCAAAGAATCCGGGTTTAATCAGATGGCATTCAATAGAGCGCTGCTTGAAAGCATGGTTAAAACACAGTTTACTGTGAATAAGGTGCTGGGGATCGAATGTTTGAGTCCTCATGTTCATGGTAACCCAAGATGGGAATGGTCAGGGTTAATAGAAAACATCCGGGATGACGTTAATGCTGTGATAGAGCAATTCTTTCCAAAAGTGGATGACACTGACAATGATTAGCGTAAGGCATTGCGAAATGTAATAATGGACCGTCTAGTTTTTTATTATAAGTTGAATAAATATACTTCTTTTTTGAGAATCTTTAGAAGAATGATCTAATCTATTTTGATGACATCCAGTTAAATGGGATTTATAATTCAAGAGCAACTGAAAATTTGAGAAACATTGGTGTAGAGAGATGCAACCTCTCTACACCAACTATCCATAGAACCCTTCTAAGGAGGAACCTATGTGTGCGATGGATCGTAGTGGTGATGACAGCTTAAGTCAATCGGTTAGGGATGCTCTTCTTCACATAAAGGGGTTGTATAACACCTCACCTGTCTCTGTTTGCGTAAGAAACCAACAACGCGATGTCCTATATTCCAACACATCATTTGAACAAATGTATGACTTTTTTAAAACAGAAGGTGTAGCAGGTAGTTTCTCAGGATCATTTCATGAACTGGAGTTGATGCTTTCCCAGTTAGAACTTGATTGCATGGCGCTAGGTAAAGGTTGTGTGTTAAGTAAAATTTTTTCGTGTGGAAAATCAAATTTTCAAATTCGAATTGAGTTTATCAGTCTTTTGGATGATGATTTTTATTTTTTTTGGCAAATGAATCTTCTGATAACGGTTCCATTATCCAGCCGAAAAATGAAATTCATAAAATCAAAAGACATTCCGGATTTTGATGAGGCTATTGCAAGGATAAGTGATTTGAATATCATTCCTCTTTCATTTTATGTTCTTGGTTTTAGCTATATGGACATATCAAATTATATTTCTGTGCCTGAGAAGATTGTAAAAAAAAGGATCGATCGTGCGAAAGAGAAAGTATTGGAGGTTTATCCGTCTTTTAGAGCATTTGTAACGGATTGCTACAGGAGCAGGAAAATATATTTTTTTATTGAGAATGTTTATGAATATGTTATGTTAATAAATTGTTAAATTGATTGGGGCTGTTTAGCCCCTTTATTTCCTGTGTCTTTCTGTGTAATGATTTGTCTATAAGGTTTCTAATCGGAGAAGCAGTGTGTCAAAGCGTTATACCAGCACTGGAAATAAGAATATTGTTTCCGTTTACCTTGATGACGACACTCATGCACTTTTAGTTAGCGCAAAGAACCGTAGTGGCAGAACTAAATCAACCGAGGTCGCGATGCGTCTCAAAGATCATCTGAGGCGCTTTCCAAACTATATCTTTTCTGAACTGCGAGAGGAGGGTGAAAGTTAATATCCTAATCAAATAATACAGAAGTGATTTTCAACTAACGTATACATTCTCTTTAAAGGAAATAAATATGAATGCTGTATTAAGGGCACTGTTGCAAATAGTCGGTGGTGATAAACTTATCATCCCCTTTTGCTGATGGAGCTGCACATGAACCCATTCAAAGGCCGGCATTTTCAGCGTGACATCATTCTGTGGGCCGTACGCTGGTACTGCAAATACGGCATCAGTTACCGTGAGCTGCAGGAGATGCTGGCTGAACGCGGAGTG